>CAJOIS010000026.1 GCA_905234645.1 uncultured Bacteroidales bacterium | reverse complement strand
AATGATTGATTGGTCCAATGTAGAGACGCAAGATCTTGCGTCTCTACAGGCCGACCGATGAAAAAAGAAAGGCAATCCATCCGGGTTGCCTTTCTTTTTGTATCCAATCCCAACCGTCAGCGTCATTGCGGGCTTGACCCGCAATCTCCTTTTTTATACTTTTGCCATGTAATAAACTGCTATTATGAACCTCTTTCAGCTCTTCAAAAACGTCAGCCCCTTTGTCAAACCATACAAATGGCTGGTCTTTATCACATTGATATTAACCCTTATCGGCTCCCTGATGGCGCAGGTCAACGCCATCGTGCTCGACTGGACCGTCGACCAAGTCAATGGCTTGGTGACCAACGGAACGGAATGGGGTGCACAGGCCATCCGCATCGTCACCATTATCTCGGTGGTGCTGCTTGGCAAGGAAATCCTTTCTGCACTCATCACCTTCGCCCAGAACTACTACGGCGAGCGCATGCGTATCTTCGTCAGCCGCGACCTGGCCCAGAGCGTCATCGAGAAGGTGCTGACCTTTAAGATGGCCTTTTTCAACACCGGCGACAATGCCACGGGCAAGCTCCAAGCCCGTATCGACCAAGGCGTGAGTAGCCTCTCGCGCACGGTGCAGAACTTCTTCATCGACCTGTTGCCGCTGTTCACGAGCGCCCTCTTGGCCTTGATCCTGATGTTTATCGCCAATGTATACGTGGGCTTGGTGGCCTTGGGCATTGTGCCCATCTACTTCTGGATCACCTACCGCCAGGCCAAGCGTCTGAAAGGCTGGCGCCGTGAGATGCGTAGCCACCTCGAGACCAAAAGCCAAGGCATCAAGAACATCATCGACTCCATCAACGTCATCAAGAGCTTCAACCGCGAGCAGATCGAAGGGCAGAAGCAGCTCGACATCCAAAACCAGGTGACCGAGAACCAGATGAAGACACGTAAGGTGGCCTTCTACTATAATGGCGTGAAGAGCTTCGTGAAGCAAGTCGGCACGGTGCTGGTCATCATCCTGACGGCATACCTTGTATTAATAGGCTATCCCGGCATGACCATCGGTAAGATCATGTACCACGTGATGCTGTTTAGCAACGTCATCGCACCCATCACCCAGCTGCAACGCATCTTCGACGACGTCAACGACGCCTTGATTTACGCCGAGGGCTTTTTCGGCATCCTCGACGCGGAAGACGAAGTGGAGCCTTCGGGCAGCTACAGACCCGAGAAGATACATGGTCTCTTCGAGCTTCAACATGTCGACTTCACCTATCCCAACGGCAACCAAGCCCTCTTCGACGTCAACATGAAGATTGAGCCGAACAAGATCACGGCCTTGGTGGGACTGTCGGGCGCGGGCAAGAGTACCATCGTCAACCTGCTGGACAAGTTCTACGAGCCGCAGACGGGCATCATCACCCTCGATGGCGTCGACTTGCGCGAATACGACACCAAATACCTGCGTGAGAACATCGGACTCGTGCTTCAGAAGAATCATATCTTTGACGGCACCATCGAGGAGAACATCCTCTACGGCAACCCCAACGCCACCCATGAGGAAGTGGTGGAGGCTGCCAAGAAGTCGTACATCTACGACCAGATTATGGAACTGCCCAAGCAGTTCGAGAACAAGGCCTCCGACCTCTCGGGTGGCCAGCAGCAGCGCATCGCCATCGCGCGTATGTTCCTGAAGAACCCGCCCATCATCTTCCTTGACGAGCCTACCGCCAGCCTCGATGCCATTGCCACCGAGCAAATCAAGAACAGCCTCGACGCCATCAAAAAAGACCGTACCGTCATCATCATCTCGCACAGCATCTCACAGATCATCGACAGCGAGATGGTCTATGCGCTGAAGACGGGTCACGTGGAAGAGTCAGGCGACCCGGACGCCATATATAAGAAAGGTGGTATTTACAAAGACATCATCGACGCCTCGGCCCGCAGCCTGAACATCGAAAAGATTGCAAGGACGATCGACGATGGTAAATAAACCGGTAGAGACGCCATTAATCGCGTCTCTACAAATGTTTCTTGAAATCCATCCGTTCGTGAAGGATTCTGACGATTCTAACTTTACCGTTTTGCAGTATGCGATAAAAGATGATGTGTCTTCCAGAGTGGAAACCTCGGTAGCGGTAGTTTGCTCGTATTTCCTCGTAGGAACGTCCCACAGAGTTGGGGTCGTGGGCAATAAGATTCAAAGATTGAATCAATTCTTGGAAATAGATGTCCGCTTGCCTTTCCGACCAAGTTTCAGCGGTATAGTGCCAAATCTTGCGAAGGTCATCTTGCGCCTTTTTGGATAGGATATAATCAGCCATTTGCCCTGTATTTTGCTTTCAGCTCTTGGAGAAACTTGTCAGGGTCGAAATCTTCAACATCTGGACTGGCTTCGCCTTCCTCGATAGCTGCTCTGAGAGCCGCTAGTTGCGCTTCTTCTTCTTCCAAGCAGCGAAGCCCTGCGCGAATGACCTCGCTGGCGTTGTTGTATCTACCACCGAGGATGCTTTTCTGTATGAATTCCTCGTAATGCGGACCTATGGATGCGGTTACTGTTCTGCTCATGTTGTTTCGTTTTACACTGCAAATGTAAGAATATTTCTTATAACAAAACCGGAAAAGGAAAAAAATAATTCATTTTTTCAAATTTTCAATCCGATTATTTCCTATTTTAGCCGATTATTTTTGAGCCTTTAGGCCCCTGAGCCCGTCGAAGGGCCGTATAAGAATATAGCAATACAATTAAATAATAAATAATGAGCACGAACTTTGACCCCCGCGCCAACTACGAGCAGACCAAGCAACAGGCCGGCTACGTGGAGCGCAAAAAAGCCACCCAGGAAGACTATGACCGCATAGGCTTCATGTCGGGACTCGAAGTGCACCAGCAAATCAAGACCAAGGAGAAGCTGTTCTGCCACTGTCCCGCCGGACAATTCAACAAGTTTGAGGAATACGATGCCGAGTTGATCCGTCACATGCGCCCGACGCTCTCCGAGCTGGGCGAATACGACGGCACGGCCTTGATGGAGTTCAAGACGAAGAAGGAAATCGTCTACCACATCAAGAACGGCACCGCCTGCACCTACGACATCGACGACACCCCGCCGTTCCCCATCAACAAGGAGGCACTGCACAACGCCATCGTCATCGCTCTGCGTTCGAACCTGAACATCGTGGGCGAGGTGCATATCACCCGTAAACAATACCTCGACGGCTCCATCCCGACGGGCTTCCAACGTACCGCCATCGTCGGCGTGGAAGGCCTGCTCAAGCTGCCGAAGAAGGACATCCGCCTCATTCAGCTGAGCATCGAAGAAGACGCCTGCCGTGAAATCAGCGACATTGGCCACCGCCGCGTCTATCAAACAGACCGTCTCGGCGTGCCGTTGATCGAGACTGTCACCTATCCCGACTGCAAGAACCCCGACGAGTTGCGCGAGACCTGCGAATACATCCGTTTCCTTGGCCGTAGCACGGGCCTTGTCCGCACGGGCATGGGCGCTGGTCGTCAAGATGTCAACGTGAGCTGCACGGGCGGCACCCGCATCGAGCTGAAGGGTGTGCAACATGCCAAGTGGATCCCCGAATTGTCGCACAACGAGTGTTTCCGCCAATGGTCATTGGTACAGTTGCAAGAGCGCCTCAACCGCGAAATCGGCAAGGAAGGCTGGAAAGTGGAAGTGGCCGACGTTTCGTTTGCTACCGACTACATGCCTATCCTCGACAACAAGGCCAAGGGTGGCGCGATGAAACTCATCAAGCTGCCGAAGTTCCGTGGCGTGCTGTCGCACTTCACCCAACCTGGCAAGATGTTCGCCGACGAAATCGCCGACCGCCTGAAGGTCATCGCCTGCCTCGAGCGTCCCAACATGCTTCACGACGAGATGCTGGAACCTGTGCTGACGCATGCCCAATGGCACAGATTGGGCAAGAAAGTCCATGCCACCGACGAAGACGCCCTCGTCCTTGTTTGGGGTCCCAAGGAAGACATGCCTACTGCCATCGAGACGGTGGAAGAGCGTTGCCTCATGGCCTTCGACGGCGTGCCGAAGGAAACCCGTAAGGCCATCTGCAACGGCATCACCATCTTTGAGCGCGTGCTCCCCGGTGCCGACCGTATGTATCCCGACACCGACTCGGCTCCCATCCCGCTCGACCCGGCTTACATCAAGGCCATGCGTGCCGAGCTGCCCACCGAAATCATCGACCGTTACTATAAACTCAAGGAGTGGAATGTGCCTGAGGACTGCTTCAGATACATCTTCGCAAAGAACTGGTATCCTGCCATGGCCGAAGTCGTCGAGAAACTCGGCGTGGACGGCCGCACCGTCGGTCGCTTTGTCGGCATGAGACTCAAGCACCTTTTGGGTAAGAACGCCGCCTCGAAGTTCAACGGCGAGACCTTGTACAAGCTCTTCGCCTTCCTGAAGGAACAGGGTCTGGACTACCGTCTGGCATGGTACATGGCTCCCGCTTTGGTTGAGGATGCCTCAATGGACATGCAGCAGGTGCTCGACAAGATGGGCTTCAAGCGCTATGCTAAGGACGACCTGCTCACCAAGCTCGACAATCTCTGCGCTGGCTTCACCCCGAAGAAGAAGTCGTGCAGCGACCTCGACCGCCAGAACTGGATCATGGGTCAGATGAAGGAAGCGATGGGTAACATCGAAATGAAAGAATTGGCTAACAACATCAAATAAAGAAGAACATGGCTGAAGATTTTTTCCAAGGATATTGGGGTGCCTCGCTTGAGGTGCTCAAGAAATACAACTGCCGCGTGTGGAGTCAGGCCGAGTGCCAGACCACGGGTGGCCTCTTCAAAGGCACGATCCTGCCTCGCGCTGCCTTCCAGGACGACCAGCATATCGTGATGAAGGTCAACACGGGTTACAACATCGGTGTCGACATCAGCACCATCACCAGCATGGTGGAGCTCGACTACAAGAAAGCCAACTACCACATTCCGGAGAAGGAATTCCCTTACACCGAGGGTCTTCCGCATGTGAAGCTGCTCGGCACGGGTGGTACCATCGCCTCGCGTCTCGACTACCGCACGGGTGCTGTGATTCCCGCTTTCTCGCCTGGTGAATTGTATGGCGCCGTGCCGGAGCTGGCCGACATCTGCAACCTCGACACCGAGAAGGTGTTCGCCGTGTTCTCCGAGAACATGTCGCCCAAGGAGTACATCGCCCTGGCCAAAAAAATTGGTGAGGAGATCCAAAACGGCATCGACGGCATCGTCATCGGTCACGGTACGGATACCTTGGCCCACACCGCCGCTGCCTTGACCTTCATGTGCCAGAACCTGCCTGTGCCGATCGTATTGGTCGGTTCGCAGCGTTCGTCCGACCGTCCGTCGTCCGACGCCGCCTTGAACCTGATGCATGCCATGACCGCTGCCGGTCACGGCGATGTGGCCGAGGTGATGGTATGCATGTTCGGTCCCACCTCCGACGAATACGGCTTCCTGCACCGTGGTACGCGTGTGCGTAAGATGCACTCCAGCTATCGTTCCACCTTCCGTACCATCGGTGACGCGCCCGTCGCCACCGTCGACAGAAAGAACGGTGTGGTGCCGATCAAGGAAGTCTACAACCACCGCCGTCAAGACCGCGACGTGAAGATCATCCCGACCTTCGACGACCGCGTGGCCATCCTGTACTATTATCCTGGCATGAAGCCCGATGTGCTTGACGCCTTGGTCGACAATGGCTATCAGGGCATTATTTGGGACGGCACGGGCTTGGGTCACGTCAACAAGGGAATGTTTGACGCCATCCAGCGCGCCACCGACAAGGGTGTGCACCAGTACATGTGCGTCCAGACCATCTGGGGCTATGCCCACATGTTCGTCTACGACACCGGTCGTGACTTGATGAACCGCGGCATCATCCCGGCGGGCAACATGCTTGCCGAGACCGCCTACATCAAGTTGGGCTGGGCTTTGGGTCAGACGCACGACAGGGAAGAAGTGAAGCGCATCATGCTCACGCCTGTCAACAGCGAGATCACCCCGAGAGAACCCTACAACGGATACCTCGTCTACCAAGGCGGTGTGCCTGAAGTGGAGAACTTCGTTCGTAGAGTCCATAAGTGATTTGGTAAAGATAAGACCTATTATTGTTGAAAAAAGCATCGCTTACAAAAATAATTTGTATCTTTGCCGCGAAAAGCAAGTCAAAAAAGCCTCCAGAGGCGTGAAAGGCTCTTATGCCGAAGGAGGTAAACTTAATTGAAAATCAAGAGCCTAACCAAAAATTGAATCAAAATGAAGAAAGTTTTTATGCTTCTGATGGTCGCTTTCATGACCTTTGCAATGAGCCAAACCGCTCAAGCTATTGAAAACCCGAACCCGAAGGGCTCTTCAGTTCTCGGTATTCATGGTGGTTACTATCCTGGCTTCGGTGCCAACGTCACCTATGACTACACCCTGATCGATTCATGGTGGAAGGGTCACTTCACTGTTGGTGCCTTCGTCGGTTACAACACCCGTGCCTGGCACTATGATGGATACTATTATGATTACACCGAACGTTGGACGAATATCGGTATCATGCCGAGAGCTACCTACGGTTTGAACATCACCAAGGATTTCGAAGTCCATGCTGGTGTGATGCTTGGTATTGCCATGCGTCATTATTCCTACACTTATGATTATCATTATACTAACTGGCATGATGATGACGTGTACAGCCCTTATAACCACTGGGGATTCTGCCACGGTGAGCTCATCGGTGCCCGTTACTACTTCACTCCCAAAATCGGTGTTGAAGTGGAATTCAACTACTCAGGCTACATGAGCTGGCTCAACGCTGGTTTGACCATTAAGCTCTAAGCTTAGGTCATCTCTGACGTACCCCTAAAAAGACCCCTTCCGATTGCTAGACTTGCAGCAATCAACGGAAGGGGTCTTTTTGATTGGTTTCAATAAGATTTCTGCGTTTATTTCTCTGTTTTTTTAAAGCGTAATTTGTTGATTCTGCGATGGTAAAGATACAACTTTAATTTTTACTACTGAGGAAATCTCGATTTTTTAGGCAGATTTCCTCAGGGTTCAAAACTTATGAATTTTGATAACTATTTAATTATAAATAGTTTACATTGTTTTCATTCTATTCCAATTTTGAATAAATCCTCCATCCTTACTTGGTTTTGGATGTCGTCGGAATAACCTCCTTTGGCGAGGCCGTATGTGGTAATCATGGTAAGTTGCACCGCTTTTTTAGTTTTACTTTCACGAATGAAAACGGCTTGGCGGTGACGCAATTTCTCATCTTCGTTTTTGTCGATGGAATAAACATCATTGCAATATTTCATCTCACATAGGTTGATGACCTCGTCGTTGCGGTCGATGAGTAGGTCAATTTGAACGCCTAGCTGGTCGCTATCATCGGATTTAGGCTTGAAAGTCCACGAGTGCGCCGTGCTGATGACTGCCGCAAAACCTAGTGCTGCCTTGATTTGCGACAGATGTTGCAGACACACCCTTTCAAAAGCCAATCCCGCCCAAGTGTTGTGCGTTGATGTATTGAGGCTCGAAGTCCAGAAATGTGGGTTGCCGTTTGTGTTTTCTTGCATGAACTTGAAGTAAAACAGCGTAAAGTTGTCCATCAGTTGGTACAAGGCATCCTTGCTAATTTTGCCCAAACAGGTGTATTTCCTAACGAAGCCGCATTGCTCAAGTTCCTTCAAGGCCTTGATGAAGGTGGTGTTGTCGTCCAAGCCAGTTTCGGTCAGGATTTCATTTCGCATTAATCCCGACTTCTTGGTTGACAGGGCTTTGATAATGGCAATGTGCGGTTCGGGGTTGCGGAAAAGAGAGGCGTAAAGTGCGTCAAACTCACGAGTCATCTCTCCGTTTTCTGCGAAGAACATCCTGTCGAAGTTTTCTGCGAGGCTTTTGCCTTTTTGCAGAAAACTCCAATAATAAGGAATGCCACCAAGAGCCATATAGCCTTCCAATAGTTGCTTTCGCGTAAAGCCCAGTTTTCGGTCTTGGCTGTATTGCTCGCATTCTGCCAACGTGAAAGGACGGAGAAAAATCTGTCGGGTCAAGCGGTTGTGCAGGCCTCCGTAGTTCATAATGACCTTGTTGATAATCCACGAAGTGGCACTTCCGCAAACAATCAAAATGATGTCTTTTCGGGCAGTAGCCCAACCGTTCCAAAAATGGTCTAATGCACGGATAAAGTTGGAGTTTAGCGTGTCCATCCATGGTAACTCGTCAATGAAGACTACCTTTTTCGTGTCTTTTGACTTCTCCAACAATTTGGAAAGCAAGTGGAAGGCTTCGTGCCAGTTGGCGGGTTCAGGACATTTCCTATAGCCCGATGATTTTAGGGATTGCTGAAATTCAGTCAATTGCTCTTGAAGCGAAGCATCCAAAATGCCCGTGTGTTGAAAAGCAAAATGGTATCCGAAGGCCTCCCTGACAAGGTAGGTTTTGCCGACACGCCGGCGGCCATACACTGCGACAAATTCCGATTGGTCCGATTCCAATAAATCGAGCAATTGTTGTTTTTCTTGTTTTCTTCCTATGAGCATAATTCATTGATTTTACGGCGCAAAGATACAAATTTTAATTTTCAGTACTGAGGAAATCTCGATTTTTTAGGCAGATTTCCTCAGGGTCCAAATAATAACTGCCCCTTGACCAACTCATAATTAGTGCTTCTTCCTCCTTCTACAGTGCGAGTCAAAAGGATGAATATTGATAAACCAAAGAAGATGTGAAAAATATGTTTATTCTCATTAAATATTGATTTGAATATTTTCTTGAAATATCCCAAAAATATAATTGGAAACCCCCGAAAAATGTTATACCTTTGCACCGTGAATTCACCATTTGTATTTTTTAACAAAAAATTATTCGAATAAATCATGCAACCTACTCACATTGAGCACATTGGAATCGCCGTCACAAGCTTGGACGAGTCCATTCCTTTCTTTGAAAAACTGCTTGGCACCAAGTGCTATGCCATTGAAGAAGTCGCCGACCAAAAGGTAAAGACCGCTTTCTTGCGTTGCGGCCAGACCAAAATCGAGCTGTTGGAGCCCACCAGCCCCGAGAGCACCATCGCCGCTTTTATCGAGAAGAACAACGGCCGTGGCGGCATGCATCACATCGCTTTCGCCGTGGAAGACCTTGAAGGTCACCTCGAAGAAGCCAAGGAAGCCGGCATCCGTCTCATCGACCAAGCCCCGCGCGGCGGTGCCGAAGGCTTGAGCATCGCCTTCCTCCACCCGAAATCGACTTTCGGTGTGCTGACCGAATTTTGCGAGGACAAGAATAAGTAAGACACGAGACTTCGAGACACGAGACGCGAGACATGGAGAGTCCCGTGTCCCGCAGTCCCGCGTCCCGAGTCAATTAGATAATATTCAATACACAATACATCTATGTTAATCGAACAGAAAATACAAGAACTGTTGGAGAAGCGCAACGAGGCCCGTCTCGGTGGCGGCCAGAAGCGCATCGACTCCCAACATGCGAAGGGCAAGATGACTGCCCGCGAACGCATCGCCATCCTGCTCGACGAAGGCAGCTTCGAAGAGACTGACATGTTCGTGACCCATCGCACCGTCGATTTCGGTCTCGACAAGCAACAGTACCTCGGCGACGGCGTCGTCACTGGTCATGGTACTATCGACGGCCGCGTCGTCTACGTCTACGCCCAAGATTTCACCGTGTTTGGCGGCGCCTTGAGTGAGACCATGTCGTTGAAGATTTGCAAGGTGATGGACCAAGCCATGAAAGTTGGCGCTCCCGTCATCGGCATCTGCGACTCGGGCGGTGCCCGTATCCAGGAGGGCTCACGTTCCCTCGCCGGTTACGCTGAAATCTTCCAGCGCAACATCAACGCTTCGGGTGTCATCCCGCAGATTTCGGCCATCTTCGGTCCCTGCGCCGGCGGCGCCGTGTATTCTCCCGCACTGACCGACTTCATCATCATGACCAATGTGGGTAGTTACATGTTCCTCACGGGTCCAAAAGTTGTGAAGACCGTCATCGGCGAGGATGTCAGCACTGACGACCTCGGTGGTGCCCGCATCCACAGCCAGAAGTCGGGTGTGGCCCACTTCGCTGCTGAAACTGAAGAGGAAGGTCTTGCCATCATCCGCAGACTCATCTCCTTCATCCCGCAGAACAACATGGAGAATGCTCCGCTCGTGGAATGCAACGACCCCATCGACCGTATGGAAGATGCACTCAACCAGATCATCCCCGACAACCCGAACAAGCCGTACAACGTCGGTGACATCATCAATGCCATCGTCGACAATGGCGACTTCCTCGAAATCCATAAGAACTACGCCAAGAACATCATCGTCGGCTTCGCCCGTTTCGATGGCATGTCGGTCGGTATCGTGGCCAACAACCCAGCCTTCTTCGCTGGTGTTTTGGACTGCGACGCTTCACGTAAGGGTGCCCGTTTCGTCCGTTTCTGCGACGCTTTCAACATCCCGATTGTGACCTTGGTCGACGTCCCCGGCTTCCTGCCTGGTACAGGTCAAGAGTATGCGGGTATCATCGTCCACGGCGCCAAGTTGCTCTATGCCTACGGCGAATCCACTGTGCCGAAGGTCACCGTTACCCTGCGTAAGTCCTACGGTGGTTCCCACCTTGTGATGGGCTGTAAGCAGCTGCGTAACGACGTCAACTATGCTTGGCCGACCGCCGAAATCGCCGTCATGGGTGCCAGCGGTGCCGTTGAGGTGCTCGATGGCAAGAAGATTGCAGAGATCGAGAATCCCGAAGAGCGCGCCGAGTTCGTCGCCAAGAAGGTGGATGAATACACCAAGAAGTTCGCCAACCCCTATGAGGCCGCCAAGTTCGGCTACATCGACGACGTGATCGAGCCGCGCAACACCCGTTTCCGTGTCATCCGTGCCTTGCGTACGCTTGAGACGAAACGCCTCGCCAACCCCGAGAAGAAACATTCGAATATCCCGCTGTAACCGTAAATCCTTGAAACGATGAAACTGTTACAATTTACATTACTGTTGGCTCACGAAGATTGGGTCTACACCAAAGGCTGGATCGTCACCATCGCGGGATTCCTCATCGTCATCCTCGCCCTCGCCATCCTTTCGATGATCTTCAGCGGCGTGGCTTCCTATTTCAAGAAAAAGGACACCAAGAAGAACGAGGTGAAGGTAGTGAAGCCTGAGACGGTGAAACCTGCTGTCAAGCTGGCTGAAGGTGAGATCCCCGCTGAGGTGCAAGCCGCCATCGGCATGGCCCTGTACCTTACGACCAACCTCCACGACGAGGAGAGCAACGTCATCACCATCGAGCGTCACCAGACCTCGTGGAACGACAAAAATTACGGAGTTAGACACTGGAATCATTAATTATTCAAGCAATGAAAAAATTCAAATTCACCATTAGTGGGAAACCATACGAAGTAGAAGTCCAGAACATTGAGGGCAACATCGCCACCGTCAATGTGAATGGCACCGAATATCAAGTGGAAATGGAAGAGCAGGCCGCTCCTGTGGTGGCTCCCGTGGCCCGTCCGGCTGCCAAGCCCGCCGCAAGCGCACCTGCCCAGAGTGCCGCTCCGAAACCTGCCGCCGCCGGTGGCGCAGGCTACAAGATGGCCGCTCCGCTTCCTGGAACCATCATGCAGATCTTCGTAAAGCAAGGCGACGCCGTCAAGAAGGGCGACAAACTGCTCATGTACGAAGCCATGAAGATGGAAAACAACCTGCTGGCCGAGGCTGACGGTACCATCACCGCCATCAACTGCCGCCAGGGCGACAATGTGCTCCAAGGTGATACTTTAATCGTAATCGGATAAGGTCATGTTAGGCAAGAAAAGTATCTACAGAAAACCTGCGGTCATCATCGGCTCGTTGGTGCTCTTGATGCTGCTGAACATGCTGGTTGTCAACAACCCGATGTTCGCCACCAAGGTCGCCGACCTCGCGAAGACCGAGCAGGTGAGCGAGATGACCGCTGAGCAAAGCAATGCCCAGTTGGCCGAAATCGCTGACGCCGTCGTGGCCGAATCGGCAAAGACGGCTGAACTTGGACAGCAAATCGAGAACCTCGACCAACGCGTCACGGCTTTGGAAGGCAAGAACGTCAAGAAAGCCAACGTGGCCAAGGCCGAAGTGAAGGAAATGACAACCAACGAACGCCTGAAGGAAGGCTTGGGCAACTTCTGGCTGCTTACGGGCTTCCGCAACTGCAAGATCGGTAACCTCATCATGATTCTGGTGGGTATCCTCTTCATCTTCCTGGCCGTCCGTTTCGAGTTTGAGCCTATGCTGCTCATCCCGATTGGCACGGGTATCATCTGCGGCAACATCCCGTTCTTCCAAGGCACGGGCGTCACGCTCCAAGAAGCCATCGACTTTGCGCAAAACGCCATAGCCTCAGGGGCCTATAGCTTCGACTTGGAGACAGCCAAAGCCATGCTGCTCACCATCTTTGACGGCGACGGCAACAAACACATGGTGTTGAGCGAGGCCATCAAGGAGGTCGACCACCTTAAGTTGACCGAATATGGCTTGGCGGCCACGGAAATCGAGAACGTGAAAGCCTTCTTGGGTGAAGTGTTCCAAAGCGGTGAACTGAACCTCCAAACGGGTCTTTACCAAAAAGGCAGTGTGCTGAACTACCTGTACTTCGGCGTGACCTCGGGTGTCTATCCGCCCTTGATTTTCTTGGGCATCGGTGCCATGACCGACTTCTCGTCGCTCATCGCCAATCCCAAGCTGATGATTCTCGGTGCCGCCGCCCAATTGGGTGTGTTCCTCACCTTCATCGGTGCCTTGTATCTTGGTTTCAACCTGCGTGAGGCTGGTGCCATCGGCATCATCGGTGGTGCCGACGGTCCCCTTCCTCTCGTCGCGTTTGGCCAACGGCATGAACGGCACGCGCAACCTCATCGGTCCCATCGCCATCGCAGCCTATTCCTACATGGCTTTGGTGCCCGTGATCCAGCCGCCTATCATCCGTCTGCTGACCACCAAGGAAGAACGCCTCATCAAGATGCGCGCCCCGCGTATGGTGAACAAGACCGAAAAGATCATGTTCCCCGTCGTCGGCCTCATCCTGACCACCTTCATCAGCCCCACGGCCCTGCCGCTGTTGGGTATGCTGTTCTTCGGCAATATCATCAAGGAGTCGGGCGTGGTGAAGCGTTTGCAAAACACCGCCTCCAACCCGTTGATTGACATCGTGACCATGATTTTGGGTCTCACGGTGGGTGCTTCGACGCAAGCCTCCGTGTTCCTGACCATGAGTTCCATCGAGATCTTCGTCCTCGGTGCCCTTTCGTTCTGCGTGGCCACCGCTGGCGGTCTGCTGGGAGCCAAGTTTATGAACCTCTTCCTGAAGGAGAAGATCAACCCGATGATTGGTGCCGCTGGCGTTTCGGCTGTGCCCGATAGCGCTCGCGTCGTCGAAGTGGAAGGTCAGAAGTACGACCCGTCGAACCACCTGCTCATGCATGCCATGGCCCCGAACGTCTCCGGCGTTATCGGTTCCGCCGTTGCTGCTGGTGTGATGATGTCGTTCCTGATGATGTAATAAACAATCAGTTTACTGAACAATTCAATAGGGGGCCTAACGACAGGCTCCCTATCTTTTAACAATACAATTTACAATAAAATGAAAAGAAAGTTTTTTATCATTGCTGCCATGTTGGTACTTACTGTAGGCAGCGCAAGAGCACAATGGTTTGATTTTAGCCAAAACCGCCAAGATATCACCTTCGGTCTCAATGTCGGTGTGGTGGGTTATCATTTTAATGGACAAATCGACAATACATACTCTGGCTTTGGTGGTGGGTTAAGCGCTTCGTTTTTTGGAGTTTATATGGACTTTATGTATCAGTCTCCTGAGCATCGTTGGGGCAATAAGATTAGTCCGGATATATATCATGACCATACTGCCTTAACCATTAATGCGGGTTACAAGATCCCTGTCACACGTTGGTTGATTCTCACGCCTCTAATCGGCTACAGTAATGAAACAACGGGATGGACGGATTGCAGTACGATTAATATAGATTACGAAAGCCGTTCCATATACCACGATTATGATCGTGAGGCCGTCTACAGCCATTTCAACTATGGCGTTGGCCTTTCGGTAAAGCCTATCAAATGGATTGAGATTGGTGGCGTTTGTACAGCCCATGCCGTATACGGCAATCTTACATTCAATCTCTATGAGATGCCACGGTAATACCGTTCTGCCGCATGAATCGGTGGATTTCGTCGGCATGCCGCCCGCGGATGATGACGTGGTGGTTGCCGATGGAATGCTGTAGCAGGTAAGGCTTCAAATTTACATTGAGCGTAATCTGCGTGCGGCAGAAATGGTTGCTGTAAGGAGTCTCGATGGCTTGGGCTTCCGTAACGAAATAACGGTCCAGCTGGGAACCGCCCCATTTAAACAAGGTGTAGTCGGTCAGCGGCAGCAGGCCTTGTATGGCCACGCCGATGCCTGACTCGAAATGAGAGCGGACGATGGTCTCGTCGCACATGGTGAGCGGGATGGTGCAATGTGCCAGCATGGACGTTTTATCGGTGAGGTTCGACGGGTTGGCCATGAATGCCACCTCGCCGCACAGGCGTTTCGCCAACAGCATACTGAGCAGGGTCTGCATGTCGCCTTCGCAGCCCGCCACGATGCCTTCGTCGTTGAGCAGCGCCAAGGCCAGGCAACTTGTCGTGCCGCAGGCCTTCACGATGTCGAAACAGCGGATGGTGAAGGCATCAAGGCGTTCCTCTTGGCAGATTCTTTTGATGGCGAGATAGGCCTTGGCGGCCTCCAGCATGTCGGCGGATGAGGGCTCAACGACACCTTTGGACCGTTTAACGATGTCTTGTGCCACCTTCTCGGCCTCGGTTTGTGGGATGCCCTTGATGCCATCGATGAGGCGTTGCAGGTCGATGTCAACGGTTTCGATGCTATATTTTTGCTGAAGATAACCACGATCTACACCGCTGGCGATTAACCAATCCGAGGGTTGGCCAAACAATCCAATCCGACCCCGTAGAGACGCGATTAATCGCGTCTCTACAAGGGTCGATATTATTTCATCATTCGTCCCATGCACAATCCTTCCCTCCATGCCATTGTTGCCCAGATAGGTCAATATTTCCAAGGCGGCGGCCAAGGAATTGTTGCGTCCGTCGGCAATCATCGTGACGGTTTTGGGGCGATGCGGTGTGCACATCATTTCAACGTCGATGGCAGCCCAGAGGCGTTTGAATAGGTTCTCCACGCCACCGGTGGCGATCATCACCGCATCGGGTAACGTTTTTTGTAGAGACGGTGCATGCACCGTCTCTACCATTTCGTCACCTATGATTTGGATTTCCGCATGGCATTCCTTTTCCAACCTTTGGAGCAGTTCGGCGTATTCGTGAAGGACGAAGTCATCCGTCTGGAACGAGGAACGAAGAATAAGGGTTTTCATGACCAATCATTTTGTTGTTATAGTCTAATTATCGCGATAGTCCTTCTTCTTCTCATACTTCAAGTCCTTCAAGGCTTGCGCCTTCACGTTGATGGTGAAGTTCCAGCTCTTGTAGCTGCCGATGGGGATCCAGTTGAAGCGCATCTCCCAGCAGTGCAGGTCTCGATAGACACTGATGTTGGTGTAGGTGATTTCGTTTTTCACGAAGTCCCAACCTGTTGAGAAGGTCACCTTCCACTTCGGTGTGATGTTGATGTTGCCGTTAAGGCCGAGGGTGTGTACATATGTGTTGGTGGCGATGCCCATGAAGGCAGCGTAGGCCAGCGAAGTCGTGTAGGTGAGGTTATAGCTGAGCGTCAGCGACCATGGCGTGGTCCAGTCGATGTAGGCGTTGGGGTTGCCAAGGATCTCGTTGAGTTCGTCAGGGTCGTACAAGCCCGACCTCCTGGCGTTTTCGTTGATCTCGTTGCGGATGTCTTCGCTGCCTTTTTCGCCGCGGAGTTTTTTGAAGTCGTTTTGGCTGAAGGAATAGCTGAGGCTGAACCTCCACGACGATCCGGTCTTTCGGAACAGCCTGTTGTTGTCGAGGATTTCGAAGCGGTTGATGCGGCGTCCCAACGAGTCGGCGGCATAGGGGTCCCATGAGCTGCTGTAGTTGATGCCTAGCTTCTTGAACAACGTGGTGCGGCCGCTGATGGAGATGGGGGAGAAGTTGACCGAGTCCTTGGTGACGTCATAGTTGCCCGAGATGCTGAACGACTCTAAAATCGGGATTTTCTTCACGCCTGTGATGGTGTCGGATTTGGATGGCACTTTGATTTCCAGGTTGTTACCGAAGTTATAGGTCAGCAGCCCCTGTTGGACTTGCGAAGGCGTGCCGTACAAGGCGTTGCCGAACTTGTTGTAGACTCTCTCGTCACCGTTGCCATCGACATAGGAGCCATACACACCCCATCTTGGGTCGCCGAAGTTGGGCCGGTAGGTGAAGCCGATGGTCGGCGTGAACACATGACGGATGGCACGGATGGGGCCATGGGCGAAGTTGACCATGCCATACACCTTGGTGGTGATGTTGCTGCTGGCGCTAAAGTCCACCAGATTGTAGAAGCCGTGTAGGGTGTCGGTTTGTATATGCCCCGTACCTTCGCCATCATCAATCCACTGCTGCTCGAAGCGCTTGAAATACATATAATCATTGAGTGTCAATGAATTGGTCCACGAGAAATGCTTGAACAGCTTGATGGTGGCGTTGATGGGCATGCGATGGGAGATGCCTGTCTGGACATGGTTGCTGAACATTTTCCTGGCCCAACCTCCGAAATCATCGGTGAGGCCGTGGAAAAGCACGGTGTCCACATCGTTGATGTAGGCTTTCCCGTTCATCGTGTAGCCCATGCTCAGGCTTTGATACCAGCGTCTCTTGCCCGACTTGCCCACGTTTTTCAGGGGATAGAAGGTGTTGACGTTCAAGGTGATCTCGGGCAGCGAGGCGGTGAACTGGCGCGTCAGCGTGTTTTGGCTATGGCTGGCGTTGAGGGTGAGGTAGACCTTGCCCGCGAAGTTGGTCTGATAGCTGATGCTCGACTGGAAGGTATTACTCAGCTGGTCGTTGATTGTTTGAGCGTTGTATTTGTTGAAGTTGGAGCTGACGATGTTGACGTTGGCCGTGAAGTTGCGCCGTGGATGGGCCTTTGGGTCTTGCTTATGTGTCCAATGGATCTTGAAGTCGGTGCTCTCTTGGTAGTCGGCGGCACCTTTCGAGCCTATCTTGTTGACGGCGAAGCCCAAGGCCAACGAGCCGTTGAAACGGTAGCGTTTGTTGTAACGGAAGGTCGGCTTGATGCCCCAGCTGCCTCGGGTGTAGATGTCGCCCAGGACCTGCAAGTCGTAGTTGTCGTTGATGGCCCAGTAATAACCGCCGTTTTCAAGGTAGAAGCCTCGGTTAGCCGATTCGCCATAAGTGGGGATGATGAGGCCTGATTTCTTGCCTTTGGTGTTGGGAATGATGGCGAAAGGCAGGGCCAGCGGCAAGGGGATGTCGGCGATGGTCATGTAAATGGGGCCGGTGACGATTTTGTCGTCGGGGATGACTTTGGCTTTGGTGAACTTGAATTGGTAGTGTGGATGTTCTTTGAGGTCGCAGGTGGTATAGCCGCCCGATCGGATGTTGATGGTGTTGTCGTCCATTCGCTTGACACGTTCGCCGTGTAGGTAGCCACCTTGTTCCTCGGTCCATACCTTGGTGATGATGCCTTTCTTCGTCTTGAAGTTGTACATCATCTCTGCCGCCTCGAAGGTCGACTCACCTTGCGTGAAGACGGGGCGTCCGTGGATCTTGCCCAACGAGTCAGCAACGCCACGGGCGATGCAGGTGCTGGTCTCAAGGTCGAATTCAAGGTAGTCGGCTGTAAGGATAATGTCGTCGTATTCAGCCTTGGCATTGCCGAAGTAGAAGATTTTCTTCTTGCTCATGTCGCGGTACGACGAATCGGCAGCAGAGCAGATCACCTTCGTCTCGATGGCCGACTCGGAGCGTCGTGGCGTGATGCGGCGGCGCGCTGGTTTGAGGCTGTCGTTGGCCGTGGTATCCTGCGTTTCAACGATGGAATCCGTTTCGTGAGAAGTGATAAAACGCGTCTCTACAAGGGTGTCTGAACCCATCGCCAAAGAATCCGCCGCAGCATTAATCGTATCCAACACAGGGCCTTGTGCCGCAGCAACCGGGTCTGTAACCAGTGTAATCGTGTCAACGATGCGCTCATGAATCAATACCGTGCTATCAGCTGTTGTGGGGTTGGGGTTGTGTGTAATTGTCTCAATATGAGCAGTTTGTTTGCATCCGTAGAATAGCACGGTCATCCCAGCGAGCAGACAAAAAGCCGCTGTTGAAAAATATTTCTTATGTACCGAGCGTTCTATCAACGTGAAAACGATTACTTTTGCGTTTGAAATTCGGTGCAAAGATAGTTTTTCTTCGCGCATTAATTAACAAACTCAGTATGATAGAACGAAAGATTTCCCGATTTGGTGTTTTTTGCTTGATTTTTCTGTTGCCTTTGTGTGTCTTTTCCCAAAAAGGTGAAAAGATTCAAACTATCGTCATAGATGCGGGTCACGGTGGCAAGGACACGGGGGCCTTGGGCAAGTTGACGACGGAAAAGGCGCTCAATTTGGCTGTTGCGCTCAAGTTAGGCGCTTATATCGAAGAGAACCTGCCTGACGTGAAGGTCATTTATACCCGTAAGACGGACAAGTTCGTCGAACTGAGCGAACGCGCCGCCATCGCCAACAGCAACAACGCCGACGTGTTCATCTCCATACACTGCAACTCCACCGAGACCGCCAATTCGGCCTATGGCGCCGAAACCTTTGTCATGGGTGAGTCGAAAAACGAGAAAAACCTCGCTGTGGCAAAGAAGGAGAACGCGGCGATCTTGTTGGAAGACAACACCGACGCTTACGACAATTTTGACCCGAACAGCACTGAGGCCTATATCCTTTTCTCACTTTCGCAGAGCCTCTACCAAAGCCAAAGCCTCGACCTCGCCGACAAGGTGCAAAAGCAGTTTGCCAGCAGGGGTCGTCACGACAGAGGTGTGCAACAGGCTGGTTTTCTGGTACTTTGGAAGACCGCCATGCCGAGCATCCTCGTTGAATTGGGATTCATCAACCACGCCAAGGAGGAACAGTTCCTCAACTCCGAAAAGGGACAAAACCAGATGGCATTGGCGCTTTATCGGGCTTTTGAGGAGTACAAGCGCGAGTTTGAGGCAGAGAACCATACCGCTCAGACCGTATCCGAGGAGAAACCTGCTGCTACGGGTGATACTTATTTTTCTGTGCAGTTTTCCACTTTAAACAAAAAAGTGCCCGTCAACGATCCCGCATTCAAGGGAATAAAGGATGTGGCGGTGTATGAATACAATGGCGCATACCGTTATATCTCAGGACATTTTCTGACCAAAGCCGAAGCTGTGGCGCGTCAGAATGAAGTATGTAATTTGGGCTTCAAGGACGCCTTTGTCATCGCCTTCGTCAATGGTGAACGAGGCACCATCAAACAGGCGGAAGAAGCGTTGAAGAAATGATACATGTAGGGCTGTCGTACCACGGCATCCGCATAGCGTAATTCGCATTATGCAGCAGCCACGATGTGACAGCCCTACAATTTGTATTATTCAACCACTACGAGGTAATAGTTCTTCTTTCCCTTTTGCATCAAAATGTACTTGCCGTCAATGAGGTCGTCGGGGGTCATCATCTTGTCTAGAGTGACCTTTTCCTTGTTGACGCTTACACCGTTGGCTTGGGTCATCTTGCGGGCTTCGCCCTTGGAGGGGAAGATCTGCGTGTTGACAGCCATGAAGTCGACAATCGGGATGCCGGCTTCCAGGTCAGTGCGGGCGATGTGTTCCTGTGGTACGCCGTCGAAGATATCTAGGAAGGTCTGCTCATCAAGTTTCTCCAAGCCTTCCTTAGTCGACTTGCCGAAGAGGATGTTGGAGGCTTCGATAGCGGCATCGAGGGCTTCCTGCGAGTGCACCAATACGGTGACTTCTTGGGCGAGGCGCTTTTGCAGCACGCGCATGCCCGGGTCTTTCTTGTGTTCCTCGACAAGGGCGTCGATGGTCTCTTTGTCCAGCGAGGTGAAGATCTTGATGTATTTCTCGGCGTCTTCGTCGCTGACGTTGAGCCAGAACTGATAGAACTTGTAAGGCGTGGTGCGCTTTGGGTCGAGCCAGATGTTGCCGCTCTCGGTCTTGCCGAATTTCTTGCCGTCGGCCTTGGTGATGAGCGGGCAGGTGAGGGCGAAGGCCTCGTTTTCGAAGCCCAACGTTCTGCGGATCAGTTCCGTACCTGTGGTGATGTTGCCCCATTGGTCGTTACCGCCCAACTGCAGCTTGCAGTGCTTGTGCTGGTAGAGGTAGAGGAAGTCATAGCCTTGCAGGAGTTGGTAGGTGAACTCGGTGAAGCTTAAACCGTCGCGTGCAGTACCGTTGAGGCGCTGCTGCACGCTGTCCTTGGCCATCATGTAGTTCACGGTGATGTGCTTGCCTACCTCACGTGCGAAGTCGAGGAAGGTGAAATCTTTCATCCAGTCGTAGTTGTTCACCATTTCGGCGGCGTTGGGTTCTTTCGATTCGAAGTCGAGGAACTTGGCCACCTGGGCCTTAATGCATTCTTGGTTGTGGCGCAAGGTCTCTTCGTTGAGCAGGTTACGCTCTTGGCTCTTGCCTGAAGGGTCGCCGATCATGCCGGTGGCACCGCCCACCAGGATGATGGGCTTGTGGCCGCAGCGTTGCAGGTGGCGTAGCATCATGATGCCGCAGAGGTGACCAATATGTAGGGAGTCGGCTGTCGGGTCGGTGCCGAGGTAAGCCGTTACCATTTCTTTTTGCAGGAGTTCTTCCGTTCCTGGCATCATCTGTGCCAGCATTCCGCGCCAGCGGAGTTCTTCAACAAAATTCTTCATCGTTTACTTCAGTTTTGAGGTGCAAAAATAGTCAAAAATTGTAATGTCTCAACCGGCACCGCATATTCTCCACCACATTTCCACCAAAGAGCCACGAGTCAGCAAAATGGAGGTTGCCCTTGGGGAACATCTTTTCGTAGGCTGGATTGAAGACCATCTCGGGGTTGAGGTCGGGGCAGACGGTGGTGTGGTTGTAAAGGGTGGTCCTCGTTGGGCAAGGCACAATCAGAACGCTGTCGCGAGTGTTGTTGTATTTGGCCATGCCCAAATGGAATTCGGCTGGAACTGTATCAGTTGCCATGGTCCATGTCGTAGGATTGATGCCAACCACGTCGTAGCGCGATACCATACCAATAGCGGTTGGGTCGGTTACTGAATTAAAGACAACCAAACCTTGCATGAGACTATCGGTGGCAGGTTTCAAGGCCTCGGGATATTCGGCCAACTCCTCCGCGGTCACGTGATAGCCAATGCAATACGCTGCAACCATCCGTTGGCGTTGCTCCTCGGTCATACCGTTTTTCAACAGCTCGATAAGCATCTGCGAGCCTTGGCTATGGCCCATCAGGAAGAAAGGCCGGCCGTGGTTGTAGTGTTCCATATAGTATTGGAACGCATCATTGACGTCCTTTGCGGCAGTCTGTGCCAGTTGACGAACCACCGAATCAGGTTGAGCGTAGGCTTCAAAGATCATCTGGCGATAGTAAGGCGCATAGAAATTATATTCGCCATACAGCATCTTGTTGAACCGCTGGTTGCCGTTGGCTTCCTCGCGCACCTCGGGCATGGTGATGTCGGCAAACCACGACGAGTCGTTGTCGACAAAGGAAATCGTCGACACTGTTGGATAGACATAAAACACATCGGCGGCCTGGGTCGTGTCGCCGCAACTGTACCAGTAGGTCGTGTCGGCATAGTCGATGCAGGTTCTGAAACTAAATTCTATTTCTCCCTCAAACTTTATTCTCCCTTCACAAGAAGGCAACAAGATGGCCAAAACAGCTAATAATAGGACGGTAAAATGATGGTTTCTCATGAATTGAACTTTTTTTGAGCTGACAAAGGTAGCAAAAAACAGATTTTTTGTCGCAGACTCAATTTATTTTCGCAAATTTGCAGCGGAAATGGAATGCGGAATGAGTCCCGTAGTCTCGCGTCCCGCAGTCCCGCGTCAATAACCAATAACAACGATTCAACGATTAAACAGATAAACAATTCAACAACAATGAAAAGAGACGAAAAAATCTTTGATCTGATTCGCCAAGAGAAAGAGCGTCAGATGCACGGAATCGAACTCATCGCTTCGGAGAACTTTGTCAGTGAGCAGGTGCTGGAAGCCATGGGTTCTGTCATGACCAACAAATACGCCGAGGGTTACCCTGGCAAGCGTTACTACGGCGGCTGCCAAATCGTCGACCAGAGCGAGCAAATCGCCATCGACCGCGCCTGCCAACTGTTCAACGCCACTTTCGCCAACGTGCAGCCTCACTCGGGCGCACAGGCCAACATGGCCGTGATGCAAGCTTTGCTTGAGCCTGGCGACACCTTCATGGGTCTCGACCTCTCGCACGGCGGCCACCTCTCACACGGCAGCCCGGTCAACGCTTCGGGTATGCTCTATAAGCCCGTCGCCTATCACGTGGCCAAGGAAACCGGTCGCGTCGACTACGACGAGATGGAGAAGATCGCCCTCGAGTGCAAGCCGAAACTCATCATCGCTGGTGCTTCCGCCTACAGCCGTGACTGGGACTACAAGCGTATGCGTGAAATCGCCGACAAGGTGGGTGCTGTCCTCATGGCCGACGTCAGCCACCCCGCTGGCCTTATCGCCAAGGGCTTGCTGAACGACCCGCTGGAGTACTGCCACATTATCACCACCACGACCCACAAGACCCTCCGCGGTCCTCGTGGCGGCATGATCCTCATCCGTCATGACTTCGAAGACCCGCGCGGCCGCAAGACTCCGAAGGGCGAGACAAAGATGATGTCCGCTTTGATCAACAGCGCCGTGTTCCCGGGCATCCAAGGCGGTCCTCTGGAGCACGTTATCGCCTCCAAGGCTGTTGCATTCGGCGAAGCCCTCAGCGACGAGTACATGGAGTACATCCAGCAGGTGAGAAAGAACGCCGCCTTCATGGCCAGAGCCTTCATGGATAAGGGTTATGATGTCATCAGCGGTGGCACTGACAACCACTCCATGCTGATCGACCTCCGCGGCAAGTTCCCGGAGATCACCGGTAAGATGGTGGAGAATACCCTCGTCCTTGCCGACATCACCGTCAACAAGAACATGGTGCCCTTCGACACCCGCTCGCCTTTCCTGACCTCTGGTCTGCGTGTCGGCACGCCCGCCATCACCACCCGTGGCCTGAAGCAAGACAAGATGGCTGTCATCGTCGACATGATCGACGACGTCATCAGCGACATCAATCCTGAGACCAAGACCGCTTCGGAGGCCAAGATTAACGCCGTCCGTGCCGAGGTCAACAAGCTGATGAAGGACTACCCGCTCTTCGCTTGGTAAGTTAGACTAACACATTATTAACAATGGTCGCCCCGTAATGGGGCGACCGCATTTTTTTCATCATGAAAACCACAAAAAAATACGGGTTCGACAGCGAGAAATACCTCAAAATCCAATCTGAACACATCAAGGAACGCATTGCCAAGTTCGGCGACAAACTTTACCTCGAATTTGGCGGAAAACTCTTTGACGACTACCATGCCAGCCGCGTGTTGCCGGGCTTTTTGCCCGACATCAAGTTGAGGATGCTCTCCCAACTCGTTGATGAGGCGGAAATTGTCATCGTCATCAGCGCCGTCGACATCGAGAAGAACAAGGTGCGTGGCGATTTGGGGATTACCTATGATGTGGACGTGTTGCGTCTTCGTGAAGAGTTTATGAACCGTGGTTTCATGGTGAATTCCGTCGTGGTCACCCACTACAACGGTCAGGCCAGCACCGATGCCTATCGAAAACGTTTGGAGCGCATGGGCATCAAGGTGTATTACCATCGTATCATCGAAGGCTATCCCAACAATGTGGCCCTCATCGACTCGGAGGACGGCTTTGGCCGCAACGACTATGTGGAGACCACACGTCCGCTGGTGGTGATTACCGCCCCGGGTCCCGGCAGCGGCAAGATGGCCGTCTGCCTGAGCCAGCTCTATCACGAGAACAAGCGCGGCATCAAGGCGGGCTATTCCAAGTTCGAGACCTTCCCCGTGTGGAACCTGCCGCTGAAACATCCCGTCAACGTGGCCTACGAAGCTGCCACTGCCGACCTTAGCGACGTCAACATGATCGACCCCTTCCATCTCGAGGCCTACGGCAAGACCGCTGTCAACTACAACCGCGACATCGAGATCTTCCCCGTGCTGAACGCCATCTTCGAAAGCATCTATGGCGAGAACCCCTACAAGTCGCCGACCGACATGGGCGTCAACATGGTGGGCTACTGTCTGAGTGACGACGCCGTGTGCAGCGAGGCTTCGAAGCAGGAGATCATCCGCCGTTACTATACCGCCTTGTGCAACCTGGCCAAGGGCAAAGGCACCGAGAGCGAGGTGAACAAGATTGCCTTGCTAATGAAACAGGCCAAGATCACCACCGCGCTGCGCAAGACCACCATCGCTGCCAAGGAACGCAAGGAGAAAGAAGGCGTGGCCTCAGCTGCCATCGAGTTGGAAGACGGCACCCTCATCACGGCCCACACCAGCGACCTGCTCGGTCCCAGCGCCGCCTTGATTCTCAATGCTACCAAGCATATCGCTGGCATACCGCATGAGGTGAAACTCATCCCGCAGGCCATGATTGAGCCCATCCAGACCACCAAGGTCAACTACCTGCATGGCCGCAACCCGCGTTTACACACCGACGAGGTGTTGGTCGCACTGTCCATGCTTAGCCTCTGGGACGAAAACTGCAAGAAAGCCTTGGAGTGCCTGCCGCAGCTCAATGGTTGTCAGGTGCATAGCACGGTGATGCTCAGCGAGGTGGACCAGAAAATCTTCAAGAAACTGGGTATCGGCCTCACCTGCGACCCAGTGGCGAAGAAATAAGCCTCCCATGTCATTCTTGCGTGGTGAGTTAGCCTCCTATGTCATTCCAACGAGGGAATGTGGGATGGGAAGGAATCTATAGGAGGCGGTATAAGAGGCAAAATCTTATTATGAGCGGCCTCAACAGGTATAGATCCCAAGCCGCCGCACAAGCCTTTGCGGGGATGACATACCTGTTAAGGCCTGTACGACTCAGCGTAGGGATGACATGCTTTCTGAAGCCTTGATGATCTCAAAAATTCCTTATAGCCCGTACATAAAAGACCTGGTCTTTCACGGCTTCCCTAACGATAATGCTGCTGTCTTGCGTTTGCAGGGCGGCAGCACTTCTTGTGCCCAGTTCGGTGCTCGACCAATAGGTCTTTCCCTCCAAAGTCGGATAACCCATTGAACTCAAGGTGGCATTGACCGCCGCTTGGTTCTGCAGTAGTTTCTCCAGTTCGGAGCTGGCCGGAACAAACCATTGCCGCGATGTGATGGGGTAGTTTTGGTGGACGAGGTGCCAGGTGTTGCGAAGGTGGCTCCATCGTATGGCGGGATAGTGACACAGGTCGTAGTTTGTCATGAGGATGTTGGTGTTGCGCCAGCCGTCGTAAGGGTTGGTGGCGCCTGTCAAACTGTTGACATAGTTGGTTTCGCACCATGCCAGCTGGGTTTCATCCAATGAAACAATCAACCCATGCAAGCCTGCAGAGTAGGTGTGGAAAACGATGCCTGCAAGTGTGTCGTTATGGAAATAGTCACCGATGTTGTAGGTCGGGTCGACGTGCTGGGGCAGGGGAGTGTCGCTGCCCGATGAGGGCGATTCGTACTTTTTGCAGGCAACGAAAACAAGCAAAAGGGAGGCGAACCAAAACCAAATCTTTTTCATCGGGCTGATTTTTCGGCAAAGATAACAACTAATTTAATACTTTTGCCTCAGTTAAAACTGTTAAAATGAAAAAGCTTTACCTCTTTGCCCTCTTGGGCCTCGTGCTGTGCTTCGGCTGCACGAAAAAGGAAACCGACCCCGAAGTCATCGCAATGCGTGGCTTGGTGAACCGCGTGGTGCCTGAATATTCGGAGAACATAGTCCTTGAACGACTTGCCGATACTGTGGACCGCTTCGAAATCGAAATGAAAGGCAAAAACCTCGTCATCCGAGGCAACAATGCCAACAGCATGGCCGTGGGTCTGAACCACTACCTGAAATACTATTGCATGGCGCAATACTCGTGGTTCAAAGAGGAGCCTTTGCAGATTCCTGCCACCATGCCGACGGTGCCCGAGAAGGTCAGTCTCAGCGCCCGTGTGCCCGACCGTTTCTTCTTGAATTACTGCACTTTCGGCTATACCCTGCCTTGGTGGAACTGGTCACAGTGGGAGCATTTCATCGACTGGATGGCCCTCAACGGCATCAACCTGCCGCTGGCCATCACGGGACAGGAGAGCGTGTGGTATGAGGTGTGGAGTGAACTCGGCCTCACCGACGAGGAGATTCGCAGTTACTTCACAGGACCGGCGCATTTGCCGTGGCACCGTATGCAAAACATAGACCGATGGGGCGGACCGCTACCTATGTCCTGGCTTGAGAACCAAAAGGAACTGCAAAAGCAGATTGTTGCCCGCGAGCGCGAACTCAACATGAAACCCGTGCTGCCTGGTTTTGCGGGGCATGTGCCGCCTTGCATCACACGCATCTATCCTGATGCGCCTTTGGCTTCGTTGGGCGACTGGGCGGGCTTCGACAGCATCTGCTGGTGCAAGTTCCTCGACCCCGAAAGCGAGTTGTATCCCATGATACAGAAGAAATTCATTGAGAAAGAGATAGAGTTCTATGGCACCGACCATATCTACGGCATCGACATTTTCAACGAGATGATCCCGCCCAGCTGGGAGCCAGAATACCTCGGCCGTGTGAGCCGTCAGGTGTACGAGTCGTTGGAGGCCGCCGACCCCGATGCCAAGTGGCTGGAGATGGCTTGGCTGTTCTGGAACGAACGCCAATACTGGGAAGTCGACAATCGCATCGAGGCCTACATCACCTCAATGCCGATAGACAGACACATCATGCTCGATTACTACTGCGAGAGACAACCTGTGTGGGAGCGCACCAACGCCTACTATGGCGTGCCTTACATCTGGTGCTATCTCGGTAACTTCGGCGGCAATTCCATGCTGGCCGGCAACCTCGACACGGTGAATGTGAGGATTGAGCGCGCCTTTGAGAAAGGTGGCGACAACTTCGTCGGCATCGGCTCCACCTTGGAGGGCTTCGACTGCAACCCCTTCATGTATGAATACGTCTTCGAGAAGGCATGGGACAACCCGCTCACCAAGGATGTGGATGCTTGGGTGAAACGCCTCGCCGACCAACGTGCGGGCAAGGAGGACGAGTGTATGCGCGCCGCTTGGCGACTGCTCGCCGACAGCGTCTATAATAAGGTTTCGTCGCCGGGCCAGACTGTGCGCATCAACCAGAGGCCGACCATGGGCGACATCAACGAATACCGCCAGTATTACGTCGCCCCAACCTATAAGTACAACAACATCACCTTGTTGGATGCCTTGGACGACCTGCTTGACTCCGACTGTAACACCCGCACACGTCATTTCGATGCTGTCAATATCACGAGACAGCTGCTGGGCAACTACTTCAGCGACCTTTATGCTGACTATGTGAAGGCCTATCGCGAAGGCGACTACGAGACCTTGCGTCAGATAGAGAAGACGATGACTTCCATCCTTGACGATACCGATGCCATTCTGGCGACGGAGAGCGCCTTCCTCGTGGGGCGCTGGATTCGTGACGCGAGAGCCATCGGCACGACCGATGAGGACAAGGACTACTTCGAGAGCAATGCCCGTAACATCATCACCACCTGGGGCGAGGAGGATGCCTTGCTGAACGAATACGCCAGCCGCGCTTGGGCGGGTCTCACCGCGACCTACTACGCCTACCGCTGGAAGGAGTTCTTCAAGGACGTGGATGCCGCCATTGATGCGGGACAACCCTTCGATGAGAAGGCCTACCACGAGCGCATCTGCAAATACGAAGGCCAGTGGTGGCGTGAGCGCCTCGGCACCTTCAGCGCCGAGCCGCAGGGCGACGGCGTGGCTTTGGCCAAAGAGATTGCCGACAAATACCGCGCAGAACTTGAAACCCGATACAGAAAATAAGGAGTCCCGCAGGGACAGATGTTAAGCAGGCGGCGTAAGCCCCTGTTGATAAACCCAAAATACCATGAGAATCACAGAAAAAGACAAAGAATATATGCGAGAGGCCATCCGCCTCGCCGATGAGAGCGTGAAAAACGGTGGCGGTCCCTTCGGGGCCGTCATCGTGAAAGATGGAGAAATCGTGGCGGGCAGCGCCAATAGCGTGACCATCGACAACGACCCCACCGCCCATGCCGAGGTGAACACCATCCGCCAAGCCTGCCGCAAGCTAGGCACCTTCGACCTCTCGGATTGCGTCATCTACACTTCCTGCGAGCCCTGCCCGATGTGCCTGGGCGCCATCTATTGGGCGCATATCAAGTGCATCTATTACGGCAACACGAAAAAGGATGCCGCTGACATCGACTTTGCCGACGACTTCATCTATAAGGAGTTGGAGCAGCACATCGAAGAACGCACCGTGCCGTTCATCCCCTTGCTGCGCGATGAGGCCATTGAGACCTTCCACGCCTGGGAAGCAAAACAGGATAAGGTGGAGTATTAATTTCAAAAAGTATCCTTGTAAGGAAAAATAGTTTTATCTTTGCAGCCGCAAAAACTAAGCCGCACAATCACTGAGATGAAGACAATGCGTTGACATCGAGGTCGGTGCGGGAATCATAATCATCTGATCCGGAGGTCATTCAAATGGAAAGGAGAATAGGCTCAGTCCTTATTTATGTGGAAAACAGGGAAGCCGCGCCCCAAGTCAACGCGGTGCTCTCCCGCCATGCAAGCATCATCATCTGCCGCCAAGGTTTTCCAAGAGACACTTACAGCATCATTTCCGTCATCTTTGAAGGTACCACCGACGAGATAGGTTCCCTCACAGGCCAGTTGGGTCGCATCGAAGGCATCGAGGTGAAGTCGGCGTTACTCAGGAATCATTAATTCAAAAACCATTACAGATATGCAATTTCATCCGGAAAAATGCCGCATCCCTGACGAGCCCAACAAGCCGTTCATCTCGTCCGAAGAGATTTGGGATTACATCAACAACACCAAGAGCACCCCTGAGCGTGTGCGCGAGATCATCCAGAAGTCGCTGGACAAAAACCGTCTGACGCTGGAAGAGACCGCCGTCCTCGTCAACACCACCGACCCCGCACTGGTGGAAGAGATCAAGGAAGGCGCCCGTGAGCTGAAACGCCGCATCTACGGCAACCGCATCGTGCTGTTCGCCCCCTTGTATGTGGGCAACTACTGCGTCAACAACTGCTCATACTGCGGTTTCCGTTCGTCGAACAAGGAACAGATCCGTACTACTTTAACCGACGAGGAACTCGTCCGCAACGTGGAGGCTCTTGAAGACGACGGCCAGAAGCGCCTCATCCTCGTCTATGGCGAGTCGCCGAAATACTCGCCCGAGTACATCGCCCACACCGTGAAGGTGACCTACAACACCAAGAAAGGCAAGGGCAGCATCCGCCGCGTGAACATCAACGCCGCTCCGCTGGATGTGGAAGGCTTCCGCGTCGTGAAAGAGGCCGGCATCGGTACCTACCAGATTTTCCAGGAGACCTATTGCCCCGAGATCTACAACGAGTACCACCCGATTAATACCAAGAAGGGCGACTACAACTACCGCCTCACCGCCATGGACCGCGCCCAGCAGGCAGGCATCGACGACAACGGCCTCGGCATCCTCTTCGGTCTTTACGACTGGCGTTACGAGGTGCTGGCCATGATCCGTCACACCAACCACTTGGAGGCTTGCTTCAACGTGGGTCCGCACACCATCTCCTTCCCGCGTATCAAGGACGCCTCGGGCTTGAGCATCGACAAGAAGTACTTCGTCGACGATGACACCTTCGAGAAGATCATCGCCATCTTCCGTCTGGCCGTGCCTTACACGGGCATGATCCTGACCGCTCGTGAGGATGCCGCCTTCCGCGCCAAGGCCATCGAATACGGCATCTCGCAAATTGACGGTGGCACCAACCTTCAGATTGGCGATTACAAATACCACCACGAGGAAGAAGAGAAGAACAGCGACAAGCAGGAGGACCAGAACTTGCACCGCGAGCAGTTTAAGATTGGCGACGACCGCTCGTTGGGCGACATCATCGACAAGCTCCTCGATCACGACTTCATCCCGAGCTTCTGCACGGCCTGCTACCGTCTGGGTCGTACGGGCGAGCACTTTATGGAATTCAGCGTGCCGGGCTTCATCAAGCGCTACTGCACGCCGAATGCCATCCTGACCTTGAGCGAATACTTGGTCGACTACGCCACGCCCGAAGTCGCTGCTAAGGGCTGGAAGTGCATCGAGAACAACTTCAAGAATGTCGACCCGAAGTTCTTGGACGAGCTGAAGAGCCGCATCGAGCGCATCAAGAACGGCGAACGCGACCTTTATTTCTAAAGAGCAACAAAGTCCCTGAGCTCGTCGAAGGGCCGTTTCAAAAGATAGGGCCTTTCGACAGGCTCAAGGACCCTAGGGCCGGCCGATTAAGATTATTAGATAGTGAAAAAGCCCTTCGCTGCAATGATGTGCCCCCCAGAAGTTGGACGGTTAAACATTAATTGTTTAGGTAAAGAGTTCGGTATTGTACCGGGCTCTTTCCTTTTAGTCTCAACTTAATTCTTTGGTTGTTATAGTAATGGATGTAGTTCATCAGTGCTTGTTCGAACTCTTGCACGGAGTTCCAGTCGTGCAAATATAGCAATTCATTCTTCATGAGGCCGAAAAAGTTCTCCATCATGGCGTTGTCAAGACAATTGCCCTTGCGTGACATGCTTTGTATGATGCCCTTTTCCTTGAGCATGGTCTGATACCTGAGATGCTGGTAGTGCCAACCCTGGTCGGAATGCAGGATTAATCCATTGAGGTCGTTCCGGACATGGAAGGCCTTGGCAAGCATTCTTGTTGCCATGCTCAAGTCTGGCGTTTTGGAGATTGTATACGAGACAATCTCCCCGTTGAACATGTCCAAGATGGGCGACAAGTACAGTTTGCCGCCCTTGATGTTGACTTGCGTGACATCAGTGGCCCACTTCTGGTTCGGTCTTGTGGCGGAGAAGTCCCTGTTGAGTATGTTTGGTGCCACCCTGCCGACTTCGCCTTTGTACGAACGGTACTTCTGCCTCCTCCGTTTCGCTTTGAGTTCCATCTGCCCCATCAGTTTCTGCACAGTCTTGTGGTTGATTCCAATCCCCTCATTGTGCAGTTGTGCAGTGACGCGACGGTAGCCGTACCTTCCGCAGTTCGCCTCATAGATCTCCACTATCCGTTTCCTGACGGCATCGTATCCGTCCGAGTCGTGCAACCTTTTGGCGTGGTAGTAGAATGTGGAACGAGCCATCCCCTTGATGTCGAGCAGCGTCCCGACATCATGGTCCCGCCTCAGTCCTTGGATGGCTTCCGCCCAGTCCCTTTGAGACGGGCTTCCCTTTCTTCGACCAAGGCTTTCACTTTTTTTAGCAGTGCATTCTCCGCGCGCAGGCGCTCGTTCTCGTAACGGAGCCGCTCCAGCTCCGTCATCTCCTCCGGCTTCTTTTTCTTCGGTCTTCCCATGTCTTTTCTCGGTCTTCCCCTGGGCTTGTCAACCAGTGCCTCCTCTCCGCCAGCCGCATAACGCCGGCACCATCCTTCTATTGCACTCCGACTCACTCCATGGCTTAACATAATGTCTGGCAAAGATAGGCGTTTTTCCTTGTATTCGGATATCACCGACAACTTTTCCGCCACTGTAAGAGCGCAGTTCTTCTTCTTGGCCAATGCGACTGGCCCTTCTTCCTGGTACCGACTCCACAATGTGGACAAAATCCTATGGTCAATACCGTACGCTCTGCTTATGAAGTGGATGCTGTAGCCTTCCTCTAGCATCTTCATGTACTTCAATCGAGCTTCGTAATCGTGTTTTTTTCGCATAATAAAACCCCGAAAGTTTTTTGTCCAACTTTCGGGGTTCAGTTCACAATGGCGGAGGGCTTTGTTTTTGCATTATTCTTGTCGTCGCTTTGCGTCATTGCGAGGAGGAACGACGAAGCAATCCAGTGAATAGGCTTTTGGTCTGGACTGCTTCGTTCCTCGCAGTGACGCGAGGTATTACAGATTATCCTTAAAATACTGCGTAATCTTGGTAATCAAATGCGCCCGGTCGGGGCCGGCGACGTTGTGGTCGTGGCCGGGATAGACGAAGTAGTCGAGCTGCTTGCCGTTGTGGATGCAGTTCTCGACGAAGACGAGGCTGTGCTGCCACATCACGACGGGGTCGGTGGTGCAGTGGATCATCAGGAGCTTGCCTTCCAGTTTGTCGGTCTTGTTTTCGAGGCTGGTCAGCTCGTAGCCTTCGGGGTTCTCCTCGGGCGTGTCCATGTAACGCTCGCCGTACATGATCTCATAGTATTTCCAATCCAGCACGGGACCGCCTGCCACGCTGACCTTGAACACCTCGGGGTGGTTGATCTTCAGTGAGGTCGACATGAAGCCACCATAGCTCCAACCGTCGCTGCCGATGCGGTCGGCGTCGACGTAAGGCAAGGTCTTCAGCCATTCGATGCCCACTATCTGGTCGCGCATCTCGAGTTGGCCGCACTGGCGGTGGATGCACTGCTCGAAGGCCTCGCCACGGTCGGCAGAGCCACGGTTGTCGAGGGTGAAGACGAGGAAGCCTTCCTGGGCGAGGTAGTTGAGGTAGATGCCCGCGCCGGCCGTCCACTCGTCGGTGATGAGTTGGGCATGGGGACCGCCATACACGTAGACGATGACGGGATATTTCTTCGAGGCGTCGAAGTTGTAAGGCTTGATGAGGCGGGTGTAGAGTGTCTGTCCGTCTTCGGCCTTCAGGGTGCCGAGTTCAGTGACACCGAGGTTGTAGTCCTTCAGCGGGTTCTCGGCCTCGTGGAGGCGCCTGACCATCTTGCCGTTGCTGTCTTGCAGGTCGACGTTATACGGCACGTCGGTGCTGGTGTAGTAGTCAAGGAAGTACTTGCCGCTGCCCGAAGGAATGATGTCGTGCGTGCCGTGCTCCTTGGTGAGCTTGGTGACGGTGCCGCTCTTGATGTCCATCATATAACAGTGGCGTTCCAGCGGGCTGACCTCAGTGGTGCGGTAGTAGATCTTGCTGCCGTCCTTCGAGAAGCCGTTGAAGTCGGTGATGACGAAATCGCCGTGGGTGAGTTGCTTGCAAGTGCCTTTGCTGATGGTGTACAGATAGAGGTGATAGTAGCCGTCGCGTTGGGCCTTCCAAATGAATTGGTCGGCGTTGTCGGGCAGGAAGTAGGCAGGACCTTGCGGCTCCACATACTGTTCATCGCGGTCCTCGAAGATGGTCTGGATGAAATCGCCCGTGATGGCGCTGTATTCGTTGAACTTCAGGTGGTTCTGCTCACGGTTCAAGACACCGATATAGATGCGCTTGTTGTCGGGGTTCCAGGTGATGGCGGTGAGGTATTGCTCGGCAGGCTCTCCCGTCTTGATCACGATTTCCTTGCCCGTGGCGATATTGTAGACATGCAGCGTCACCTGATGGCTCGTCATGCCGGCCATGGGGTATTTGATGGGCTTGGCGGTGGCGATGCGCTCTTGGATGTCGACCAAGGGATAGTCAGTCACCATGCGCTCATCCATGCTGTAGTAGGCGAGGAGTTTGCCGTCGGGCGACCAGAAGATGCCGCCGTTGATAGCGAACTCTCTGACCGGCCACCACGCCCTCGGGGTTGTCGGTAATCTGGATTTGCTTGTTGCCTTTGGCCACATACAGGTTGTTGTCGATGGTATAGGCCACATTCATGGTGGCGTTGCAGATGTTCTGGTTCTCAGCGTCTTGTGGGATGGGTGCAAGGACATCGATAGTTCTCTTCTTGATGTCTATCTTGTTGAGGTTGATGCCGTTGTCGCCCAAGGCATAGAAATAGGCTTGGTATTCGTTGATCCACGTCAGTTGCGGGATGCGCTTCAGGTCGTTGATGCCCTCGCCTTTGGTGAAGCCGTTCAGCTCGTCGACGGTGAGGAAGGTGGCTTCCTTCTTGCTGTCGGGCATCATGGTGATGATCTCGTTGTCCTTCACCTTCATGAGGATGTCGGAGTTGCCAATCCATTTCAGCTGGTTGGGACGTTGGGCATAGACAGCGCGGTTGTTGTAGGAAGCGTCAGCGGGGGTGAACATCTTCTTTTCCTGGGCCGATGCGGGCAGGACAAATGTTTTTTCATCTGAATTCGATTTAAGATTTGCGGCAAAAATAAGGATAATTTCAATATCTTTGTGCCTTCAAATGAATTGACATGAAAAAGCGCAAAGTCCCACATACTTTTGTTATTGTTTTCTTTATCATCGTCATTGCGGCGGTGCTAACTTGGATTATCCCGCCGGGGAAATATGTCTCGGAGCAGGTCGGTGATGAGACGGTGATGACGTTTCATTATTTGGATGAACTGAACGAAATGAGCGGCCCTTCGACGGGCTCAGGGACTGGCTCAGGGACCGCGGAGTTCCATGCCGAGCCACAGACATGGCAGGTGTTTTCGGCGTTTTACAAGGGCTTCGTCAAGCAAAGCAACATCATCGTGTTCATATTAATCATCGGTGGCGCCTTTTGGATCATGAACAAAAGCAAGGCCATCGACATGGGTATCATGTCGTTCTTGAAGTTCACCAAACGGTTGGAATGCAACAAATTGATGCAAAAGATCGGGGTGAACAACATCGTCATCATCTTGATCATGTTGCTGTTCAGCCTCTTCGGGAGCGTGTTCGGCATGAGCGAGGAGACCATCGCTTTTGCCTTGATCATCATACCTTTGGCGGTCTCGATGGGCTACGACAGCATCGTGGGCCTCTGCATGGTGTATGTGGCGGCGCACATCGGCTTCTCGGGCGCCATGCTCAACCCCTTCACCATCGGCATCGCGCAGGGCATCGCCGACATCCCCTTGTTCACGGGCATCGGCTACCGTGCCGTGTGCTGGGTCATCCTGACGGTGGTGGGCATCATTTTCGTGCTGCTCTATGCGCGCAAGGTGAAGAAAAACCCGCAGTCGTCCATCATGTATGAGGAGGACGCCTATTGGCGCAAGTCGGCGGAGGTGAAGGAAGAGGAGCTGGAACGCTACACGCCGCGCAAGGCCTGGTGGGTCTTCGCCTTCCTGGCGGCGGTATTAATCGTGTTCTCGGTGCTTTACCCGATGACCACCTTGAAGATCGGCAACAACACGACCACCTTGCCGCTGCTGCCTATCGGTACGGCGGTGTTTGTCCTGTTGAGCATCCTCACCTTGCGCAAGACGGTGCATTATTTCGTGCTCACGCTGCTCTTCGCCACGGTCTATTTCCTCGTGGTGGGCGTGTTGGGCTACGAGTGGTACATCATGGAGATTGCCTCGCTGTTCCTGGTGCTGGGCATCGCCAGCGGCTTGGCTGTCGACAAGAGCGCCAGCGACATCGCGAAGCTCTTCCTCGAGGGCATGGGCGACATCCTCTCGGCGGCGGTCATCGTGGGCTTGGCAGGTGGCATCGTTATCATTCTTCAGGACGGCGGCATCATCGACACCATCCTCTACGGCCTCTCCAAGTCGATGAGCAACATGGGCAAGATCGCCTCGGCGGAGATCATGTATGGCATACAGACCTTGATTAATATCGTCATCCCGAGTGGTTCGGCCAAGGCCGCCATCACCATGCCCATCATGGCGCCGTTCAGCGACTTGATTGGCATCTCGCGCCAGTCCACCGTGGTGGCCTTCCAGTTCGGCGACGGCTTCACCAACATGATCACCCCCACCAGCGGCGTCCTGATGGCCGCCCTCGGCGTGGCCCGCATCCCGTGGGAGAAGTGGGTGAAGTTCATCTGGAAGTTCATCCTCGTGCTGATTGTTTTGGGCGCTTTGCTGCTGATACCCACGGTGACCATGGAATTGGCTGGATTTTAGTAACTTATGGGGTGGCTTGTTGGGTAGCTTGTCGGGTGCTTTATGCAAGACTTAACAGCCATGTCATCCTATGTTTGCAGCGTCAATTGAGAGTACTGCAAAAACAAGAGAATAAAATAGTACTTTTATGGCGGAAATTGTAAATAACGGATGT
>CAJOIS010000025.1 GCA_905234645.1 uncultured Bacteroidales bacterium | reverse complement strand
ATGTACTTCAGTCGATCTTCGAATGTGTGTTTGTTCCTCTTTTGTGACATAATAAAACCCCGAAAGTTTTTTGTCCAACTTTCGGGGTTCATGTCAGAGCTGCTCTTTTTTCTTGGTACCGAAGGCCGGGATCGAACCGGCACGAGTGTTACCTCATCGGTTTTTGAGACCGACGCGTCTACCGATTCCGCCACTTCGGCATGGTTCGACAAGCTCACCATGTATGGTTTATCGCGTCAAACGCGGCTGCAAAAATACGGTTTTTTTCATTCATGGCAATCATTAATCGAAAAAAATCTGTTTTTGGTTGGTTCGCTTTGATAAAATGCCTACTTTTGCAGCCTCAAATTTCTCACAAAAATGTCAGGCAGATACGTATCTATTTTTGCCGGTAGAGCCACCAAGGAATTAGGCACCAAGATTGCCGAAGCCTATGGTACTCAACTGGGTAAGTCACAGGTCGTCGTCTTCTCCGATGGCGAGTTCCAACCTTCATTCGAAGAGAGCATCCGTGGCCATCACGTGTTCATCGTGCAGTCCACCATGCCTTCTACCGACAACCTGATGGAGCTTCTGCTCATGATCGACGCCGCCAAGCGTGCCTCGGCCCATAAGGTCATCGCTGTGATCCCTTATTTTGGCTGGGCCCGTCAGGACCGTAAGGACCAACCCCGTGTGAGCATCGGCTCCAAGTTGGTGGCCAACATGTTGACCGCCGCCCATGTGGACCGCATCATCACGATGGACCTTCACGCCGACCAGATCCAAGGCTTCTTCGATATCCCGATGGATGCCTTGTATGCCTCAACCATCTTCATCGACCACATCCAGAAGATGAATATCGACAACCTGCTGATTGCCGCTCCTGACCTGGGAGCCTCCAAGCGTGCCTCGGCCTACGCCAAGCGTTTGGGTTGCGACCTGGCTGTGTGCCACAAGCAACGTGCACGTGCCAACGTGGTGGAGAGCATGACACTCATCGGCGATGTGAAAGACAAGAACGTCATCATCCTCGACGACATCATCGACACTGCTGGCACCATCGTGAAAGCTGGTCAGGTGATGATGGACAACGGCGCCAAGAGCGTCCGCGCCTTCGCCACCCATGCCGTGTGCAGCGGTCCCGCCATGGAACGCCTCGACAACTCGGTGTTCAGCGAAGTGGTGGTCACCGACACCATCCCGCTGCCTGCTAACGCCTCCAAGAAAATCCGTGTGGTCAGCACGGCACCTTTGTTTGCCGATGTTATCCACCGCGTAGAATCATACGAATCCATTAGTTCATTATTCAAATGAATGTAGGGGCGGACCTGTGTGTCCACCCAACATAATAACAACAAATTAATCATTAACAACCAAACATTTAAACACAATGAAAACTGTATCATTGAGCGGTTCTCTTCGCGAGAACGTAGGGAAAAAGGATACTAAGGCTTTGCGTCAAGCCGAAATGGTTCCTTGTGTCATGTACGGTGCTGGTGAGGAGCAAATCCACTTCGCCACTGCCGACAAGAACTTCACCAAGATCCTCTTTACCCCTGAGACTTACATCATCGACTTCGATGTCAACGGCAAGACCTACAAGACCATCCTGCAAGACATCCAGTATCACCCTGTGACCGACAAGGTGTTGCACGCCGACTTCCTCATCGTGAAGGAAGACAAACCTGTCACGGTCACCCTGCCCATCGCCCTCGAAGGCTCAGCCGTCGGTACCATGCGTGGTGGCAAACCCAAGATGGGTATCAAGAAGGTGAAGGTTACTGGTCTGATTAAGGACCTGCCCGACTACGTGAAGGTCGACATCAGCAATGTGAACATCAACGAAGCCATCAAGGTGAAGGACCTCGCCATCGAGAATGTCACGCCTATCACTCCTGGCTACACCGTCATCTTTGCCGTCAACGCCGCTCGTGGCGCTGCCGTCGCCGAAGAAGAGGCCGCAGAGTAATCTTTATTCGATCATACGACAAGGCCGTCTTCGGACGGCCTTTTTTCATATCATGAAAATATCTATTTTTGCACGGTTATTCCGTAGAGGAAAAAACAGCGAACCCGACCCAATGAAATACCTGATTGCCTGTTTGGGGAACATCGGCGCCGAATATGACAACACGCGTCATAACATCGGCTTTAAGATTGCCGACCGCCTGGCGAAGGACCTGGATGGGACCTTCACCACGGGACGTCTTGCCCAAACCTCGGAGATGAAGTTCAAAGGCAAGACATTGCTCGTCATCAAGCCGACGACCTACATGAACCTCAGCGGCAAGGCGGTGAAATATTGGTTGCAGCAAGAAAAGATACCCATCGAAAACTTGTTAGTTGTCAACGATGACATTGCTTTGCCTTTGGGCACGTTGCGTCTTCGCAAACAGGGTGCCGACGGTGGCCACAACGGCCTGACCGACATCATCGAGAAGTTGGGAACGAACGTGTTCTGCCGCCTGCGTTTCGGCTTGGGCGATGACTTCCCGCGCGGCCGTCAGGTGGATTTCGTTTTGGGGCAATGGAAAGCCTCAGAGGAGCCTATCGTCGACCAGAAATGTGACGAGGCCGTCGAAATCATCAAGAGTTTTGTCACGCAAGGTGTGGACAGAACGATGAATCAGTTTAATAAGAAGTAAGGCCTTTTGGTCATTGCGAGGAACGAAGCAATCCAGGCAAAAAAGCTATATTCCCTGGATTGCTTCGTCGTTCCTCCTCGCAATGACGCTAAGATTCAGCCTCTCTGGCCTTTTTATCCTTTAAGGATCCCTCAAAAATATCGAAGCAGACAAACCTGCATTCCAGCGGGCCGTTCCAAATCGGTATCTTGGCTGTGGGCTTCAGCCCGACATGGCGCAGCGCCACGGCGTCGTCGGTGATGAGCCAGCATTGGAAGCCTTGGAAGTTGTGTTTCAGCGTGCGGCCGATTTCCTCATAGAGCTCATCGATGTCGTCTTCTTCAAGACGGTCGCCATAGGGCGGGTTGATGATGACAATGCCACCGCCTTCGGGTGGGGTAAGGTCGTGCATGTCCTTTTTCATCAGGTGGATGTCGTGCTGCAGATGGGCGTAGTTGATGTTGCCCTCGGCGATGGCGACGGCCTTGGGCGAGCGGTCGGAGGCCCAGATCTCATGGTCGAAGTCGCAGATGTTGGCGTCGGCTTCCTCACGGATGCGCTGCCACAGCTCGGCATCGTAGTCGTCCCATTTCATGAAGCCCCATTGCTTGCGGTAATACCCTGGCGGGATCTTCATCGCGTACATCGCCGCCTCAATGGGCAGCGTGCCCGAGCCACACATGCAGTCAAGGAAGTTGCAATCCGCCTTCCAACCTGAGAGCAGGATGAGGCCTGCCGCCAAGACCTCGTTCATCGGGGCCTTGTCGACCTGCTTGCGGTAGCCACGATGGTGCAGACTCTCGCCCGAGCTGTCGAAGAGGATGGTCACCTTGTCCTCGCGGATGTGCAGGTTGATGCGCAGGTCGGGGTTGAGGGTGTTGATGTTCGGACGGATGCCATAGACGTCGCGGAACTGGTCGACGATGGCGTCTTTCATGCGCAGGCTGGCATACTGCGAGTGCGTAAAATAGCGTCCGCTCGTCACTGCGTCGATGCAGAAGGTCTGGTCGGTGCGGATGAGTTCGAACCAGTTGATTTCCTGCACTTTCTTGTACAGTTCCTCGTCGTTTTTGGCGAAGAAGGTCTTGAAGGGTTTCAGCACCTTGAGGGCGGTACGCACCTCGTAGTTGATGCGGTACATCAGCTCCTTGTTGCCTTCGCAGATGACAGCACGGTGCATGGGACGCACGTTCTTGGCGCCCAGGGCCTTGATTTCCTTAACCAGCACGTCTTCAAGTCCGGCAGCGGTCTTTGTAATGAGTTGGTAATTGTCTTCCATGGGGTTAAATTTGCTGCAAAGATAGTGAATATTATTGAATTTGGAGATTCCCTGCGGGAATGGAGTTAATGCTTGGATTGTAAACCGCGGCGGCATGTGGAATTTACGATTCATAAGCTCTGCAAGCCGCCGCCAAATTAATACATGATAACCTCCATTCCCCGAAGGGGAATCTCAATTAATTACCAAAGTATCCGATTATTTCCTATCTTTGCACCCTCATTTCCATTCTATGGATTTAGAATAGTGTTGAATCACAATAATTTAATATCCAATCAATGAAAAAACGCGATGGCCATCATGGTTTCGGTGGGTCGCGTGTATGCCGATGAAGGCATGTGGCTCCCGATGTTCGTCGAGCGCCTGAACTATGTTGACATGCAGAAAATGGGTCTGCAACTGACCCCTGAAGAGCTTTACAGCATCAACCACAGCAGTCTGAAAGACGCTATTGTAGGCTTGGGCAGCGATGCCATGCCGCGTGGCTTCTTCTGCACGGGTGAGATTGTGAGCGAGCATGGCTTGCTGTTCACCAACCATCACTGCGGCTATGGTGCCATCCAAAAGCTCAGCTCCGACGAGCACGACTATCTGAAAGACGGCTTCTGGGCCAAGAACTATGGCGAAGAACTGCCCGCTCCCGAGATGACTGCCAGCTTCCTCGTTCGCATGGAAGACGTTACCAAGGACATCCTCGGTGTCATTACCGATGACATGGACTATGACGACCAACAGGCTGCCATCCGTGTGAAGATCAAGGAGATGGAAACCGCCGCCTCCGAAGATGGCAAGTACAACCCCGTCATCAAGGGCTTCTTTGAGGGCAACGAATACTACATGTTCGTCTATCAAGTGTTCCCTGATGTACGTCTCGTGGGCGTGGCCAACTCTTCTATCGGTAAGTTCGGTGGCGACACCGACAACTGGATGTGGCCCCGTCACACCGGCGACTTCAGCATCTTCCGCGTCTATTGCGACAAGAACGGCAACCCCGCCGCCTACAGCAAGGACAATGTGCCGCTGACGCCCAAGCACCACCTTCCCATCAGCCTCGATGGCGTGCAGAAGGACGACTTCACCATGATTTGGGGCTTCCCTGGCAGCACCGAGCGTTACATGTCGAGCTACGGTATTGACTATAATGTGGATACCTTCTATCCCACCATCATCGACATCTTCGGCAAAGAGCTCGAAGTGATGGAAGAATACATGAAAGTGGACGACCACATCAACCTGATGTATGCCGACAACCATGCTGGCTTGGCCAACACTTGGAAGAATTTCATCGGCCAGTGCACCATGCTCCGCAAGAACAAGGTCAGCGAGGCTAAAGTCGCCTTGGAGAAAGACTTCACCAATTGGGTGAACAAGAACAACAAGACTGAATACAAGAACGCCCTCCCGAACCTCAAGGAAGCCTACAAGACCATGAGCGAGGTGGCCAAGTACATCTATTATCCCAACTTCGTCGCCAACGTGGGTGCCGCTGGTATTGCTGCCCAATTTGGCTCCTACTATCAAGCTTATTTGGACAAGGACAAGGATGCCGAAGAGATGGCACTGGTGATGCTCCAATCCATGAATGTGGACGACCTCTTTGCCGAGACCGACCCGCAGGTGGAGAAGAAGACCTTCGCCGAAATGCTGAAGACCTACAAGGCTGCCTTCAAGGCCGAGGAACTCCCCGAGATCTATAACATCATCGACAAGAAGTTCAAGGGCGACATCGACGCCTTCGCCGATGACGTCTATGCCAACTCCATCTTCGGCAATGCCGAAAACATCAAGGCTTTCTTGGCCAAACCCAACCCCAAGAAGATTGGCAAAGACTATGCCTACATCATGAACACCTCGATGATGGAATCCCTCATGCAAGGCATTCCCGCCTACCGCGAGGCCATGGGTGCCATCAGCGAGAATGACCACATCTTCGTCAAAGGTCTGCGCGAGTACTATGCTGCCACCCAGCCTGAGAAGAGCCTCTATCCCGATGCCAACTCGACCATGCGTATGAGCTACGGCTCAGTGCAGGACTATATGCCCGCCGACGCTGTGCATTACGACTATGTATGCACCGCCAACGGCATCCTCGAAAAGTACGTTCCTGGCGACTATGAGTTTGACGCTCCCAAGCGCCTCATCGAACTCATCGAGAAGAAAGACTTCGGTGCCTATGCCGACGACAACGGCGAACTCGTGGTTTGCTTCCTGTCGACCAACGACATCACCGGTGGTAACTCCGGTAGCCCCATCATGAACGGTAAGGGCGAACTCATCGGCCTGGCTTTCGACGGCAACTGGGAAGCCATGAGCGGCGACGTCAACTTTGAGCCTCGCTTGCAGCGCACCATCAACGTCGACGTGCGTTACGTGCTCTTCATCATCGACAAGTACGCTGGTGCCACCAACCTCATCGATGAACTCGACATCCGTCGTGGCGAACCCAAACCGCTGCGCGTGGAAGAAGAGAAAATTTAATTCCGTTATGTAGAGACGTTTCCTGAAACGTCTCAAATAAAGGTCATTATTTCAAGGAGACGTTTCAGGAAACGTCTCTACAGGCAAAACCACAAAAAACGGTCAATCAAAACGGTTGACCGTTTTTTTTTGTATTTTTGCAACGTTAATGCAACACTATGAAAAAGCGCCTTTGTTCTATATTATTCGCTTTGTCTTTCGTTGCCGGTTTAAGGGCCCAGAATGACACTGTGTCGTTTTCGGCATCGGGTGGCTTTTATGAGGATGTCTTAGAGCTGGAATTGTTCAATTCCAATCCACAATATCATATCCGTTACACCACCAACGGCAACCGCCCAACGGCACAGTCACCGCTGTATGAGGAACCTTTGGTTTTGGATGCCAGCAAATACTCAAAATCAGACATTTACACCATCGTCAATTGTCCACTTCAGGACTTCTATCTCCCCGATTCGGTGCAACATTGCATTGTCATTAGGGCTGCGGTTTTTGATGAAAACGACAGTTGTGTCAGCACGGTGAAAACCAACAGCTATTTCATTCATGCCTTAGGTTGCGACACGCATGGTCTGCCTGCCGTATCGCTTTGCGCCGACTCGTTGGATCTATTTGGTTACGAGGAGGGCATCTTTGTTCCAGGTGTCCACTTCGACCCCTTGGATCCTTATGCCACGGGCAACTATTTTATGAAAGGCAGAGAGTGGGAGCGACTGACCAACGTGGAATTCTATGAGTCTGACGGCAACAGCGGCTTCAACCAGCAGTTGGGGTTGCGTACCCACGGGAAGCAGTCGAGGTGGCGCAGCCAGAAAGGTTATTCACTTTATGCCAGAGAGGAATACGGGAAAAAACGCATTCATTATAGACTCTTTGAAACCACACCATTAGATAGTTTCAAACGCTTGACCTTGCGACCCTATATGAGCGCGTGGAATGGGTCAGGCTGTAAGGATTACATCTGCAACCGCATCGTTGAGCCCCTTGACGTGGAGAGCCTATCGTCGCGGCCTTGTGTCTTGTTCATCAACGGTGAATATTGGGGCATCTATTATGTCGAAGAGAAACCTGATGAGCATTATTTGGCCGACCACCTGGGCGTCGACAAGGACCATGTGACAATCATTAAAGAGTGGGTCGAAACCGAGTGCGGCGACCCGGCCAACTTTAACGCACTTTATGCCTGGATGGCGCAGGCCGACCTCTCTGATGAAGAACAATACGCCTATGCCGAGGCACAGATTGACTTGCATAGTTTCATTGACTATTTCATTTTCGAGATTTTTGTGGAGAACCTCGACTGGCCTGCTACCAACCTGCGTTGTTGGCAAGAGGGTGACGGCAAGTGGCGCTGGATTTTTTATGATGGTGACGGTTGCCTCGAGGAGCAAGGTTTTGATGCCTTTGCCAATGCGGTGTATGAAGGCGATGCCACTTGGCCTTCCAGTCGGAGAGCGACCCTGTTTTTCAGGAAGCTTTTGGAGAATGATCATTTCGAAGAACAGTTTGTAAGCCGATTCAATGAATTGGCGGTCACGGTTTTCGACTATCAGAACACGAAGCCTTATTTTGACTACATCAAAGCCACGCTGAAAGACGAGGTGCCCAACCAATCCCACCGTTTCGGAAGTCCAAGCAGCTATTCCACATGGCAATATTATTGCATGCGTGTCATCAACGAGTTTCTGTCAGAACGCCCCGGGGCCATTATCGACTCTTTAAGCATATTCCTTTCGATTGGGCAAGCCACAGCGCTTGATTTTCACTGCTACCCCAATCCTTTTTCAAGCGAATTACACATCAACATTGCCTCTGACACTTTCGGGACGAATGAAATCTACATTTACGACATGATGGGACGGAAAGTCTTCACCATGCCCTTCATGCTTTACAACGGATCCAACGAAATCACTCTTAACCTCGAGTTGAAGGCTGGTGTTTATGTGCTGAAGATAGGTCATTCATTCCATAAAATCATCAGACAATGAAAACAAGGATACTCCCATTGATATTAGGCCTGCTTTTGGCTCAGGCAGCCATGGCCCAAAACGACACGGTGTTGTTTTCGGCACCGGGAGGCTTTTATGAGGATGTCTTAGAGCTGGAATTGTTCAACTATAACCCGCAGTGTCATATCCGCTATACCACCAACGGCAACCGCCCAACGGCACAGTCACCGCTGTATGAGGAACCTTTGGTTTTGGATGCCAGCAAATACTCAAGGTCGGACATTTACACCATTCCCAATTGTCCCGAGTCGGAGTTCTATCTCGCCGACTCGGTGCAGCATTGCATCGTGATTCGCGCTGCGGTGTTTGATGGGAACGGTAATCGTGTCAGCGCAGTGAAGACCAACAGCTATTTCATCCATGCCTTGGGCTGCGACACGCACGGACTGCCTGTCGTATCGCTATGCGCTGACTCGTTGGACTTGTTCAGCTACAGTAGTGGTATCTTCGTTCCGGGGGCTTGGCAATCGCCGAATCTGCCAGAATGGACAGGCAACTATTTTTGCAGAGGCATGGAATGGGAACGCCGATGCAATGTGGAGTTCTACGAGCTTGACAACCAAGGCGTCAACCAAGAGGCAGGATTACGCACCCATGGAGGCGCATCAAGGAGGTTCCAGCAGAAGGGTATGAAACTCTATGCTAGGGAGGAATATGGCAAGAAACGCTTCAAGCATCGTTTCTTTGATGACATTCCCCTTGACAAGGTCAAACACATGACGCTCAAACCCTTTAGGTGCAGCAACTGGCTTCAAATCGGGCTGAACGACCCTTTGAGTCATCGTGTGGCTCGCTATCTGAATGTGGATGTGCTAGGATCACGCGCCACGGTCGTTTTTCTGAACGGCGAATACTGGGGTATCTATTATCTGGAGGAAGCCACGGATTCGCATTATCTGGAAGACCATTATGACGTCAACCCCGACAGCTGCAACATCATCAAAAACTGGTGTACGCTTGACGACGGCGACGACACCGAGTGGCAACAGCTGTATGACTGGATGGAGACCGCCGACCTCTCGCATGCGGAGGAATACGATTACTTGTGCTCGAAAATTGACATCAACAACTTCATCGACTATACGGTTTTTGAACTCTACTCCGCCAATGTGGACTGGCCGGCCAACAACGTTCGCTGCTGGCAGACGGGCAACCGTAAATGGCGTTGGATGTTCTTCGATGGCGACGGATGCTTCTTCCGCGAATGGGATGTGTTTGCCAATATCATCGACACCAGTGACAACCTGGGTCCTTCCAATGCGGCTTCCACCTTGTTCTATCGCCGGCTGCTGCAAAACCAGGATTTCGTCTCGGCGCTGCGTTCGCGTTTTTGGGAGTTGATGGACTCACGGTTGAATTACAACCATACGGGACCCGTTTTGGCCACATTGACCGCATGCATCAATGATGAGGTGCCCAACCAAAGCTATCGGTTCCATTTCCCGACCAGTATGACAAGATGGTCAGACGATTTAGTTAAAATCGACACCTATTTGCGTGGCAGGAACCAAGCTATGGAAATGCAAATCGAGGCCTTCCTGAATGTTTTCTCCTATGAAGCCCCTATTGGTTATGAAGCTTATCCCAATCCTTTCACCGACGAGATCCATATCATGGTTTCGTCCGAGAAGTGGCAGACACAGGAGCTGATGGTATTTGATCTGATGGGGCGCTGCCTTTACAGTGAGTCCCTGCGGCTGTTCGATGGAGTGAATCAATTTACCATCCAACCCGACCTGCCTTCGGGCGTCTATGTGATGAAAATCGGCAATCAGGTGCAGCGAATAGTAAAATACTAAGATACCATGAAAAACAATAACAAAAAATACTGGTGGCTCCTGCTCCTGTTGGGGCTTTTCCTGTTGAAGACGAACTATTTCCGTCCGATGACAAACTTCGGACGCAACAAAACCGTGACCCTCGACATGGACATGGACAACGCCATAATTGATGGCATCACCCTGCCGTCGGTGCAGCAAACCAAGGACGGGTCTGGGATGTTCAATTTCCGGTTCTTCACTTTGTCGAGGAGATACAAATATTACAAAATCTACTATCAAAACGAGAGTTACAAGTTTGCCGACACTTTGCCACTGGCCAACGAGAACTTCTATGGTAGCTGGGAGGACGTGAGTATCGGCTTCAAGCCCATCGAACACCACCGCACGAAGGATGCCTTCCGTATTGTGGGCAACCCGCGAGACGAAAAGAAATACTATGGCGCTGACCTGTCAGAGAACAATTTCAGTCCTGAGCACATCCAATCGGTGATTAGCTCGATCCACAATGTGCCGGAATGGTACAACAACATTGTGGAGAAAGCTGAAAAGAACGACTGCAGCATTGAGGAGCAACTCTACAAGGATGCACTTTGGGTCATCAGCGACAACCGTAACAACGGCGAGGTGAATCACCGCTGGAAACGCAACCCACGTGTGGGCGAATACAGCTTCATACTGGTGCTCTGCGATGAGGAAGGCCTAAGCGAAATCCCCGATTATGTGCAACATATCGGCCAGACGGACGAAAACGGACAGTTTGTGAACCCTTACGGTTGGTTTGAAACGCATCCATCAAAGCACATCAAGGTCATCCGCTCGAAGCGCAAGCTGAAGACGCGCGCCGTCATCGCCGTCGACAAGGGCGTGTTCATCGACGAGTCGAAGGTGAATAATATCGGTTACCATCTCGACAGCACCAACTGCCATTGTGGGACTGACGATAGCTTATATCGCCATGCGCTTTACGAACAGTTTTTCAGCGAGGTGAGCCGCCAATACAGCCTGCGCAACATCCCCGTGATTCAGGATGTGGTGGGCGAAAATCCCTATACTCGTGCCGAGTATGAGGCCAACCGAGGCCGCTTCGATAGCACCGAGTTGCAGATGAACTGGCCCGTGACGAGCCAGACGCCTTGCCAGACCGTCCGCCTTGCCGACGACGGCAGCTATATCTCCCTTATCAACCCCGGCAACGACGACTTGAACAACCTGCACAAGGAATCGACGGGCATCCGCACCCGCGTGGGTTTCACCTACGGCAAGTTCCGTGGCAAGATCAAGTTCCCCGTGATGCTCAACGACGAGAACATCTGGAACGGCTTGACTTATGCTTTCTGGCTGATCTATAGTGATAACCACGCTTGGAACAACCGCCGTCACGACGAGGCCGAAGGTGGTTATGTGGATAAGAATGACGATTCCGAAAATCCTGTGCGTCGTCCCGACTACCATTATTCCGAGATTGATATTGAGATTGTGAAGGCCTCACGTTTCTGGCCGAAGGACTATTACGGCAAGCGTGCCGACAGCATCTGTGTGGAACAGGACGAGACCTTGAACGACGACGTGATGTACTGCTGCACCAACTGGGACCTCGCCGTGCCTTCACCCAAGCATTTCTCTTGGGGCATCGACAGCATCCCCTACGGCAAGGAGCACAAGTATGAGACCTTGCGTTGGTACAAGCTCTACAAGGCCCTCACCGAGCGCGCCCCGATGAGCAACAAGGCCTTCAAGGAACAGTATTATTACTATGAAATCGAGTGGCGTCCCACCGAGATCATCTGGCGCCTCGGTCCCAGCCCCGATAAGATGCAGGTGATGGGCTACATGAACAATGAATACACCTCCATTCCGAACAACCAAATGAAGGCCATTGTCACGCAGGAGTACCATTACAGCGAATGGTGGCCGCCTATCGTTTGGGAGCAGGGGCTGATTCCTTACAATAAGACGGATATCGAGGGAAGAGTATACGAGATAGTGGTGGAATAAGTATAAGTATAAGTATAAGTATAAGTATAAGTACGGATTGCTTCGTCGCTGGCGCTCCTCGCAATGACGCAAAGCGATCCACGGACTGCCGCTTCGCGTCATTGCGAGCGAAGCGAAGCAATCCAGGAAACAAAACAGTAAAAGCAAAAGAGAAAAGTCATGTATACCAAAAAAGGCTACGTATACATCATGTTCAACAAACGTAATGGCACACTCTATGTCGGCATGACATCATTTTTGAAACGTCGTGTTTATGAGCATAAGACGAAGTTGCATTCTAAGAGTTTTACAGCAAGGTATGATGTGGATAAACTAGGGTATTTTGAGGAGTATCCGATGGTTATCGATGCAATTGCCAGGGAGAAACAGATTAAAGGAGGGTCGAGGGCGGATAAGATTGCTTTGATAGAGGGCATGAATCCGAATTGGGAGGATTTGTACGATTTGTTATAGTTCTTTCTCTGGATTGCTTCGTCGCTGGCGCTCCTCGCAATGACGCAAAGCGCGTGTGGGGGCGAAGCCCAGCAATCCAGATTAATTAGAACAACTCTCCGTTTTCCAGCCTTTCATTGACCACCCAGCGGGCATCGGCTTCCAGCATTTCCTCAAAGGTCATGCCTCGCTCTTGGGCTTTGTCCTCCAGGTATTTGACGCTCTCGGCATTGTTACGCCATTGGTTCATCAGTTTTCCGACTTCAAATTCGATGACAGAGGCAGTGTCCACTTGGATTTCTTGGCGCATCAAAGGGCGACCGAGCAGCACATTCTCGGCTTCTTCGTCCAGGATATCGTCGAAGAGGCGACCAGTCCTTGAGGCTTGGATGCGCAAGGCGGTGCACCACTGCTTGTCGTTGGCGATGGCATTGGCCTGCTGTACCAGCTGGATGGCTTGAGTGTTGCGGATGGTCGGCATGGTTTCGCCACCGAGGCCAGGGATGAGTTCGGGGTCGTCTCTCAGCGTCTTGACGGCATATTTTCTCAGGCTGTCGTCGCGATGCTCGGAATAGCGCCATTGGTAATGGTTTTTCCAGAAAAGGCTGTCGTGGCTTAGGCTGTCCATCACCCATGGGATTTGGGCGTCGAAAAGGCTGTCGCTGACGCAGAGACGCAGCAAAGCGTCTTCCACGAAATCATAGGACGACAGGCCCCATTGATAGCCGGAGGAATACCAAACCACATAATCGGCGTTAAGGATGGAACGCAAGCGGTTGATGTCGCCGATGGGATGCTTCTCTTTCTCGAAGCCTAAGAAGGCGGACTTGTTGTAGAACCATATCTCGACGTAGTCCATGAATTCCCTCCAAGGCATATAGGTCTCCAGGTCCCAAACGAATGAGTCGCCGACAAACAACACCTTGGGTTTGCGGCAACCTTCGCCGCAGTCGACACTGATGTCGGCGCGGTATTTCGGGGAATCGTTGCCGATGGGGAAGATGAGGTTGAGGGTCTGCTCGTCGTTCTCGCAATACATCGTGTCGAGTCTTACAAGGCGGTCGACATGGATGTCAGGGATGCCGAAGTCGTTGAGACTGTTCATGTAGCTGAACAGGCTGTCGTAGCCAAAGACAGCGGAATAGCGCCAGTGCATATCGCGTTTTGGGAACAGCAGGAAAGAGGCGGTATCTTTCATGCTCTGGTACCATTTGGTCATCTCCACGTGGGGGAAGTCAATGGCAGTCATCAGCGAGTCATAGTAAGCTGCCGTGTGAAAGGTGTTTGACTCGTATGTATGTATGTATGTATGTATGTATGCGCGGCAGATATTCGGGATAGATCTCCGCCTTGTTGGGTGCCATGAAGCACAGGAACTCAACGCCGTAGTCTTTCAGCACATACTTGAGCTTATTCATCATCCTGACGTTCTTCCTTGCCCATTCGCGGGCACGGTCATAGGTTTTGTATTGGTTGATGGGCTCAATGCCATAGTAGTCGCGGTAGGCATCGGAGTAGTACAGCCAGCCGTCTTTTCCAGGGGTGATGAAATGGCAGGTGGTTTGGTTGAAGAGGCTGTAGTTGATTTGGTTGTAGAGCCTTATCGCCCATTCGCGGAAGCCGAAGTTCTCGCGGCTGTATTGCTCGATGGTGCTTTGGTATTTGCCCGAGGCGAAGTTCTTTAGGTTGAGTTCGGGCTTCTCGGTGGTGAAGGTGACGCCCGCCAAGGGCTTCAACTTGAAGGGATGCCATTGCTCTTGCACGAAGACGAGCATCAACCCCGCCATCGTCAAAAGACATAATATGGTGCAGATGCGGCTTTTCATCTCACAAATCCTTTCGGTTCAATGTTCATTCTATAGGTATAATCGGCATTGTCCCACAGCGACTGCTCAAGGCTGATGCCTTTTTCGGTGGCTTGTTTTTCGACACTTTCCAGCCATTCTGGCGTGGCTTTGATGCGCTCGATGATGTTTGCGATTTCCTTGCTGCGGTAGGCAAGATAGAGGCTGTCGGCAGCATCGTATAAATCGGGCTGCTTGTAGCAGAACACGTTGTCGTAATTGCTCAAATAACGTTCAATAAAGCCGTAAGGCCAGAGGTGGTTGGTTGCTTCGGTGCAGACCAGCAGCACAAAGTCTTGGCTTTCGATTTCTTGCTTGTAGTCGATGGCTTCCACGTTTTGGATAGGCGAGCGTTCGGGAGTAGAACCAGAAGCCACCATCGGAGAAGAGGTTTTGCGGCAGGGCGACATTCCAGGCCCAGACGGTCCACCAGTAGGAGTCGGAGATGGCGAGCACCTTGGGTTTGTAGCCTTCGGTGAAGCTGAACTGCGGCTGGTCGATGCTGTTGTGCCTCATGGGGAACATGAGGTTCATCATGCTGTAGAGGTCGTCGTCCTGGGTCATAAGATAAGTGTTGTCGAAACCTGTGATTTGGAAATGCGCTTGTGTCTGCTGGGTCTTGCCTTCCATGTAACGCACCAATGAATCCATGGCCTGTGAGGCGGCATATACCGTCCAGTGGGCGCTCAGGTTGCAGTAAATGGCATGGGTTTCTGTGCCTTTCCTGTCACAGAAATACTTGTTGAAGTCAATCATCTCCAAACCCTGTTCGGCAAAGGCTTTCAGGTATTCTTGGTAGTTATTGGTCTCGTGGCGCTTGGCAATATACTTGTCGGGGATGAGCTCGGGATAGTAAGAAGCCTTGCCCAAGACAAAGACGGGCAGCAGGGTGGTGCCTTTGGCGCGCAACATGTCCTGTATGAGTTTGAGTTGCTTTGTGCTCTTTTGGATGGTCTCCTCGCCAAGGTAGGTCTCACCCGTGTAGCTGATGACATACGACTCCTCGAAGAAGGTTCTGCCGTCCTTGCCTTGCACGACGAAGCGGTTGGTGGTTTGGTCGAAAAGGTTGTAATTGGCTTGGTTGTAAAGCCGGATGGCCCATTCGCGGAAGCCGAAGTTCTCGCGGCTGTATTGCTCGATGTTGCTTTGGTACTCGCCCGAGGCAAAACTCTTTAGGCTCAGTTCGGGGCGTTCGGTCTCATAGGTGACACCTCCCAAAGGCTTCAGCTTGAATGGATGCCATTTTTCTTGCACGAATGTCAGCACGAAGCCGAGCATGGTGACTAAGCATAATATGGTGCAGATGTGTTTTTTCATTTATTCAGGTAAGATGATTTTTCCTTCATAGATTTGTTGGTCGACGGTATAAGTGGCGTGGCCGCGCACCGCTTCTTCCACCGATATGCCTTTTTGCTTGGCATCGGCTTTCACGGCATCCAACCACTCTTTGTAGTTCCAAATTTGCTGTTCTGTTTGCTTGATGAGTATCTCGCGATATTCTGCCGCGCTGACTTTCTTGTCGCGCAACGTGGGCCCACCTTGCATGACATGCTCTGTCTCTTGGTCTATGGCTTGTTGTAAGGTGAAGTTCTCTGTTGCCATCTGGCTTGAAACGGCCAGCATCCATTGCGGGTCGCGCTTGATCTGTCGGCGGATGTCGCGTTTCTTCCAATAGGTTTCGTCCAGCAGCTGGGGGTTGCGTGCTGTGGGGATGCCTTCGCCAGCGATTTCAGGGAAGTAAGCCTCGGGGTTCTTACGCATCAAGTCGAGCGTATAGCCTTCCAGCTTGATTCTGTATAGCGAGTCGGGATAGTTCCAGGCGAGGGTGTTGTGGGCGTTTTGGTCGTGGAAGAGGCTGTCGATGAGCTGTTCTTGACGTTGGCGGAAACGTTCGTCGCCGATGCAGAGCTGGATGATGGCGTCTTCGGCGAAGCCTTCGGTGGCGCGGTACATCTGGCTGCTGCTTGAGAACCATACGATATAGTCGGCATCGAGCAGGTAATCGAGGCGGTTGAGGAAGGCAACGCTGTCGATGATGTTGTCGGCATCTTTGTAGGCCACCCGATTGTAATACCAGAACTGGAAGTCGGAGAACACCTCTTGGGGTGGGACGTAAGCCATCGTCCTCAGCAGGAAGGAGTTGCCGATAAACAAGGCCGAAGGCTTGATTGTCGCAGTGTCGTAGGTCAGCCAGTAGTCACGTTCCTTGTAGTTGAATTTCGGGTTGAACTTGATGGGGCGAATGAGGTTGAGCTCGCCCTCGAGGTCGCGGTTGCGGTTGTCACCGATGCGGCATTCCGAGTGCCATTCGTTGCCATATTCGATACGGGGCATTCTTATGCCGCGTTGCGCTTCCATAAAGCGCAGCAGCGAGTCGGTGGCATAGACGCAGGAGAAGTTCCAGTGGTCGCCGGTGGGAGGGAAGAGGTAGAACGAGCATGTGTCTTTCATCTTCAGGAAGTAATCGTTCATCTCAAAGCAAGGCATCCCGGTCTCTTTAAAACGTCTTGCGAAATACTCCTTTGCATTGAGCGAGGTGGTGTCATGCTCCTGGCGGGGCAGGTATTCGGGATAGACGATGCTCTTGCTGGGCGCGATGAAGGTCATCAAAGTGACATCGTAGTCGTCCAGGATGCCTTTCACCTTGTTCATCAGGCGCACTTCCTGTTCGTAGCCTTTTTGGGCGGCCTCGGCATTGGGATACCAATGGTACATCTCGGTGCCATAGTAGTCCTCGATGTTGTGGCCGTAATAAAGCCATCTTTCTTTTCCAGAATAGATGTAGCTCACATATTCCTTGCCGAAAAAGTCCCAGCAGTACTGATGATACAGCCTGATGATAGGCTCGCGGAAGCCGTAGTTGTTGGTGATGTATTTCTCAATGCTTTTCTGAAAATAGCCGTTCTTGTACCATTCCCAGCGGAACTTGGGCTTCTCTGGCTTCATGAAATATCCCTGCAATTCCTTTGTCTTGAAAGGCTTGAAGTGTTCCTGTATCATGAACGAAAACAGGAAGACCATCAGGAGGCCAAAGAGGATGGCGTAGAATATGGAACGGGGCTTTCTCATGATCACTTGGATTGCTTTCTCGTGTTGTGACGTTCCTTAATATACCATTCTGCGTTGAGGAGTATGTTCTCTTCCAAGGTGATGCCTCGCTCTTGGGCTTGTACTTCAAGGTCGTGCATCCACTGTTCGCTTTCTTTGATGTGTTGAATGACGGCATTCAGTCCGGCTTCGTCGCTGATGACGCCTTTTGCATATAGGTTTTGTACGGTCTCCGTGAAACCGAACATGTAATCATATAACATCGGGGCGGTGAAGACAGCCATGACGATGTCGGCATCATCCAACACATCCTCGGCATCAACCACCATGTCAAGTCGTTTCCACTTGTGGTCTTTGTTCGACGATTCTATATCCTCGTTATATATCCAGGATTCCCAGTTTTTGAAGGCTTTGACGAAGGGCGAGACTCTGAGTTGGGTGAAATAGCTGTCGCAGACGACGAGCAGGTTGGGCTTGTCAGGACCCAAGGTGTCGGTAAGTTCGAAAATAGGTCGCGGCAGGGCGGGCTTGTCCAGAGGGAACAGCAGGTTCATGTCAACTTCAAGCTCGCCATCTTGGGCGGAATAGTCGGTGGTGAGGTTGTCGTCGATGTATCGGACGGTGGGCAGCTTGAATTTGGTGATGGCATCCAGCTTTTTCAGGATGGAGTCAGCCACAAACGGGATGGTGGCTTCCGACCAATGGGTGCCCGTCCGGGTGTAGAGCGGATAAGGGAAATTGTCTTTGATGGATTTGAAATAGTTGTAGAAGTCGATGTGGGGGATGCCGTTTTCCTTGAATAGTTTGATGTAGTACTCTTCCAATGAGAAATCGGAGATTTGCTCCTGGTACCATTGTGGCATCTTCTCGGGATAGACTGCCGTCTTGGTCGGAGCGAACACAAAGAGGAAATCGGTATTATGGGCGCGTAAGGTATCGACGAGGCGCAAGGTCTCTTCGACGTTTTTACGTGCGTCCGCTTTGGCTTCTTCGACATCGGCATAATGTTCCTTGAGCGTTACTCCCGTGAGGTCGTCCAAATACATGTACCAGTAAAGTTCCTGGTCGGCGCCTTCCACGATGTTTTCGTTGTTGATTTTGTGGAAACAGGAATAGGTGAATTGGTTGTATAACCTGATGAAGAACTCACGGAAGCCAAAGTTTTCGCTGATGTGTTGCTCTATGTCGTTTTGATAGTTGCCCGAGGCAAAACTAGCCATGGTAAGCGATGGCTTCTCCGTTATGGGTGTGAATCCTTTCAAGGGTTTCATCTTGAAGGGATGCCATTGGGTTTGCACAAATATTAAGGCGAACCCTAACAACGTCAGAAGGCATAATATGGAGCAAACACGGCTTTTCATCAGAATCTGAAATAAATGAATGGGCTAAAACCGCTGGCATTCAACGCGCCGAGGCAGAAAACGAAGGCCAAAATACTGACAATGAATGCGATAATATGTTGGCGTTTGTTGTATTCTGTGAAGTAGACCTTGTCCTGCACCTTCAAGCCGAGCTTCGACAAGGTGAAGAACGAGAAGAAGGCCGCCACGAGCATGGTGACGTATAGGTGCGGGTTGTCGGAGAAGTGGAAGGGGGCGAAGTCGAAAGCGAAGAGGCGCTTGATGAACATCCACGACAGGTCGATGCGCTCAATGCGGAAGAAGCAGCGCGTCAACACGATGATGAGGAAGGTGAAAAACACGCTCGGGATGCGCCCTAACCGTTCGTTGAATTTCTTCAAGAATAGCTTGTCGGCGCAGATGAAGATGCCTTGCAAGGCACCATAGACCACGAAGTTCCATGCCGCACCGTGCCATAAGCCGCTGATGAGGAAGCAGAACCACAAGTTGAAGTATTTGCGCGCCTCGGTCTTCACGCGGCTGCCACCCAATGGGAAGTAGAGGTAGTTCTTGATGAACACGCTGAAGGTCTGATGCCAACGACGCCAGAACTCCGAGATGGTGGTGGAGACATACGGGTTGTCGAAGTTCTCGGGGAACTTGAAGCCCATCATGCGACCGAGACCGATGGCCATGTCGGAGTAGCCTGCAAAGTCGAAGTAGATCTGGAAGGTGAAGGCAAAGATGGCAATCCAAGCACTGGTGCTGTCGATGGTCGCGATGCGGTTGGCGATGTCGGCCAATTGGTCCGCGGTCAGCACGTCGTAGTTCGAGGGACCCAGGATTTGGTCGACTTGGAAGCCGATAACATCGGCGATGAGCACCTTCTTGGCCAGACCGATGACGAAGCGGTAGAAGCCGTGCAAACGGTCGGTATAGAGCGACTCGCGGTTGCGGATTTGGTCGGCGATGTCGCAGTAGCGCACAATGGGGCCGGCGATGAGCTGCGGGAACATGACGATATAGAGCATGTAGTCGCTCAGCCGTTTCATCGGCTCGTTCACTTTTCGGTAAGTGTCGAGGGTGTAGGTGACGCTCTGGAACGAGAAGAAGGAGATGCCGATGGGCAGCAGGATCTTGGTCCAGGTGAGGCTCTTGAAGCCCGTCCAGGCCAGCACGGCGTTGAGGTTGTTCATCGTGAAGTTACCGTACTTGAAGTAGAACAACAACCCGATGCTGATGGCGATGCTGATGCCGCAGAGCAGTTTCTTCAGCCCGGGCTTCTCCGTCTTGTTCATCCACCGAACGAGGTAGAAGTTGGCGATGACGGAGACGATGAGATGGATGATGAACTCGGGCGCGCCGTAGGCGTAGAAGACCAACGAGGCGAGCAGCAGGAAGTAGTTGCGGACTTTCTTTGGCAGGATGAAGTACACCAGGAAGAAAACCGGCATGAAGTAGAGTAGGAATACGTTGCTGCTGAATACCATATCAGTCGTATGAATTTAGTTGCAAAAATAGTTAATTTTTCAATTGATAGTCAGAGGGTATGGGAATAACGGCGTCGGGGTCGTCGGTGAGGCGGCAGTGGTCGAGGCCGTATTTTTCCCTTGTGATCCAAATGGCATCGTCTTCAATGGCTTTGTCGAGGGGCTTGTTTTGCTTTATAGCTTTTTCACGGATGCTTTCCATCAGTTTCTCATGGTTCGGGATGCGCCCTATGCGTTGCCTGACTTCCTCTTGGACTTGGAGCGAGTACCGGATTTCGTCGCTTTGGTCTTTGTAAAGCGGCTTGCTTGCCTTGATGCGGTCCACCTCGGCATGCAGCATCTGGTTCATCGTGGCCGAGCGTAGGAAAGCCTGTGCTTCCAAAGCCGCCATCCAGGTGCTGTCCTTGCGGATGTCCTTGATGACCTTGGCGTAGGGGATGTTGCTGTTTTGGGTGGTCAGCGTTTCGGCGTTCAGTTCGGGGATGAGTTCCGGATGGTTGTGTAGGATGGCGATGGCGTCTTTTCTTCGAACGCTGTCTGTCGTTGTGGGGACGCACTGCGTGCGTCCGGTAGCGGACACATGCGATGTGTCCGTACAATATGAATAGGTTAAAGTGTCTGCAATTTGGTCGATATATGCCTGCCTGATGCTGTCGTCGACGCCGAGGGTGAGCATGACCGAATTGGCAAAGCCATTGGTGCCTTTGTTCAGCTGGTTGCCCGTGGTGAACCAAACGATGTAGTCGAAATCCAACAGTTTCTCCAGCAGGTTGAGGTCGACGACAGGTTGGGTCTCGCTCAAGTCCTCGCCCGAGTAGGCGGTGGAGAAGTAGTACCAGAACTCCATGTCGTCAAACACCTCACGCATCGGCACCTGTTTGGTGATGCCCCACATGAAGGAGTTGCCGACAAAGAGCACTTTTGGCTTCACGCTGTTGGTTCCGCTTTCCACCGTGACCTCAGCCGTGGGGCTGTAGCCATGCCGTTTCCTGATGGGTAACGACAGGTTAAGCAGCTGCTCCAAGTCGTTGTCGGCACCATGGTTGTCGCTTTCATGCAACTTGCCGATTTTCAATTTGGGCAGTTCAATGCCTTTCAGGTCGCCCATGTAGCGGAACAATGAGTCAGCGGCATAGACGGCAGGGAAGACCCAGTGCGCGCCCGTCTGCGGGATCAAAGGATAGTTGACGGTGTCTTTCATCTGCTCAAACCAGCCCGTCATGTCGATGCAGGGGAAGCCGCACTCCTCGAACCTGTGCAAAAAATAGGCACAAGCGTTGAAAGTGGTCGTGTCACGGTCCTCTTCGGGGAGGTATTCGGGGTAGAGGAAGCTCTTTTCTGGGGCGATGAAGGCCAGCAGCTCCACATCGTTTTCCTTGAGAATGTCGCGCACGCGGTTCATGTATCGGATCTCTCTGTCGTATTGTTGCCGTGCCGCTTCGGGCGAGGGCTGCCAGCGTCGCATCTCTTTGCCGTAGTAGTCGCTGACGCTTTCGGGCGTGTAGAGCCAACCCTTTTTGCCCGCCACCACGTCGTGGGCGTAGGTCTTCTTATAGAAGTCCCAGAGATATTGGTTGTAGAGTCGGATGACAGGTTCGCGGAAGCCGAAGTGTTGGCCGACAAAGGCTTCTTCCTGCTTGGCATAATCGCCTGAGAGATAGGACGCTAGGTTGAACTCAGGCTGCTCCGCTTCGAAGGTCACGCCGTTCAAGGGCTTCAAAGGGATGAGTTGGAAACGGCCTTGAAGAAGGGGCATGAAGAGCAATGTCATCAGTATGATGAACAGAAGAATGTCATATTTCGGCTTTTTACTCATGCTCTCAAGTTAGCGTGACCTATTGTTTAATGTGAATGAAACTATGCGTCGCTTTGCGTCATTGCGAGGAGGAACGACGAAGCAATCCAGAGTAATGCTTCATCACCGTTTGACGCATCAACTCTTATTGAGGCTTCATGCCTGGATTGCTTCACTGCGTTCGCAATGACGCGAAGCGGCAGAAGAGTCTCTCGCAATTTATGTAAACTTAATACGCTCACTTGTTCAGAACCTAAAGTAAATAAACGGACTGAAGCTCGTGGCGTTCAAAGCGGCGACGCAGAAGATGAACACAAGGATGGCGATGATCCAAATCCAGATGTGGTTACGGTCGCTGTAGTCGGTGTAATAGACCTTCTGTTCCAGCTTCTTGCCCCATCCCGTCAAGGTGAGGAAGGAGAAGAAGGCGGCGATGGCCATGGTGGTGTAGACCTGTGCATTGCCAGCGAAGGCGAAGCCGCTGAAGTCGAAGGCGAACATCCTCGTGACGAAGGTCCATGCCAGGCCAATGTTCTCGATGCGGAAGAACACCCAAATGACGCAGACGGTGAGGAAAGTAAGGATGACCGACGGCACGGTGCCGATTTTCTTCATCACCTTGCCGAGGAAGAGCTTGTCGAGACAGATGAAGAGGCCATGCAAGGCGCCCCATACGACGAAGTTCCATGCCGCGCCGTGCCACAGGCCCGACAGTAGGAAGCAGAGCCAGAGGTTGAGGTACATGCGTCCCGTGCCCTTGCGGTTGCCGCCCAGCGGGATGTAGAGGTAGTTCATGATGAAGGCGCCCAAGGTCTTGTGCCAACGTCTCCAGAACTCGGTGATGGAACGAGAAGTATATGGGTTGTCGAAGTTCTCGGGGAACTTGAAGCCCATGATGCGACCAAGGCCAATGGCCATGTCGGAGTAACCCGCGAAGTCGAAGTAAATCTGGAAGGTGTAGGCCAAGGCGACGAGCCATGCCGTACCCGTGTCGAGGGTGGCGATGCGGGCGGCGACTTCAGAGAAGGCACCCGCGCTGAGGTCGGCGGCACCCAGCATCTGGTCGACGCGCAGGCCGATGACGTCAGCGATGAGGATTTTCTTGGCCAAGCCGATGACGAAGCGGTAGAAGCCTTGCAGACGGTCGGCCATGCTCGACTCACGCATACGGATTTGGTCGGCCACGTCGCAGTAGCGCACGATGGGACCCGCGATGAGCTGCGGGAACATGGTGATATACAACATGTAGTCGCTCAGCTTCTTCAAAGGCTGGTTGACGCCACGGTAGGTGTCGAGGGTGTAGGTCACGCTCTGGAAGGAGAAGAACGAGATGCCGATAGGCAGCATGATGCGTCTCCACGACAGCGGCGCGTGCCCCGTCAGGCCTATGATGGCGTTGAGGTTCTGCATGGTGAAGTTGCCGTACTTGTAGACCAACAACAACCCAAGCGGTATGGCGATGGAGATGCCACAGAGCCACTTGCGTTTACGCGTGTCTTGAGTGGTGCACATCCACTTCACCAGGAAAAAGTTAGCGACGAGGGAGACCAGCAACTGAATGATGAACTCGGGCGCACCCCAGGCATAGAAGATGAGTGAGGCCAGCAAGAGGACATAGTTGCGCGTCTTTTTGGGCATGAGGAAATACACCAGGAAGAAGGCCGGCATGAAGTAGAGTAGGAATACGTTACTGCTGAATACCATAATGTTAGTTTTTTGACTCGGGACTCGGGACTTCGGGACGCGAGACCTGTTCAAAGTCTCGTGTCTCGTGTCTCGCAGTCTCGTGTCTATTATTTATTTCGTTTTGTTTTTGTTCCAATTCTTTAAGGAGATATTCCGAGAAACCATTGCTCATCTTGTAGAGCGACACGGTGGAGTAGGCGAGCATGACAAAGTCGGCGTCGATGACTTCCTGGAGCACGTCCAAGTCGCTGATTTTCTTGCAGACGGAAAGGTCGTCGTCGTCGAAATAGACGGTGCTGAAGTAATACCAGTAGGGGACACTCTCGAACACATCCCACACGGGCGTGAAGTTGAGGATGTTCCAATAGAACGAGTCGCCGACGGTGATGAGTCTCGGTCGCCATGCCGTGGTGTCATAGTCGTAATGGGCCGTTGTCAGAAGGTTAGGCCTTTTTTGTATGGGCCAGATGAGGTTCATCAGGCTCTCGAGGTCGGCATCGGGCTTCAGGGTGCGTTGAAAGACGTCGCCAGTCGTGATGTTGACCATGTTGGTGTCGGCCAGCCATTCCATGTAGCGTATCAGCGTGTCGGTGCTGTAGATGGCGGCGAGGTTGCTCCAGTGCGTGCCCGTTTGCGGAAACAGCGGATAGCTCACCGTGTCTTTCATCTGCACAAACCACTCACCCAAATCTATGTGATTGACACCCAACTCTTTGAAGCGTTTCCTATAGAAGTCGTATGCCGTGATTTTCTTGTCGAAGAAATACTGCGTGTTCTTGGGCATGTGTTCGCCGCAAACCAGTTCCTTGCCGGGCAGCAAGGCCACGAAGAGGCGTGTGTTGTAAGGCTCCAACAGCTTCTGGATTTCAAGTAGCCTTTGCGCCTCGGCCTCCAGTTTTTCAGCCATCTCCGCCGAGTCCTTGGCGTGCTGGTAGGCATGGCCTTGGTAGTATTCCTCCACCGTCCACGGCTCGAAGATCCAGTTGTCGCGCGTGATGAAGATGCGTTGGTCCTCGGCGACCTGCGAATAGCGGAACAAAGCCCATTCCGTCTGGTTGTAGAAGCGTGTCAAAGGCTCGCGGAAGCCATAGTGCTGCTGAAGATAGGCCTCGGTGGAATCCTGTAGGCTGCCATCGAGGAGAGCGGCAAAGCTGGCTTTGGGTTTCGCTACCGCCTCGGTCACACCGTTCAGCTCCTTCACGGGGACGAATCCCGTGGCCTGCTGCAGCATCGAGGCGAAGAGCAGCACGGCGGTGAGGGCGAACAATATGACTTTGGTAGGGCTTTTCATAGGCTTTAAACTTGCAAAAATAGAAAATATAATTCGACGTGGTCAAATTATTCCGCATCGTGCCGAAATTTCCTATTTTTGCGTCGTGAACACGAATAAGATAGAACTGCTCTCTCCTGCCAAGGATGTTGAGGTGGGTATTGCCGCCATCAACCACGGCGCGGATGCCGTCTACATCGGCGGACCGGCGTTCGGCGCCCGCGAGAAGGCCTCCAATAGCATCGCCGATATCGAGCGCCTCTGCCGCCATGCCGCCCTCTACGACGCCAAGGTTTACGTCACCCTCAACACCTTATTAATTAATAGTGAGCTGGAACGCGCCCGACAGCTGGCTTACGACTGCTGGAACGCCGGCGTCGACGCCCTCATCGTTCAGGACATGCAGCTCCTCGCCCTTGACCTGCCGCCCATCCCGCTGCACGCCAGCACGCAGTGCGACAACCTCACCCTCGAAAAGGTGCAGCAGCTCGAGCAGTTGGGTTTCAGCCAAGTCGTCCTTGGCCGTGAGCTGAGCCTCAAGGAGATCCGTGCCATCCGAGAGAAGACCACCGTGCCGCTGGAGTTCTTCGTCCATGGCGCCTTGTGTGTCAGCCACAGCGGGCAGTGCTATCTCAGCCAATATATCGGCAACCGCAGCGCCAACAATGGCGCCTGCGCCCAGCCCTGCCGTCTGCCTTACGACCTGCTCGACGCCGAGGGCAACGTGTTGATCAAAAACAAACACCTCCTCTGCCTGAAAGATTTCAATAACAGTGCGCATCTCGAGGAACTGATGGATGCAGGCATCACCAGTTTCAAGATCGAAGGGCGCATGAAGGAGGCCGATTACGTGAAGAACGTCACGGCATATTATCGGAAGAAATTGGATGAAATCTTTGAACGTCGTCCGGAATACACCCAATCCTCCTGTAGAGACGCACGGCCGTGCGTCTCAACGTTCGAAATCAATCCCGAGAAATCTTTCAACCGGGGTTTCACGGATTTTTTCATCAACGGCCGGCAGAAGGGCATAGGTTCACCCCATACGCCGAAATCCATGGGTGAATACATCGGTGAGGTCGCCTGGTGCAACCCCTTGCGCATGGAGATCGCCACCGACAAGACCCTGCACAATGGCGACGGCCTGTGTTTTTTGAACGAAAACGATGAATTGATTGGCATCCGTGCGGATCGCATTGTCGCCGACTGCGTCCCCGCAGTCGGAAAGAAGGCGGCACAAAGCAACTGCGGGGACGCAGTTGCCGACATTGTCGTTTCGTGCAACCGCCCCCACGGTGCCCATCGCGGTGCGAAGATCTACCGCAATTACGACATCGAATGGCAGAAACAGGTGGACGCCTCCACAGGCAACCGCAAAATCGCCATCGATTTGGTGCTGGCGGAGACGGAAATGGGATATGAATTGGTCGCTTCGCGTCATTGCGAGGAGGAACGACGAAGCAATCCAGAATCTGCCAACCTGGATTGCCGCGCTCCATTGCATTCCGCTCGCAATGACGAGATGGCAAAAGCCATCTCGTTGAGTGACAAAATCCCTGCCACCAACCCCGAGAAAGCCACCGACAATATCCGCCGCAAGGCCCTGCAATGGGGCGATACGCCCTTCCTCCCCGTCAACCTGGAATTGCGTTTTGCCGAACCCCGCCTCATCCCCGCCTCGGTGATTGGCGAGATGAAACGCCAATTGGTGGAAAAATTAACAAATGCCTTGGTGGAATACCACCAAAACAATCGCCTTTGTAGAGACGCACGGCCGTGCGTCTCTACAAAGGCGGATCCCGACGCCATCCCCGACCATCTGATGACCTGCCACTATTGCATCCGTTTTGCCAACGGCATGTGTTTGAAACAGCCGTCTGCTGTAGAGACGCGGCGCGCCACGTCTCTACAAACCACGGATTTGTTTTTGCGTCATGGCAGCCAAACCTTCCGTTTGGAATTCGACTGCCGCCATTGCCAAATGTACGTCTGCAGGCCATAAACCATCATTTTATCCTACAATTCCACAAATATTACCCTCAAAGGGTAAAATCTCGCTAAGGGTAATACCTTATTTATAGGTCTTATAGGTGAACTAATTAGTAAAAAACGCGTTTTTTAAATGAATTACCAACTTTTTCCGGTTAATTCGACCTTTGCAACAGCTGCATCCGTTGTGCCTTACAGCGGAGGCTATTTCGTTGTATATCAGCGCGAAACAAAGACATTTAAAATCAATCAATTCAATCAATTAACTCAATTATTAACCAAATTCAATTCATTATGAAAAAGAAAGTATTTTCTTTGATGATGACGCTTTTGCTCGCCTTTATCGGCGTGGCGAAGGCGGATGTTGTGGAACTCGGCGACGGACAAACGAGCACTAGCTCGTACCTCCCGACTTACGAGTTCTACAACTACTCTCTGACGCAGCAGATTTATACTGCCGATGAGATTGGCATGGCTGGTACCATTAACAGCTTTGCCTTCTACGCTGCAGGTTCTGTTACCAGAACCCTGCAAGTGTACATGGTCCACACGACCAAGACCGCTTTCAGCGGAACATCCGATTGGGAAATCCCGACGGCCGCTGACATGGTCTTCTCTGGCGATGTGACCTACACTAGTGGTGATTGGACGACCATTACCTTGGACACTCCGTTCGAGTACAATGGTACGGACAACCTCTGCCTCATCGTTGACGACAACACCGGCGACTATGTGAGCAGCATTAACAAATACGTGTACGATGCCAATGGCGAACAAGCCATCCGCATCTACAGCGATGGCACCAACTACGATGCCACGGCTCCCACGAGCTACTCTGGCACTCAGATGGTGGTGAAGAACTGCGTCCAGTTCGACATCACTGCCTCTGCTGGTGGCCAGCCGGCCGAGCTGACTGTGCACGATGGCACTGCTACCAACGGCAACGTGCCTGTGTACGGTTTCTTTGCCGATGCTTACCTGAAGTGCGAAATGGTGTATCCCGCCGATGAACTGAGCGCAATGAACGGTGGCACCATCAACGGTCTGACGTTCTATGCCACCCAAACAAGTGTGAGCTGGGGTAACGCCAACTTCCAGGTCTTCTTGAGAGAAGTGAGCGAAATGAGCATCAACGCTTTCTATGGCCCTGGCACTGTTGTTTATGAAGGCGCCCTGAGCATCGTTGACGGCCAAATGGTTGTCAACTTCACCACGCCTTTCGAGTACAACGGCGGCTACCTGCTCGTCGGTGTGTACAACACCGTCACGGGTTCCTATGTGACATCCACTTGGTATGGTGAGAACGTGGACGGTGCTTCTGTCCAAGGTTACAGCTACAGCAGCCTTGGTGAAATCAGCGCCGCCCAGCGCAGCTTCTTGCCCAAGACCACCTTCGACTACACAACCGCCGCAGGAGGTTCCTTGGTGACCGAAATCATTGACTTCGAAGACGGCCAACTTCCTGAAGGTTGGACGACTGATAGCTACAATGATTGGTATGTCGACTCAGAAGACTACTATGGATATGCTCCCGCTTACGAAGGCGACTATGCCCTCTATGTGGATGGCAATGGCTATTATGACTACGACTACCTCTACTCACCTGCCTACACCTTCAATGGCACGGGTAGCATCAGCTTCGCTTTTAGCACCCCGAGTTGGGCTGGTGATGTCAACGAGCTTTCCGTTGGTTACAGCTCCGATCGCGCAGTGGCCGATCCTTGGACTTGGCTGATGGTGGATGCAACGCACGATGGTTGGACTACAGTCGAATTCGATCTCCCGCTCACCGGTGAGTATTATTTCTGCTTCCGCAGCTACGACGGCTACGGCTACTGCACTGCCCTCGACTACATCAACATCACCCATGCTGGTGAAGGTGGTCCCGACTACGAAGTGGTTGACGCCATCGAAATCGAAGGCTTCGTCGCTCCCACTTGGGGCGTCACTCCCACCGACAACACCTACGTCCCCGAGGATGCCAACTACGAACTCGTTGAAAGCTACTGGAACTACTACTATCCTAGCCGTGGTGAGACCAGAGAGCAGGCCCGTTTGATTGAGCCCGACCCGAACTTCACCGAAATGGACGGCAGAGCCTACTACATGCAATTCGAAGTGGTCGCCAACGAAGGTTACGGCTTCACCAACAGCACCGTGGCTTACCTCAACGGCGATTCTGACATGTGGCATGAGGATTCCTTCATCGAAGAGTACACTGCTACCCTCTTCACCATCGACTTCTTCCCGGAGGATGCCTATGAAGCTGGTCTCCACACCTATGCTCTCTATGGCGTGGGTGAGAACCAATACGAAAACATCGACCGCCTCCTCATCGAGCGTCCTAACGGCGCCTGGATGGAACCTTATCACTTCCAGCTCTACAACGACGGTGAAGAAGACGTTGAGGTTGTCCTGATCGACTTCCTGCACAACAACGGCTACTTCAGCATGGACGAAGAGACCACTGAGTATCCCTTCACCGTTGAAGCTACCGGTCTGCCGGGTGTCGACCTCTACATCAACACCAACATCGACTGGGAAAGCACTGAGGTGATCAACAGCCTGCTCGCCGTGAACACCACCGAGCGCAGCACGCACCTCTATCCCATCATCGCCGCTCCTTACCAGCCCTACTGCCCGGATGTGTACGAGCTTGCCTATCCTATCACCAACATCACCGCTGGTGAGCCTTGGAGCATGTGGACCTCCGAAATGTGGGATGAAATCAACCCCAACGCGCCTTACGAGCTGCATGACAACTACACGCTGCCCTTCCCCAATATTCCGGAAGGCTACGATGCCGTCATGACCTTCACCCTCGATCACGACATGATCCTGAACGCCAGCGTCACCGATGCCCTGTGTGATAATGGTAGAGACGACTTCAACGGTAAGGTTGCCCTCTATCGTGCCGACTTCAACGGCGAAGGTGGCCCGATGGCCGACAACTACTACGACGGCCGTCCGATGAGCAACGTCCCGACTGGCGGTAACCAACCTGCCTATCAGGCACAAGTGGGCAACGGCACTAACCTGAGCGGTTACCTGCCGATGTACTACCTCTACAACTATGCCCTCAGCACCCAGCTCTTTGGCGCTGACGAACTGGCCGAGGCCGGTGCCAACACCGCCCCGATGAACAGCATCAGCTGGTACAGCGAGAGCACCTATAACTACACTATTAATAATGTGAGCATCTGGATGGCCAATGTGAGCGACAACGCCGTTGCCACCAGCTCGCCTCTGGGCTCGAACATGACCCTGGTCTACCAAGGCAACTTCCAAGAAGTGGTCGGCTGGAACGAGTTTGTGTTCAACCAAGGTACCTTCAGCTGGGACGGCCACAGCAACGTGCTCGTCATGACCCAGATGAACAACGGCAGCTGGAGCAGCTCCATCCAGTGGTTCAACCACAACCCGGGCTTCCAGGCTGCTGGTTACGCCTATCAAGACAACAATCCTTATAACGCCGGTACTCAGAGCTACACTCTGACGACCTCCAGCACCAACCGTGCCAACACCATGTTCAAGAGCAATGGCGGCCGCTTCGAAATCGCCGGTCCGAACGACCCGACGGCAGACAACGCTCCTTTCGTTGCTGGTACTCCTGTCATGACAAATCGTGCTCCTTGGGACCTGATGATGACCTTCACGGCTCCTGAAGGCGGCCACTACGGCGTTGCCTACGACGGCAACAACTTCTATACCTCCAACTGGGGCTATAGCAGCGCTGCCTACAACTTCTACAAGTACGACCTCGAGGGCAACATGATCGAGGGCTTCAACATCTCCGGTTGCGGCACGCTGCGCGGCATGACCTACGACGGCCAGTACTTCTACGGCGTTGCCAACAGCAGCACGGTGTACTGCGTCGACTTGGCCAACCACAGCGTGGTGAGCACCTTCACCAGCGCCTATGGTGCCCAGCGCGGCATCACCTACGATCCCGTCCGCGACGGCTTCTGGGTGATCGGCAACTGGAGCGGCAACCTGACGCTCATCGACCGTACGGGTGCCATCGTGACCACCGGCCCTGCCCCGTCGAGCGCCTCCGACCTTGCCTACTACATGGACGAAGCCGGCGAGGAGCACATCTACTGCTTCAACAACGGCACCAACGATGTTGACGACTACAACATCACGACCAACACGATGAACGGCTCGGTGTTCAACTTCAACGCCACTCCTGGTTACGACGGCGGTTCGACCGGCGGTTGCACTGTCGCCGACTTCCAAGGCAAGACCTGCTTCATTGGCGACATGCAGCAGAGCCCGAACCTCATCGGCATCTACGAGCTGAAGGATGCTTCTGTTGATCCCGAAAATCCTGATGAGCCCGAGCATGTCTACACTGCCGGTCCCGTCATCCGCGGCTTGAACGTGTTGGCTGGCACCTACTACCTGGTGGCCTCCTCCACCTGCGAGGACTTCGAGGTGACGATCAACTTCGAGGAACTTCCTTGCCCGATCGATGCTGTTACCAACATCTATCCTGAGGACAACGCCTACGACATCCCGTCCACCAACCTGACGCTGCGCTGGAGACTGAACGACTATGCCAACGAATGGCGTATCGTGTTCGGCAGCACGTACTATCCGGAAGACGAGCCCGAGCATCCCGCCACGTACATCAGCGAGTGGAGCAGCGACCTGCAAGAGTCCCTGCGCATCACCGACTACGTCCAGCTGTGGAACAACACCAACTACTTCTGGCGCATCGAACAGCGCAGCAACCCGGGCACTGAGTACGAGTGCGTGACCTCTGGTCCCGTCTTCGGCTTCACCACCAGCCTCAACGTCCCGCAGAACCTGCAGGTCAACGGCGCCGGCGATGCCTACATCTTCGAGACCGAACAGGATGTGACCCTCACTTGGAACGCCATCCAAGACCGTACTTACCGTCGTTACCGCATCTACTGGAACGACTCGCTGTACTATGAGACTCCGTTCAACCAGGTTGTGACGAGCTACACGATCCCGAACTCCGAGTTCCACTACAACATGGTCCCGCACGTTCCGGAGCAGTTCAACGTGACCGCCGTCTATGACGAAGGCGAGAGCCCGATGTCGAACCCGGTGTTCGTCCACGTGAGCGGCTACGGCACCGTCAGCGGCACCGTGTATGAGCAGGACGAGACCACCCCGATCGGCGGCGTGACCGTCATCATCCAAGGCACGAACGAGTTCGGTAACCCTGAGAGCTACACCTTCACCACCAACGCACAAGGTTACTATGAAGGTGAAGTGCACGTCGGCGAATACCACAGCGCCATCGCATCGATGGAAGGCTACCAGACCGCCAGCACGACTCATGCGTTGCCCTTCGACGTCGTCTACGACGAAGAGACCGACCACGTCGACTTCATCCTCGACGAGGTGTTCTATGCTCCCGCCCATGTCTGCGCCCAGACGATGTACGTCGAAGGCGTTGAAGGCGACAGCCTCGTGCAGGTGTGGTGGGACTTCAACTTCTACACCGCCCTCATCGAGGACTTCGAAGACTTCGACAACACCAACTTCGAATGGACCAACAGCGGCTCGTATCCTTGGACCATCACCACTAACAATCCTTACGAAGGTACCTACTGCCTGAAGAGCGGCGGTGCCGGCGTTGCCAATGTGGTGAGCGACCTGAGCGTGACCGTTGACATCCCGAACGACGGCATCATGAGCTTCTTCGTGAAGGCCAGCTGCGAGAACAACTGGGACTTCGGCTACTTCTACATCGACGGCGAGCAAAGAGGCAGCTACACTGGTGCCGGCAACTGGGGTGAGAAGCAATTCGCCATCACCGAGGGTACCCACACCTTCAAGTGGAGCTACCAGAAGGACGGCAGCGTCAACAGCAACGACGACTGCATCTACATCGACTACATCCAATTCAACAAGCTGCCCGAACCTCCTGTCGCAGGCAACACCTACGACTTCGAGAACGGCATGCAAGGCTGGACCGACATCGACGCTGACGGCGACGGCTACAGCTGGATGCTCGCCACCGAGTTGATGGGTGAAGGCTATGGTAACAACGGTTCCGTCGACTGCGTGCTCTCACAGAGCTACAGCAACAACGCCGGTGCCTTGACTCCCGATAACTACCTCGTTTCGCCTCAGGTGCAACTGGGTGGCATCCTCAAGTTCTATGCCTGCGCACAAGACGCCAGCTATGCCGCCGAGCACTTCGGTGTGGCCGTTTCGACGACCAACGGCACGAACGCCAGCGCCTTCACGACGATCCAGCAGTGGACGATGAGCGCCAAGAGCGGCGGCGAAGGCAAGGCTGTCTATCACAACACGCGTAGCGGCCGCGCCCAAGGCAACTGGTATGAATATACCGTCGACCTGAGCGCCTATGCCGGCCAGACCGGTTATGTGGCCATCCGTCACTTCAACTGCACCGACATGTTCTATCTCGATGTCGACGACATCCTGATTGGCGATGCCAGCAAGAGCAAGGCCGTTGAAGAGAACCGCAGCCTGCACCACTTCAACATCTACCGTACCGACTGCTACAACGACGGTCCCTACAACAGTGAGAACACCACGTTCCTCTCCACCGTGTGGCGTCCCGACACATCCTACTTCGATGTCCAGTGGCCTCAAGTGCCCGTTGGCGTGTACAAGTATGGCGTGAGCGCTGTGTACTCTGGCAACCAAGCCGACAACCCGAACAACCCGCGCATCGACTATCCGTTCGAGGAGCGTGAGAGCGAGATCGTGTGGCACAACATGTGCTCGCCCTGCATCGACAAGGACATGTACATCGACGGCGGCGTTTCCGTGAACGTGGTGCTGAACAGCGCCGACAGCCCGGAGGGCGTCCAAGTGAGCTTCACCAACCTGAATCCTGGCGAAGAGTTCAACCATCCTCAGGAGGGTGTCACGCTCGACCAGACTGGTTACTATGTGTTCCCGCGCTTCCGCAAGGGCGACTATCTCGTCACGGTGTCGATGCCTGGCTACTACACCCTCGAGGTTGAAGAATCCATCTGGGAGCCCACAGCCCTGCGCTATGTGTTGACTGAGATCATCTGCACTGTCCAGAACCTGTACGTCAGCCGTACCGGTTGGGCCATGTGGGATCCTCAGGCTCCGTGCCCGGAGGTTGTCATTCCGGATGATCCGACTGGTGGCGATAGCTTCACCTATCATTTCGAAGAAGACCTCGAAGGCTGGACCAACATCATCAATGGTGAAGGTGATGGCTGGCAGCTCGCTTCGGATGTTTACACCGGAGTTGAAGGTTATGGTGCCAATGGTTCGGACAACTTTGCCATAGGTTGCTCTTACATTAGCTACAGCTACACCTATGAATCATTTGATTGCGACGACTACCTCGTTTCACCTCAAGCCTATGCAATTGGAAACGGTGCTAGCCTGAGCTTCTACCATGATCAGCAGGTCGATTCATATCCTGACTATATGGAAGTTTGCGTTTCCACTGCTGCAACGCCTACCGCTTCCAACTTCACCGCCATTTGGAACAATGGTGGTTCTCGTAGAGGCAATGGAGGCCAAAACAGGGATGGTGAAGAACCCTTCAACCGTCTTGGCAACTGGTCGCTGCAAACGCTTGACCTGAGCGCCTACGCTGGCCAGAACGTGTGGATTGCCTTCCACCACGAGGCATACGATCAGTATGCTGTCTTGGTTGACGATGTGACCGTCTCTCTCGGTGCCAGCCGCGCTGTCACTGCCGAGCGTCACCTCGAAGGCTTCAAGGTCATGTGCACGAGCATCGACGGCGAGCCTATCTTCAACCACAACACGCCTGCCGACCAGCCGTTCTGCCAGTTGGCTACCGACGAACTCGTCGAAGGTAACCACTACATCGTGAAGGTCGCTGCCATCTACAGCACCGGCATGAGCGAGTACGAACAAGTTGAATGGCAATACGAGCCTTGCGACCACTATGTTGGTACCGTCAACGGCCCGACCATTGAAGGCAACACCATCAGCTGGGATTATCCTGGCAGCGGCGTTGGCCCGACTCCTCCTCCGACGGGTGCCAGCACGTTCACTCAGGGCTTCGAAGACGGCCTTGGTGAATGGACTGTGATCGATGGCAACAACGACGGCAACACCTGGTGCCTCACCAGCGCCATCCCGTCGACCTGGACGTACTATTCCGGCATGACGCTTGACTGGTACCACAACGGTTCGAACGCCGTCTGCAGCGGTTCCTACATCAACGGTGTGGGTGCCCTGAACCCGAACGAATACCTCGTTTCGCCTCAGGTGACCCTGGCCGCCGGTTCACAACTCAGCTTCTGGGTTGCCGCCTGCGACGCCAGCTATCCTGCCGACCACTTCGGCGTGTTCATCTCCGACAACGGCACCAGCGACTGGACTTCGGTTCAGGAGTGGACGCTGACCGCCAAGAGCGAAGGCAAGGCTGGCAGCCCCGCCTCACGCGACGGCCGTGGTCTCAGACTGGGCACCTGGTACAACTACACTGTTGACCTGAGCGCCTATGCCGGCCAGAAGTACATCGCCTTCCGTCACTTCAACTGCTACGACCAGTACATCATGTGCCTGGACGACGTTGAGCTGACCAATGGTGCGAAGGGCACTGTCTACACTCCCGACGACTATGTGAGGATGAACAGCATCGCTCCCGTGAACACGGGTGAGGTCAACCCGCTGCCTGTTGTTTCGGGCAACGGTCGTGGCAACGACGCCTACTGCTGCAACGCCTACGGTGGCACCAACCCGACGGGCTGGATCACCTACGACGTCGACGCACCCGGTGCCGGCACGAGCCTGAACAGCGGCCTGACGGTCTACGGAGGCAGCATTGCCGCCGACGGCTACGTCTACGCCACCTACAACGACAACACCTGGAAGAAGATCGAACCTCTGACCGGCAACGTTGTCGCCTCTGGCAACCTGGGCATG
>CAJOIS010000024.1 GCA_905234645.1 uncultured Bacteroidales bacterium | reverse complement strand
GAACAGGATCAGGTTGATGTCGATGTTACGACGGCAGGCGTGGATGAAGTGGTTGCCACCGATGGCGGTGCAGTCGCCGTCGCCGGTGATCATCCACACGCTGAGGTTCGGGTTGGCCAGCTTCACGCCAGTGGCGGCAGCAGCGGCACGACCGTGGATGCTATGGAAACCATAGGTGTTCATGTAGTAGGGGAAGCGCGAGGAGCAGCCGATGCCGCTGACGACAACGATGTCTTCCTTCTTCTTACCCAACTTCGGGAAAATGTCCTGAACGGCCTTCAAGATGGCGTGGTCACCACAACCAGGGCACCATTTCACCACCTGATCGCTTGCAAAATCTTCTTTTGTCAGCATGACTTGATTTTCGATATTCTGATTTTCCATAGTCGTCTTATTTTAAAAGGTCGTTAAACTTTGCCTCAAGCTCACCGATGGTGAACGGCAGGCCCATCACCTTATTGAACTGTTCGCACTTGTACTCGGGGAAATTCATGCGCAGGTACTTGGCAAACTGGCCGCGGTTGATTTCGCAGACCACGATCTTCTTGTGACCTTGCAACACTTCCTCGGTGTTGCGCGGCAGCGGCATGATGTAGTCGAAGTGGGCATGGGCGATGCTCTTGCCTTGCTCCATCATCTCCTCAACGGCGGTGCGGACGGTACCGAAGGTACCACCCCAGCTCACCACGAGCAAGTCGGCATTCTTGTCGCCGTAGATCTCCTGCAGCGGGATGTCGTTGGCCACGCGGTTGATCTTCTCCTCACGGAGTTCGGTCATCAACTGGTGGTTTTCAGGATTGGTGGACAGGTTGCCCTTGCCGTTTTCCTTCTCCAGACCACCGACGCGGTGACGCAAGCCAGGCGTGCCCGGGATAGCCCATTCACGGCGGAGCCATTTCTCGTCGCGGCGATAAGGCATGTAGTTCGGGTCGTCGGCCTTGGCCAGCGGAGGCGTGATGCTCGGCATGTCGGCCATCTTGGGGATGCGGAACACCTCGGAGCCGTTACCCAGTGAACCGTCGCTGAGCATGATGACGGGCGTCATGTGCTCCATAGCGATACGGGCGGCTTCGTAAGCGGTATAGAAGCAACCGGCAGAGCTACGGGCGGCGATGACGACGAGCGGAGCGTCACCATTGCGGCCGTAGAGAGCCTGCATCAGGTCGCTCTGTTCCATCTTGGTGGGCAGACCAGTGGAAGGACCGCCACGCTGCACGTCGATGATCACCAGCGGAAGCTCGGTCATCACGGCGAGACCCATGGCTTCGCTCTTCAGCGAGAGACCGGGGCCTGAGGTCGTCGTCACGGCAAGGCAGCCCGTGTAGGCAGCGCCAATCGACGACATGATGCCGGCGATTTCGTCTTCAGCCTGGTAGGCCTTGACGTTGAGGTTCTTGTATTTGGTCAGTTCGGCCAAGATATCAGTGGCAGGCGTGATGGGATAGGAACCGAGGAAGATCGGGCGGCCCGACTTCTCTGCGGCAGCCATCAGGCCCCATGCGGCGGCGGTGTTACCCGTGATGTTGCGGTACTTGCCCTTTTCCAGGTCGGCGGCTTCCACACGATAAGTGTTCGTGAAGAGCTCCCAAGTGTCGGCATAGTGGTAACCGGCGTCGAGGACGGTGCGGTTGGCCTTGATCACTTGGTCCTTGCCTTTGAACTTGGTCTCGAAATAAGCGTAAACGGTGTCGAGTTTGCGGTTGAACAGGTACATCACGATACCCAGGGCAAACATGTTCTTCGATTTCAGCATTGACTTGTTGTCCATGCCGAAGTCCTTCAGGGCCTCTTTGGTGAGTTCCGAGATAGGGGCCTTGATGACCTGATAGTCGGCGAGGGTGCCGTCGACGGTCGGGTCGTCGTCATAGCCAGCCTTCTCAAGGGCCTTTTCGGTCATTGAGTCGGAGTCGAAGATGATAATTGTGCCGGGACGGAGCCAGCGCATGTTCGCCTTGATGGAGGCGGGGTTCATGGCCACCAACACGTCGCAGAGGTCACCCGTGGTGTGTACCGGTTTGTGCCCGAAATGCACTTGGAAGCCAGAGACGCCAGCCACGGTGCCTTGCGGCGGGCGGATTTCAGCCGGATAGTCCGGGAAAGTGGCGAAATCGTTTCCGGCAAATGCTGTGGAATCCGAAAATAGATTTCCGGTAAGTTGCATACCATCGCCCGAGTCGCCCGAAAAGCGGATGACGACATGTTCGAGTGCAACAACCTTACTTTTTGCTGTCATAATTATTGAATTAAGTTATTATTATACTTATTTTATTGAATATTAACAACTTGAAAAATCGCATATAAACACACGATTATTGCTGCAAAAGTAAGCAATAAAAAGGTGCAAATCCAAAGAAATCCTCTTTTTATTTTCCTTTTTAGAAGCATTTTTGCACCACATTCACTATCAGCGCCTTAACCCTTATCGTTATTTAGACTGAATAAAAATTTCCGATTTGGACGCATTGGAATGAAAGTTGTAGTATTTTTGCGGCACGAAAAACGAAAACTCAAAACAAACCCTTAAATTAAAAAACATTATGGCTTACAAAATCACAGACAGCTGCGTTGCTTGCGGCACTTGCATTGACGAATGCCCGGTGGGCGCCATCTCGGAAGGCGACATCTATGTCATCGACCCCGACACCTGCGTTGGTTGCGGCACTTGCGCCGGCGCTTGCCCGAACGAAGCAATCGTTGAAGACTAATTGAATGTAATGAAACTACATTAAAAACGAAAAAGCCTGCCAAAAACAGGCTTTTTTCGTTTTTTTGGCAGTTTTTTACAATTTGGCAAAGTATTTGTTTATCTTTGCCTCGTTCTTTGAAAGAGAATCTTTAAACAAACAACTCAATTATTAACCTAAATCAATTAAAAATGAAGAAATTAGCTTTAGCACTTTTGTGCCTCGTCAGCGTTGCTTTCTTTGCAAGCTGCACCCCTGAAGTCACTGATCCGGAGCCTTCAATCGCCATTGTGACGGGTGACAACTATGTGTATGATGGCCAAACCATCGACCTCTACCATGATTACATGATTGGTTTCCATGCTACTTCCAACAGCCAGACCTCGAAAGAATTGGCCACCTTCAGCCTGAATGTCAAGCTTTATGAAGGCACCGAAGAGAGCAGACCGGTTTACGACACCACCTACAACATCGCTATTAGCGGTTCTGAGTACACGTACGAAGAAGAAGTTTACTTCGAACTTGCAAGCAGAGATCTGGTTGGCAAGGCTGAATACACTGCTACCGTCACCGACGTTGATGGCAAATCCAACAGCACCACTGTGACCCTCAACCTCAACCTGGCTGAACAGCCTCTGGAAATTGTTGATATCGACTTCTATCGTCTCGGTAACAACCAGAGCGGACTTGAAGAATACGGCCTCTATTGGGAAAGAAACGCCAAGGATGAGACTCACGCACAAATCAAGCCTAAAGATGGCGTGATTCTCTACAAGTTCGATAGCAACGTTTGGAATGAAGTTACTTTCGAAAGCGAAAAGGCCGCCAAATTCTCTGACGGTGCCGTTACTACCTCTGTGTATAACAATGTGAGCACAAGTGCCAATGCTCTCTATGACGATGTCATCGGCACCCGTACGACAGACGGCAAGTACCATCTCATCCATGTGACTAGCTGCGTGATTGGTGCATATCAAAGCGCTGGCTATCCCATCCACATCTACGGTCAAGCCAAATAAGTTAACAGCTTATGTAACAAAAAAGGAGCGTCGTTGACGCTCCTTTTTTTTGTCATTCTGCGAAGGCGTGACTGATCTTTCGGTTGATTTGCAAGAGCCGCTGTTCATCCAGTTTCACCACCTTTCGGTCATAGGTCATCAGGCCGTTCAACTCGGTCTCGCAATCGGTGGTCTGCGTGTAGACCGCCGCCGAGAAGCCCAAGAAAGCCATCTTGTACAGCAACTCGGCATATTCAACGTAGGTGTCGGTCACCTTCTCCTCCGTGTCGAACTCCACATAACCCCAACCTTGGTCTTGTACCCAAGTGTGGCCTTCCACCTTGCGTCCTATGCCACCATACTCGCCCAGCACCGTGGCGCGTGTGGGGTCGTATAGCACCATCTTCGGGTCAGGATAATGGTGCAGGTCCAGAATGTCGCCACAGGTATAGAAATTACCGCCAGAGGCAGGATTCACCAGACGCGTCGGATCGAGTTGTTTGGTCATCTCAACAATTTCAGGCGTATTGAACTGTCCCCACGCCTCGTTGAACGGCACCCAAACACCGATGCATGGCACCGACTTTAGGGTAGTGATGATTTCCGTCCATTCCTTTTTGTAACAGGCTTCCGATTCGGGTGTACGCAGGCTCTCGGGGCCTTGGTAGTATTGCTCTGTCTGCCACTCCGGACCTCGTCCGCCACTGGGCATGTCCTGCCATACGATGATGCCGAGACGGTCGCAGTGATAATACCATCGTGCCGGCTCCACCTTGACATGTTTGCGGATCATGTTGAAGCCCAAGTCTTTGGTCTTTTGGACGTCGTAGGCCAAAGCCTCGTCTGTGGGCGCGGTATAAAGGCCGTCGGGCCACCATCCTTGGTCCAAAGGACCGAACTGGAAGATGGGCTGTCCGTTCAGGGTGAGTCGCATGATGCCGCTCTCGTCACGCTTGGTGCCAAAGCTGCGCATGGCGAAATAGCTACTCACCTCGTCGATCACCTTGCCCTTGCGCAGCACCTTGACTTTCATGTCGTACAAGAAAGGAAGGTCGGGAGTCCAACAGAAGAAAACCTCAGGCATATCCACCTCTACAGGCTGCCCGTTGATGGAACGACCTGTTGCCACCTGCTGGCCCTCAAACGACACCTCGACCTGATACATGTCGTCCTTGGTCGGGTTGGAGAAGTCCACCTCTACACTCACCGTACCCTTTTCAAGATCGGGTGTAGTGACCAGGTTCTGGATATAATCTTCTGGCACATACTCGAGCCATACCGTCTGCCAGATGCCCGTCACCGAAGTGTAGAAAATACCACGTGGCTTGATGACCTGCTTGCCATGCGGGATGTAGCTGCTGTTGGTCGGATCCCAAACACGCACCACCATTGAATTCTGCTTGCCTTGTAAGGCTTGTGTGATGTCGAAGGTGAATGGCGTATAGCCACCCGTATGCGAACCCACCTTGATGTCGTTCACCCATACGTCTGTCATCCAATCCACGGCGCCGAAATGCAGCAGGACACGGCCGTTTTTCCAGTTGTTTGGCACCGCAAAGGTCTTCTGGTACCACAAAGCATTGTCGGGACCGACTTCCTTTTGCACACCTGACAGCGACGACTCGATGCAGAAAGGAACAAGGATGTCACCTTCATACTGTTTGGGCGCCTTCTCCCCTTTCGGCGTGACGGCATACTGCCACAATCCGTTGAGGTTTTTCCATTCGGGACGCACCATCATCGGGCGCGGATACTCGGGCAGGGCATTCTCGGGCGAGACTTGTGCGGCCCATTGCGTCTTGATCTTGTCGCCAGCAGGGGCATATTGTGCCATGGCAGCGGCGGTTGTTAGGAGCATTAAGATTAGTAGGAATTTGATTTTCATTGGTTTACATTTTCTGACTATGGCTTATAGCCTATGGCCTATGGCTGCTTTCATATAGTTGAATATTCAAACTTCTTGTAAAAGTTGCCATAGGCCATCAGCCATGTGCCATAGTCAATACTATTATTCTTCATTCACTTCCCTGGTAAAAGCCTCGCAAGCGGACAGAAGGCTGTTAATGGCGCAATGCATGAGGATGTTCATGTCGGGCGTGGCATCCACGACCTGCTCGTAACTCATCCAGACCGAAGCACCTTTGTCCTTGCCGTCCTCATAGTCGTATAGGACGGCCTTCACCACCTTATAATTCCAGTTGATGTTGTTGCATGCCATGATGGCCTTGGCGAAATTCTCATCCGTCACGTCGCAAATGCCGGGCAAGGTCAAGCGGAAAAACAAGGGGTCGTCGACATCGTTCCAAAAGAGGAAGTTCCAACCCTCGTAGGAGAAGTTCAAGCCCAGATCGCTGTTTTTGGCAGCAATGCCGTGCGCTTTCAAATACTTCGAAACCAGTCCCTTCACATTCATAGCGCTCAGCTCTTATTGAATCCGATGCGGGTCTTGGTGGAATAAGTCGGGTTCTTGTACTTCAGCACGTCGACGAGGATCTTTTGCGAAATCGGCACGTCGTTGTAGGCAGCGGTCATGGCAGCCTCGTTCACAGCCTCAGTGATATCGCCTGCGTTAAAGTCGTCAGACAATTTCGCCAACTCATCGAAATCAAGTTCCTCGCAAGGACGTTCTTTCAAATGAGCCATGAAAATGTCCTTACGCGCCTCAAAGTCAGGCTGCGGCACAAAGAACACACGGTCGAAACAGCCGATACGCATGATGGACTGGTCGATAAGGTCGGGGCGGTTAGTAGTGGCCACCACCAGGATGCCTTTCTTCGAACATCCGTTCATCATGCCATACAAGGCAGAGATTTGCGGCGTGACATTCTCCTCACCTTCGGCATTCGGATTGGGAGCCACGAATTCCAATTCATCGATACAGATGACAAAAGGCGCCTTGATTTCAGCAGCATCGAAGACACGTTGCAAATTGTCCAACACCCCCGCCTGATATATATGACCCATTTCGGGCCCGCTGATGACGGTATAATTGAAACCGAGTTCCTCGGCGAAGCTACGCAACACCAAACTCTTGCCACAGCCAGGAGGACCGTAAAGCAACACGCCGTTGATGGCAGGCAACTTATATTGTGCGGCTTTCTCGGGATTCTGCAGGGCAAAGAGCACTTCCTTGCGCAGTTGTTCCTTCAGTTCATTGCGTCCCGTGACATTGTCGAAGCCGCTGCCAGAGCCTTTCTTGAAGGTGATGGTCGGGCCGCTGTTGTCCTGACTCTGCTGTTCGGCCTGCGGCTTGGCATCTTCCTCATCCATCATCTTCGCCAGCTCGGGCATGACCTGCTCAAACAAAGCCTGGGCAAACTCGCCTGCCGAGCCAAAACGGTCTTCGGGTTTCTTGGCCAAGGCCTTCATTAAGATGGCCTTCATGTAGTCGGGCAGTTTCACTTTGTCCGTTTCCAAAACGAGTTCTTGCTTCCTCGCCTTCTTCACCTCGGCGGCAATCTTGTCCTTGTCGCCATCCAAAGTCCTCAAATCCATTCCCTCCCATGGCGCCTTGCCAAACATCAGGAAATACAAAAGCGCGCCGGTGGAGAAGATATCGCTCTTCACGGTATAGACCGCACGGAAGGTCTCAGGAGCGCGGAAATACGGCATCAGGTCTTCGTCAACAAAGGTCGGGCGGCCCTTGACCATATAAGAGATGTGCCCAAAATCGATGATGGTCGGCATCAGCATGCCGTCCTCCAGCTCTTGAAGCATGATATTGGAAGGACGTATGTCATTGTGGATCAACGCACAGGAATGGATAAACGACAATCCGCTCAAGACGCAAAGTGTGATTTGGACCGCATCTTCAAGGTCGAATGGGCCTTCTCCCCTAACAGCATCAAAGAGCGTCATGCCACGATAGAACTCCGTGACCAGATAATGGAAAACGGCATTGCCTTTGCGCACCTCACCATTGTCGACATAACGAACGACATTCTGGTTTTCGTCGGTATTCAGTTCCTTGCAAAGCTGGATTTCATAGACCTCCTTGCCTTCAAAAAGCTGCTCGTGAGGAATGCTACCGAGGTCATACACCTTCATGAAATACATCATGTCGTCAGGACCAAGCACCGAATACGACTCAGCCACAATGCCTTTCTTTATGAATGAGTTGATGACATACTTGCCAATCTTCTCCCCTTTCTTGAATGTTTCCATAGTCAAAAATTTATTGGGCAAAGGTCACGATTTAATTTGAAACAAACAAGAAGCTGGGACATTTTTTCTCCAAAAAACAAAAAAGGACCGCTTTCGCAGTCCTTTTTACTCTTACAAATAGCACGTCTTATGCATCAATATTGGCGTAAGTGGCGTTCTGTTCGATGAACTCGCGGCGCGGGGCCACTTCGTCACCCATCAGCATGGAGAAGATGTGGTCGGCTTCCATGGCGTTCTCGATGGTCACTTGACGCAAGGTGCGGTGTGCCGGATCCATGGTGGTTTCCCAAAGCTGTTCTGGGTTCATCTCACCGAGACCTTTGTAACGCTGCACGTCGTAACCGCCCACAGTGCCGTTCTTGGTCAACTCGGCCATTTTTGCGATACGCTCATCATCGGTCCAGCAATAGCAAATCGGCTTGGTGCCACGCTTGATGAGGTACAAAGGCGGCGTGGCGCAATATACATAGCCGTTCTCGATCAACTCGCGCATGTAGCGGAAGAAGAAAGTCAGGATCAGTGTGGTGATGTGGCTACCGTCGACATCGGCATCGGTCATGATGATGACCTTGTGGTAACGCAGCTTCTCGAGGTTCAAGGCCTTGCTGTCCTCCTCAGTGCCGATGGTGACGCCCAAGGCGGTGTAGATGTTCTTGATTTCCTCGCTGTCAAACACACGGTGCTCCATGGCTTTCTCGACATTCAGGATCTTACCGCGCAGCGGCAGGATGGCCTGGAAGTTACGGTCACGACCTGACTTGGCGGAACCGCCTGCGGAGTCACCCTCAACAAGGTAAAGCTCCGTCTTGGAAGGATCACGCTCGGAGCAGTCGGCAAGCTTACCCGGCAGGCTGAAGCCCGACAGGGCGCCCTTGCGCTGCACCTTCTCGCGGGCATTGCGTGCCGCTTGACGTGCCTGGGCTGCCAAGGTCACCTTGTCAAAGATGGTCTTGGCTTCCTTGGGATGCTCTTCGAGGTAGTCGGAGAGCTGTTGTCCCACGATGCTGTTGACGATACCCATTACCTCGTCGTTGCCGAGCTTGGTCTTGGTCTGTCCCTCGAACTGAGGCTCCGGCACCTTCACCGAGATGACGGCGGTAAGACCTTCGCGGAAGTCATCAGGCGAAATCTTCACCTTCAGCTTCTCGAGCTTCTCCAACAGACCGCTCTTCTCGGCATAGGAGTTGAACGAACGCGTCAAGCCTGAGCGGAAGCCTTGCAGGTGGGTACCACCCTCGATGGTGTTGATATTGTTGACATACGAGTGCAGGTTTTCCTTGTACTCGTTGTTGTATTCCAAAGCGATTTCGACCGGCACGCCATTGCGCTCGCCCGAAATGGAAATCGGCTCGGGGATGAGTTTCTCTCGGTTGGCGTCGAGGTAGGCGATAAAGTCGATGAGGCCGTTCTCAGAGTAGAAGGTCTCGCTGCGGTATTCGCCATTCTCCTCCTTCTGACGTTCGTCGGTGAGGGTGATGGTGATGCCGTGGTTGAGGTAGGCCAACTCGCGCATACGGTTGGCGAGAGTGCTGTAGTCGTATTCCGTAGTCTGGAAAATGCTGCCATCAGGCTGGAAGGTGATGCGGGTGCCGTTCAAGTCGGTCTTGCCCACCACTTTCACGTCGTACAGCGGCTTGCCACATTCATATTCCTGCTTGAAGATCTGTCCTTCGCGATAGACCTCGGCGGTGAGATGGGTAGACAATGCGTTCACGCAGCTGACACCCACGCCGTGCAGACCGCCAGAGACCTTATAGGAACCTTTGTCGAACTTACCGCCAGCATGCAGCACCGTCAATACCACTTCCAAAGCGGAACGATGCTCCTTGGGGTGCATGCCCGTCGGGATACCACGACCATTGTCTAGGACACTGATAGCGTTGCCAGGCAGGATGCGAACATCAATCTTGTCACAGTAGCCGGCCATAGCCTCGTCGATGGAGTTGTCGACCACCTCATATACCAAATGATGCAAGCCACGGAAATGCACGTCGCCGATATACATGGCCGGACGCTTACGCACGGCCTCCAAACCCTCAAGGACCTGGATCTTACTGGCACCGTATTCTTCGCTTGCCAATTCTCTTTTCTCTTCTTCAGTCATTTTCAGTATTTTATGGTTTTTAGATTAAAGATGCAAAGATACGGCTTTTTCGCCATTCCCACAAGAAAAAGTTGAAAAATTTCTTTTTTCTTAAAAATGGCTCTACACGGCTAAAAATGGGCAAATTTCAAAAACACCTTATTCTCTCGCGTGCGCAGGAAAAGAAAAGCCCCTTCGTCGAGAAGGGGCTTTTTAAAGGATTTAAGCGGTTTTTAGAATTTCAGCTTCACGCCTGCAAAGAACTGTATGCCCGTAACGGGATAATTGTAATACAGCTGATACTTTTGGCAGGCCACGTTATCCAACAAGGCGAAAGCCGAAATCTGGTCGTTTACCTTGTAGTCTACACCAAGGCTAAGGTCGAAGACATCTTTCATTTTTTCAACAGACCAACTCGTGTTCCCATCAAAGAACTTGGCATAACGGCCGCCTTGATACAAAAGCGAAGTATTCAGGGACAGCTTCTCATTAAAGTCATAGGTCACTTTCAGCTTCCCTTCGGTCGTGGGACGATACCAAGCGTATTCCTCCACGGTTGGCTTGCAGCTGTTGTAGGCAAAACCCAGGTCGGTCGTAAGGCTGTTGCGCAACTTCACGCGAACATCGGCCAACACGCTCACCAATTGGGTTTCATCACAAACCAGTTCATAGCTGTTCCAAATCGGGATTTCCACCCCTTCGGTGATGGGCAGGAGCAAAGTGACCTGCTGTTGCTGGTAAAGCGGATCGTTGTCGGTATGGCGATAACGTACACCCAAGTGCAAGTCCACGATTTCAGCAATGTTGGTTCGCACACCGCCATCGAAGCCAAGTTTCACGTTCTTTGTGCATAACGAGGGATTACACGTAGGTGAAAAGAAAGGATTCTCTTGGACGACATCGCTAAAACGCAGCAGTTCGCGGCCGCCATTCAGTCCAGCATAGAACTCCAACTTTTTGTTTAAGACAAAGAGGCTACCGCTTACATCAGGGCGCACAGCCAAGAAATGGTCCTCATCCGTGTATTTGGTAGTGCCGTCCAAGCGGACACCGAGATGAAGGCGATAGAACTCATCGCTCATCTCGAAAAAAGGATCGACCTTGAAAAGGATTCGGTCGACGACAAACAGGTTATCGCCTTGTCCGATGCAATAGTCGTATTGGGCTCCAAAATCCAATCCAATCTTTTGAGGATGGTCCTTCTTCCCCCAGAAATTGCTGGCATAGCCGAGCGAATAGCCAAGATCAACGGCATGTTCCCTGCCAAACAGATAGAAATAGTCCAAATGGGCCGAATGACTTAACTCACCGACACGCGTCGTGGTGGAAGCCAATCCGAGATGTGCGCCAATGGTGTTATAGGTCTGACGCGGACAAGCCTGTTCGATTTGATCTTCTGTCAGGGTTACGGGGAAAGTAGAGGGCTTCATGCCATAGAAATGGTACATGTCGTTCTTGTAATATATGCCGCCATCCAACTGGAATCCGTCGAACTTGCTGGTAGAGAGATTGACCTCAAAAGCGTTGTTCATATAGCTTGAAGGCGCATAGTCCTTCATGTTCACCCACGAGGAATTATGCTTGATGCCCACACCGAGCCCCAAGGTCTTAGTCAGCATGGAGTTGTGCTTGTACAGGAAAATCGGCGACAACCGCGTTCCTATACCCGCCATAAGGAAGTTCTGGGTGGGTGTGACAAGTTTGTCATTCTTGGCAGAATAACCCGTGGGAGCGATCTTTTCCAAGTCAAGGGCGAACTTCTGCTTCGACTCCACCGGGTTGACCTCTGTGTTGGGGAAGTCGTATGATGGTTGTGGCGTCTCGGGGGTAAGTTGCAGCTTGTTCACCTTGTTCACTTTGGGACGGTATCTGCCTTCCACGGTAACTTGTTCGTGGTGTTGGGCAAAGGCCTGCATGGCAAGCAGGACTAAGGTTAATATGAAGATGTGTCTTTTCATGGCTTAATCGGGTTCTATGGGTTCGATGCCGTTGCTGTTGTTCACTTTGGGTTCCTTGCGTTCCACCTCGGCGAGTTTGGCGCGGGCTTCCTGTTTCAGATCGGCGCCTTTGTAGTTATCGATGACGCTGCGCAGCGTCTCCTTGGCCTGGAAATAGTTCTCCTTGGCCACATATACGTCAGCCAGCGCGATGAACGACTTGGCAACCCAGTAATCGTATTTCGAGAAGTTGTCGGAGATGTCGAACACCTTGTTCTCGGCTTCGTCGTACTGCTTCAGCTTGATGGAGGCCACGGCGGAGTAATAGGCACTCTCGGCGCCATACACCGACTTGTCGTTGCGCGCGCTCTTGTCGAGTTTTTCGATGGCAGCATTATAGTTGCCCTTCTCGAAATACGACTTGCCCACGATATGGTTGATCTGGTTGACTTGGTCGTTGGTGAGGTCGCGTGATTGGCGCAGGCTCTCGCCCATTTCTATGGCTTTGTCGTAATTACCCATGAAGAAGTTGCTCTTCATGCTGCCTTCGAGGGCCTCGAGGCGTTTAAGCGGCTCCTCCGTGATGCGTGACAGACGTTCATAGTACTCGCCTGCCTTCTTATAGTTGCCCTTCTCATATTCAATACGGGCCATCTTCAGCAGTGCATTGTCGGTGTAGTCGTTGTCGGGCTGTGACAAAATATAATTAAGGTGTGCTATCACCTGGTCTTGTGTCCCCACCTTTTCGGCACATTCAAGGCCGTAGTAATGGGCTTTCAGCAGATAGGCACCATTGCGGAAGTTGTCGAAATAATACTGCAAGGCGGCCTGTGCCTTTTGGTACTGGCCATCAAGATAGAACCCCTCCGCATTTGCGAAAGCCAAGGAGTCCTGCTGAGTGACCCTCACCTGTCCACCATTTGCATTGACATAGCCGAAGTATTCATCCAAGTTGTTCTGTTCCATATAGATACTGCGGATGATATTCATGGCCTCGCGCGACTCGTCGGTATTGGGATAGGAAGCCACCAAATTCTTCAAGTTGGTCAGGGCTTGGTCATACTGGTTGTTGTTGTAATAGATCATGCCGACTTTCATCATCGCCTGACGCGTATAGCTCGAACGCGGACGGTCCTTGATGAGGCGATTGAAGTTGGCGATGGCCGAACGCTTGTCGCCATGAACGAGATAGGTGTTGCCAATCTCAAACAGCGCCTGCTCGTAATACGGCGTGCTGGGATAGGTCTGAATCAGGTCGTTCAGCATGTTGATCTTTTGGTTTGAATTGCCTTTTGCACCATAGCATAGGCTTTGCTGATAGATGGCATAATCGGCATTGCGCTTGCCGACACGGGTGGCCAGGTCGTAGTAGTTGATGGCCTTGTCGTAGCTGCGATCCATGAAGCAGCAGTCGCCGAGGCGGATGTAGGCATCGGTTTTGAGGTCGTTCTGCTCCCTGTCATCAGCCACACGGATGAAACTCCTGAAACGCTCGGCGGCGGCATCATAATCGGGTTTCTGGTAGTAGATATAGCCCAAGTCGTAATCGGCAAGGGCATATTCAGGCAGACCCATTGCAGCCTTCATCTCTTTGAACTGCTTCAGGTACTTACCGGCATTGGTCAAGTCGCCCATCTGATAGGCAGCCTCACCCATCCAGAAGCAAGCCTCAGCCTTGTTGGTCGCCGTCTGCTTGCTGTTCATGATCTTGGAAAAATACGTCTGCGCCTTGTCGTAATAGCCTTTTTGGAAATTGTCGATACCCGTGGCATACAGCAAGTCGTTGTACACCGTCTGCAAGGCCTGGCTCTTCTTTTTCATCGCTTCAAGGCGATCAAGGGCCTCGTCATTCTCTTTCGCATTTAGTAGCAAATAAATGGTCATCTCTTCGGCTTCGGCCTTACGTTCCGAGTTGGGATGCTCGGCGATGAAATGGTCGAGCAGGCCCACGGCTTCGTTGAAGGGGTCGGCACCTGGGATGAGGCTCAATCGGGCATAGTCGAACAAAGCCTCTTCGCTGAGTTCACTGTCAAAGCCAGCGGAATAGGCATTATAATAGGCGCTGCGGGCATATTTCGGCTCGTCGGTCTTGGCATAACACGAGGCCAAGTAATACGAAGCGTATTGGGCGAGGATGTCGTTGTTGCCCACCACCTTCTGCAAGTCGCTGATGGCGGCCTTGTAGTTGCCCTTCATCATCTTGCTAACGCCCATTTGGTAGTAAGCCTGTCGCGAAATGCCACGAGTCAAATTCTGGGTGTAGATTTGATAGTATTCCAACGCCTTGTCATAATCCTTTTGCTGGAAATAGGCATCAGCGACAATCTGAGCCATCTCCGCCTTGCGTTTCTTTTCGGCCTTGCGGATATACTCCGGTCCCTCCTCTATCACCGTCTGGTAGTTGCCCTTGAGGTATTCGATTTGCATGATGTAGGACGGCACCACACTGGCATAGTCCTTATGGGTGCGCAGGCGGCGGAAGTTGTCCAAAGCCTCGGTATAACGCTCTTTGACATACTGGATATGTGCGTAATAATAGCGTGCCGAGTCCTTGTACTTGCCATCGTTCATCATCAGGCCATGGAACAGCGGCATGGCCTTGTCCAAGTCACCCGACTGGAAATAGGCATAGCCCATGTTGAACTGCATCTGCTGTGCTTCGTCGGTGGTCAACGAGGTGGCGTCAGCTTTTTCGTATATAGCTAGCGCCTCCTTGTATTTCTTTTCCTTGAACAAGTGGTTGGCATACAAGAAGTTGGCATGCTTTGCCCAAGTGCTGCCCGGGTTGTCATTCACAAACTGGATGACTTTTGCGGGGCCATCGGCCTGACCGAGATAAAGCGAACTGACCGCCTCATAATACTGGGCGTCCACGCAGCGCTGCGACTTGGCATCGGCGGCTTGGGCGCGGTATTGGGCAAACGTGGAGAGTGCAGCACCGTATTCCTGATTCTGGAAGAGCAGCACCCCTTCATTGAAGAGGGCCTCGGGGTCATAGCCATCGATATGTTTTTGCGCTGATGCAGAGATAGTTAGCAAAAACACCATTCCCAACATCAAGCCTAAAATATGTCGTGATTTCATAGGTCAAAATTTTGGACGAAAATACAAAACTCTCTCTTTGGTTCGACAAAAACCTCAAAATTCATGCCGTATTACAGCTAGAAAACGAAATCCGTAAGCTTTTATTATCGGTTTTGTTGGACATAATGGAAAAAGTATTACCTTTGCGGTCGATTTGTGGTGTCCTTCACGGACTCAATAGGGAATCGGGTGAGAATCCCGAACAGTTCCCGCTGCTGTGATGGTTGCAACGCTTGCCATGTATGTCACTGAAAGCCCTGTCTTTCGGGAAGGCGGCAAGAAAAGACCTCAGTCAGAAGACCTGCCTCAAGTCGCGAAACAAGGCTTCCGGGATTTGGAGCTGGGATTCTATGCTATGGATGTGCCCAACAATGGGTATCATCTTCAATTTAGTTATTCCACACGCTTTCCAGAAGTCACGACCAAAAAAGGTAGAGATACCTTTCTATTTCATGTTGTTGACCGGCGGTGGTATGACTGCCGCCGGTTTTTGGAAACCAATGACCTAAAACAAGATATGAAGAAACAGTATCAAGCAGTTACGGCGGCAGAAGCCGTCAAAGTCATCAAATCGGGCGACCACGTCCACATCAGTTCAGTGTCGAACGTGCCGCAGTGCCTTGTGAAAGCCCTGTGTGAAAGAGGCCGCGCGGGCGAACTCAAAAACGTCTACATCCATCACCTGCACACAGAAGGTGCCGCTCCCTATGTCAACCCCGAGTTTGAAGGCATCTTCCAGCACAACGCCTTCTTTGTTGGCGCCAACGTGCGCGAGAGCGTGCAGAAGGGCTTGGCTGACTATATTCCCGTTTTCCTTGGTGAGACCTCAAAACTCTATCGCGAGCGTTACATCAAATGCAACGTGGCTATGATCCAGGTGTGTCCGCCTGACAAGTTCGGTTATGTATCGTTGGGGTCTTCCGTTGATGCCACCTTGGCCGCCATGGAGAGCGCCGAATTCGTCATCGCCGTGGTCAACAAGCATGTGCCGAGGACTTTTGGCGACGCCTTGGTACATATCAGCAGAATCAACGTTTTCGTTGAAGACGATTCTCCCCTTCTCACCGTCGACATGCCCGAACCCACCGAAGTGGAGAAGACCATTGGCCGCTATTGCGCCGAACTCATCGAAGACGGTGCCTGCCTCCAAATGGGCATCGGTTCCATTCCCAACGCCATCCTCTCGTGCCTACACAACCACAAGGACATCGGTATCCACACCGAGATGTTCTCCGACGGCATCCTGCCTTTAATTAAAAAAGGTGTCATCACGGGCAACAACAAGAAGCTCGACAAAGGCAAGATTGTGTCGACTTTCGTAATGGGTTCGCAAAAAATCTACAACTTCATCGACGGCAACCATGAGGTGTTGCTGAAAGACGTGGAATACACCAACGATCCCTTCGTCATCGCTCAGCAGCCCAAAATGACCTCCATCAACTCGGGCATACAAATCGACTTGTCGGGGCAGGTGTGCGCCGACTCATTAGGCGAGCGCATCTATTCCGGCGTGGGCGGCCAAATTGACTACGTATATGGTGCCTCAAGATCGAAAGGCGGCAAGGCCATCATCGCCATGCCTTCCACCACGCGCAAAGGCATCAACAAAATTGTGCCCACTCTGGACCTAGGTTCTGGTGCCGTCACCACGCGCAACCATATCCATTGGTTCATCACGGAATACGGTGCGGTGAACCTCTATGGGCGCTCGCTGCAAGAAAGGGCCAAACTCATCATCTCGGTGGCGCACCCGCAGTTCCAGGAGATGCTTGACGAGGCCGCCTTCAAACGGTTCGGACCTCATTTTCATTACCTTTGGAATACACTAGGATAACCATGTTCAAAAGCATCAACTTCGTAGAGATCTTCAGCGCCTTCATCGTGATGGCCGCCATCATCGACATCTTCGGCTCCATCCCGATTTTCGTGAGCATGAAGGAGCAGAACAAGACCATCAAGGCGGGCCAAGCCTGCTTGACGGCCTTGGGCTTGTTTCTGGCGTTCTTCTTTGCGGGCGACGCTCTCCTGAGACTCTTTGGCATCGATGCGGCTTCGTTTGCCGTCGCCGGTTCTTTCGTGCTGTTCATTTTGGCAGTAGAAATGATTTTGGGTCGTGAAATCATCAAGAACGACGGTGGCAAGGGCGGAGCCAGCATCGTGCCAATTGCCTTCCCGCTGATTGCCGGTCCCGGTGCACTGACAGCCTTGCTCTCACTGCGCGCCGACTATGCTGTTGTCAACATCATCATCGCATTGTTGCTCAACATTCTATTGGATTACATCGTCATCAGCCAGCTAGGCAGGATCCAGAAGCTAATGGGTGAGAACCTGATTTTCATCCTGCGCAAGTTCTTCGGCGTCATCCTGCTGGCTATAGCCGTGAACATGTTCGTTAACAATATTTCCGTAATTATCGGCAATGTGATGAAATAAACACTAATTTTGCAATATCAACAACACCAAACGATAATTGATATGATGAACCTCTTCACGGGTAGCAGCGTCGGCCCCACCATCCTATATCTGGCCTTGTCCATCTTCGTTGGCCTCCTTTTAGGCAAAATCAAGATCGCCAAAGTTTCGTTGGGCATCACTTGGGTGCTCTTTGTGGGCATCGCCCTCAGTGCTTGCGGCATCTCGCTCAACCACGACATGCTTCATGTCGTCAAAGAGTTGGGACTCATCTTCTTTGTGGTGGGCGTCGGTCTGCAAGTGGGTCCAGGCTTCTTCCGCTCGTTCAAGAAAGGCGGTTTGGCCATGAACCTCATGGCTTTGGTCAACGTGACCCTCGGCGTGCTCATCACCGTGATTATCGCCAAAGTCGCCCATCAAGACCTCGCTGACATGGCGGGTGTCTACACGGGTGCCATCACCAACACGCCAGGCCTCTCTGCTGCCCAGCAAGCCGTCAACGACATGGGCATGGAAGGTGCCGCCGACCGTTTGGCGGCGGGCTATGCCGTGGCCTATCCCCTTGCCGTGGTGGGCATGATTGTATGTTGCATCTTGCTGCGTGTGTTCTGCCGCATCGACCTGAAAAATGAACCTTCGACAGAAACTGTTCTCGATGCACACCACGAAAAACGAGCCACACCTATATCGCAACGCCATAAGGTAAACCTCATTCCTATCTTCGTCATCATTGCTATTGGTATCATTGTAGGCTCCATTCCAATTCCCGTTGGGATGAAGGCTCCCATCAAATTAGGTTTGGCGGGCGGGCCATTGGTCGTCGCCATCATCGGCGGTTGGCTGGGGGTAAAGAAAAGTTGGTTCACTACCGATTTCACTGATAGCCATGGCATATGGATGCTTCGTGAGGTCGGCATCGCACTCTTTTTGGCCTGTGTGGGCCTGAGTGCTGGTGGACAGTTTGTGGCCACGGTACAAGAACATTATATGTGGGTTGTCTATGGTGTCATCATTACCATGGTGCCGCCCTTCCTGATCACGCTGTTCGGCCGTTTGGTGCTAAAGATGAATTACTATACACTGATGGGCTTCATTGGAGGTTCGCACACTGACCCGCCTACCTTGGCCTTCGCCAACACCGTTGCTCCTGAGGGCTGTAAACTACCCAACATGGGTTATGCCACAGTTTATCCGCTCACCATGTTTCTGCGCATCTTCACGGCGCAGCTACTGGTGCTTATGGCAGTATAATCTTTTTCTTTCATATTGTTGGGCCGATGGCGCAAGCTGTCGGCCTTTTTTGCATAAACATAGAGGACAGCCTAACCAGGCCGCCCTCTATCACCTTAAATAACCGAAGTAAATATTATCTTACTACCACTTTCTGTGTCATGCGGCTTCCGTTCCAGAAAACGGAAACGAAATACACACTTGAGGGGCAAGCGCCCAAGTCAAGATGCGTTTCATGCCCAATAGCATTACCGCTCATCACCTCTTGTCCCAACATATCATAAACCACGTAATTATAACTCATATCCTTGGACACGGCAACGGTAATCATCCCAGATGTCGGGTTGGGATAGGCCTCAAAACTTGCCGTATTTTCGCCCACGCTTTCCACATGGTTCATAATGACATGGATGACAAAGTCCACATACTGACCGTCGCTGGTGGCGCGCAGGCTTACATCGGCCTCTGCCTGGTCTTCGGTCAGTCGTTCGAGTCTCAATTCCCTTCCGTTCAGAACTGCAAGAAGTGCGTCCTCATTGGAGTTGGAAAGCAACTCGAATTCAATTAATTCGTCAGGATCATCGGGATCGGTGGCCACACCGTTGAGGTCGATATAAATAATCTTTGGGAACTCATTCATCACCACTTCAGACACCAAATTGATGATGTATGGCGGCTGGTCGACAATAGCATTGATAATGACATGTATGTTGAAGTCGACCGTCTGGCCATCGCTCGTGGCACGCATCGTTAGGTCGGCCGTGGCCTGGTCGGCATTCCGACGGGTCATGGTCAACACCTGTCCGTTCAATGTGACAGTCAAAGCACTCGTGTTGGTGTTGTTGACGATGCTGTAAGTGATGTTCTCGTCAGGGTCATCGGGGTCGCTGGCCACACCGTTGAGGTTGACCTGAAGGGTCTGGGGGTATTCATTGAACACCACATCCGAAACAGGGTTGGCGATATAGGGCGGCTCGTCAATGACCGCGTTGATGATGACATGAACGTTGAAGTCGACCGTCTGGCCATCGCTCGTGGCACGCATCGTTAGGTCGGCCGTGGCCTGGTCGGCGTTTTGTCGTGTCAAGGTCAACACCTGTCCGTTCAATGTGACAGTCAAGGCGCTCGTGTTGGAGTTGATGACGATGCTGTAAGTGATGTTCTCGTCAGGGTCATCGGGGTCGGTGGCCACACCATCAAGGTTGACTTGGATCGTCTGTGGGTATTCGTTGAAGATCACATCCTGCACGGGGTTGGCGATATAGGGTGGCAGGTCGGAAATGGTGACGTATTCGTCGGCACCGGCACAAGGCGTGCTCGTACGATTTTCACCATCGATGTCGGTGGTCACATAAGATAGCGGATTGGCCACGATAAGTCCTTCACTGTTAGTGATGTGGAGATCATTGTTTCCTACAAATTGGGGTGTACATAGCGCCGTCTGGCTGTCGAAACCCGATGTGGCCGTCCAATCGGCCAACGTGGCGCAATCGGTGCCCGCGTAGATGCCGATATTGCTTCCCATGAACGATACACGGTTGTAATCGCAAAAACGATTGTCAGAAGCCACATTGAAACGAAACACATAGCCGCTGGTCTCGTTGACCAGCAGGTTGTTGTAAGCAAAGAAGTGCTCCCAATCCTTTTGAACGAACAGATTGCCCGAGCCTCCCGAGCCGCTGCATTTTCCTGTATTGTGGGCAAAATAGATATGTTCGCTGTCGGCGTTGTCAAACGAATAGCACCAACTGGAGGAAGCGCCCTGGAAATCAACAATGTTGTTGCGAACTATAATCGGTTCGGCTGCCGTGCCCGTGCAAGGACGCAGTTTCACCACAGTAACGTATTTGGTCGGATGGTTCACGTTCATCACGTTGTTCTCAACGACACAACCATAACGGCAACGAAACATATCAATGGCATTGTAGTCGGTGTGAGTGTCGTTGCTGTTGTTAATCATGTTGCCACGCAAGGTCACATGGTCGGTGAAAGTGGCATATATTGACTTGCTACACTGGTTGGTGAAAATGCAGTTTTCGACCAACAAACCATCGTTGTATTGAGTCAAGTCGACACCTTGATAATACAGCCCAATAAAGCCATTGACAAACTCACAATCGACAAAAGCATTGTTGGTGTCCATCCAACCACCCGAAACCCTGTAAACCAAATTTTTGTTGTTGTCGGTGTTGGAAGCATCGGAATAGCAGCCTACAAAGCGGACATTCTCGAAACGGTCAGAAGTCAGGCCGCCACGAAGGGTGACTACAATAGCGGTGTTTTCCGAGGTCGATGACAAAGTCATGTTCTCGAAGGTCACATGGTCGGGACCGTCGAGGGTGAGCGTGCTGTTGTTGGTGTAGCCAGCGTTGCTCGTCAAAACAACCTGTTGGTTGTCGGCACCCATGCCACGGAAGATGACGCGATGAGTATCGCTTGCACCTGTAATAGAATTGATGGTGACATACTCTTCGTAGGTACCAGGAGCCACTTCAAAAATGACCTCACACGACACGCCTGCCGAAAGGGCCTCGACCGCTTCGTTGAACGAAGTGAAATCGGGGTTTTGCGTTGCATCGGCATCGATTACATAGGTGCCGCAAAGTGGCTGCGCTAAGGAATTGATGATGACATGAACCATGAAATCGACCGATTGTCCGTCACTGGTGGCGCGCATGGTGAGATTGGAGGTAGCTTGGTTGGCGTTCTGGCGCGTCATCACAAGAATCTTGTTGTCCATCGTGGCAGACAAAGCGCTCGGATTGGAGTTGCTGACGATGCTGTAAGTGATGTTCTCATCAGGGTCGTCGGGGTCGGTGGCCACGCCGTCGAGGTTGACTTGGATGGTTTGCGGATACTCGTTGAAGATCACATCCTGCACGGGATTGACGATGTAAGGCGGCAGGTCAGGCGCAGCGCCACCACCATTGAAGTTATCCATGCAAAAGTAAGCCGGCGTAATCATGTTGTAGCCACTGCCTCTCGATGACGAAAGACTGAAAGAGATGGTAGCCACATTACCCAAGGGGCTGAGGTCAAACCATTCCCAAGTATTAAGGACATAGTCTTCCGCATTGTTTGAAAAACGATAGTCGGCGAGATAGAAATCCAATGTGCCGACAACCTGTCCGCTGGCATTCTTACCCGTCGCTGTCACCTTGAACCAGTCAGGGTCGTTGCCTGTAGTTCCTCCGTAGGGTGGCTCGCCATACCCGCCTTGAAGAATGTCCTGATAAGTCCACAGA
>CAJOIS010000023.1 GCA_905234645.1 uncultured Bacteroidales bacterium | reverse complement strand
TGTCGAAATCGTATTTCATCTTTTTCCAGTATTATGGCCGCAAAGTTGCGAAAAAATTCGCGGTTTTTGACCTGGATATGGAAAAAAGATGTAACTTTGTATCGTCAAAAAGACAAGCGTTCTTTTATTCCTTGGGGGAGTCGCATAGTGGCAATTGCAACAGACTGTAAATCTGTCCGGGTATCCGTTCGGTGGTTCGAGTCCACCCTCCCCCACAACTATGAAGATTTTTGTCGCCAAACTAGCTTTTAAGACCACCACGGAAGACTTGAGAGCCTTATTCGAGCAATTCGGTGAAGTAGAATCCTGCAAGGTCATCATGGATCACGAGACAGGACGCTCGAAATGTTACGGCTTCGTGGAGATGCCCAATGACAACGAGGCTTACAAGGCCATTGTGGAGACGGACGAGACCGTCTTCATGGGCAATGAGTTGCAAGTGAAGAAGTCGCGTCCTCAAGCAACGACACCACAACCTGAGAAGCCCGTTCGTCCGAAACGTCCGCATCATCCATACGTCCCCAAGACCGAAGCATAAAGAGGCCGATTTGCAATTTTTTTGCAAAAATTCGGTTCACTCTTGAAAAATATTCGTAATTTTGCAGCCGATTAAGATGGTCTGGTAGCTCAGCTGGATAGAGCAACAGCCTTCTAAGCTGTGGGTCTTGGGTTCGAATCCCAACCGGATCACGATCAAAAGGACTTCGAAGGAAGTCCTTTTTTATTTGTATTTGGCAAAAAGGTACGTTTTTTGTTTAGTTTTGCGTTGTATAACAAACCATCGTCATTATGGAAAACGAAATTAAGAAAGTCTACACTGGCTCGTATATGAATGCCGAGTTCATTAGTAGCGTGTTGGAACAGAACGACATCCGTTTCCTCATCCGTAACTACCAGCAAGAGGGCCTCTTGGCCGGATGGGCTGCCAATGTCATCAAAGGCGATGCTGCTGTCTATGTATTTAGCGAGGACTACGACAAGGCCATGCTTCTGCTGGACGAGATCAAGGAATCGGAGATTGAAGAATAATCTGTATTTTTGTAGCCGATTTACACGATTCACATGATTCAAGCCACAGGAATATACAAGTCTTACGGCTCGCTCGAAGTCCTTAAAGGCATCGATCTGCACATCGCCAAAAAGGAAATCGTAAGTATCGTCGGCGCCTCGGGTGCGGGCAAGTCCACTCTACTCCACATCATTGGCACCTTGGACAAGGCCGACCGCGGACAACTCACCATTGACGGCACTGAAGTCAGCAAGTTGAACGACACCGCTTTGGCCGCTTTCCGTAACCAAAAGATTGGCTTCGTGTTCCAGTTCCACCACCTTTTGCCCGAGTTCACCGCTATCGAAAACATCTGCATTCCCGCTTACGTCGGTGGCATGGGCAAAAAGGAAGCCACAGGGAAAGCAGAGAAACTGCTTGATTACCTGAACCTTACGGAAAGGAAGAGCCATAAGCCTTCCCAACTCTCTGGTGGCGAGCAGCAACGCGTTGCCGTTGCTCGCGCCTTAATCAACAATCCCGCCGTGGTGCTGGCCGACGAGCCTTCGGGCAACCTCGACTCGAAGTCGGCACAAGAGCTGCACCAACTATTCTTCCGCCTCCGCGACGAGTTGGGCCAGACTTTCGTCATTGTCACACATAATCCAGAGTTGGCCGCCATGTCGGACCGTACCATCACCATCAAAGACGGAAGAATTTAACGTACACCTATAATAAAAAGGCACTGGATTCGTTTACCCAAAGATATAAGAACGGAACAATGAAAAAACACATACTCTTCTCCATGGCTTTTGGCGCTTCACTTCTTTTTGGCGTTACTACTGTTATGCAAGCCCAAAATGCCGAGTCGTACGAGTCGCTGATGAAAAAAGGCAACGATAAATTCAATGCCAAGGACTACATCAGTGCCAAGACTTATTATGAAATGGCACTCAAGCAGAAGGCCAACGACGCCACTGCCAAGCAGAAACTCAACGAGACCGTGAAGAAAATCCAGGAAGACGGCGCGCGACAAGAGGTGTTCTATGCGCACCTTGATACCGGTGACCAGTTCTATGGCCAGCAGAGATATGAAGAAGCCCTTGCGGAATATGAGCGTGCCTTGCAGGTCTTCCCTAACGACAAATATGTCAACGGACAAGCCGATGCCGTTCGCGCCATCCTCAAGGAACGTCAGGACAAACAGGATGCCTTTGATACGGCTATGAGCCTGGGCGAGAGTTTGTTAGCTGAAGACAACTTCGATGCTGCCATCATGCAGTTTGAGACGGCTATGGGCATCTTCCCCACTGATAAGCTTCCCAAGGAAAAGCTGACAGAAGCGAGACAGAAAAAACAGCTTTACACTGAAAAGGTCGCCCGTTTCGACAAGCTGATGGAAGAGGGTCGTCAATTCGGGCTGCGTAAAAACTATGACGCTGCCATTGAGAAAATCGACCAAGCCCTTGAGCTTTTCCCCAATGACGTGGAAGCCAATGCCAAGCGTAATGAATTCCAATCCGCCAAAGGCGTAGTCGACCGCTATAACGGCATCATCGCCGCCGCTGACCAGCTCTATGAAAACAAGGCCTATAAAGAAGCCAAGGCCCAATACCAAAGTGCTTTGCTTGTAGTGACTGGCGATGCCTATGCCACCGACATGATTGCCCGCATCGACCCGCTCATCGCACAGCAGGATGCCGAAGAGGCCGCCCGTATCGCTGCCGAACAGGAAGCGGCACGCCTAGCCGCTGAAGCCGAAGCCGCCAGGCTGGCCGCCGAAGCGGAAGCTGCTCGTATCGCCGCTGAACAAGAGGCTGCACGAATCGCTGCCGAGCAGGAAGCAGCACGTTTGGCTGCCGAAGAAGCCGCTCGCATCGCTGCTGAGGAAGAGGCTGCCCGCTTGGCTGCTGAAGCCGAAGCGGCTCGTATTGCGGCCGAAGCGGAAGCTGCCCGTCAGGCTGCCCTTGCCGCCGCCGAAGCCGAACGACAAGCGACCGTCAAGACCATGCTTGACGCTGCCGATGCGCTGTTCAACCAACAGGAATATGTCAACGCCAAAGTGAAATATCAGGAGGTTGTGGCTTTCGACGAAGGCAATGCCACAGCTACTGCCAAGATCCGTGAAATCGACGGCATTCTGGCACAGATGGCTGCCGAGATCCAACAGCATTACGACAATGCTATGAGCGCTGGCAACCAAGCCATGGGCAATGAGAAGTTCGCGGAGGCCGTCACCCATTACCAGTCCGCTTTGGTATATAAGCCTGAAGACCCCACTGCCGCTGCACAACTCGCTGCCGCTGAAAAAGCAGAGAGCGACCGCGTCGCTGCTTTGAGGACTCAGTACAACGCCTTCATCAAGGAAGGTGATGCCAACTTCAAGAGCAACACCTTCGACAAGGCTATCGAGGCTTACACCAAAGCTGAGGAACTTGGTCTGGAGACCTACCCCACCGAGATGATTGCCCGCATCAGCGAAATCATCGAGCAGAACAAGCTCTATGAGTTGAACAGCGAACCGCTGCTGTTGGCTGCCGGACAGGCCCAACGTTTTGATTTCAACAAGATTGAGGTTGCTGTGCGCCGTTCCAACTATATCATCATCAAGGTGCGTAACCCGCATCCTGAGAAGACCTTCCCGATGATCGTTTCCTTCGGTGGAACGGGTGGAAAGAACGGTGGTTTCGTGCTGCCTATCGCAGCCACCGAAGACGAAAAGACCTTCATCTTCCGCATCGGTTCCCAATACAAGTGGTTCAGCGAGGACAACACCTGGATTGAAATCGTTTCCGAAAACAACGAGGTGGAAATCGGGAAGCTGGAGATTTCAAGAAGTAACTAAGGTTACCGCGGCTCTAACGGTACCGAAACAGGTTTGCTTATCGGTTCGTTTATCGTGCTGATGGAGTAAATGCTATCGACTACATAAGTGGTCATGCCACGCCATGGCAGTTTGCCAAGATATTCTTTGTAGTGCAGCTCAACAAACTTTCCGGCACAACGTTCCAGTTGTTTCGCCACCTTCTCGTCTGTGACAGAGAAGTTGAACTCGTTGGATTGAATGGTGGAATTGCTGTTTTTGGAGTTGTAGCCTGCTTGAATGAGCCTGCCTTCGTAGGTCTTGAAGACATAGCCTTTATGTACGAATAGGTTGAGTTCGCCAGCCTTCACGCCGTCGCCAAAGACATAGTAAAACTTGAAGAAGACAAATCCTGCTGCCGCTAACAGAAGGATGACGCCCAAAATGGTAAAAATCCTGCATCCTGTTCTTTTTTTCTTGGGTTGATCGTCGAATTCATTCATGGTTATTGTTGTTTTTTCTGTTTCTTCTGGTAAAAATCACAAATCGTGGTAATGCCACATTCGTCGCATTTCGGCTTGCGGGCTAGGCAGACATAGCGTCCGTGAAGGATAAGCCAATGGTGTGCCTTGGAGATGATGTCTTGTGGCAGATGCGCCACCAAGGTCTTCTCCGTCTCCAACACATTTTTCGAGTTCTTCGTCAAGCCGATGCGGTTGGAGACCCTGAACACATGCGTGTCGACAGGCATGGCCGGCTGGTCGAAAGCCACCGCCATCATCACATTGGCGGTCTTGCGGCCCACGCCGGGGAGCTTCTGCAAGTCTTCAAGATTATTGGGGACGATGCCGTCGAAGTCACTAACCAGAGTTTGCGCCATGCCCAACAGGTTCTTGGCCTTGTTGTTAGGATAGGAAATGCTTTTGATATAGGTGTAGATCTCTTCAACAGAAGATGCAGCCATGTCCTGTGGTGTCGGAAAGCGTTGGAACAAGGCCGGTGTGGTCATATTGACGCGTTTGTCGGTGCATTGGGCCGACAAGATCACCGCCACGAGCAGCTGATACGGGTCAGTATATTGCAATTCCGTTTCAGCTATGGGCATGTGCTCCTCAAAAAAAGCGACAAATGCGTCGTATTTTTGTTGTATCTTACTGGATCTCATCAGATAATATCACCTTGTTCGTCGACAAGGACACCCCAACTGACGGCAGTCATCTGTTCGCCATCGAAGAAAAAGTCGATCAAGGCATCCTCAAAGGAAATGCGCAGCTCTCCGTCCTCGGTCTCCTCTTCCATGTCCTTGTATCCGTTGGCTTTCATCAGATTGACGACTTCGTCCTTCTTGAGGTCGAACACCTTCTTGCCATACAATGTCGCCGCCTCGTTCTCAGTCTCGAAGCAGGCTGCCACTGACTTGGTGATGCCTTCAAAATAGATGTTGGTTTGCAGCTCCTCGTATTCGTAATAGATGGAACGGTTCCCCGTCTCCTCCATGTCGCTCAGCTCTTCATAAAAATCAGGCATGCCAATTAGCTTGACGGTCTCGTCAATGGTCATCCCGAAAGGTATTTCACCGTAGCCTTTCAGCGGTTCAATGGTAAAGTCTTTCATCATAATTATGTTGATTCGGCGGCTAAAATAGGCAATTTATGGGAATGACAAGCTTTTTTCGGGAAAAAAACGTCATTCGAAACGAATCGACTTGGTTGGGCTGATGCGGTTGATGACTGAGGTCGGAATGAGTAGCATCAACACCCAAAGTAGGAAAGTTCCTAAGTTGATGAGAATCACCGTGGTAAGATGCAATTCAATGGGTACGGCGGAGAGATAGTAGGTTTCCGCATTCAACTTGATGAGGCCTGTGTATTGTTGAAGGAAGCAGAATCCTAAGCCGATGACGTTGCCAATGAGCATGCCGATGAGCAGGATGCGCAGCGAACGGCGCAAGAACACTTCGCGGACGAACTTGTTGCTGGCCCCCATGGCTTTCAGCAAGCCGATGGTGGAAGTGCGTTCAATGATGATAATCAGCAACATGCTGATGACCGTAATGCCCGCTACCAATAGCATCAATGCCATGATAAGCCAGACGTTGGTATCCAACAGGTCGAGCCAATCGAAGATTTGCGGATTGCTTTGTCGTGCCGTATAGGAGGCCAACTCGGAAGGCAAGGCATAATATAGCTTTTCGTTGACTTGGTCTACATCGGCCTTGGCGTCCAAGGCAATCTCTACCAGTCCTGCCTCGTTGTCTTCCCATCCGTTCAGCTTGCGGATTTGGTTGAGGTCGGCGAAGACATAGCGCTCGTCAAACTCATAGAGTCCGGTTTCGAAAATGCCTGTCACCGTAAATTTTCGGCCTCTCGCCTGCATGTCCTTGTCAATGAACCACACACGCACCTCGTCGCCTACGCCAAGTAGCATCTTGTTGGCAATGGCTTTGGAAAGCAGCACCTCAGTGGAACGTTCTTCCGCTTTGTATACAGGGATACGTCCTTCAATCAGACTATTGCTGAAATAGGTCCAGTCGTAGTTCTCATCCACACCTTTTAGTATCACGCCTTGAATTTCGTCGTCGGTCTTGATCATGCCTGCCTTGTTGGCCACCATCTGGTAATGTGTAATGCCATCGATGGAGTTCAGCCTGCTGATTAACAACGAGTCCAGGACAAAGGGAGTCTCTTCCACTGACTCATTTTTGTCCAGCGACTGCACGTGTATGGGTGCCACGAAGCCGATGACCTTGTCGCGGATCTGGTTCTTGAAGCCCACCACGACAGCCCAAGAGACCAGCATCACGATGATGGCCAGAGCCACGCTGGTGACGGCCAGGCGCATCACCGTCGAGGAAAGGTTTTCTTTCGAAAGCGAAAAAATACGGTCTGCTATGAATTTTGGGCCCGACATTTGCAGTATTTTCAATAACTTTGCAAAAGTAAAAATAAAACTCAAATGAAACGATACATCTTTTCAATAGCCCTGTTGTTTTGCGCTTTCCTGTCGCAATGCCAAGCCCAAGTTTCTAAGGTGGATGAGAAGCAAGATGTGGAGACGAGTCAGCTTCGCCTCGCCTTTGTCGACAAAGACCATTACGTCAGCGCTGCCATGCAACTCGATGACTATCTGCCGCTGATTGAAGGTAAGCGCGTTGGCGTGGTTGGCAACCAAACCAGTATCATTGGCAAGGCGCATCTGGTGGACACCTTGCTCGCCATGGGTGTTGACGTGCGCAAGATTTACACGCCCGAGCATGGCTTCCGTGGCAATGCCGATGCCGGGGCCAAGGTGAACAGCGGCAAGGATGAAAAGACGGGTTTGCCTATCGTTTCGCTTTATGGCAAGAACAAAAAGCCCACACCTGAGATGCTGCAAGGCATCGATGTCATCCTCTTCGACCTTCAGGATGTCGGTGTGCGTTTCTACACCTACATTTCCACCATGAGCTATGTGATGGAGGCCGCTGCTGAGAACAAGATCCCTGTCATTGTCCTCGACCGGCCGAATCCCAACGGTTTTTATGTGGATGGTCCAGTGCTGAAAACAGAAAACCAGTCGTTTGTGGGATTGCATCAAGTGCCCGTGGTCTATGGCATGACCATTGGCGAATATGCCATGATGGTGAATGGCGAAGGCTGGCTGAAGGGTGGTGTCACTTGCGACCTTACCGTGATTCCTATCAACAACTACAACCGCAACGCCATCTACGAGTTGCCGGTGAAACCCTCGCCCAACCTGCCCAACTGGGAGTCGGTGTACCTCTACCCCACTTTGTGCTTCTTTGAAGGCAGCATCGTCAGCATCGGGCGCGGCACTGAAACGCCGTTCCAAGTCTATGGTCACCCCGACATGCGTGGCAGCTACACCTTTACACCCAAAAGCACGAGTGGTGCTTCCAAGCCCCTTTTGGAGGGCCAGCGTTGCCGTGGCGAGAATCTTGTCGAGTTTGCTCAAGACTACGAGCACAATGCCGACCGGCTCCATTTGGAATGGATCATCGAGGCATACCAGCAGTTGAAAGACAAAGGCTTTTTCACCAACTATTTCCGTCTGCTTTCTGGCGACAAGCAACTGCAGCGCGACATAGAAAACGGAAAAAGCGCGGAGGAAATCCGCACTTCATGGGGAAATGACCTTGAGGCGTTCAAGGCCCTTAGAGAAAAGTATGTGATGTACTAATTCATTCTTCAAGAACGAAGTCATCCTCGGTGCCCTCGCTGTCACGCATGCCAGCCTTACCAAAATAAGAACGGAGTGTTCCCAATACGGTGAGACGTTTACCATAGTTTTCAGGATGGTCAACAAGATTCACCTCGGTGCGCAGAGGCTTGCCTGCTGGCAAGTTGACTATAATACAATTGTCGATTTCACGGCAAGTTGGATTGTCAGCAATAACCACGTTGGTAGCTAAATCAAATTGGGCACTCCAGTTGATATCGTTATTGCTCGTGACCGAGCTCACTCCTGATTTCACTGCACCAACAATGTAGCCTCGAACCCATGCTACAGTAGATGTATTCTGATGGCTCCTGCCTGCAGCAACATTATAAGGATCGTTGGCTGTGCCACTGCCTTCAGATATACCTGGAGGAACTGCATTCCCTTCTTCTATGCTAATCGATTTGATCTCAATTGTTCCAGCCTGACTAGACGTGGAAAGATATTTTACTGCGACTACGACCGTCTGTCCCACATACGCATTCATATCGATCTCAGTACTAAAAAAGGTTGACCAATCACCGCCAACGCTCAATGTTGACGAAAGTTGTCTCCATGTGGCCGTCGTAGGATTATCACCAAAGTTGTAGTTTGTCGAAACCCACACTGTCACATCTTCATTGATGTTTTCGAAGTAACGTCCTATGTACATCATTGTCATTTTGGCATTGTTTACACCTGTAATTTCAACAGGCGAGGAAATTAGCCAATCCTCATTGTCGTATGAAACACCACTCATATAACCCGTCATCTTGGCCGTACTGTAGTCGATTACCCAATTCTGAGCACCGGAAACATTATAAGTCATATAAGTACCAAATTCATAGGCAAACGATTGGGTGTATGGAATGTGTTGGGTTTCGGATATAGGCGGTTCAGGTGCAGCCACTCCCTCAACGATTGAGATTTTTTGTATCTCAATCGTGCCAGCCTTGGAATCAGTTGAGGTGTATTTTACTGCAATAGTTACTGTTTGGCCGACATATTCCGTCAAAGATATCTCCGAAGTGATAAAGTTACTCCAATTGTTGCCTTCAGACAAAGTTACTGGCAGTTGCCTCCAAATAGCTGTATTAGGATTATCTGCAAGAGTATAATTGGTTGATGCCCAAATGGTGATTTCGTTATTGATGTTGTTGAAATAACGTCCAATATACTCAATGACTATCTTTGCATCGCTCACGCCAGTGATAGCAACAGGGGAAGAAATCAACCAATCCTCGTTGGCGTAATTCGTACTATTAACATAACCGCTCATCTTAGCCGTACAATAGTCAATCTCCCACGACTGTGCACCAAGTACATCATATGTCATATAAGAGCCAAATCCAGAATTAAACGACTGGACATAAGGCAAATTGTGTATCACTCCTCCATTACCTGGGTCAGGAAAAGGATCGCCAAATTCCTCGATGTCATTTCTATCACGAAGAATCAACTGCCACGTAGTGGCATAGATTGACGCAATGGCTGTCAGGTTGCAGGCTCTGTTAGGCAATGAATCGCTGGCGAAATCGGCATAATTGCTTGTCCTCACAATTATGTCGTTATTAAGGTTGTTTATATCAGCCAAAATCCGGTTTCCATAAGTGCTATGACCCAAATCAGCGAATGTAGTATGCTCGGTAAACACCACATTTTCGAGACGCACCAAACTGCCTGCTGGGAACATACCTGCTTGTATCCCTGTAATCGTGGCTGGGGTGGGTTCAATAGGGCGATTCGAAGCAAGAACGATGAAATGCTCCTCAGGATAAAGCCAATAGGTCAATTGAGGCAGGTTGTTATATATGGAAAACATCACACCTTCCAAACAGACTCGAATGGAATCCCCAATGCGTATGTTGGAGGGATTGTTATAAAACAGTTGTATGGCTTTTCCAGTACGACGGTCTTGAAGGTATGAAGCCTTGATGAGGTTTCCTGAAGCTTCGTCTGCGGTGACAATACCATAGACCGATGCCGGTTCCTGAAAAACAGAGCCAGGTTCAAGCTGAAGGATTTCATCTATCGTGTATACTCTTCCTATAGGAATATCCGAATTTCCTCCGCCACCTGTTCCCGTTGTGAATACTTTCTGTTCCCCATAGCCGACTCCCGTACCATTCATGGCGAATGCCCTAACATAATATGTCATCCCTCCTTCAAGTTCTGTAATAAGACACGTGAACTGGTTCGTCGTCAATCCTTCAGAATATACAAAGTTGTCGTTCAACGTAGGGTTCTCGTGCTGGCTCCAACAGACACCGCAATAGGCTATATCAGAGCCTCCGGCATCGATAATAGTGCCTCCACAGCGGGCTGAATAGTTGGTAATGTTACTGACATCGGCTGTAGTCACAGTCGGTGCTTCGTCATCTCCTCCAACTATGTCTCCAAAATGGTTCAACATTCTTACAAATTCTCCAGCTGCAGTTTTCATCATGCCATAATCGTCTCCTAACGATGTTGTGCAGTCAAGTACCAAAATCACCATCGCACTTTTGCGCTCTACCTGTACATCGCTATAGCTCGAAGGGGCAAATTCGCTTTCTGACTGCCATTCTGCCGTGGAACTAATATAGCGCCAAAGTTTCATGTTGGCCGTGTTGGTGACAGGAGTCCCATCAGGTGTTTTTAGATCAGCAAATGTGTACCAATAGCAAGCCCCATCCAGCCGGTCCGACATCACCACAGAACCACTCGTGGACTGCAAACCATAGTAGTTGATATTGTTTAGTTTGCCTTGCCCATTCTCACGAGTATAAGTGGCTTCAATATATTTGCTTGAGCTATTGCCATTGTTGACATTGTCGAAAGTGATACGGATCAATGTGTTATTGTCATAGCCTCCTGGCACTTTTATCATTGTTCCGACAATAGTAGTCGTTTCGTTATTCAAGCTACTAGCGATCTCTCTAAACTTGAGTGTGACGTATTCCATATTCTCCACCTCGAAGACATTTGCAGGGCTACTCGACAGTTTCTGCAGATTCTGTCTAAAGCTGGCTTCGTCTTGTACGTCATTGCCTTTCATGCCAATGGCATAGGCGTCAATACTCAATCCGCCCACTTTGTCCGTCCTAATGCGGTTGTTAATCGCATTGAGATACTCGGTTTGAGAGTTAAAGTTGTCGTTCAGCATCATAGAGGCGTTGTCAAGACCATCCGTGAATGTCACGATGGAGACATTGATCAGATCCGACGGCAATGTAGCAGTTTGAAGCCAATTCAATGCGGTATAGTCGGCATGGTATAATGCCGTTCCGTCACGCATCTCCAAATCATTGATAAAGTTAATGAAACTATTCTCTGTTGATGTGTTCAACAACCCTATAGGTTTCGTTTTCAACTGGTCATTAAAACCGATGATGCCAAGATACATGCCCTCGGTCGTACCTCCTCCACTGTCTCCATTGCCATTCTCGTCATCATCAATGATTGGATCTTTGTGACATCCAGCAGCGAAAACCATCGCTGTCATTAAAAACACGGCTGTCAAAGCCTTCAATAATCTTTTCATTTTAATCATATTAGAGGATGCAAAATTATTAAACAACACATAGAAATCCAATAAAACCCATAAATTAAATGAACAATTTTTGCCATAGACAAAAAAGAATGCCGCCGGAACCCCGGCGGCATTCTCCATTTGATTTGGTCAAAATATTATCTCAACCTTCCGGGATACACCTTCAAAGCCTCTTCGAGGCACTTGATGGCGGCCTTGAGGTCGTCGATGCAGATGCAATATGTGATACGGGCCTGATGGCGTCCCTTCTCAGGGTCGGCATAGAAGCCCGTGGCAGGAGCCAACATCACTGTGGCACCGTTGTAGCTGAAGTCGGTGAGCAGCCACTGGCAGAACCTATCGCTGTCATCGATAGGCAGGTCGATGACGGTGTAGAAGGCACCTTTGGGCATCGGGCAGAAGCAGCCCGGGATCTTGTTGATGCCCTCGACGATGACATTGCGGCGGGTGATGTATTCATTGTACACACCATCAAAGTAGGATTGCGGCGTGTCAACGGCGGCCTCGGCGAAGATTTGACCGAAGCTCGGCGGCGACAGACGGGCCTGAGCCAGACGCATGGCGATGGCGTAGACCTCGCTGTTGCGGGTGATCATGCAACCTACACGGGCACCACAGGCGCTGTAACGCTTCGAAACGGAGTCGAACAGGATGGTGTTGCGCTCCAGACCCTCAAGCTGCATCACGCTGAAATGTTTGTGGCCGTCGTAGCAGAACTCACGATACACCTCGTCGGCGAAGAGGTACAGGTCGTACTTCTTGACCAGCCCCGCCACTTTCAGCAACTCCTCATGGGTGTAGAGATATCCCGTGGGGTTGTTGGGGTTACAAATCATGATGGCTCTGGTGCGGGGTGTGATGGCCTTCTCGAAATCCTCGATGGGCGGCAGGGCAAAGCCTGTCTTGATGTCGCTGGGGATGGTGACGATCTTGGCGTCGCACAGTTTGGCGAAGGTGTTGTAGTTGGTGTAGTAAGGTTCCGGGATGATGATTTCATCGCCGGGGTTCAGACACACGGTGAATGCCATCTGAAGAGCCTCGCTACCGCCGGTAGTGACGATAATCTGGTTGGGTGTCACATCAATGCCGTGACGATGGTAATAGTTGCAAAGGGCACGACGATACGAGGGGATACCAGCGGAATGGCTGTATTCCAACACGCCGTGGCTGGCCGGAAGATCCTTAGCGGTCTCAGCCAGCGCTTTCAATGCGCCTTTAGGAGTCTCGATGTCGGGCTGACCGATGTTGAGGTGATACACATGGATACCGCGCTCTTTGGCAGCATCGGCAAAAGGAACGAGTTTACGGATTGCCGACTGCGGCAACTCCATACCTTTCTTGGATATTTGTGGCATAAATGATTTGATTTGAACAAAAAGCCATCTAACTCAACATTAGACGGCTATTTAGTTGGATTATTTTGTTAGTTGATTTACTTGTTGTTGACGGGTGAGCCTGTGCCAAAGTCATCCTTCTTTTCGGGCATGGCCTCTGTGGGCTGTTCAAGCACGCGACCCTTGATGCGCAAAACCACTGTGGGGTTGTCAACGGCATTCGAGGTCACGGTGACGGTCTTGTTGATATTCCCTACACGGTTGGTCCTGTAAGTCACCTTGATGACTTCCGATTCACCGGGGAGGATGGGTTCCTTAGGCCATGAAGGGATGGTGCAGCCGCAGCTCGACTTGGGCTTTTGCACCAGCAGAGGCTCGTTGCCCGTGTTGGTGAAGCGGAATTCACACTCGCCATTGCCATTGTAAGGCACATCGCCGTAGTCGTGCACGATTTTCTCGAATTCGATTTGTGGTCCGTTCTGAGCTTTTGCGTCTTGAGCCTTGGCAACTCCTGCGAAAAGGAGCATAATACCAAGCAGATAAATCACTTTCTTCATTGTTTATCGTTTTAAAATTGTTGCAAAATTAGTAAATATTGTTGTTCGTTGTTCAAATCTTTCAATTTTTCAAACAAATTTTCAGCTTTTCAAAAAGCGTGCCAAAAAAAATCCCCCAAGAAAAGTCTCGGGGGATTGTGACACAAATGATAAGGTAATGAAACTAATAATCCTGAACAAGGCGGACAGCACAGGTTCCGTTCTTGGCACCATGTTCAAAATAGAATGTTCCGCCATGAACCGCTGCCCTACGATCTTCAAAGCCAAAACACAAGCCTTTGTCCTCATAATTAGGGCTACAGGTAGATGTCCAATAATATCCATACTTTTCACCGTATGGACTATAGCCAGAGGAAACCAAGAAGCCTGTAATGGGAAGGAAAACACAGCCAGCCTCTTCCATCTGCAACCAGTCGGAGCCATTATAAGTGTTGAAATCATTTGTCGTAGGATCAGTCGCATTGATATTTTGCTTTTTCGGCAAAGCCACACCCGACGGATGGGTATAAACATCGGGAAACACAATCATTCCGAACACATTGTTTACAATGGCAATCGTATACCGGGCATTAGTCACGCCATTTACCGTTGAAGCGCTTCTGGATTTAAAAAGATAGACCCATTCTCTCTCTGTTGGTGTTCTCCACAAATTTGGACGGTTGCCTCCATTGACGATAGCATTGTAAACACCCCAGTCTGAGTTGGCATACTGGTAGACCAAATCAGTCTTCCCAGGAGGGCCGAACAATGACCCGTCTGACACTGCGTGCTCATAAGGCTTATAATAAGTGTTACCACAGTCCCAGCCACTCGTTCCCCAGGAAAAAAGGTCGCGGTTGGCATAGTTGGAACTTGCCTGACCGTTGTCACCCAAATGCTCCCATTGGTGGTCGGCAAATCGCCAATACTCTCCTCTACCCATGTATTGCAAGTTGCCTTGTGAGAACCGGATTTTTTGGGAATAACTCACAGAAAAGATACCCGGTAACACACCATTCGGATAAGTGGACGAAGCCGTTGTAGTGAAACTAACATCGCCACCATAAGCGGTTCCTTTCGCATTCACGGCATAAGCCCTTACATGATAAGTAGTTCCTTCACTCAAACCGTTGATAGTGACAGAGAAAGTGCCTGTTCCATTGCCATTAGCGGAATGGCTGCCGTTGATAGTTGGAAAAGAACTGGTACTCCAGCAAATGCCACGTTCCGTTACAGGCGAGCCACCATCATCATCAACGAGACCTTCGCAAATGGCTGATGAAATGGTAATGTCCATTACGGAAAGCGTCTGTATCGAAGGCAAAAAGAGTGTTTCGGTACCTGTACCGCTACCACCACCATTATCGTTCCCGCCAGGTGTGGAACTACCGCCATTATTATCATTGTTTTCGTTGTTTGGCTTGGTACAGCCTGCGGCAAAAAGCAATGCCACAGCGAGCATTATAGCCGATACAGATGTCCTAATTGTTTTCATTCCGTATATAGTTTTCAGTTTCAGCAATTATCTCTTCTGAGTCATTGCCCGTTGAATAATAGAAGTTATACTTCATAGTAAAAGTTCCGATGGTTGTCCACGAATCGGCATTCAGTGGTGATTTTTTCAAGTAGAATGTTCCCTTGATGACATCCCAGTTGTATTGCGTAACGACTTTCTGCGTAGCCGAAATGATATCGGAATCCGTGAAGTTTGTGCCATCAAAGCGATTCATGACACCGTTAAGCTCCGAGAAAAACGCTCTCACCGTTGATTCGTTTCCCGAGATGTAATACATCTCATCAAGCCCAAAATACTTGTACTCATAACGGACTTCTTTTTTGCATCCACTGAAAGTGCCTATTGCCGCCACTCCCAAAAGAATGACCAACATCATTTTTAATGTCTTTTTCATTTTTGTAATTATTTTTGTTTTTGTTTATTGATAATCTTTTACGAGACGGACAGACTGACCTCTGCTTCCAGGATGAGTGTCGGAATAAAAGAGGTGTCCTTGTATGCAAAACATTCCCTTCGATGAACACCAATAAAATCCTTCTTTACATGCGTAACAATATATAGTACCACTGTGTGAATGATAGTATCGATGACCAGCCTCCGGCAGAAATACCGCACCTGCTTTTTCTAGTTTATTGGCCCAATCGGAAGAACTAATTACATTACTGTCAGCATTAGCCATTTCATTAGGATACTTTAAAGAATAAATAGCAGGCGACCAATTGTCGGGTAGGAGAACCAATCCATAAACTCCGTTTACTTTGGCATAGGCATAACGGATAGACGAAACCACATTACGGTCTTCAAACAAATACTTCCATTCTTCCAAAGTCAGTGTGCGCCATCCATAGTTTTCCTGGTTGCCGCCATTGCTTATCTTGTTATACCCCCAATCAGCCTTTCCCGTCTGATCATATAGGTTATAATTCATATTACCGTAGGCATAATAATCCTCATTACGACCCGATGTAGCCCATGGCTGATAGGCTACGGCACCATGATTGTAACCACTTGTTCCCCAGCCAAACCAGTCAATCCAACCCGAATAGGTGGATGAAACCAAATGGTTGCTGCTACCACTTACATTTCCTCCTGTGGTACCAGTGGAACCTGTAGATACCTTGGTACCCACAAAATGCCACTGCTTTTCCGCAAAGCGCCAAGTTTTGGAAGAAGCTTTGTACTGCAAGTTACCTTGAGAGAACCATACCTGTTTGGTAGGACTCACTGAGAAAAGCCCATTGATGGCTCCAATTGGCGGAGTTGTGCTTCCACTGCCCGAAACAGTTGTAAACTGCACATCGTCACCGTAATTCTCGCCAAGACTGTTCACGGCATAAGCACGAACATGATAGGTCGTACTGGGAGTTAAGCCCGCCAAAGTGATGGAGTAACTCCCCAATCCCGTACCGCAATCGCGAGTAGCATCGTCAACTGTAGGATTGGCCGAAGTGCTCCAGCAGAAGCCGCGCCGTGTTATCGCACCGCCATCCGAAATCACCTTGCCGGCAAGGGTAGCCGATGTGCTTGTTATGGCGGTCACCTGTTTGGTCTCAACCGATGGAAGCGATGTAGCGACTCCACTTCCTGACAAGGTAAAACCGCTAACATACATACCATTGGCATAAACCTTTTTCATACAAACCGTCAAAGTCTTCCCCAAATTCTCAGGATGCATTGTCAAAGCGACTTGCTTTTTCCAATCGTTGAAGCAGTCAGAAGCACTACTACACAGGACTGTAATACAATTATTCACATCCCTTTCATTAGGATCATTTGCAATCGCAACGCTATTTTCAATGTCAAATGGCGGCTCATATACAATGCTACCGGATCTAATGATGCCAACAATATACCCTCTCGCCCAAAACTCAGTTTGTCCAGTGGGAAGCTGCATAACCGAAGCCACATTGTATGGGTCAGAGGCCGTTCCGGAACCTGGTCCGAAAGGCGTGGAAGGCTCAATGCCACCACCTCCTCCATTGCCGCCACCGCCGTTACCGAGGGTAGTGAAGGTTTTGTCCTCGCCGTAATAGTATTCCAAACCACGCAAGGCAAAGGCGCGCACATGGTAGGTTGTGCCAGAGGACAGCCCTGTCAGTGTGCAGACGAAAGGCTCGTCCCATGTTTCGGTAGACAGTTTATTGTCACTTGCAGTAGGATTTTTTGAAGTGCTCCAGCATACGCCAATCTTGGTGAGTGAAAGCCCTTGCAACACTTCCACGCTACAGCCGCAAACGGCAGTCGATTCAGAAACATCGGCTGGTTTATAGGTCGTTACCTGCACATCATCGTCAGGATTGCCGTTTGTGTTGTTTTTCTTGCAACCAGCGGCAAAGACCAATGCCATTGCCAAAAGCAGAACTGAAATCAATGGTTTTGATTTTTCCATATTCATTCCATTTAAATTAAAAGCCTAAAAGAATGCCAAACATCCAAATACCTTTTGAACCCGAAACGAAGGGAAATTCATATTCGGCCATGAAATTCACAATTGAATAGCCTACGCCAAACTTCACACTTCCGTTCCAGGAAACCCTATCGGTTCCCGATAGGTTTTGTTTCTCATCGTTTACCTTATAGTTCACCAAATAGTTCATGACTACACCGCTCCTGACGCTGACGTGCAATCCTTGCCAATTGCCAATTATACCACCAACACGGCCTGACAACCTAAAAGTATTACCTACGGTATGGTAGTATCTAGAGTATCCCGGAATTTTCGCCTGATAATCCGAATTCAGCCATCCCAAACCAATTGTGCCAAACAAAGGCACCTTTTTCCCCACAGCACCCATTTCATAATCCAATAGTATCCTGGATGCCTTTGAATCGGCATCTTTATCTTTTTTGGTCCTGAATCCAAAGGTTATGCCAAAGATGACCTGCGTACCACCTACATTACCAATCGTATTTTTACTAAACAATTTTTGTGTGTTTTTCGTATTATCCATATCCCCGGCTCTAGCATTGGTGGGAGTAATTGTATCTTGGTTTGAGGTAATAGGCGTAGGTTTCGGCATAGTCGTTTGGGGCTCCTGCCCGAATGCCATACCACAACCTAATGCAGCAAGTGCAAGACTTAAGACTAATTTCTTCATTTTTCGGCTGTTTTAACGATTAGTATTTCGTAAGGGTAAGTGTTTTACCATAGATGCTTTCCTTCACCACTAGTTTATTTGAAGTACAAGATTGAATGGTATAGGTTACTGTTTTAGGCTCCCAAGAGGTAAAACCATGCATAGTACCTTCATCGCCTTGAGGATTTACATAAACACTCACTTCCCTATAGTCGCAAGTAATCGTTTCTCCCGACAATTCATACCAACCTCTTGCCCAAACACCGTATTCGCTATTTTGATAGCCATAGTTGGTAAAACCCGGAGTATCATTCACTTCAAAGCGAAGATATTCCTCCCAGTCATAGCCATCTTCTATCCATGTCCGATGCCAATTGCCTTTGAGCAGAGTCGCATAGTTATTTCCATTGTCTTCTTCCGTAGTGAAACTTTTGTCATCGCCATAGTAGTAATCAGAACCTTGCTTCGCATAAGCACGAACATGATAAGTTGTGCCTGGTGTAAGACCACTAACTGTACACACATAGGGTGCATCGCAAACTGCTGTAGACAACTTACTATCAGCTACCGTAGGATTGGCCAAAGTGCTCCAGCACACACCAAGTTCAGTCGCAGCATCACCACTATTGATAATCACATCGCCTCCGCAGGAAGCCGAAATACTTGTAATGTCTGTAGGAGTATACGTTGTTACCTTCACTTTGGAGTTTTCTGCATTGTTGTCATTGTTAGATTTGGTACAACTCACAAAGCATGCCACCATTAACAAGATGCCCAAGATTGTCATTTTTCTTGTTTTCATAATAAAAACCTTTCTTTTTTGCGGCGCGATACCCAAAACGCCAAATTCATTTTGATTTGGATTGTTACTGATTGAAACACACCGAAAAAAGAAGCGCGGGTATCTGAACTATTGCTCATCCCGCGTTCCGAGGCTCTCGCATTGCCCGCTTCCCAAGGATAAGCAATGCCGAAGCCCACGCTGTTAGTATATACAAATGGAATGTATAAACTACCATAATGGGCGCTGGCCATTGCTTTATCTTGTGGTAAGCTTGAATTTGCGAGATTCGGAACGCCACAGATAAAGCGTTAGTACAACGCCTTTTCTTTAGTATGTCATCCTTCCCCACCCCTTGGCCCGTCTTTGCGTTGGGCTTCGGGCTTGGAAAAAGACACCGCAAAAATAAACAATTTTTGGGAAAACGCCAGAATATAAGGCAAAAAAATTCTCCGAGAATACTCCCGGAGAATTTTTTTCATTCCTAAACTCAGGCTATTACAGCAGGTGGCAGGTAACGGTCAGACCGGCCATCACGATGCTCACCATGCTCATCAGCTTGATGAGGATGTTCAGCGAAGGACCTGACGTATCCTTGAAGGGGTCACCAACGGTGTCGCCAACGACGGTAGCCTTATGGTTGTCAGAGCCCTTGCCGCCGAAGTTGCCTTCTTCGACATACTTCTTGGCATTGTCCCAGGCACCGCCCGAGTTGGCCATGAAGACAGCCAGAACGAAGCCCGTGGCCAGACCGCCGATCAACAGACCGAGCACGCCAGGAACACCCAGAATGACACCCGTCAGGATCGGGACGAGGATGGCGAGGATGGAAGGCACCAGCATCTCGTGCTGGGCACCCTTCGTGGAGATGGCCACGCAACGCTCGTAGTCGGGTTCAGCCTTACCTTCAAGGATGCCCTTGATGGTGCTGAACTGACGGCGGACTTCCTCCACCATCTTCTGGGCTGCACGACCCACGGCGTTCATCGTCATGCCGCAGAACACGAAGGCCATCATGGCGCCGATGAAGACGCCGACGAGGACCACGGGGTTCATCAGGTTGACGTTGTAGGCTTCCATGAAGTCGACCAAAGTGGCTTTGGCGGCTTCGACGCCGTTAGGCAGGTCTTGTCCGATACGGATCAAAGCGATCTTGATTTCCTCAACGTAGGAGGCCAACAGAGCGAGGGCGGTCAGAGCGGCGGAGCCGATAGCGAAGCCCTTACCCGTGGCAGCGGTGGTGTTGCCGAGGGCGTCGAGGGCGTCAGTGCGCTTACGCACTTCAGGCTCGAGGCCGCTCATTTCGGCGTTACCGCCAGCATTGTCGGCGATGGGACCGTAAGCGTCGGTGGCCAGGGTGATGCCCAAGGTGGACAGCATACCCACGGCGGCGATGCCGATGCCGTAGAGGCCTCTCGACAAGTTGGCAGCCGTAAACTCAATGTTGAATCCGTTGGCGCAGAGATAAGCCAGGATGATGGCCACGCCCACAGTAACGACAGGAATAGCAGTTGAAAGCATACCCAGTCCCAAACCAGAGATAATCACCGTGGCAGGGCCGGTCTTTGAGCTTTCGGCCACCTTTTGAGTGGGTTTGTAACTCTGCGAAGTGTAATATTCAGTAGCCTTACCGATGATGACACCAGCCAGCAGACCAACCACCACGGAGAGTGAGGTCTGCCACCACATGTTGGCATATTCGCCCGTCTCTTTACCGAAAAGCCAGTACATGATGCCGAAGGTAGCGGCAGCGATCAAAATGGCGGCGGTGTTGGTGCCACGGCTCAAGGCGCCGAGGAGCTGCTTCATGCCAGCGTCTTCCTTGGTGCGGACCAAGAAGATACCGATCAGAGACAGCAGCACGCCGACTGAGGCGATAAGCATAGGAGCCAGCACGGCTTTGAACTGCATTCCTTCAACGGCAGCGGTGGCGAAGGCGGAAGCGCCCAGAGCCATGGTAGCCAGGATGGAACCAGCATAAGATTCATAAAGGTCAGCACCCATACCGGCAACGTCACCGACGTTGTCACCGACATTATCGGCGATGGTGGCGGGGTTGCGCGGGTCGTCCTCAGGGATGTTGTACTCGGTCTTACCGACGAGGTCGGCACCGACATCAGCGGCCTTGGTGTAGATACCGCCACCCACACGGGCGAACAAAGCCTGCGTGGAAGCACCCATGCCAAAGGTCAGCATGGTGGTGGTGATGGTAATAAGGTCGTTGTTGGCTCCGACGGCCTCCAGCAGACCCGTGCCGTTGAGCACGAGGAACCACACGGAAACGTCGAGAAGGGCGAGACCCACCACGACGAGGCCCATGACGGCACCCGAACGGAAAGCGACCTTAAGGCCGCTGTTCAACGACTTGCGGGCGGCATTGGCGGTACGAGCAGAGGCATAAGTGGCCGTCTTCATGCCGAAGAAGCCTGCCAAGCCCGAGAAGAAACCGCCCGTGAGGAATGCGAACCACACGACGCCGTTCTGCAGTTTGAAGTAAGCCATGATGCCGAAAATGGCGGCCAAGATGATGAACACAATGATCACCACCTTGTACTGCTGCTTCAGGTAAGCCATAGCTCCCTTACGCACGTGTGCAGCGATTTTCTTCATCAGGTCAGTACCTTCGTCTTCCTTCATCATCTGCTTGTAGAAGATGAAAGCGAATGTCAGCGCCATAATAGAGGCGACTAACACGATGTAAACAATACTGTTGCTAATCATAAGATTGATATTAAGTTAAACATTGTTTTCAACTAAGATCAGTACCTTTTGAGGGGACAAAGGTAAGGACAAAATGCTTTGAAATGATAATTTTTTGCATAGAATTTTTCGCCAGTGCAACTTTTTTTGTCCAATTCCCAAAAAGTCCTTATTTTTGACGATTGAAGGAAATAGGATTTGTTCTGAAATAGTGAGTTAATAATCAGTTTTTTAGAGAAACAAAGCCTTCCTCCTTCCTAAACCGAGCAGCAATGAACAAAGTCAATTTGGAGATTATCGGCTTGACCTACAGCGAATCCTCAACAGGAGCCTATGTCTTGATTTTGGGTGACAAACATTCTCAACGTCGTCTGCCCATCGTCATCGGTAGTGCCGAAGCCGAGTCGATTGCC
>CAJOIS010000022.1 GCA_905234645.1 uncultured Bacteroidales bacterium | reverse complement strand
ATTCCTCGTCCTTGATGTCGGTCGGGGCTTTCTTCCACAGCGGTGCCACGTCGTTGATGATCCAAGGCTTCTCCACTTCCTTGGTCTTGGGTTTGCCGTTCTTGTCAGTCTCGCCCTCGATTTCCTCTTGCACTTTGCGGGTGCCGAACTGAATCGGGATGGGCAGGAACTTGCAGTATTTGTTAAGGAGTTCGCGTATGCGGCCTTCTTCGAGGAACTCGGAGGAATCTTCGCTGATGTAAAGGATGACGTCGGTGCCGCGGTCGCCCTTCGGAATCTCGTTCATCGTGTACTCCGGGCTGCCGTCGCATTCCCAAATGACGCCGTTAGCGCCTTCTTCCTTGCAGGACTTCGAGATCAGTGACACCTTCGAAGAGACCATGAAGGCGGAGTAGAAGCCCAAGCCAAAATGTCCGATGATGTTGGCCGCCTCGGCCTCGCTTTGTGTCTTGAACTTGGCGATGAACTCCTCCGCGCCTTGTCGACCTCTTCGGCGTTCATGCCGATGCCACGGTCGCGCACGGTGAGGGTCTTTTTCTTCTTGTCGACTTCCACCTTGATGGTGAGGTCGCCCAGTTCACCCTTGAACTCGCCCGAGGCAGCCAAGGCTTTCAGCTTTTGCGTGGCGTCCACGGCGTTGCTGATGATTTCGCGCAGGAAGATCTCCTGGTCCGAATAGAGGAACTTCTTGATGACAGGGAAAATGTTTTCTGTCTTTACTCCAATGTTACCTGTTTGCATATTCTCTTGTTTTTAATGTTTTCAATACAATAAGACTACACCTTGAAACCGTCATTGCGGGCTTGACCCGCAATCTCCCAAGTGCAAGGGATTCGTCTTCGCGCATGGGAGATGGCGGATGTTCCTCCGCCATGACGGTAAAAGGCTAAATGTAGTCTTTCTTGGTCGTGTGTCCGATAGTCAAATTGCGTGCCATTGGGAAAACTGACATTTTGGCAAGGAAGACTACGATGTGTGGTGTATTTTATTATTTTTGCATCATAAATTAGTGTCGAATGTATTTGAAAAAGCAGGTCAAAATATTGTGGTTTTTATTGTTGGTTGTGATGACAGCTTCTGCTCAGACACAACATGGTTATGTAAAAACCATTGGTCGCCCCGATAAGCCTGGCGTATTCTTGCCCAATGTTGTGATACAAGCCAAAGGCATGGTCAATCCTGTAATTAGTGACTCTACTGGAGAATTCAGTATTTGCATTCCTGAAAAAAAAGAGGGCGATCCAATTGTGTATTTAAGGATTCAGAAAAAAGATTATGAATTGAAAGACAAGGATGTCATAGGCCGTCAGTATGTGTTCTCTTCAAAGGTTCCCATCATAATACAAATGGTAGATATAAAACAATTAGCTGTTGACAAAAAACGTATAGAAAACAATGCCTATCGGGTAGCTGAAAACAATTATCAGAAAAAGCTCAAGGAACTTGAGGCGAAACTGGACGAAGAGGCAATAACTTTGGATCAATACCGACTAGATTTGGTGGCTTTGGAGGAAAAATATGACAAATACTTGTCCCTAATTAATGACATGGCTGACCGCTATGCACGTGCTGATTACGACAACATGGATTCCATTGATCGGCAAATCAACATCTGTATTGAAAATGGTGAACTTGACAAGGCCGACTCGCTTATTCATACTGTCTTTGATCCTGAGACCGTCCTTGAACGCAACCAAGCAGCTAAACGCGAGATCCGAGAACGCATTGCTTTGGCCCAAAGCATTATTGACAAGGCCAACGCTGACAAAGAAGCCATTCTTCGGGATATTGAATATGCCAAAAGAGTCGCGTCCTTATGTGAAAACCTAGCCTATGAATACATTGGCATAGATGATTGGAAATCGGCAATGAAATGTTTTGAACAAACCTTGACAATCAAAAAAAATATCTATGGTGAAGAAAGCGACGAAGTCATGGAAATCCAACAACTAATAAACAAACATAAGCAATGAGAAGGTTCTACTCGGCACTTGTGGTTTTAATGTTATTCACAGTTCAAACCGTTTTTGCGCAGACGCAGCAAGGTTTTGTAAGGACTCTCGGCCGTCCTGACAAAAAAGGAGAAGCTTTGAGTAACGTAATGGTAAGAGCCAAAGGCGAACATAATTACGTCAAGAGCAATGATGACGGTACTTTTTCCATGCCATTACCTGGCAAGAGAAACGGCGAAGCCTATTCATTGCAGCAAGTGCAAAAGACAGGCTACGAACTGAACGAAGTCGACTTTGTCGGACGTCAACTTGCTTTTTCCGACAAAGTGCCGCTAACCATAGTAATGGTCTCTATCGAGGAACTGCAAGCCGATAAACAACGTATAGAGGACTATGCCTATAGAATTGCTGAGAAAAACTATAAAGCTAAAGCTGAACTACTTGAGAAGCAACGAGAGGAGAATAAAATCACCATTGAGCAATATCAAGAACGAATACAAGACCTTCATGGCAAGTTTGAGAAATACCAGTCGCTTATAGATGGCCTTGCTGAGCACTATGTTCATACTGACTACGATTTGTTGAACGAAAAAGATCGCGAAATCAATATCTGCATTGAAAACGGTGAATTAGAACGCGCCGACTCACTCATCCACATACTCTTCAATCCTATTGGCGTTTTAGAGCGCAACAAAGAAGCTCTCGACCGCATTGAACAACAGATTGATGAGGCCAACAAAATTATTTTCCAAGCCCAAGAAGATATGGCAGCTGTGTTAAAACAGCAGGGAAAAGATGCTGAATATCTTTACCAACTTTATACGATTGCCTTGGCGAGATTTGACAATGAGAAAGCTCTTTTTTATATTGAGACCCGAGCCGAATTGGACACAACCAATCCTGGCTGGCAATTTGATGCAGCCTATTGTTTTCAAGAACACAACAATTTTGATCAAGCTAAGAAGTATTATTCAAGAGCCTTGGAAATTTACGGTCGTTTAGCAAAAGACAACCCAAAAGCCTATGAACATGAGTTGGCCAGTACACTAAACAACTTCGCTGTTTTGTACAAGAACACCCAACACGTCTCGGAAAGCGAAACCTTGTATCTGGAAGCTTTGGAAAGTTACAAACGTTTGACTAAAAGCAAATCAAAATACAAATCGAAAGACAGGTCGAAAGGTTACGAACCTGATGTGGCAAGAACGTTGAATAACCTCGCTCTTTTATATTTCAATACTAAACGCTATGCGGAAAGCGAGGCCATGTATTTGGAGGCTTTGGAAATCCGTAGACGTTTAGCAAAGGATGCTCCAGAAGCCTATGAGCCTAGTTTGGCCATGACACTGAACAATCTTGCAATCCTGTATAATAACACTCAACGTCTATCGGAAAGTGAGACCTTGCAATTGGAGGCATTGGAAATTCAAAGACGTTTGGCAAAAAATGCCCCTCAAGCCAATGAGCCTGATTTGGCCATGATGATGAACAATCTTGCCGTCTTGTATTCCAATACGCGACGTCTTGCGGAAAGCGAGGCCTTGCACGTGGAAGTCTTGGAAATCTACAGGCGCTTGGCAAAGGACAATCCTCAAGCTTATGAGCCGGTTTTGGCCACAACGTTGAACAATCTTGCCAACTTGTACAATGATACCCAACGCTTCACGGAAAGTGAAACGCTACGTTTGGAGGCTTTGGAAATATATAGACGTTTGGCAAAAGGTGCCCCGCATATTTACGAACCTGTTATGGCCATGACACTGCACAACCTTGCTGTTCTGTACAAGAATACTCAACACCTTGTGGAAAGTGAGACCTTGTTTTTGGAAGCTTTGGAAATATACAGACGCATGGAAAAAGAGTCCTCGCAAGATCTCCGGCCAGATATGGCCATGGCTATGAATGAACTCGCTGACCTATATTACAAGACCCAACGTCTTGAGGAAAGCGAGACCTTGTTTTTGGAAGCCTTGGATATCTATAGAGGTTTGGAAATAGACAATCCGCAAGCCTACGATTCATATCTAGTCACGACGCTAAGCAGTCTCGCTACCATATATTACAAGACCCAACGTCTTACGGAAAGTGAGACCATGTATTTGGATGCTTTGGACATTTACAGACACTTGGCAAAGAGCAACCCGCAGACTTTCGAGCCTAGGTTGGTGGCTTCGCTCTATGCTGTAGGATTGCTCTATCGACAACAAGATCGTTACCTTCAAGCTATTTCTTCTTTTGAAGAAGTGTTGGCGCTTTATAGAACATTGGCACTTCACAATCCCTCTTATGGGAAATGGTACGAAAACACGCTTGATTTGCTCTCACAACTTTATCAAACAACGGAAGAACATGCCAAATACTACGCAATTAATGAGGAACGGATCCCTTTGCTAAAAAAGCATTATCAAGATGATGTTACTGCCTATCAAAAAGACTATGCTCGTGCTTTAGGTTACCAATCTTACCAATGTATTTTTGTAAGTCAACTGGAAAAGGCGGAACAATACGCCCGCGAAGCCCTTTTAGTAGACACTATACAGATTTGGATCAACGCCCACCTTGTCGCAGCTTTGCTCTTACAGGATAAATATGATGAAGCTGAGGCTGTTTGCCGCCAATACAAGGACAAATTAAAAGACAGTTTCATTCAAGATTTTATCGATTTTGAAGTTGCAGGTGCCATTCCTGAGGAGCGTAAGGTAGATATGGAGAGGATTAAGAAATTGTTGTCTGAGTAGGCAAACACATTTTGGTAATGGCAAAGAAATAAAAAAAGCCGCAACTGCGGCTTTTTTATTGTTCATCAGGTTTCGATTAGAAGAGCTTGAAGTCGTCATCTTCGCACCCCAGCTTTTCGGCTTGTTTTTGGAAGAGTTCTTCGAACTTCTCACCGTACTTTTCGAGTTCGGCTTTTTCTTCTTCCGTCATCTTTTCATCATCGGCATACTCCTTATCGTTGGCTAGGCCCATGAATAGTACGTTAAGAACCGCATCACTCAGTTCGTCGCAAGTCTTGGTGTCTTTGATGGCTTTTTCAATCTTTTTGTACAGTTCCATGTTGTCCTTGAACTCTTGGGAGCCTTTGGTGACCGTGGTGCCACCGTTGCCGCCGCCACATTGTGTGAAGGCGAACAACATCATGCCCGCGAGGGCGATAATGAAAGTTTTTTTCATAGTGTTGTTTGTTTTAGTACGGCACAAAAGTAGTAAAGTTTTTTTAATAGCCAAAACTTTTCTGCTTTACCATTTGAGAAATAGCCTTACCTTTGCAACACGAAAAGAATCGAATTTAAATCTTTAAAAAGTAGTAAATATGAACAAATCAATGAAAATGTGGATGACAGCCGCCATCCTTCTATGCGGTGCTTGCTTGGCCGGCTGTGGTAACAAGAACACGAACGAACAACTCAGTGCAACAAAAGGAATGGAAAACGCACAGGTCGAAGCCCAGGCGACAGAAAACCAAGTGCCCGAACCTGTGGCATGGGAAAATGCCATCAATGACTATATGGTGAATGTGATTGGCAAGAATTATGCTGAAGCTGAATATTGCATCCCTTGCTCGTTCATCGTCAGCACGGATGATGGAAACAAGGACGATATTCTGGTTTGGGGTGATTTCTGGGTGTTCAATTACAACCTGTCGGGCGACACGCTAAAAACCGTTTCGGGAGGCGACCACCCCGGATTGATGCACCTGAAGAAGGTGGGAAACGGCTATGAAATAAGCAACTTCGAAGTCGTGGAAGATGGCGCAGGCAACCTGGAAAGCGCCGAGCGGATTTTTGGAGACAAGTTTGATTCGTTTCAAGAAGTCAATGGCTTAGTTGAGAAGCGCGAAGACATGAGACTGCGTTTAGTCTCCGACTATGTGAAGAAACACGGCCTTTCAGCCACCATGCTCCAAGACTACGGCTGGCCCGCTGTGGCATTGCCCCTATGATGTGCTTCGCTGCACATTATGATACTCCCATTGGCGGTATGACCATGGCGTCCAACGGCGTGGCTCTTACCGCCTTGTGGTTTGAGGGGACGAGGACGACATGCTTTGAGGGTATGACGTCTGCGACGACAGCGTTGCCTGTTTTCGACGAAACCCGCCGATGGCTTGATTTGTATTTCGCAGGTGAAAAGCCTGGTTTCATGCCACAGCTTGCACCGAAAGGGACGTCTTTCCAGTTGCGTGTTTGGGATTTGCTCCTTGCAATACCATACGGAGAGACTGTGTCATACGGCGACATGGCCCGACGCATTTCTCCAACGATGTCGGCACAAGCCATAGGAGGGGCGGTAGGCCGCAATCCCATTGGTATCATCATCCCTTGCCATCGTGTCATCGGCGCCGATGGCTCGTTGACGGGATACGGAGGTGGCCTCGAGAGAAAACAGTGGATGCTGGAGATGGAACGAAAAACAAATATTATCTACCTTTGCTGAAAAATTCAATCATGTCAGAGAATCTTGAGATATTCATGGGCCGAGTGGCCGAAGCCGCTGGGCAAAGCACATTGGTGAAGATGACGCTGAGCAAGCCCGCCAACAAGCACGACGACTTGCGCAACATCTATGTGAAGCCCGTTCTGATCAAGGAGAAACGCTTGTTTGCTTTCACCTATCACTATGAGCGCCGTGACGAGGTGAAGAATTATGACACTGCTCAGATGCTTGACATCCTGCGAGAAATGTTGCCAACACGTTTCCTCAATGCGGTGCTGTTTACTGTGAGCGAAGATGTCACTTTGCTTGTCTCCAGTAAAGGCAAGGCTACCATCCAGACAAAAAAAGTGCAGGAATGCCGTGAGCAGAACCTGGAACACGACAAACAGAAGAACCGCCTTGTCAACCCGGCCAACCCGTGGTGGTACCAGCTTGGCCTGACCACACGTGAGGGCAAGATTACCGCCGATATGCAGCACAAGTTCAAGCAAATCTACAAGTATGCTGAAATCGTGGAGAGCCTCGTCAAGCCGATGAAATTCGACGGCACAGTCCATATCGCTGACATGGGGGCAGGGAAGGGGTATCTTACCTTTGCACTTTACGAACTGTTAACGCAAAAACTGAACATGGATGTGGACATCAAAGGCGTGGAGATCCGTCCCGAATTGGTGTTGAAAATCAATGAGATTATCAAATCCTCGAACTTGAAAGGGATGGAATTTGTGGAGAGCAGCATCGAGGCCTATCATCCCGAAAAGCTGGACGTGTTGATTGCTCTTCATGCATGCAACACGGCCACCGACGACGCCATAGCGTCCGGCATCAGGGCAGGGGCGGAACTGATTGTCTGCGCGCCTTGCTGTCACAAGCAGATTCGCCAGGAGATGGAGCGCTCGGGTCGTTTTGACGCCATCACACGCTACGGCATTTTCCTCGAACGTCAGGCCGTGATGATTACCGACACCATTCGTGCCTTGATCCTGGAATATTATGGCTACAAGACACAAGTGATGGAGTTTATCGAGATGGAACACACGCCGAAAAACGTGCTGCTGGTGGGAAGGAAAACCAACAAGACGGTGAATAAAACCGAGATTATGCAGCAAATCAACGACTTGAAAACCCGGTATGACATCAAGCAGCATTATCTGGAGTCGGTTTTGAACTTTTGAAAAAACTTTCTCAAGATGCTTTGAGTGATTGACTAATTCCGTATCTTTGCAACCCATTTTAGGGTATATGGCATACGATATCTTCATTAGTTATAGGCGAAAGGGCGCAGGGGCAGGCGTGGCAGGCGAGTTGCAGGCCAAGCTTGAGAATCTGGGTTATAAAGTTTTTCTTGATGTCGACGAGATAGGTAGTGGTCAGTTCCCCGATCAGATTGAGAAGGCTATTGCCAGCTGTAGAGACTTTATTTTCGTATTGTCGCCAGGCGCGCTTGACCGCTGTTCCGACGAGGAGGATTGGGTGCGTCGTGAGATTCTTCAGGCACAAAGTCAGGGCAAAAACATCATTGGTGTTGGATTGCCTGGTTTTGTGATGCCTGAACAGAATGCCTTGCCCGCTCCTTTGGACTTCGTGAGTACCATTCAGGTCTTTACTTGGACGCATGAATATCGAACGGCATCATTCGCCAAGATTGAGGAAAATCTGGTTTCGTCCTTGTTGAGGAAGAAAAAGAACCGACAGAAAAAGCTGGTTTTATTATCGGCAGCTGTTGCTGCTATTGCAGCCATAGTGGTTCTGCTGATACTGGGGAAACCTGCAGCCGAGATTGAAGGCCCCACCCCGCCGCTTGGAGATGGAGTTGATGTTGAGTATCAGATGTTTGACAAGCATGTACAAAAGGCGATGGATTTAACCAAAAACCTGCCTGATGTTGCAGTCTTTAGGGAGAATTTTGTACAGCTGGTCTCTGACAAGGAACCCTTCTTGAAGTTGATGGAGGGCATTGCGGAATGCGATTCTGCCATAATGCTGAAATACCAATATGGCGACAAAGTTGAAGATTCCTATGGGATTGAGACCCAGAGAATTAAACTGCTTGATCTTCGACAGAATTATCTGAACGTCATCATGGACGATGTCAAGGTGCTTTTGGATGAAGATGTTGCCGAATTCGCCATGCAGGACATGGAGATAGCGGGCATACTCGCGCTTTCTACCGAAAAACACATGATTGATTCCATTGATAAAGTCATTAAACAAAAAGCAAAATAAATCATGAAAAAAGGTATCTTCCTGACGCTCATCACGCTTTTTTTATGCCAAGTGGTTGCGTTTGCCCAAAACTATGACCGTTACAATTACTTTCACGACGAGGCGGTCAAGTTGAAGAATGAGGGGAAATTGGACGAGGCTAAAGGAAAGTTCAAGAAAATCAGGGTAATATGTAAAGGTGGTATTCCCGAGGACAACGACCTCGACCGAATGATACGCGAGTGTACGACGATCAGCTTTTCCGAGAGCAGTCTTCAGTTTGATGCCAAAGGGAATCAGACGAAACAGGTGAATGTCAAGGTTAATGCCGATTCGTTTAAGGTCAGCAGCAATGCGAAATGGTGTAAAGTTGTCAAGAAAGGCAACGCTGTCTCGGTTTCATGTGACAGGAATGACACGCCATCCTCTCGCAATGCCAGCGTTTCGGTTTCTGCCGATGGCAAGACGGTGTCGTTTAACGTGACGCAGCATGGAGGAAATCTTGAGTTTGAAGCGCATCCCGACCAGGTGCATTTCTCAAAAGACGAAGAAATGGCCGGGATTTCCATCGTTACCAATGCTTCTTCATGGGAAGTGGAATCTGTGCCGTATTGGATTGATTACCAAATCAGCGATAGCACGCTCTATCTCAGGAGCATGCAAAACGACAAAGCCTATGTGCGTGAGGACACGCTTTATGTCGTTGTCATGGAAGAGTATTTCCCTATCGCTGTCAGCCAGGCCGCTTCCGATACCACTATCACGGTGGATAAGGAAGCGTTGGTGTTCCCTTGCAAGGCAGCGGAAGAGCGTATGGCGGTGAAGAGCAACCTCGACGAGTGGAGCGTGTCGAAGTCGGACGATTGGATCCAGGTGTTTCCTGCAAAGGATACGGTTATTGTAAGGGCGCAAGAGAATGAGTCGCTCTTCAGCCGTCACGGTTGGGTGAGACTTGACTTGGGTAAGAAAGCCTGCGTGGTGCCGGTACATCAGTATGCTCATGCCTCTGAGCTTCCGGTAATGACATCGGAGATCAAGATCGATGATGCGTCAAGCAAAGGCTCCGTTGCCATCAACAGCGTGCCTTCCGATTTGAAGGTCACCATCATCGACGATGCCGGTGAGACGAGTGTGAGGTACACACCGTTTGACATGCCTATCGACTACGGCCATTATTCTTTGCAGATGGGCTTTGAGCGTCGCGAGGTGTTTGCCAACGATCAGCAGCAGGACGTGACTTTCAAACCCGGCCTCCGATTCGCCGCCCTTACCTGGGCGCCTAAGTTGGCTGTTGGCATGATGAGCGGCTTCGTGGGATCCAAGTCGTGGGGCGCCTATGCGCATTTCCAAGCCAATACCCCTATCGTTACTGACTACACCAGCGAGAATAAGGATCTGGCTGGCTACAATTTCACTGTCGGTCCCGTGTTCCGCCCCAATAGGTTCCCCTATCTTGGCGCTTTTGTGGGTGTCGGCGTCGGTGGTTATGTTAAGGAGCCTCATGTCGGTCTAGATTATGAAGGCGGATTGATGGGGTTCTATAAGAATGTGATGCTTACGCTGGGGTTCCATACCTCTCGCATGAATTCCGAGGTGAAACAGACTGCTTTCATGGTGGGTGTCGGTGGTTACCTGAAGCGCTACTATGATTCTGAGTTGGGCTATTGCGCCAGCGACAGTCGCCGTTGGATTTCATTGAGCTATGTTGCCCGTCCCTCCGAACATGGTAAAGGTTTCATGGTCGGTGACCTGGGCAACACCAAAACACGAGGTTATATCAAAGCCCTCTATTTGTCGAATGAGGTTGCTGTCGACACCACTACGGTGATGATACGTAATATTGAAGGTGGTGCGGGTATCATGTTTACTCCCGTGAATGGCATAATCGACTTGTGTGTGGGTGCCTCGGTGGCAGCGAATATCACCGGCTTGGAGAGACGTTTCCAGGGTATTGGCCTTGAGTTGGGTACGGTCCTTAACATTTGGCGCTTCCCCATCACGGTATTCCTCCATGAATCGGATATCCTCGGCGAACGCCATCTCTGTGTCGACTTCGGCATAGGCTTCCATCTGGGCGATTTCGGAAAATCGAAATGTAGTTATCTATAAGTTACTGTTATGAAAAGACTAGTATTATCGTTGCTGTTGCTGGCATTGTTTCTTCCGTTGTCTAAAGCGCAATCTCCAGACCGCTTGAAAAGGGTGCGTTTGGAGACACTGGAGGGCTTCCTGAGCGTCAATCAAGGCGAATTCCAAGCGGAATACAATGCCCTTCCTAATATGTCCACACATTCCATGTCGACTTATTATAACTATCTCTATGTCTCGAGAAACGAGAAGTCGGGCATGTCGAGTATCTATGCCAATGCAAAGCTTTTGCTTCCCTATAGATATGTGGTGAGAGCGTTCCGAATCGGAAGCGTCTGGAATGAGTGTGTCTTTGTCCTCAAGTATTTTGAACCCGACTCGCAAGGAATCGGCTATGGGATGGAGACGGTTTATGCCTATGGCGTACATCAGATGGTCTGCGATAGCGTATTAAGCATTACTAACGACGGCTGTGTCTATAAACTGAACGATGAGTATTATCACAGCACCTATAAAACGCAAACGTCACCGGGACAGACGACCCAAATCGTTTGGCTTGAAAAGAAAGCTTTTACGGAAGCGAACAGGTCCCAGCTGTCCTCGAAATCCGTCGGCTGCATGCTTTCGGAGGGTGATGAGTACTATGCTAGTGTGGGCAAGTCGGCGATGCACTATTATTACCTTTATCGTGATGCATATATGCCTTACACCGTTTTGGTCGTTGACGGCGAGCCTGTCGAACTGTTCGGTGAATACAACTACGACAACTTGCGGGTGAAATTCTCATACAACGGGAGACATTGGATGGCTGTGGCGAATGACCGTTTTTGGGTGGATGGAGAGATGAAGTTTGTAGAGGGATATACCATTTCGGACTTCCTTATTTCCAACAAAGGCGATTATGTCTACAAGGCATCAAAGAACGGTGAGGAGGAGAAAGGGGAGACCCTTGTGCTGAATGGCGATATCATTCGTCGACAGGTCATCATTGGCCATTTTGCCCTTGACGGCCAACAAAGGCTGAGATTCCATTTCCTCGCTGCAGGACAATGGTATGTCTATGAGGACGGTCAGATCAACAGCGTGACGAAAGAGTCGAATTCGGTCATGTATCCTGATGATTTGATTGACAATCTTCCTATTGACAGGTTCTCGTCCGATGGCATGCACAAACTCTCGTATGTCACAGGGCAGGGAGGTGTCGAAATTGATGGCGTGAGGATGACGGAATCAGTACCTTTCCAGGTCGTATACGACAAGAACGAAAAGTGTTTCAGATGGAATGCGATTGAGGTCACCCGTGAAGGGAAATGGGATTTGGTGATTTATACCTACCCCTTGTGATGATAATTGAGATTTTTTGTCAAAAAGGGTTCCATGTCAGAAAAAAACCGTAATTTCGTAGACTTTTCGAAAACGACAGAATTTTATCAACTAAAACATAAAACATCATGCAAAACATCGATTGGGCAAATTTAACATTCGGTTATTATCCCACGAATTACAATGTCCGCTGCTATTTCCGCAACGGTCAGTGGGGCGAGCTTGAAATCAGCTCCGAGACTTCCATCAACATCCACATGGCTGCCACCTGCCTGCACTATGGTCAGGAGGCTTTTGAAGGCCTGAAGGCATTCCGCGGCAAGGACGGCAAGGTGCGCGTCTTCCGCATGGACGAGAACTGCAAGCGTCTGCAGAGCTCCAGCCGTGGTATCATGATGGCCGAGTTCCCGATGGACAAGTTCCAAGCTGCCATTGAGAAGGTCGTTCGCCTGAATGCAGATTTCATTCCTCCTTATGAGACGGGTGCTTCGCTGTATCTGCGTCCTTTGCTCATTGGCACGGGTGCCCGCGTGGGTGTGAAACCCGCTGATGAATACCTGTTTCTGGTCTTCGCCACGCCCGTTGGTCCTTACTTCAAGGGCGGCTTCATGGCCAACCCCTACGTCATCACGCGCAAGTACGACCGCGCTGCCCCGCTGGGTACCGGTACCTACAAGGTCGGTGGCAACTATGCTGCTTCGCTGCGTCCGCACGTTGAAGCCTGCCACGGTGGCGAGTATGCCTGCGAGTTCTATCTCGACGCCAAGGAGAAGAAGTACATCGACGAGGCTGGCGCTGCCAACTTCTTCGGCATCAAGGACAACACCTATATCACGCCTCAGAGCACGTCCATCCTGCCTTCCATTACCAACAAGAGCTTGATGCAAATCGCTGAGAGCCTCGGCATGAAGGTGGAGCGTCGTCCCATCGCTGAAGAGGAACTGGCCACCTTCGAGGAAGCTGGCGCATGCGGCACCGCTGCCGTCATCAGCCCCATCTCACGCATTGACGACCCCGAAAACGGCAAGTCCTACAAGTTTGGCGACGGCAAGCCCGGCCCGTGGAGCCTGAAGTTGTACAACAAGCTCCGTGGTATCCAATACGGCACCGAGCCCGATGAATACGGCTGGATCACCGTCATCGAAGGCATCTGATTTTGATGCTTTTGAAAAAAGATTGAAAAATGCGTCACAAAGTGGCGCATTTTTTTTGATTAATATGTATTTTTGTAGCGGAAAACAATAATAATCAACAAATAGCGACACTATGAAAAAACTTACTCTTGCCATTATGGCTTTAATGGCTTTCTCGTTCTCTTTGAAAGCCCAGATGTATGTCTCTACTACACCTGCACACAGGAATGTCATCCTTGAGGAGTTCACTGGGCGTGGCTGCCAATTCTGCCCTGACGGACATGCCATCGCCAATCAGATTACGGCCAGTAACCCGGGTCGCTTTTGGGCGGTTAATGTCCATGCCGGAGGCTATGCTTCTACTTCGTATCCTAATTTCAACACCCCAGACGGTGCTGCCATCCTTGGTGGCTTTAACGTCGATGGTTTCCCCGCTGGCGTGGTCAACCGTTCCACCGCTGACGGCCAAAACCGTGGCGTATGGGCTTCGTTGGCAAATACACAGATGGCCCAAGACGCAGAATGTAACGTGGCGGGTGTTGCCATCGTCAACCCTTTGACGCGAATGGCTAACATCACCGTCGAGGTTTACTATACAGGTAACAGTAGCGTCAACGAAAACTACCTCACCGTTGCCATGTTGCAAGACAGTATTCTTGGCAGCCAGTCGGGCGCCTCGACATGGAATCCTGGACAGATGATAGGCAACCAATATGTCCACATGCATATCCTTCGCGACGTGATTACACCTACCTGGGGTGATGCCATTTCACCTACGACGCAAGGCACATTGATTACCCGTACATACGAGTATCAGATCCCCGCCACTATCGGCTCACCCAATGGTGTGGATGTCATCCTCGACCACATTTATTTCCTTGCATGGGTCTCTGAGAAGTATCAGGGTACGCCCACACGTCCTATCCTGAATGCTTGCGAGCTCGAATACATCCAAGGTGTCGACAATCCCATTTATCCCATTGTCGCCAATATCGGAATAGATGGCTTGTATGAATGCACACAGTCGAAAAAGGCCGAAATCAATATTCAAAACATTGGTACTGGAGCCATCAACTCGATGACCATTGCCATGGAGTACGGTGGCGAGAGTTATACTGAGAACTGGGAGGGCGACCTTCAGCCTTTCGAAAGGGAGAAAATCGTTATTCCGGTTACGGCTCCCTTTGGCGTTAATGATTTGGCCATCTCGATTACTGAGGCCAATGGACAGCCTTGTGATTACACCTACACGGAACCTATCAATAGCCTTGAATGGATCGACCTTGAGATTGATGGCGAAGAGGAAACGCTGAAACTGTTGTTGAATCAAGACAAGTTTGGCGGCCAAATCACATGGGAGTTTACGACTGCCGATGGCACGGTGCTGGCTTCTGGTGGCCCCTACACGTTGTTGGCGGGTAACAATGCGACACAGATTCATGTTGAGAATGCCGTTGTCCCCGTTGATGAATGTGTCAGGTTCACCATCCGTGATTCGATGGGTGATGGCATCTGCTGCACCAACGGCAATGGCTATTATATTGTCAAAGACAGCCACAATCATGTGCTCTTTGGCGATAATAGTGACGGAGACTTTGGTGCAGAGGCTTCTCACTTGATCTCTGTCAGGGCCATCGGCGTTCAGGTGGAAGACCATGCAGAACAGGCATTGGAAATCTATCCCAACCCCACTTCGGGCGTGCTGAACATCCAGTATGAAGGCATGGCTAGCATAGAGGTCTTCAATAGTGTTGGCCAGTGTGTGCTGACGCAAGTGGTCAACGGTGATAGCGCTCAGGTCAGCACAGAGGCGCTGAGCGACGGCATCTATTTTGTCCGCGTTCATGCCAACGACGGCACTATGGTCAATCGCACTTTTTCGGTCGCCCGCTAATCAGGCAACCCTTTGACACTAAAAAAGCCACCTTAAGGTGGCTTTTTTGTTAATGATACTCCATGCTCAAGGAGTCATCGCGGACTTGATCCGCGATCTCATAAACTCACAATAGTCCTTTCTCCTTCAGCAAAACACTCATTTGCTCCTGCAGCTTCTTCGCCTCTTCACCAGCCTTAATAGCGAAATCACTTCCATTTGAAGCATAGATAATCCCTCTCGACGAGTTGACCAGCAAGCCGCATTCTTCGTTTAAGCCGTTGTGGGCCACGGCCTGCAAGTCACCGCCTTGGGCACCCACACCGGGGACGAGGAAGAAATAGTCGGGCAACATCTTACGGATTTCGCCCAGCTCCTCGGGATGCGTGGCACCGACCACAAACATCATCTGCTCCGAAGTTGCCCAGGTGGTGGCGGTTTGCAGCACCTGTTGATGCAGCATGCGTTCACCGACATTCAGGTATTGGAAATCCTGCGAGCCTTTGTTGGAGGTCAAGGCAAGCAAAACCACCCATTTGTCCTCGAAGTTGAGGAAAGGCTCCACCGAGTCCTTGCCCATGTAAGGTGCCACGGTCAGGGCGTCGGCTTTCAAGGTGTTGAAGAAAGCCTTGGCGTAGTTGGCCGAGGTGTTGCCGATGTCGCCACGCTTGGCGTCGGCGATGATGAAGATATCGGGGTGGTTGATCTTGATGTATTTGATGGTACGCTCCAAGCTTTGCCAGCCTTTGGCGCCATAGACCTCGTAGAAGGCCGTGTTGGGTTTGTAGGCCACGGCGTAGGGCGCAGTGTGGTTGATGATTTGTTTGTTGAACTCAAAGACGGGGTCGTCAAAAGCCAGTAGTTCCTGTGGGATCTTGTTGATGTCGGTGTCGAGGCCAACGCAGAGGAACGACTGTTTTTTCTTGATTTGCTCAAATAACTGGTGTTTATTCATAGTTTTATAATTGACGCGGGACACGGGACTGCGGGACACGGGACAAAAAAGTCTCGCGTCTCGTGTCTCGAAGTCTCGTGTCAATGGTATTCATGATTCAATGTTTTCTTTTAAACGTTCTGCATTCTCTGCCATCTGCAAGCGGTTGATGATTTCCTCCAAATCGCCATCCATGACGGCAGCGAGGTTGTAAACCGTCAAACCTTCCACGCGGTGGTCGGTGACACGACCTTGCGGGTAATTGTAAGTGCGGATTTTCGCTGAGCGGTCGCCTGTCGAGACCATGGTCTTGCGCTTGGCAGAGATGTCGTTGATATATTTCTCGTACTCCATGTCGTAGATGCGTGTGCGCAGTCTCGACAAGGCACGTTCTCTGTTTTTGGGTTGGTCGCGGGTTTCGGTGCACTCGATGAGTATTTCTTGCATCTCGCCCGTGTTGGGGTTCTTCCACATATAACGCAGGCGCACGCCCGATTCCACCTTGTTCACATTTTGACCACCTGCGCCGCTGGAGCGGAAGGTGTCCCATTTGATTTCACCCTCGTTTATCTCCACATCGAACTCCTCGGCTTCGGGAAGTACCGCCACCGAAGCGGCAGAGGTGTGTATGCGCCCTTGGGCCTCGGTTTTGGGCACACGTTGTACGCGGTGCACGCCCGACTCGAACTTGAGGACGCCATAGCAACCGTTGCCCGTAACTGTGAAGTCGATTTCCTTGTAGCCACCGCTGGCACCTTCGCTCACGCTGGTGACTTCGACTTTCCAGCCGCGGTTTTCACAGAATTTGGAGTACATACGGAACAAGTCTCCGGCAAAGAGGCAAGCCTCGTCGCCGCCTGTTCCGGCACGGATTTCCATGATGGCGTTCTTGCTGTCTTGCGGGTCTTTGGGAATCATCATCACGCGGATGTCCTGCTCCAGCTGCTCGATACGTGTCTGGGCGGTGTCCAGTTCCTCTTGGGCCATCTTCCGCATCTCCTCGTCTTTCTCCGTGGCTAGGATTTCCTTGGCTTCCTCGACGTTGGCTTTCAAGGTCTTGTATTCCTTGAAGGCCATGACGATGGGCTCCAAGTCCTTATAGTCCTTGTTGAGCTTCACGAATTTCTTCATGTCGCTAGCTACGGCAGGGTCGGCGAGTTGTTCGCCCATTTCCTCCCAGCGGTGCTTTATCGTTTCGAGTTTCTCGGTGATGTCCACAATCTATAAAAAGGTTTACCTTTATTCTTTTCTTTTTTCGTCTTCTTTTAAGACGAAGGTTGATTCAATACGTTCACCATTGCTGTCGTCAGAGACGTATATGTCAACATCCAGTGTTTCGGGGTCTGTAACTGCCTTGATAGTGTATGAATGGCCAACAACAGCATCGAAAGTGATAAGATAGTGTTTGTGTGTATTGCTGGATTCCGCAATACTCCCAGCTACGGCAGCTCCGATGATTCCACCAAAAAGTCCACCCATAATAGCGGCGTCAGTGGAGTGATCATTCCATTTTTGCAAATGCCGAATCTCAACAGTATGCGATCCTGGCAGGATGCTGCAATGTGTAGGGTATCCCTTAAAATAGTCTCCTACAGAGATGGAATCAACTTGTATGAGGAGTGCGGTTTCTTGGGTCTTTCTTTTGTCAATAGTCAGTTTGTTGGTTCCTTGGTTGATGGTCGCCAAAGAAGTGCTTTCTAGCCTAGGACCGACATAACCTTTTGTTGAGCCACAGGAATAGAAAGTCATGGAGAAGGCTATACAAATGAGAAATACAAGATTTTTCATATTCATTATCAATACTCAAATAATCCAAACTCGCTCTTAATCGTCAGCCGTTTCACATCCGAAGCCTCAACATGTCCAATGATTTGGCTATCAATATTGAACTCTTTGGCAATGGCAATCATCTCATTAGCAGCTTTTTCATTGGTGTAGATTTCCAGACGGTGGCCCATGTTGAAGACCTTGTACATTTCATGCCAATCAGTGCCCGAAGCAGCCTGAATCATACGGAACAACGGCGGCAAGGCCAGCATGTTGTCCTTCACGATGTGCAGTTTGTCGACGAAATGCAGCACCTTGGTCTGGGCACCGCCGCTGCAGTGGATGATGCCGTGGATCTGCTTGCGGAAGTCCTTCAGAATCGGGATCATCAACGGGGCATAGGTGCGGGTGGGAGAGAGGATGAGTTTGCCTACATCCACGCCGGGAACTTCGGTGGGGTCGGTGAGTTTGTGCGGACCGGAATAGACCAAGTCCTCGGGGATGCTGTGGTCGTAGCTCTCGTCGTATTTCTCTGCCAAATAATGGTTCAGCATGTCGTGGCGTGCCGAGGTGAGGCCGTTGCTACCCATGCCACCGTTGTAGCAGTCCTCGTAAGTGGCTTGTCCGTAAGAGGCGAAGGCCACGATGACATCACCAGGCTGCAAATTGTTTTCAATCACTTCGTCGCGCCTGATTCGTGTCGTCACGGTACTGTCGACGATGACAGTGCGAACGAGGTCGCCCACATCTGCGGTCTCACCACCAGTGAGGTAGATGCCGATACCCAAGTCACGCAGTTTCTGCAAGAAATGCTCTGTGCCGTTAATCAAGGCTGAGATTACCTCGCCAGGAATCAGGCTCTTGTTGCGCCCGATGGTGGAGGAGAGCAGCATGTTGTCCGTCGCACCCACGCAGATGAGGTCGTCGGTGTTCATCACCACGGCGTCTTGCGCCACGCCTTCCCACACGCTCATGTCGCCGGTCTCTTTCCAATAGAGGTAGGCCAATGACGACTTCGTCCCTGCGCCATCGGCGTGCATGATGTTGCAATACAGCGGGTCGTGGCCAAGGATGTCGGGGATGATTTTGCAGAAGGCGTTGGGATAAAGACCCTTGTCGAGGTTCTTGATGGCGTTGTGGATGTCTTCTTTTTCTGCGGAGACGCCGCGCAATGAGTATCTTTGCTTTTCCATTTCTTTTCTATGGCTTATAGCCTATGGCCGATGGCTTATGGCTTTTCTAGCCATAGGCCATGAGCCATAAGCCATAGGCAAATTATTTGAATTTCAATTTCTGTTCTTTGGTGTCAAACTCGAAGTTGCCGAGTTGCTTCATGGTCTTTTGTCCGATGACCCATCTTTCGATCATCCTGCTCACGACCTTACAGTCCACATTGTAGAGCGAGCGGCCAGCGATTCTCACTTCCCTGATGGTGAAGATGGCGTCATTGGCGATGCCACCCGTGGTGAGAATCTTGTCCACGTCGCCCTTGAAGTTGTCGGCAGAAATACGACCATTCCTAAGCATCTCCAACGCATAGCTCTCGGAGACGCAGAAGTCGGCGTTTTGGCTGTAGGTGAAGGGCTCGTTATAGCCGTCCACATTGGCGACGAAGTTGAAATAACCCTTCTTATCGACAGTGAATGTCAAAGTCTGGTCTTCCTGCGGGTTGATGGCGATGTTGACCGTGCCGCCTTCAGCGATTTCGGTGCGTGGCACGAAGTCCTTGCTGAGGATGCGGAACTCGGTACGACGGTTCATCTGGTGAGCGGCTTCCTTCACCTCAGTGCTGGGCAGCGAGTTGATGAAGTCTTCGGTGAGTCTTGTGCCCGCCTTGAAGGTGTAGCCTTTCACCTTGATGTCATTCGCGATAGTGCGAGGTACACGCTCGCCATAGCCCTTGGCGGTGAGGCGGAGCGGGTCGATGCCACGGATGATGAGGTAGTCGACGACGCTCTGGGCGCGCTTCTGCGACAGGATGTCGTTGTGTTCGTCAGTGTCGCGGCTGTCGGTATGTGAAGCCAACTCGATGGTGATGGTCGGGTTGATTTGCAGTGTCTCGATGAGGCCTTGCAATGAGTCTTCAAACTGGGGCTTGAGGTCCCATTTGCCCAGGTCGTAGAGGATGTCGGGTAGCATGATGGGCTCCTGCGGGATGGGCTCAATGTCGAAGTCTTTAACGATATCCTTGCTGAATTCCAATCCCATGGTGGTCTCTTGTGCGGCCAAGGTGAAGTAGTTGTCCTTGTCGATGGTGATGTCGTAGGTCGTGTTCTTGTTCATCTGGCTCTCGCTGAAGTTGAAGTAGCCCCTGTCGTTGGTGCGGGTTGAGATGTTGGAGCCGTCGCTGCCGATGAGGCGCACAGTGGCGTTTTCAACGAGCTGCTTGGTCTTGGCATCTTTGACGGTGCCCGAGAAGGTGAACAGGATGGGCGGCTCTTCAAAGTAATAGATGTTGTCGAGGCCACGGGTGTTGCCACGATTCGAAGAGATGAAGCCGCGTTCTTCGGTGGGATGGAAGACGATGCCGAAGTCATCGCCCGTAGAGTTGATGGGATATTTCAGGTTGCGGGGTTCGCCCCAGTTGCCGGCGGTGTCGATGGAGGAGACGAAGATGTCCAAGCCTCCCATGCCGCCATGGCCGTCGGAAGCGAAATACAACACGGTGTCGTAACGTAAGAACGGGAACACTTCATTGCCGGCGGTGTTGATACGCTCGCCAAGGTTGAAGGGATGCTTGAAAGGTTCGTTGGGGTTGTCGCGCATGGCCACCCAGATGTCATTGCCGCCGAAGCCGCCTTTGCGCTCGGCAGCGAAGTACATGATGCGCTCGTCGCTGGTGAGGGTGGGATGACCTACGATGTCAAGGGTGTCGACGCCTGCAATCTCTACGACGCGTGCCTCTGAGAAGCTGCCGCCGCTTTTACCTGCCACCATGATCTGGCAACCGTTTTTCTTATGGGCGCCGTTGTGGCAGCGTGTGAAATAGAGCTTGGTGAAAGTAGAGTTCATGAAGGCAGCGCCTTCGCTGGCGGTGGTGTTGACGTTTTCGGTGTCGTCGGCGAGGTTGGGGGTGCTCCAGTCGCCCTTACGGTCTTGCTTCGAGGTGAAGAAGTCGGCGAATTCTTGCCCTGTGATGCCGTCTTTTTCCTTACCGGTGGCGGCGTCGCGGGTGGAGGTGAAGATGATCTCGTTGAAGTTGCTGTTGAGCCATGTGGCGCAGTAGTCGGAGTCCTTGGTGGAGTTCACCTTTTTCAACGGGGTGAGTTCGTATTTCGAGGGGTTCTCCTTCCACTCCTGTATCAGTTGGGTGGTCTCAATGCCTAATGGCCCTCGTGGGTCGTTGGGCACCTTTTGTGAGTAGATCTCGTACATCTCGATGGCGTCCTTGTATTTCTCGTTCATCTTGTAAGTCTCGGCGAGATTGAGATAGACTTCGGGGTGGGTGTTGGGATATTCGGTTTTCAGGAGGCGCTTGTAGTAAGGCTCGGCGCGTTTGGTGAGGCCGATGAGGCGGTAGCATTCTGCCATCTGGAAGCTGATACGGTTGCGTTCGTCCTTGTTGCGGCGCACCCTGCGGTAGGCTTTCTTGTAGCGGTCGACGGCTTCGGTGTATTGTTTGCGTCCGAAGGCTAGGTCGGCGTTCTTGGCCGGATTTCTTCTTTGTGCGTAAAGGTCACTGCTCATGAAGATAAACAGCGCCGAGAGGAAGATCAAAATATATCTTTTCATGGGTCTTAATTATCTTTTTGTGAAACGCCAAATAGGGCGTTTTATTGCGGTTTAATTCAAACTACAAAGATACAACAATTCCGTGAAACAAAGAAGGTTTTATCCACAAAAAAATCCCGCCGTTTCCAGCGGGATTTTTGCAAGCAGTTTAGAAGGTTAATAATGATGTTTCAATCATTTCTTGTCTTCTTCGACGATGTCCTTGTCTTTCTTGTTGCCCTTCATCAAGACATAGGCGAACGGCGAAGACAGGAACACTGACGAGAAGGTACCAGCCAACACACCAACCAACAGGGCGAAGATGAAGCCGCGGATGGTGTCGCCGCCGAAGATGAAGATGGCGAGCAACACGACCAAGGTCGAACCCGAGGTGTTGAACGAACGGGTCAAGGTGCTGTTGACAGCATTGTTCATGTTGGTCTTCCAAGAGCTCTTCGGGTGGAGACCGACGTTTTCACGGATACGGTCGAAGATAACCACCGTAGCGTTGATGGAGTAACCGATGACGGTCAGCACAGCGGCGATGAAGCTCTGGTCGACTTCCATGGTGAAGGGCAGCACATTGTAGAACAAGGAGTACATACCCAACACAATGATGGTATCTTGCGTCAAGGCCATGATAGAAGCCACACCATACTGCCACTTCTTGAATCGGATGGCGATGTAGCAGAACATGAGGGCCAAAGCCACGATGATGGCGATGATAGACTTACGTGTGACGTCGCTGGCGATGGTGGCACCGACTTTCTGGGTGCTCAAGATACCCACGGTTTCGTCTTCCGAAGAGAACTGGTTCATCGTCAGGTCATTGTTATAGAGACCCATCAAGTTTTCGTAGAGGATGACTTGGATGACGCTGTCGACGGCGGGGCTGTCGTTGTTGATCAAGAACTTGGTCGTGATCTTCACCTGACCGTTGGTACCATAGGTCTTCACTTCAGGCGTTGACCAGCCTTCCACTTCTTGGTCTTCTCTCATCTCGAGGGCTTTGTGGATGGCGTCGGCGTTGACGGCGACCTTGGACTCAGCCAAAGCCTCACGCACGTCTTCAACCTTGATGCTCGGATTGTCGAATTGGACAACGTAGTTACGACCACCCTTGAAGTCGATACCGAGGTTCAGACGACGGATGCCGAGCGAGCCTAAGCTGATCACAAGGAAGCAGATGCAGATGATAAAGGAGACCTTGCGCATGCCAATGAAATCGTAGTGCTTATCCTGCAAGAAGTTGCGTGTCCAAGCAGTGCTGAAGCTGATTTCTCTTTCCTTGTCCAGCATGCGTTCGAAGATCAAACGCGAGATGAAGATGGACGTGGCCAGAGAGGTCAGGATACCGATGCAGAGGGTGACGGCGAAGCTGTGGACAGGACCCGTACCCAAGATGATGAGGATGATACCAGTGATCAAGGTGGTGACGTTACCGTCGATGATGGCGGAGTAAGCGTTCTTGTAACCGTCGGCGATGGCGAGCTTGATGCCCTTGCCAGCCTTGATTTCTTCCTTGATACGTTCGAAGATAATCACGTTCGAGTCGACGGCCATACCCAAGGTCAACACGATACCTGCGATACCAGGCAAGGTCAGCACGGAGCCGAGGCATGCCAGCACGCCAAACAGGAAGAACACGTTGACGATAAGGGCGATATCAGCCACGAGACCGGCCTTCTTGTAGAAGAACACCATGTAGACCAGCACGAGGATGAAGGCGAACACCATGGACCACATACCCTTTTGCACGGCTTCCTTACCCAGCGAAGGACCAACCACTTGCTCTTCCAGGATTCTGGCGGGAGCAGGCAGCTTACCAGCCTTCAGGATGTTGGCCAAGTCTTGGGCCTCTTCGATGGTCATGCCGCCACCGCTGATGGATGAACGGCCGTTCGGGATTTCACCGTTGACGACAGGGTAGGAGTAGACGTAATCGTCGAGGACGATGGCGATCTGCTTGCCGATGTTCTCGCCGGTGAGGCGCTTCCAGGCCTTGGCACCTTCGGGGTTCATCTGGATGGTGACTTCCACTTGGTTGCCTTGGCCGTAGTCCTGACGGGCGTCGGTGATGACTTCACCACCGAGGGCGCAGGTGTTGTCGCGCGACATCTTCAGGGCGACGAGGTCGAGCACTTCAACCGATTCACCGTCGTTGCCTTTGAGCACTTCAGGCTTCACGGTCCAAGCCAGCTTCAGGTTGCGGGGGAAGAGGTTGCGGGTTTCAGCAAGCATCTGGTTAATGGCGGCGGTGTCTTTCACCTGGGCCATACCCACGCGCGCTGAGTTGCTATTCATGACCATGAGCTTGGAGAACAACGGGTTGTTCTCAGCAAATTGGTCTTCAGTCTCTTCTTCGGCAGCAACTTCTTCGTTGCCCTCGTTGAGTTGGCCGAGGAGGTCGTCGTTGGCAGTGCTGTCGACAGCGGCCATGGCGGTGCTGTCGGCTTCCTCGACGACAGGCTGCTCGGTTTCAGCTTCAACTTCGCCTTCGTTTTCGGCAACGGGCTCAGCTTCGGTCTCAGCCAGTGAGTTCTTGGCTTTGCGGGTCTCGGCGAGCTTGCTGTTGGCTTCCATTAGGTACTGCTGGATCTCTGAGAAGTTGTAGGTCTCCCAGAATTCGAGTTGTGCCGTACCTTGAAGGAGCTTACGCACACGCTTCGGATCTTTGATGCCGGGCAATTCGACGAGGATGCGGCCCGAGTTCTCCATCTTTTGGATGTTGGGCTGTGCCACACCGAAACGGTCGATACGGGTACCCAAGATCTGGTATGAACGGTCGACAGCTCTTCAAGACCTTCAGCACGTCGTTGTTGCTGGAGTTGACGGTGATGCCTTTGTCTTTGAATTCATAGAGGAAAATGGAAGCAAGTCTGGCGTTGGGGTCAACTTCCTCGAAAGCCTGACCAAACAGGGTGACGAATTCGCCTTCGCTCTTTTCCTGTCTTTGCGTGGCCAATTCCATCGCTTTCAAGAAGGTGGGGTCTTGAGAATTGCCCGACAAGGCTCTCACGATGTCTTTCACCGAGACTTCGAGGGTGACGTTCATACCGCCCTTCAAGTCCAGACCCAAGTTGATTTCTCTTTCCTTTGCATCGCGATAGGTGTACTTCTTGACCAGCAAGTTATACACATTCACGTTGCTCATCGAGTCCAGATAGTAAGTTTCCTTCTCGTCCTTGAGAAGATTGAACACGGACTCGTCTCCATTTGCAAGTTTGGTAGCCTCTGCTTCGGCATACTTACGCTTGGTCACCAAGGTGAAGGAAAGCTGGTAGAGAAAGATGAGCGCGAAGATAATGGCTATCGTCCTGATTGCTCCTTTGTTTTGCATTGTAAAACTAATTTAATTATTTGACTTTTAATTTGTTATATTTTCAAGAATGGTCTTTTTACTCAATTACGAGCCTGCAAAAATAGGATTTTTCTTTTGAATACCCAAATATTACTTTTTTTAAGCACTTTTTTCTTTATCTCCTTAAAGCCTTGTTTTTGTACTTAAAAAGTTGTAATTCAGTTATTTGTATCTTAACCATTTGAAGATTTCCTTGTAAGAAAGTTTTTTTCCGTACATCAATATGCCCGTGCGGTAGATTTTTGCCGCAATCCAAGTCATCAGGACAAAGGTGCCGACCAGCAGCAGGATTGAAACCACGATCTGCCAGATGGGCACGCCAAACGGGATTCTGACCATCATCGAAATGGGGGAGGTGAATGGTATCATCGAGAGCCACACCGCCAAGGAGCTGTCGGGGTTGTTGACGATGTAGAACGAACTGATGATGGCGATGATGAGCGGTACGGTGATGGGTAATGTAAATTGCTGTGAATCAGTATTGTTGTCAACCAACGAGCCGATGGCGGCATACAAGGTAGCATAGAGCAGATACCCTAAAATGAAGAATATTAGGAAGCAGCCGATGATGGTGCCAAAGTTGATGCTGTGGACGATTTGCAGGATGCCTTGAACGCTTTCGTTGTTCATGATGTCGTTGGTGGTGATTTCCTGGCTCATTACGGTGCCAGCCGACAGCAAGTCGGGATGGCTGATGCCGATGAAGGCGGAGAAGCCTACATAAAGCACGCCCGTCAGCAGGATCCACATGACGAACTGGGTGAGGGCTACGAGCGAGACGCCGATGACTTTTCCCATCATCAGCTGGAAGGGTTTCACCGAGCTGATGATGACTTCGATGATGCGGTTGTTCTTCTCTTCCGCCACGCCTTGCATCACCTGTCCGCCAAAGAAGATGATGAACATGTAGACCATCATGGCCAATCCGATGCCAAGGGCAAACTGTACCTTGGTGAAGGTCTCCTTTTCGTTGCCTTTGTCGTCCATGCGCATGATTTGCAAGTTGACGTCGGTCTTCACCGAGCTGACGATCTCTGGGTCGACGCCTTGTGCCATCAGTTTTTGGTCTTCGATTTCCTTCTTCATCACGCTGCTGATGTAGTTCTCAACTTCCATAGGCACCTGCCGTATGCTGTAGACTACGGCATTCGAAGGGATGTTGAGTTGTGTTGGAGGCACATACAATGCCATGTCGAAGACGCCGCTTTTCACCATTTCTTTGACCGAGTCGATGGGTTGGCCTTGCATGGTGACAAAGGTATGTTCCTTGTTGTTGGTGAAGCGTTCCTCAAACCAACGGCTCTCGTCGACGACAGCCACACGCAGGTGGTCTGTGCTGGAATTGAGGGCGAGCATGATGGGGATGATGTAAATGGCCGCCAAGAGGATGGGCCCCAGGAAGGTCAGGATGAGGAAGCTGCGCTTGCGCACGCGCGTCAGGTACTCGCGCTTGATGATGAGTCCGATCTTGTTCATGAGGCTTGATTTTGGGATTGCACTTCTTGGATAAAGATGTCGTTCATGGATGGTAGCACCTCTTTGTAGGAGACGAGTTGCCCGATTTGCATCAGCTGCTCCAGTAAGGCGTTAGGTGACTCACTAAAGGTGGTCAGCTTGATCTCGTCCGTCACCTCTGTCGGTTCCACCTTTATATTATTATAGGTGTCGCCCAAGGCATAAATCGGCTGTGAGTTGTCCGTGCGGATAATGATTTCCCTCTTGTGGGTGTCGTGTTGCCGCTTGATGTCGACGACACGCCCTTGCAGAATGCTCTTGCCGTTGTTGATAAGAGTTATGCTGTCACACAGCTCCTCTACGGAGGCCATGTTGTGGGTGGAGAGCAAAATGGTGGCGCCTTTGTCCCTCAGCTCGAGGATGGATTCCTTCAAGAGGTTGGCATTGATGGGGTCGAAGCCGCTGAAAGGCTCGTCGAAGATGAGGATGTCGGGTTTGTGGATGACGGTGGTGATGAACTGCACCTTCTGTTGCATGCCTTTCGAGAGTTCCTCGACTTTCTTGTCCCACCAGCTGCTGATTTCGAACTTGTCGAACCATTCCTTCAGCCGTTTTTGGGCCTCGGCTTTATTAATGCCTTTCAACTCGGCGAGGTAGATGGCTTGCTCGCCGACTTTCATCTTCTTGTATAGGCCGCGTTCCTCGGGCAGGTAGCCGATATGAGTGATGTGCTTCTGGCACAGCGGTTCTCCTCCTATCAGCACTTGGCCGGAGTCGGGGGCAGTGATTTGGTTGAGGATGCGGATGAGGGTGGTCTTGCCGGCGCCATTGGGACCCAAAAGGCCGTATATGCAATGCTCTGGGATGTCAATGCACATACGGTCTAAGGCGATGTGGTCGGCGAATTTCTTTGTGACCTCGTTGACGGTTATTTTTGTCATCATTAGTCTGTTGGACACGGGACTGCGGGACACGGGTCTTTTTGTTTCGTGTCTCGCGTCTCGAAGTCTCGCGTCAATTAAAGTAATCCTTTATCTTACTGAAGAAACTCTTCTCTTCGGGTGTTGGGTTGGGCTTGAAGTTCTGCGACTGCCCAAGCTGCTGCAAGAGCTGTTCCTCTTCCTTGCTGACTTTCTTGGGCACCCACACGTTGACGTTGACGAGCATGTCGCCGCTGCCATAGCCGTTGAGGATGCGCAGGCCTTTGCCTCTCAGTCGCAACACCTTGCCGCTTTGTGTGCCAGGGGCGATCTTTACCCGTACCTTGCCGTCGATGGTGGGCACTTCGGCCTGTGTGCCGAGGATGGCTTCAGGAATGGTGATGAACAGGTTGTATATCAAGGTGCTTTCGTCGCGTTCGAAGTCGGGATGGGCTTCCTCCTCGATGAGGACGAGCAGGTCGCCGTTCACGCCATTGTGCGGGCCGGCGTTGCCTTTACCGCGCACGGTGAGTTGCATGCCTTCGCCGACGCCGGCAGGGATGTCAATGTCGATGATCTCATCGCCCTTCATGATACCCTCGCCGCCGCAGTGGGTGCATTTCTTCTTGATGACGGTGCCTTGTCCGCCGCAGGTGGGACACACCGAGGCGGTCTGCATCTGTCCGAAGAAGCTGTTGACGGTCTGCACCACCTGACCGCGGCCGTGGCAGGTGGGACAGGTCTCGGTGGAGCCATCTTCGGAGCCGCTGCCGTGGCAGTGCGTGCATGCCACGTATTTGCTGACTTTGATTTTCTTCTTGGTGCCTTTGGCGATTTCTTGCAGGTTGAGCTTCACCTTCACGCGGATGTTGGAGCCACGCTGCTTGACGGTGCCGCCACGGCTGCTGCCGCCGCCGAAGCCGCTGAAGCCACTGAAACCGCCACCGAAGTCGAAGCCGCGACCGAACACACTGTTGAGGATGTCGTTCAAGTCGAAGTCGCCAAAGCCGCCGAAACCACTGCCACCGCTGGCCGAACTGCCGTCCATGCCGGCAAAGCCATAGCGGTCGTAGCGCGCCTTCTTGTTCTCGTCGCTTAATACGGAATAGGCCTCCGAGGCTTCCTTGAAGTTCTCCTCGGCGGTCTTCTTCTCGGCGTCGGTGCCGTTCACCCATTTGTCGGGGTGCCATTTGAGGGCGGCCTTACGGTAGGCGCTCTTTATCTCATCGGGTGTGGAGCTCTTGTTTACTCCTAGCACCTCGTAGTAATCTCGTTTTTGTTTGTCTGCCATAGGTTAGACTCCTTTCTTAATTCCCGACCACCACGCGGGCGAAGCGGATTACCTTGCCGTTGAGCTTGTAGCCTTTTTGGATGACATCCATCACCTTGCCCTTCTTGCTTTCGTCGGGGGCGGGGATCATGGTGAGGGCCTCGTGCTCGTCGGTGTTGAAGTCGGCGTCCGTTGCCTCGATTTCCTCTAGGCCTTTCTTCTTCAAGGTGTCTTTTAACTTGTTGAAAATCAATGTAACGCCTTGTATATCGGCCTCGTTGCCGTTCTTTTCCATGTTTTGCAGGGCACGCTCGAAGTCGTCAAACACGGGCAGGATGTCCTTGATGACGTTCTCCGATGCCGTGACGGTGAGGTCGAGCTTTTCCTTGGCAGTGCGCTTGCGGAAGTTGTCGAACTCCGAGAACAGGCGTAGGTATTTGTCGTTCAGTTCAGCGTACTTTGCCTTTTCTTCCTCCAGGGCTTTCTCCTGTGCATGACGGACCTTGAAGCGCTTTGACTTTTTGTCCGAAACGGTGTCACTTGTGGCCTCTTTGGCTACGGTGGCTTCCTCTTGCTTTGGCTGTTCATCGGCGTTTCCTTGGCCGTTCTCCATGTCGGGATTGACGGTGTCTTTCAAGGCATCGTCTTGATTGTTAACGTTTTCGTTTTGTGTCATGATATGTGTGGTTTTTACTTATTTCTCAATTCGCCGCAGATACTATCAAATCCTTTGCCAAAGCAATGGCTTTGACAAAATGGCAGAATAGGGTGAAAACGGGCTTAGAGGCGCTCGATGATGGGGCCGTCGAGGCTGAGGTTGTTCACGCGTTTGTCGATGTACTGGTAGCCGCGTTCGATTTGGTCACTGTTGTCGATGATACTGGTGCCGTCGGCGGAGAGGGCGGCGATGAGCAGTGCGACGCCGGCGCGGATGTCGGGCGAGGCCATGCGGATGCCACGCAGGGCATGGGAATGGTCGAGGCCGATGACATTGGCGCGGTGCGGGTCACAAAGGATGATCTGCGCACCCATGTCGATGAGCTTGTCGACGAAAAACAAGCGGCTTTCAAACATCTTCTGGTGGATGAGTACGGTGCCTTTGGCTTGGGTGGCCACCACTAAGACGATACTGATCAGGTCGGGTGTGAAGCCGGGCCAGGGGGCATCGGCGACGGTGAGGATGCTGCCGTCCATGAAGGTCTGCACCTCGTAGTGTTCCTGCGCGGGGATGAAGATGTCGTCGCCGCGGTATTCCATCTGGATGCCGAGTTTGCGGAACACATCGGGGATGATGCCCAGCTGGGCGATGCCCGCATTCTTGATGGTGATTTCGCTGCCTGTCATAGCGGCCATGCCAATGAAGCTGCCCACCTCGATCATGTCGGCGAGCAGGGTATGGTCGGTGCCGTGCAAGCGGCTGACGCCGTTGATGGTCAAAAGGTTGGAACCAACGCCCTTGATGTCGGCACCCATGTTGTTGAGCATGGTGCAGAGCTGCACGAGATAAGGCTCACAGGCAGCGTTGAAGATGGTGGTGGTTCCTTGTGCCATCACGGCAGCCATCACGATGTTGGCCGTGCCGGTGACGGAGGCCTCGTCAAGGAGCATGTAGCAGCCTTTCAAACCACCACGCTGCACTACTACGGCATAGGAGTTGAAATCAAAGATGGCACCGAGCTTCTGTAAGCCGATGACATGTGTGTCCAAACGGCGGCGGCCTATCTTGTCGCCACCGGGCTTAGGCATATAGGCCTTGCCGAAACGGGCGAGCATCGGTCCAGTCATCATCACGCTGCCGCGCAGCTTGGAAGCCGTGTTTTGATAGGCACTCAGGTGGAAATAATTGAAGTTGATTTCCTTGGCCTGCAAGGTGATATCGTGGCGTGTGGTGCGTTCCACCGCGACGCCCATGCCCTCCAACAACGCAATCAGGTTGTTGATGTCAAGGATGTCGGGCAGGTTGTGTATGGTGACCTTCTCGTCGGTGAGCAGGCAGGCACAAAGGATCTGCATGGCTTCGTTCTTTGCGCCTTGTGGAAAGATTTCGCCTTGCAGCCTGCAGCCGCCTTTTATCTTCAGTGATGCCATATTCAGTTTAGAGTTTAGAGTTCAGAGTTTAGAGTTGGCGCTAGCGCTATTCTGCATTCCGAATTCCGAATTGACTACGTCGAATGCTTCGCATTTCCGCATTTAATCGTTATTGTTTTCCCATTTGTTCCATGCGCTTTTTGTAGGCCGGGTTATTCGGGTTGTTCATGTTGGCCTTTAGGTTCGGCACTTTCTTCTTTTTCTTCTTGCCTTGCTGTTGCTTGGCTTGTTGCTGGCCTTTCCCGTTCGCCTCTCCGGCGCTGTTCAGTTTCGACTCGTCAGAGATGACCAGACGGCCGTCCGATAGTCTTTTCAGGTCGTCGATGATGACTTGGTCGTTGACGACGCTCTTGTTCCACTCCAGGTAGTCGCGTTTCATCTGGCTGGCCAAAGAGTAGGCGAGGGCTTCACGTATGTCGTCGTTCTCTTCTTTCGATGCGGCTTCAATCATCTTGATGAGATATTGGCCGTAGTGGCCGTATTTGATGTCGTTATTCTGATAGCCGATATGTTGCGGCTTTTTTTGCTGCGACTCGATGGTGGGCGGGGCATAGGGGCTGTCCACGTCGAGGTTGTAGCCTGAAATCATGTAGAGATGGTCCCATAGCTTGTGTTCGTAGTCGCTCGACTGCTTGATGCTAGGGTTCATCTGCACCATCACGCTGATGATGTATTTTGCTGCTTCGGTGCGCTGCTCACGGTCTTCGATTTCCGGCAGCTTCTTGATCATCTCCTGGATGCAACGGCCATATTCGGAGATGACGATTTGTTCTTTTTCTGTATTGTAGGTTAATCCTGTTCTGTCCATGGGGATAAATTTTGTGCAAAAATAGGTATTTATTCCTTAAGAATCGCCAAACGCGCGAATTTCAGCATCAGCATCTTCACGCCGGCATGGTCGAAATGAACGCTGGCTTTCTTATTGGCTCCTGCGCCGTCGATGCTGAGAACGGTGCCTGCGCCGAATTTGGCGTGCATCACCCGCATGCCTTCCTGCAAGAGGTCGGGGTTGGAAGGCTCTAGGTTTTGCGTGACAGGTGTCTCGTTGACGCTCGGCTTGGTCGAAGGCTTGTCCTCGATTTTACGGAAGCCGTGTTGCTCTGGCTCGTTGATGCGCCGGCCGAAGGGTCGTCCGCCCATTGGAGAGGTGCCTCTGAACGAGGCCTTCTGCGTCTGCTCAATGAGGCTGGCGTCGATCTCGTCAACAAAGCGCGAGCGCTCGCTGAGAGTGAGGTTGCCGTAGCGGTAACGCATCTCGGCATAGCTCAGCGTGAGTTTCGTCATGGCACGGGTGATGGCCACGTAGAACAAGCGACGTTCTTCTTCCAAGTCTTCGCGCGTGCTGAGGCTGAGGATACCGGGGAAGAGGTTCTCTTCCATGCCCACGACATAGACATAGGGGAACTCCAAGCCCTTGGCGCTGTGTATGGTCATCAGGCTGACGTAGTCGTTGTCACCATCGTCTTTTTTCATCTCGTTGTCGGTAAGCAGCGCCACGTCTTCCATGAACTGCACCAAGTCGACGCGGGCGGTCTCACCAGTGGTTTCGTCCACCTGACGGTCGCTGAACTCCATGATGGCGTTAAGTAATTCTTCCACGTTCTCGACCCTCGAGACGCCCTCGGGGCTGTCGTCTTCTTTCAGCACCTTGATGAGGCCAATGGTGTTGGTGATATGCTTAGCCAGCTCGAAGGCGTTCATCTTGCCTTGCAGGCTTTGGAAGCTCTTGATCATCACCATGAAGTCGCGGAACCTGTTGATGGTGCCCATGTTGAAGTCTTGCGGGAACATGTTGTTCTCCATGCATTTCCAGATGCTTGTGCGTTGCTCGTTGGCGAGGACCATCATGCGCTCGATGCTGGTTTTGCCGATGCCGCGGATGGGGTAGTTGATGATGCGCAGCAGTGCCTGCTCGTCCTCAGGGTTGATGACGACGCGGAAATAGGCCAGCAGGTCCTTGATCTCCTTGCGGTCATAAAACGAGAGGCCACCGTAAATCTTATAAGGGATATTCTGCTTTCGCAGGGCTTCTTCCATGGATCGGCTTTGGGCGTTGGTGCGGTAGAGGATGGCGAAGTCCTTGTTGGCGAGGTGGCGTGTCATCTTATAGCCGAATATGCTGTTGGCCACCATGGTGCCTTCCTCCGTGTCGCTGTTGGCGTGGATGAGGCCGATGAGCTCGCCTTTCTCCTTGTCGCTCCATACCTTTTTCTTGATCTGGTCCTTGTTGTGGGCGATGACGGCATTTGAGGCATTGACGATGTTCTGGGTGGAGCGGTAGTTCTGCTCCAGTCGGATGAGCTTATAGTCGGGGTAGTCGTTCTTGAAGTTGAGGATGTTCTGTATGTTGGCGCCACGGAAGGCATAGATGCTTTGGGCGTCGTCGCCCACAACGCAGAGGTTCTCGAACAAGGCCGCGATGCGCTTCACGATGAGGTACTGGGCGTAGTTAGTGTCCTGGTACTCGTCGACGAGGATGAACTTGAAGTGGTTTTGGTATTTGTAGAGCACATCGGGGTTATCGCGCAGCAGGATGTTCGTGAAATAGAGAATGTCGTCGAAGTCCATGGCATTGGCGCGGTGCAAGCGCTCGTTGTATAGCTTGAATAACTGTGCGATGAGCGGCTTGTTGGCCTTGCGATCGGCCTCTTGGACCTCGGGATTGTTGGCGTAGTCTTCGGGTGAAAAGAGGCTTGACTTGGCCGATGAGATGCGTGACAGCACCTGTTTTGCGGGGTAGACCTTGGTGTCGAGGTTCAGGTCCTTCAGGATCTGCGTGATGAGAGCCTTGGAGTCGTCGGTGTCGTAGATGGAGAAGTTGGGCGTGAAGCCGATCTTCTCCGCCTCGATGCGCAGGATGCGGGCGAAGATGGAGTGGAAGGTGCCCATCCACACGTTGCGCGCCTCGCTGGCGTTGACGAGTTGCATGATGCGTTCCTTCATCTCGCGGGCGGCCTTGTTGGTGAAGGTGAGGGCCATGATGCTGAAGGGGTCGATGCCCTCCTGTATCATGTAGGCGACGCGATAGGTGAGGGCACGGGTCTTGCCCGAGCCGGCGCCGGCAATCACCATCACGGGGCCTTCTATGGTGGTAACGGCCTCTCTTTGAGGCTCGTTGAGGTCATTCAATAAATCGATCATTGGTTGCTCGTTTGGGTTGCAAAGATAATGAAAAAATTGAGGATTTCGGAAAAATTAGTGTATCTTTGCAAGATAAACCCCTATAAATAAAATATGGACACAAACGATAATACAACTGCTGCCCTCTCCCATAAGCCACGCCTTTTCCGTTGGGCGCTTTGGTGGGGACTGGGTATCATAGTGACTAGCCTTGCAGCCTTGGTAGTTTACGCAGTCATCAACCCGGATGCAGTCAGCCAAATGAATGCCCCTCTCATGAAGGCTATTTACTCGCTGATCTGTCGGTTTGGCGTATGGCCTGTGATAATCTATATGGGTTTGGTAGGACCGATTATTGAGGAGCTCAGCTTCCGTCTTTGGGGTAATGGCAAGAACTGGACGGGTATCGTCTCCGTCATTCTCATGGCGCTATGGTGCCTAAATGTCAGCTGGTGGTTTTCGTTGATTGCTTTATGCGCTGGTGTTGCGATACTCATGATATTCAAAGAAGACAGGAAAAAGCGGCTCTTTGTACTTATGTTGTTTTCGTCCGTCCTCTTTGCCGTGGCACACATGGGCAACTATGACGGAAATTGGTTTGTGGTGCTGATCGGGGTGATTCACAAGTTTGGATTCGGCCTTTTGGCTTCCTATCTCGTCATCAATCACAATATTTTGTGGTCCATGGTGTTGCATGTCGTCAATAATAGTGTCGTGGTTCTTCCTCTTGTGCTGACGATAGGCCAGAAGAGCACGGTCGAGACCTTCGACAACGACAATTTCAGCCTTGAAATTCGCTCGGTGCTGGCTCACGACGACAGTATCAGTGTGGATAATTGCTTTTTCGCTGATGCCGACACCAATTACTATTTCGGGAACACCTCGAGTTTTGCAGGACAAGCTTGGATCTATGAAGCTTGGCAGAATGGCATCGACCCCAATGGCGACTCCGTCAATATTGTGACCGACAACGCCTACCCGAATTGCAGTTTCAAGTTGGTTTACAAGACACAGCCGTACGACCATCACGGCCTTATCGTCACCATGGAGGAAGCAGGACTCATCAAGATTGACACCACGTATAACGACATTGACAAGAAGACGGTGCTAGACATCAAGTCCACCTATGACCCATTTTCAATTTCCAAATGATAAAACGAGATCCTATGCCAGACAAAAAGATAAAAGGGAGCCTGAGTGGCATCGTCGATAAGATGAACAAGACCTATGACGGCCTGATAGGGGAGGGTTTCAACCTCGGCCTTGACCGTCGTATTGTTCCCGTGATGGTTGACGGAGAGGTGAGGGGCTGGAAGATGCAGCGTTGCGAAAACGACGTTTGGAAAGATCTGGACGATAAGACCTTCGTCACCATGTCAGAGCTGATTGCGTTTTATAAAAGGTCGGTGTCGCCATAGGATAATGGCATCACCTTACTCCACTACGACTTTTCTGGTTGTTCCTCCCAACTTTACGAAATACAGTCCTTTCGGGAGTTCAAAGGTCGTTTGGCCCTCAACCTCTTTGGCCATGAGGACTTGTCCGAGCGTGTTGGTGATGACCAACAGCCCCGTTCCTTCAATGGTAAGACTTCCTTTTGAGGGGTTGGGATAGACCTTGAAGAGATCTGCATCGTTTCCACGGATTCCGGTGATGGGAGCGACCGGACCGACAGCGGGAGATGTGACCGACCCTGAGCAGTTGGCTGCCGACACTTCAACACTGATCCATGCGTCAACATCCGATTCCGTCAAAATGTAGGAAGATTCGATCGCCCCTTCGATATTGATGGTATCTCTCTTCCATTGGTAACTCAGCTCGCCGAGGTCGGGGATGGATGGCGTGGCGCTCAAGTTGATTTCGGCGGTCAAAGTGTCTCCGACGATAGGTTCACCCGCGATTTCGATTTCACCTGTTAAGGTAGGGACAACCCAATTGTCCAAAAGGGTTTCTATGGCGCCATAGGCGTTCAGTCTTCTGGCTTCGGCAACCAAGCCTTCAAGAGCATCCAGGTGGTCGGCGCCGTCAAGAAGCGATTGTCTTACTGTGAGGGAAAACCCTGCGGGGTCGCTTTTGTAGGCTTGAATCATGGACTCAGGCATGGCAGCATACATCAGCGCTATGGTTCCAGTGACTTGTGGGGTAGCCATCGAGGTTCCGGTGAGGCTGTTGTATCCATGGTTGGGTGTCGTGGAATAAATGTTTGTGCCAGGTGCTCCGATGTCGATGTTGTTGACACCATGTCCTGCACTGCCGTATTTCACATCATCCGATGTGGTGTTGGTGACGCCGATGAGGTAGTCTCCAGGGCAGGTGGACGGGACGTCGCCCACCATGTCGACGTTTACGTTCATGTTGGGACCAGCGCCGCAACTCAAGATGCCTACATTGCCCATTTCGTCGTACATCGAACACCAAATGGGATAGTCGTCGGGGTTTCCGTAGTCGACTCCGAAGGAGGAGTTGGTGGCCACTATGAAAGCACCTTCCTCGCCGTTGGTTTCATTGTAACGCGCCCGCATTTCCAAGGCGTAGGAATAGGCTTCCACGACGATGGACTCGTCGCCCGAGCTGCCACCTATGGGCATGATGCGTACATTCCAATTCACTCCGCAAACACCTGTACCGTTATTTCCAATAGCGCCGATGATGCCTGAGACATGCGTGCCATGGCTGCTGCTGCCTACATATCCGTTGTGGTTATAGGCATTCCAACCTTGATAGTCGTCGATATAGCCGTTGCCATCGTCGTCAATTCTGTTATATGGGATTTCGTGAATGTTCACCCAGCAATTGAGGTCTTCATGGGTCCAGTCGGTGCCGCCGTCGATGACGGCTACCACGATAGTGTCGCCTGTCGCCGTGACGCCGCCGATGGTATAATCTTCCCATGCTTGTGGCAGGCTCATTATGGCGGGCGCCCATTGCAAATTATAGGAAGGATCGTCGGGGATGACCTCGCGCAGCTGGACGTTGGTGTGGTTGTTCTGGATGACGCGTACGTCGGCATTTAGCGACAGGCGTTGCATCTTGTCTTCTCTTTGTTCCCTGCTGTCTGCAATTTCGAAAAGCCAGATATTCAGCCTTTTCGACAATAGTCTCTTCGGCTCGATTCCAGCATTGGAGTGGGCGGCAAAGGTGTAGGCATCCACATCTTGCTCGAGCCAAATGATGAATTCGTTTTCCATATACGTTTTCTGAGGCTCTTGAATGGGCTGTGCATTCACAACGGATGCCGCCATCAGAAATGCTGTAAATAGCATAAACAAAGAGTTCTTCATGATAAATGATTTAATGCGATTTTTGTTCGTTTTAATCTGTATATCGACCGCAAAGATACAATTTTTCTCTTTTTGCAAAAACCACGAAAAAAATCCTCAACCGACCATTGTCAGTTGAGGATTACTTCATTTTCCGTGACCCGGCTGGGGCTCGAACCCAGGACCCCAACATTAAAAGTGTTGTGCTCTACCTGCTGAGCTACCGAGTCATCACGATTCCCCCTTTAAGGAGGTAAGGGGGATTAAGCGGCTGCAAAAGTACGGCTTTTTTCGTTATCGGGGACTTTTTGGATTAAAAATTTTTCATTCGTCCAACAAGCCTTTGCCTTGGCGAATGATAACGATCTCATTATCAGTGCAGTCCACCACTGTGCTCTCTTCGTTTTCGCCTGCACCACCGTCGATGACGATGTCCACCAAATCCTTGTAACGGTCGTAGATCTCCTCAGGGTCGGTGAGGTAGGGGTTGATTTCGTCCTCTTCGTCAGCCAACGAGGTGGTCATAATGGGCGAGCCAAACTCCCTTACAATGTTGGTGATGATGGGTTGGTCGGGGATACGGATACCTATGGTCTTCTTCTTACTCTGGAAGATGCGCGGGATGTTGTTGTTGGCCTCCAAAATGAAGGTGAACGCTCCGGGCAGGTTGCGCTTCATCATCTTGAAGACGTCGTTGTTGATGGGCTTAGTGAAGTCACTCAGCATGCTGAGGTCGTGGAAGATGAACGAGAAGTTGGCCTTCTCCTTGCGGATGCCCTTGATCTGGCAGATGCGCTCAAATGTGCGAGGATTGTTGATACAGCCGCCCAAACCGTACAAGGTGTCGGTAGGGAAGATGATGGTACCGCCGTCGGCCAGACATTCCAGGATCATCTTGACGTATCGGGGGTTCGGGTCCGTTGGATAGAGTTTGAGTATCATAACGTTATAAAATTCGTGCAAAAATAATTAAAATGTTGTGAACGGGAATGAAAAATACTTATTTTTGCAGTCCATCTACGGGACATATTCCGCAGATGTTTTTTGTTTTTATAACCTAATCTAATATTAAACTAAAACAACTATGGGAGGATTCTTCGGCACTGTATTAAAGAAATCTTGCGCGCAAGACTTGTTCTATGGCATCGACTATCACTCACACCTCGGCACCAAGCGCGCGGGCCTGGTGACCCACGACGGCAACGTGTTTCACCGTTCGATCCACGACATCGAGAACACCTACTTCCGCTCGAAGTTCAGCGACGAGTTGGACAAGTTCGAGGGTAACATCGGCATCGGCGTCATCAGCGACACCGACGCACAACCCATCATCGTCAACTCGCACCTCGGTAAGTTTGCCATCGTTACAGTGGCCAAGATCAACAACATGGATGAGCTTGTCGACCATTGCCTGGCTAACAAGCAGCATTTTGCCGAGTTGAGCATGGGCTTCACCAACCCCACCGAGCTGGTGGCGCTGCTCATCACCCAAGGTGAGGACTTCGTCGACGGCATCAAGAACGTATATAATAAGGTGAAAGGCTCCTGCTCGATGCTCATTCTCACCGAGGACGGCGTCATTGCAGCACGTGACTACTACGGTCGTACCCCCATCGTCATCGGCAAGAACGAAGGCGGCTATGTGCTGGCTTCGGAGAGCCATAGCTATATCAACCTCGACTATGCGACCTGCTACAACGTGGGTCCGGGCGAGATTGTCAAGGTGACGCAGGATGGTGTGCAGCAGTTGCTGGCACCCAATCCGAAGAAGCAGATTTGTAGCTTCCTGTGGATTTATTACGGCTATCCCGTCTCCGACTACGAAGGCATCAACGTTGAGGAGGCCCGCTACAACGAAGGCCGTGAGATGGGTAAGCGCGACTATGTCGACCTCGACTATGTCTCCGCCATCCCCGACTCGGGCATTGGCATGGCCTTGGGCTATTCCAACGTGCGCAAGATCCCGTATATGCGTGGCGTGGTGAAGTACACCCCCACCTGGTCAAGGAGCTTCATGCCCGTCAATCAGAGCCAACGTGAGCATGTGGCCAAGATGAAGCTCATCCCCAACCGTCAGATGCTTGAAGGCAAGAAGGTGGCTTTCTGTGACGACAGCATCGTGCGTGGCACACAGCTGCGCGACAACGTGAAGATGCTCTACGACTATGGCGCCAAGGAGGTGCATGTGCGCATCAGCTGCCCGCCTTTGATGTATGGCTGCCCCTTCCTCAACTTCTCGGCTTCGAAGACCGTTATGGAACTCATCACACGCCGTTGCGTAAAAGAAATGGAAGGCGACGACAACAAGAACATTGAGAAGTACTGCGACCCGACCACGCCCGAATACGCCAACCTCATTGAGATGCTGCGCAAGCATGTCGGCGTGGACTCGTTGAAGTTCAACACCTTGGAGAGTGTGGTGGCCGCCATCGGCCTGCCCAAGTGCGAGCTTTGCACGCATTGCTTTGACGGTTCAAGCTACGGCCACGAATAAATATTTTCGGATTTTCGCTTGCCAATCCAAGAAAAGTCCGTACTTTCTTATACGACCAGCTCCCTCTGAAATCCCCCAGGACAGGAATGTAGCAAGGGTAGGAGGTTGTAGCGGTGCGATATGAGTAGCTTACCCTTCTTTGTATATAAACACGAAACACAACCGATAAAAAATGAAAAGACTGATGATTTGCATTGGAATGGCTGCCGCTTTGGTGGGCTGCGCGCCCAAGCAGAACGACAGCGCCGAACAGACCCAGCCCAAAGAGGAATTCAAGTACTTGGTGGACGAGTTCGCCGACTTGAGGATCATGCGTTACCAAATCCCGGATTGGGACCAGCTGACGCTGCAACAAAAGAGCTACATCTATTATCTGGGCGAAGCCGCCAAGTGTGGCCGCGACATCCTCTTCGACCAGAACGGCAAGTACAACCTGAAGGTCCGCAAGACCATCGAGGCTGTGCTGAACTCGTATCAAGGCGACCGCGAGAGCGAGGACTTCCAGAACTTCGTGGTCTATGCCAAGCGTGTGTTCTTCAGCAACGGCATCCATCACCACTATGCCGAGGACAAGTTCTTCCCCGAGGTCAGCGAGGCCTATTTCGCCGACTTGGTGAAGGGCAGCGACGCCAGCTTACTGCCGCTCAACGAGGGCGAGACCGTGGATGACTTCATCGCCTTCCTGACTCCCGTGATCTTCGATCGCGACCTTTACAAGATGCGTCGCAGCAGCGAGGAAGACATCATCGCCAATTCCGCTGTGAACTTCTACGAGGGTGGTATCAGCAAGGCCGAGGTGGAGGCTTTCTATGACGGCATGCGCGTTGCCAACGACCCCACTCCGATCTCCTATGGCTTGAACTCCAAGTTGGTAAAGGAAGATGGCCGCATCCATGAGGATGTCTACAGGGCCGACGGCCTTTACGGCGAGGCCATCACGGCTATTATCGGCTGGCTCAAGAAAGCCAACGAGGTGGCGGAAAACGATATCCAACGCAACTATACGCAGAAGCTCATCGACTATTACACCACGGGCGACCTGAAGACCTGGGACGAATACAACATCGCTTGGGTTCAGGACTCCGTCTCGCACATCGACTTCGTCAATGGCTTTATCGAGGATTATAACGACCCAATGGGTATGAAGGCCACTTGGGAAGCCATCGTCGACTTCAAGGATCTGGAGGCCACCAAGCGTTCCAATACTATTGGCGAGAATGCACAGTGGTTTGAGGACCATTCCCCCGTTGACCCGCGCTTTAAGAAAGAGGAATGCAAGGGTGTGTCGGCCAAGAGTATCATCGTCACTACGCTGGGTGGCGATTGCTTCCCGTCTCCTCCGATTGGCATCAACCTGCCCAACGCCGACTGGATCCGCAAGGACTACGGCTCCAAGTCGGTCACCATCACCAACTTGATGGAGGCTTACGACAAGGCCGCCGACGAGTGCCCAAGGAGTGCCTTGGCTGAGTTCGCCTATACGCAGGAGGAAGTCGACCTCTGCAAGAAATACGGCTCGGATGCCGATGTGGTGCATACCAACCTGCACGAATGCTTGGGTCACGGCTCGGGCAAGCTGCTCCCCGGCACACAACCTGGAGCCTTGAAGGAGTTCAGCTCTACACTGGAGGAAGCCCGTGCCGACCTCTTTGGCTTGTATTATCTTGCCGATCCCAAGATGGTCGAGTTGGAAGTGATGCCTGATGCTGATGCTTACAAGGCTGAGTACTGCTCCTATATCCGCAACGCAATGATGTCGCAGCTGGCTCGTGTAGAGCTGGGCAAGGACGTCACCGAGTCGCACATGCAGAACCGCAAGCTCATCTCCGAATGGTGCTACGAACACGGCAAGGATGCCAACGTCATCGAGAAGATTGTGGAGAACGGCAAGACCTACTTCGTCATCAACGACTTTGAGGCTTTGCGCGGTCTCTTCGGCGAACTGCTGGCTGAGGTACAGCGCATTAAGAGCGAAGGCGACTATGCCGCTGGCAAGGCCTTGGTGGAGAAATATGCCGTTAAGGTCGATCAAGACCTGCACAAGGAAGTCTTGGAGCGTTACAATGCGCTTGGTCTAAAGCCTTATGGTGGCTTCATCAACCCGGAAATTGTTCCCGTCGTTGAGGATGGCAAGGTCGTGGATTACCGCATCGACTATCCCTCCGACTTCCTGGAGCAGCATCTGAAATACGGAAGAGAGTATAGCTTTTTGAAATGATATAAAACCTCCAACCATGAAGAAAGTCCATTTTATCGCCATTGGCGGCAGCGCCATGCACAACCTTGCTATTGCCTTGCATCGCAAAGGCTATGAAGTGACGGGTTCCGACGACGAGATCTTTGAGCCTAGCAAGTCACGCCTCGCCAAAGAGGGTATCCTGCCTCCCCAGTGGGGCTGGTATCCAGAGAAGTTGGACAATACATACGATGCTGTCATCCTTGGCATGCACGCCCGCATCGACAACCCTGAGCTGGTGCGCGCCCAGGAACTCGGCCTGAAGGTGTATTCCTACCCCGAATACCTCTACGAGCAGAGCAAGGACAAGACCCGCATCGTCATCGGTGGCAGCCACGGCAAGACGACCATCACCTCGATGATCCTGCATGTGTTGCAACGCGTCGGTATCGAGACTGACTTCATGGTTGGAGCCCAATTGGAAGGTTTCGACGTGATGGTGCGCCTCAGCGAGACCGCCAAGTACATGGTCATGGAAGGCGACGAGTACCTCACTTCGCCTATTGACCGGGTGCCCAAGTTCCATCACTATCATCCCCATATCGCCGTCATCAGCGGTATCGGTTGGGATCATGTCAACGTGTTCCCGACCTTCGACAATTACTTGGAGCAATTCCGCATCTTCGTCCGTACCATTGAACCAGGTGGCTGCCTGATTTACGACCAGACCGATGTGGAAGCCGAGAAGATTGCCCAAGTCGCGCAGTGCCGGACCTATGGCTATGGCGTGCATCCCTTCGAGAGCGATGGCTTGAAGACCACTTTGCTGCTGGACGATGGTAACAGGAGGGAAGTGGGCGTTTTCGGCAGCCACAACATGAAGAACATCAACGCGGCACGGCTGGTATGCAAGCAGCTGGGCGTGACGGACGAGCAATTTTACGAGGCCATCTCCACCTTCAAAGGTGCGGCGCGTCGCTTGGAGCTGCTGTTCGACAATGGCGACAACTTCGTCTTCCGTGACTTTGCCCACGCACCATCGAAGGTCAACGCCAGTGTGAAGGCCTTGCGCGAGCAGTTCCCAGAGAAGCACCTCCTCGCTGTCTTTGAGCTGCACACGTATAGCAGTCTCAGCGAGGTCTTCATCGACCATTACCGTGATGCCCTGAAGCTCGCCGACACAGCCATTGTGTTCTATGACCCGCATGCTGTGGCCATCAAGAAACTGGAACTGATGCCTGACGTACGCATCGTCGAGGGCTTCGGAAGAAATGACTTGAAGGTCGTGCACAACAAAGCGGAGCTGGTGGAACTGTTACAAAAAGGCCAACGACACAATGTCATTGGCGCTTTCATGAGTTCCGGAGACTTCAACGGTCTGACGACCGATGACCTGAAGGCACTGTACGCGTAAAAACATTGCTGCCCATGTCATACCGAGGCTTAGCCGAGTGTATCTATGGGCAGCAATTTTTTTTAAAACTGGAATGTCTCTTTCGCGATGGGCACGTTATACTTGACGTTTGTGATCGTATACGAGTCCAAATTGCCTTTGTAATCGTACAAGTTGATTTCTTTGATCAGCAAGTTGTCGGCTTGGTATTTGAAGACGACTTGCTTATATCCCACGCCAAGTAATTTCTTCTTTTTGATGATTCCCGTGACGATGTGGTAGCCGTTCTCGGTCTTCGTCGTCAGAGCGTAGTTGTTGTCGGCGGCCAGTTCTTCGATGCGGCCTTGGAAGCCGTAGAGGAAGATGTTGCCCAGTGACTGCATCATGCCACCGTCCCTCAGCTTGAAGGTGCCGTGGAAGAGGCCGATGTCCATCTTGATCTTCTTTTCGTTGACGATCATATAATCGCCTGTATCAAAAATGGCGGCGAATTCGTTTTGGGCGACAAAATACAGCTTGCCGTCTTGTGTTGTGGTTTTCTTCGGCTTGACCATAGTGTTCGTCAGATTGGCCTCGAAGGACTTGATGACACTGTTGGCAGCTTTGATGCGGTTGAGCAAGCTTAAATCTTGTGCTTGCATTTGAAAGGACATCAGCAAGGCCGTGATGAGGATGAGGACTTTTTTCATGTGTTCAATACAAAAACAGAAAAGTGGTGCATCAAAAACCGTGCACCACTTTTTGATTTATGTTGTTTATTTGTCCAAACTCATCAAAAATTCTTCGTTGTTGATGGTTTTGGCCACGCGATCCTTAAGGAATTCCATGGCTTCGACAGGCGTCATGTCGGAGAAGTGGTTGCGCAGGGCCCATACGCGGGCGAGGGTGCGCTCGTCGACCAAGAGGTCGTCGCGGCGCGTGCCCGATGCCACGATATCGATGGACGGGAAGATGCGCTTGTTCGACAGGCGACGGTCAAGTTGCAGTTCCATGTTACCTGTGCCCTTGAATTCTTCGAAGATGACCTCGTCCATCTTGGAGCCGGTGTCGATGAGGGCGGTGGCAAGAATGGTCAGCGAGCCGCCGTTTTCGATTTTACGCGCTGCGCCGAAGAAACGTTTCGGCTTTTGTAGGGCGTTGGCTTCCACACCGCCGGTGAGCACCTTGCCAGATGCGGGCGAGACGGTGTTGTAGGCGCGTGCCAGACGCGTGATGGAGTCGAGCAGGATGACGACGTCGTGACCGCATTCGGTGAGACGCTTGGCTTTCTCCAAGACGATGTTGGCGATCTGCACATGCTTCGAGGCAGGTTCGTCGAAGGTGGAAGCGATGACCTCGGCATTCACGCTGCGCTGCATGTCGGTGACCTCCTCTGGACGCTCGTCGATGAGCAGGATGATGAGGTATACCTCAGGGTGGTTAGCGGCGATGGCGTTGGCTACCTCTTTCAGTAAGACAGTTTTACCGGTTTTGGGCTGTGCCACAATCAAGCCACGCTGGCCCTTGCCGATAGGTGCAAAGAGGTCCATGATGCGCGTTGAGATGGTGCAGCCATTGTGCCCTGTGATGTTGAATTTCTCATTTGGGAACAAGGGGGTTAGGTAGTCAAAGGGGATGCGGTCACGCACCTCTTCGGGCTGACGGCCATTGATGAGGTCGACCTTCACCAAGGGGAAGAACTTCTCGCCGGCCTTGGGCGGACGGATGACGCCGAGCACGGTGTCGCCAGTCTTGAGGCCCATCAGCTTGATTTGCGATTGCGACACATAGATGTCGTCGGGCGAGGGCAGGTAGTTATAGTCCGAAGAACGCAGGAAGCCGAAGCCTTCGGGCATGATCTCGAGCACGCCTTCGGCTTTCACGCTGCTGTCGAACTGGCTCAGCAGGTCGTCGCGGCGTGGACGCTGCTCAAAACGTTCTGTCTGGTCTTGTCTTCCCTGTTTCGGGGCCGGTTCTTCAACGACGACGTTTTCCGTGCCTTTTTCCTCTTCGGCGGCAGGGGCTTCTTTCGCCACGTTGTCGTTGTTTTCGCGGTTGTGTTTACGTTTTTCCTTGAAGTTTTCCTTCTTGTCGTGCTTATGCTTCGGCTCGGCAGGCTCTTCGGTAGTGACGGCCTCTGGAACGGCAACGGGGGCAGGCTCAACCATGGGTTCGGGCTTCTGGACGGGCGCCTCTGCCATTTTGGGCGTATTCTGTCTCTGCCATTCCACGACGTTGGCCTCGGAACTCTTGCTGATGCGCGGGCGCTTGGTGCGCTTGCCTTGCGCTTCAGCGTTGGCGGGCTCTTCCGCTACGGGAGCGGCGGGCTCTTTTACGGGCTCTTGGCTTGCCTTTACAGGAGCTGCGTTTTCAGGGACAGCGGCCTTTTTGGGTTCGGGTTTCTCGGTCTTGGTTTTTTGTTTTTGTTTTTTAGGTTTCTCGGTTTTTTTGATGTCGGGATGGTCGACCTGGTGGTCGATGATGTCGTAGATGAGTTGGGTTCTGTCCCTGTTCTCGTCGTCAATGCCCATCTCGGTTGCAATGATTTTAAGGTCGTCTAACGACTTCTCATTGAGTTCAAAAATATTATACATATAAGAGGGGATTTACTAATTCCGATTGGAATCGAATCGTGATACAATAAATATGCTAAGGAACACTTTTTTGAAAGCCAGATGGTACGTTTGGCTTAGAAAAGCGTGGCAAAGATAGGACTTTTTTTTGGATTGGCAATTTTTCTGGGAAAAAAACGTATTTTTGCGGCAAATTAAAACGAGTAATTATGTCACAAAGATTGCAATCCATTTTCTATTTCCTGGCGGCGGTGATGCTTGCCATGCTGTTTTTCCTGCCTTTTGCAAGCTTCTATGGTGATTTCCACACCTTCGATTTGTTTGGTCACGGCATTACCTCTCCTGATAATTGGGAGCAAGGCGCGTCTCCGTTCAGTATGACGTTTTCGTTGCCCATCCTGATCCTGACTGTCACAGCGATGATTCTGAGCGGTTATCTGGCCATGGGCTTGTTTCGCGCGGTAAAGATGTCCCAGTTCTTGAAGCTGGCCAAGATTGCCCGCGTTGACATCATCGTCATCGTGGCATGCATCGCAGCATTGCTCGGCTATTCTTATTTCATCATTCCTAAGATGGCCCAATCGGTTGACATCACTATCGCTGAGCCTACCTTCAGGTTGGGCATTGCCTTCCCCTTGGTGGCTTTGCTCCTGGTGATTGCCGCCACTTCGGCGCTTAAGAAGGATATCAAGAAGGTGCGTGCCACCGACCGCATCCGTTAAGGAGATTGAATGCAAAAACAAAGGCCGACTTCATTGAAGCCGGCCTTTTCGTTTTCATAGGACCCTGTGTCGGTCGAGCTCAAAGATCTCCATGTCCTTGAACTGTTTCCCGTCAATGGCCATTCGTATGAAGGTAATCTGCTTGTGGAAACCGCTGTTTCCTGCCGCACCGGGGTTGACGTGGAGCAGGTTGAGCTTCTTGTCGTAGACGACCTTCAGGATATGGGAATGGCCGCAGATGTATAAGTCGGGTTTCTTGTCTTCCAGGATGTATTTCACCTCTGGCATGTAATGGCCGGGATAGCCGCCGATGTGGGTCATGTAGACGTTGACGTCCTCCACATGGAAAAACAACTCCCCGGGGTATTGCATCCTAACGACATGGTCGTCGATGTTGCCGTGGACGGCACGCAGCGGCTTGAATTGCGCCAAGGCATCGGCGGTTTCGATGCTGCCGATGTCACCGGCATGCCACAACTCGTCGACGTTCTTGAAGAAGTCGAAAAGCTGCGGGATGAGGGTGCAGTGTGTGTCCGACAAGATGCCGACTCTCAGCATGTTATTTCAGGTTAATCATGAAGCCAATGGCCAGCACTTCCTTGAACTGCACCTTAGAGCCTTCGATTTTCACGCCTTCAGCATCGTAGAACGGGATGTCATAGTCGTAGATGAGGTGCGTGGCGAGGTTGCAGTTGAGCCAGTCGTTGACCTTCAGGACGAGCATGTTCTGCCAGTCGACGTCGATGCGCTCGGGATGGTTGAGGTAATTGGAGAAAAGCTCGAGTTTTGAGTTGAAGTCGATGTTGTTGGCAATGGGATACTGGAACTTGGCGACGGCACGGGCACCGAGCTCATAGCGAATCTTGTTGATGACATGGCTGCTGGTGTCGTTGACGTCCAACGAGTTCACGCCGAAAGCGCCAATGGAAGCCAGATAGTCATCGTTGACGATGGTTATGCGGCCCGTGACAGGCGAGAAATAGAGCGAGAAATACTTGTTGGGCACCCATTCGATACCAAGACCCAGGCTGATGTAAGCGGGGGCGAGGAACTTTGAAATGTAATGGGTGGAGTCGACTTCGTAGTTGAAACCTTTGGCGAATTGTGAGCGGAAGGCCAGCTCGGCAGCATAGTTGAGATGCTCGGTGGCTTTCAGTCCGGCCAAGGAGGTGAATTCAATTTTGTCGTCGGTCTTGATGGGCTTGTGTTTGAAGCTGTAGTAGCTATAACCCAATGAGGTGTTGAGGGTGTTGTCCCATTTGAATTTGCCCTTCAGGTAATGGATCTCATAGTTGAAGATGCCTTGCCCGCTGATGGTGTTCTGTCCGCCGGCGGCCCAGTTGGTGTAGGCACTTTGACCAAAGTTAAGACCAAAATTGCCTTTGTGACTCCAACCTTGCGGCTGCTCTTCCTGGGCGAATGTCGCGATAGCGAAAATCAATGCCACCGCAGTAAGTAAAACTTTTTTCATATTGATTTGGTTTAAAACTGATTAGAATCCGTTGCCATTCCATTTGATGGTTTTCAGTTTTCCATTGTCATGGTAGTCGATGTAATGAAGGTCGCGGCCTTCCTTGGGAAGGATCACGAAGGTGTCTTCGTCGTCATTGATGAAGTCCATAACCTTCTGGACGATTTTGGGACGCGGAGAGAGCGTGCCCTTTGCAGCGTCGTATTCGTAGAACGCCAATGCGCACTCAGGAAACACTTCGCCATCATCGTTGATGCTTACGCCAAACAGTTTGTTGCCGTTCGGGAGGCTCCAGTAGGTGGCGGTGAGGATATGGTTCCTGCTGAATTCTTCAGTGGCACCATCTTGCGTAGAGGTAAAAACATGAGTGCCGTTGATTTCAAGGTAGCCGTTTTTTGGGGCAAATTCGACATTGAAATCCATGACGTCATCAAAAATTTTTATTTTGTCGGCTTTGCCTGTTGCCTTGAACTTGTTGAAGGCATCCAAGTAAATGCCGGGGAATTCTTTGCCCCATGCCGTGAACAGTTTCTCAATGGTGGAGGCCTGCGAGTCGGATACGGTGATGGTCTTCTGCCAAGTTTCTTTCACCTCATAGGCATCTTGTGCGTTGGCGATGCTGGTTGCGAATACCGCTAAAATAGCGATGAGTAGTGCTTTTTTCATTTTGTTTATGTTTTTTTTTGTTTATTCGTCTGTCGTGGTCAATAGCTGTTACCGTCCTGGAAGTTTCGATTGCCGATGCTGAAGGTGATGTCCTGCATGTTGTGGCTGCGGACGTATTTGCCGCTCTTCTCTGCAGGAATCCAATGGGTCTCCTGGATGAGTCTGACAGCTTCGTTGTCGCAGCCTCCGCCCACCGAGTTGAGGATGACGATGTTGGAAACGCTGCCGTCGGTCTCCACCACAAAACTTAGGCGCACCGTGCCTTGTATCTCACGCTCCTTGGCGGCCTCGGGGAATTTCAGGTTGGTGGCGATGTATTTGCCCATGTTGCTCCCATCGGTGAAATAGGGTTTGGCAACTTCATTCAACTGTTTGTATTCGTAAATCTGATACGAAGTGTCGGCCTCCAAACTCAGCGGAATCGCGGGACGTTGATGGTGTTTCCAGTAGCGTTTGTAGCTCTTGGCATGGAAATCCACCTCGTATTCGAAGTCGTAATCCGAAGGGATGCCACGGATGATGGCTGGATTCCAAAGTATGGTCTTGACGAGATGCATCGCGATGGGAGAGGCTGCCTCGCTGAAGGTGGACTTCACCACATACTGGCTTGCGACGCCCTTGTCGTCGACGTGGAAGCCGATGACAACCTTGCCGCTGTTGCCTTGGTCGAGGTCTTCCTGCGGATAGACGAGGTTTTGGTTGATGTATTCCTTGGTCAAGGCTTTGCCTGCAACAGGTTCAGGCTCCGTGTTCTGTGCTTTCAACAGTCCCCCCGAAAGCAGGACGAGCACAGCAATGATGAGTTTTGTCTTCATGGTATTATTCTTTTATGTCGCAAAAGTAAACAATTAAACAATTCAACACTCAACGATTCAACATAATTCCTATTTTTGCACAAAAATCAGACCAATGGAAGACAGCTATAAAAATAATATGGTGTTCGGCGTCCATCCCGTGCTTGAGCTGATCCGTTCGCAGAAGGAAATCGAAAAGGTCTATATCCAAGGCGGCACGCGCTCGCCCGAGATTGCGGAGATAGCCAACACTTGCCGTGCCAATGGCGTGCCCGTACAGTTTGTGCCGATTGAGAAGATGAACCGCCTGACGCGCAAGAACCACCAGGGTGTGGTGGCCTTCATCTGCCCGATAGAATACCAGCCTTTGGAGAATGTGGTTTCTGCCATCTTCGAGGATGGGCGCGACCCCTTCGTCCTCATGCTCGACCGTGTGACCGATGTCCGTAACTTCGGCGCCATCGCCCGCACAGCCTACGCTGCAGGCGTGGATGCCATCGTCATCCCCAACCATGGCTCGGCGCTTATCAACGGCGACGCCATGAAGACCTCGGCAGGAGCCTTGTCTTTGATCAACGTGTGCCGCGTGGAGAACTTGAAGGATGCCATCGACTTCCTGAAGGCCAGCGGCCTGCGCGTAGTGGGTTTCACCGAGAAGGCACACGATAGCTTCTGGAAGGCCGACCTCACCGGTCCGCTCTGCGTGATGATGGGCTCCGAGGAGGACGGCATCAGCCCCGCCTACATGAAACGCCTTGACGAGCACTTAATGATTCCTATGCCCGGCGACATCGATTCATTGAATGTCTCCGTGGCCACGGGAATTGTATGCTTCGAGGTGGTGAGGCAAAGGAATGCGGAATTATGAATTAAGAATGCGGAATGTGCCTGCATGAGGTAACATTCCGCATTCCGAATTCTGCATTCCGAATTATTGTTATTTAAGGTATTTATCCAGCCAGTTGTAGAACCTGCGTTGCCACAGGATACCGTTCTGCGGCTTCAGGACCCAATGGTTTTCGTCGGGGAAATAGAGGAATTCTGCATCAATGCCACGCAGGATGGCGGCGTTGTAGGCCTGCATGCCTTGCGTGAAGCAGATGCGGTAGTCGAGGCCGCCGTGGATGACGAGGATGGGTGCGGTCCATTTGTCGACGAAGAGGTGGGGCGAGTTGGCGTAGGTCTTGCGCACGGTGGCGTCGTTCCACTGCCAGTATGGGCCGCCGAGGTCCCAATTCACGAACCACATCTCTTCGGTCTCCAGATATTGTGCTTCGAGGTTGAACATGCCGTCGTGGGCGATGAGGGCCTTGAAGCGACCTTCGTGGTGACCTGCCAGCCAGTACACGCTGAAGCCGCCGAAGCTGGCGCCCACGGCGCCGAGACGATCCTCGTCGATGTACGGTTCCTTGCTGACCTCGTCGATGGCACTGAGGTAGTCCTTCATGCACTGTCCGCCATAGTCGCCGCTGATTTCTTCAAGCCATTCCTGACCGAAGCCGGGCAGGCCGCGACGGTTGGGGGCGACGATAATGTAGTCGTTGGCGGCCATCATCTGGAAGTTCCAACGGTACGACCAGAACTGGCTCACGGTGCTCTGCGGTCCGCCCTCGCAATAGAGTAGGGCAGGATATTGCTTGCTTTCGTCGAAGTGGGGTGGATAGATGACCCAGGTGAGCATCTGCTTGCCGTCGGTGGTCTTGATCCAACGCTCTTTGACCTCACCCATGGTGAGTTGTGCGAAGATGTTGTCGTTGATGTGCGTAATCTGTGTGGCCTCGCCCGTGGTGGGGCTGACACTAAACAACTCCGTCGGGTGGCTCATCGACTGACGGCCAGCGATGAGATTGTCGCCGTTGAACTGCACGGAGATGTAGTTGTGCTTGCCCGTCGTCAACTTCTTGATTTCGCCGTTTTCGATGTTGAGAGCGTAGATCTGGTCGGTGGCATAGGCGTCGCTGAGGAAATAGAGGGTCTTGCTGTCATCGGCCCAGCTGAAGCCTGTGCAGCATTGGTCGAACTTGGCGGTGTAGTCTGTCTTCTCGCCGAGAAGGAGATCCATCACGAAGATGCGTTGCTTGTCGCTCTCATAGCCGTCGCGTTCCATGCTCTCCCATGCCATGTATCGGCCGTCGGGCGAAATGACGGGATTGAGGTCGTAGCCCATCATGCCTTCGGTGAGGTTCTTGCACTCGCCGCTTTGAATGATGTACTGGTAGATGTCGGTGTTGGTGGAAAGGGCGTAGTCCTTGCCAACTTTCTTGCGGCAGCAGTAAACGAAGCTCTGTCCGTCAGGCAGCCACTGCACCTGCTCCATGCCGCCGAAGGGACGCACGGGGGCTTCCCATTGCTCGCCTTGCATGGCGTCGAAGGCGTTCTCGATCTTGCCATTGCTGAAGTTACCCACGAAGATGTGACCGTAAGTGTCGACCCATTGGTCCCAGTGGCGGTACATCAGGTCGTTGTTGATGCGGCCCGACGATTTGTCAAGGTCAGGGTAGATGTCGGCCACGGTCTCTTTCAGCTTCACTTCCTTGGTGAAGAGCACCTGGTTGCAGTCGGGTGAGTAGAGGAAGCCGTTGATGTCGTCGGCTTCATTGCTGACGCATTGCAAGCCCGTCCCATCGGGATTTACTTCCCAGAGTTGCATAACGTCGTCCTTGGCGGCGAGGAAACCGATCTTCTTGCCGTCGGGACGCCATTGTGGGCTGTATTGGCTGTCGTTGCTCTCGACCAATACCTCGTTGTCGCTGCCGTCGGCGTTCATGATATACAAGGTTGAACCACTGCGGTTCTCTTCAACGCTGTAGTAGGTGACGTTGTAGACAATCTGCGAATGGTCGGGCGAGAGGCTGTATTCGCCGATGCGACCCATGGCCCACAGCACTTCGGGCGTCATGATGTCCGACTGAAGGGTGAGCTCTTTCGGGCCGATTTTGTCCTTGCCTTTGGGCTCTTTTTCAGGCTTTTGTGAGTTGCACGATACGATTGAACATGTGATCATGGCTAACAATAGTAAGTTGATTTTTCTCATGTCTGATTGGATTTGAAATTTGGCTCAAAGGTACGATTTTTTGCTTTGCAATGTCCGTAAAAACATTTTTTTTGTATCTTTGCCGCTTCAAATCAAATATTTAATCTTAAAGAATCATACTATGTTAAGTCAAGATGTTAAGATTGGAAGCGCAGTCCGTCTGGATGGAAAGATTTATTTCTGCATTGACTTCCAACATGTTAAGCCTGGCAAGGGCAACACTATCATGCGTATCAAACTGAAGGACGTGCTGAGCGGTAACGTTTTGGAGAAGCGTTTCGACATCGGCGTGAAGCTGGAGGATGTCCGCGTTGAGCACCGTCCCTATCAGTACCTCTACAAGGAAGGTGAGGACTATATCTTCATGCACACCGAGACATACGAACAGATCCCGATTGCCGGTGACAATATCACGGGCGTGAAGTTCATGAAGGAAAACGATATTGTTGACGTCGTCGTCGATGCCAGCACCGAGACCATACTCTTCGCCGAAATGCCGGTGAAGACCGTCCTCCAAGTGACTTACACCGAGCCTGGTGAGAAGGGTAACACCGCCACCAACGCGCTGAAGGAAGCTACCGTTGAGACGGGTGCTATGGTGCGCGTGCCGTTGTTCATCAACACCGACGACATGATTCGCGTCGACACCCGCACGGGCGAGTACTGCGAACGTGTGAAGGCCTAATCGGGCAATCTTATAAGGAAAGCGCAGAGGAAAATTCTTCTGCGCTTTTTTTTGTTTTTCAAAAAAATCCTATTTTTGCATCTTTATCATAATTGCATTTCCGATGAAAATACAAAAGACTACCCTGAAGACTATCGCGGAACTCATTGGCGCCAAATATGTTGGACCTGCCAACTTTCCCATTACTGGTCTTAACGAAATCCACAAGGTGGAGGTGGGCGACATCACTTTCGTCGATCACCCGAAGTACTACGCCAAGGCGCTGAACTCGGCGGCCACGGTAGTGCTTATCAACAAGGAAGTGGTCTGTCCCGAAGGCAAGGCGCTGCTGCTGCATGCCGACCCATTTGATGCTTTCTTGCGCATCATGCGGCATTTCCGCCCCTTCGAGCCTCAGACACAGCCTATCAGCGACTCTGCTGAAATAGGTGAGGGGACACTCATCATGCCAGGGGCATTTGTCGGACATCATACCGTCATCGGGAAGAACTGCCTCATCCATCCCAATGTGACCATATATGACCACTGCGTGATTGGTGACAACGTCATCATTCACTCGGGCAGCGTCATCGGGGCCGACGGCTATTATTTCCAGCGGCGCAACGAAGGCTTCAAGAAGTTCGAGTCCTTCGGCCGCGTGGTCATTGCCGACGATGTGGAGATCGGTGCCCTCTGCAGCATCGACCGCGGCGTCACCTCTGATACCATCATCGAGAGTGGTACCAAGCTCGACAACCACTGTCAGATTGGCCACGACAGCTATATCGGCCACAATTGCCTCATTGGTGCCCATGCCGCCATCGCAGGTGTGACGCGCATCGAGGACGACGTCATCCTCTGGGGTCGTGTGTGTATCAACAAGGACTTGGTCATTGGCACGGGCGCGGTCGTCTTGGCTACTTCTGCCGTTGACAAGAACATCGAGCCGGGCAAGGCCGTCTTTGGCGTGCCGGCCCAAGAGGTGCGAAAGCAATGGCGCGAACAGGCTGCCTTGCGTTCGCTGCCGGACTTCTTTAAGGAATACTATAAAACACATCAATCATAACGATGGCTGATGGCAAATGGCCTATGGCTTGGCTCTACTGGAAGCAAGCCATAAGCCATAGGCTATAGGCCATTGGCAATAATAAAGAACATGAAAAAACTAACACTATTCTTAGCACTCCTCTTTGCGGGCATCGCGTCCATTGCGCAAGAGATGCAGACTTACCAATACGCCGAGCGGGACACCCTGAAGCTTTACCTCGATTTCTATACACCTGCACAAGTGCACGACAGCACGATATGCGTGGTCTATGTCTTTGGTGGCGGCTTCATCGGCGGCCATCGCGATGGCGACTTTGAGAAGGCCTATTTCAAGCAGCTGGTGGATGAAGGCTTCCAGGTGGCAGCCATAGATTACCGTTTGGGTTTGAAGGGCGTCAAAAACCTCAGCATCACCCATTCCGAGCCTTTGGAGAATGCTATCAATTGGGCTACGGAAGATGCCATCTCGGCGATCGCCTATCTTCTTGACCATTCCAAGGAGCTGAAGGTGAACAAAGACTATATCGTGATGATTGGTTCCAGTGCAGGAGCCATCACCTCTTTGCAGACGGATTATGTCTTGTGTAATGGTTTCCTTAACTCCGACATCTTGCCTGAGGACTTCCATTTGGCGGGTGTGGTGAGCTACGCTGGTGCCATCTTCTCGCACGAAGGCAAGGTGCAATACCGCAACCATGCCCCTGCTCCGACGATGATGTACCATGGCACGGCGGATAGGCTGGTGCCTTATAAACAGATCAAATTCTTCAAGTTAGGTTTCTTCGGCACGGATGCCCTGGTGGACCGTTTCGAGAAATTCGACTATCCCTATTTTGCCCGTCGTTTTGAAGGATATGGGCATAGCGTAGCCGTTGGCGGTCCGTATACTGTCGATGACCTGCTTTGGTTCTGTCGCCATTACATCTATAATAAGGAGAGGATTCAGGTGGACGGCACCTACAATAATCTTGACCCGGCCACCATGCCGCCATACGACATGTACACGCCGAAGGATTTGTACAAGTAAAACAAAAAAGTCCGCCGATTGGCGGACTTTTTTCATCTTAAGCGTCAAGCCTTATTTCTTGCCTTTTCTGACCGTGGTCTTCTTGACCGTGGCTCTGCTGACAGCGGCTTTCTGTACTGAAGCAGTCTTCTTGCTGCCAACGGCTTTCTTGGCTTGAGACTTATGGGCAGGTGCTTTCGTGCGCGCAGCCTTCTTTGCCGTAGCTTTCTTTGCAGCAGGTGCCTTCTTCTCAGCAGGTGCTTTCTCAGCAGTCACTTTCTTTGCGGCAGCTTTCTTTGCAGGGGCCTTTTTGGCAGCCGCTTTCTTTGCGGGAGCTTTCTTGGCAACGGCTTTTTTAGCAGGATCAGCCTTCTTGGTGACACCAGCCTTAGGTGCATTCTTCAGAATGTCACACATGAAGTCCCAGAACATCTGGACGGTCTTGATTTCGCAACGCTCGTCGGGTGAGTGCACACCGCGCAGGGTGGGACCGAAGCTGATCATGTCCATGCCCGGAATCTTGTCGCCGATGAGGCCGCATTCCAGTCCAGCGTGGATGGCTCTGACCTTAGGATCTTTCTTGAAGCGTTTCTTGTAGCAGTTCACGGCGATGTCCAAGATGGCGCTGTCGGGGTTGGGTGCCCAGCCCGGGTAGCCGTCGGTGTGTTCCACGTCGGCGTTGGCGAGGCTCCAAACGGCTTCCACCATGTCGGCGATGTCTTGTTTCGACGACTCGATGGAGCTGCGCTGTGAGGTCTGGATGAAGAAATAGCCTTCCTTCTTCTTGCAGGAGGCGAGGTTGGTCGAGGTCTCCACGAAGTTCGGGATGGTCTGCGACATGGCGATGACGCCGTGCGGGCAGGCATAGAGACCGTTGAGCAGGTTGAACTGCGACATCTCGTCGATGACGACGTCGGGTTGCACTTCGGCGACTTCAGCCGTGACTTTCAGCCCAGGCTCAGTGACTTGGTACTCTTGCTTGAAGTGTTTCTCCATGTCTTTAACATAGTGCTCGAAGTCCTTCGCGCAGTCGTTCGGGATGAAGGCCACAGCCGTGGCTTCACGGGCGATGGCGTTACGCAGGTTGCCGCCTTGGAAGTCGTAGAGTGCGAGGTCGAACCATGTGGTGGCCTGCCACAGGATGCGGGTCAGCAGCTTGTTGGCGTTGGCCAGGTTCTTGTTGATGTCGTCGCCGCTGTGGCCGCCTTTCAGGCCGCTCACGGTGATGCGGTAGGCGGTGCTGTCTTCCGGAGCAGGCTCCAGCTCGTACCACACCTTAATAATGGTGTCCATGCCACCGGCGCAGCCGATGAAGATCTCGCCTTCGTCCTCGCTGTCGAGGTTGAGGAGGATACGGCCGGTGAAGTCCTTCGGGTCGAGTTTCATGGCGCCAGTGAGGCCCGTCTCTTCGTCAACGGTGAAGATGCACTCGATCGGACCGTGTTCCACTTTCGGGTCGGCGATGACGGCCAGAGCTGCAGCCACGCCGATGCCGTCGTCAGCGCCGACAGCCACTCGCCCTTGATGACAGGCTCGATGGGGTCTTTCTCGAAGTCATGCTTCTTGTCGCTGTTCTTCTCGCACACCATGTCCATGTGGGCTTGCAGAATGACGGTCTCGCGGTCTTCCATGCCCTTGGTGGCGGGCACGCTCATGATGATGTTGCCACATTCTTCCTTGACGTACTTGACTTTATGGTCTTTCGCCCATTTCTCAAGATAAGCCACCATTTTGGCTTCTTTCTTTGACGGACGCGGCACACCAAGGATGCCGTTGAACTCTTTCCAAATGCCTTGCGGCTTTAATTTCAGGATGTCGTTACTCATAGTTGGTTGATTTAAAGATTTAATATTTAAAGATTTAAGATTCTTGTTTTACTATGGTCTATGGCTCATGGCTTATGGCCTGCTTCTTCCCATGTGGAGAACTTCGTGCCTTTTGTTGAAGCGGGCCATCAGCCATAGACTATTAGCCATAGGCCTTCAACTCCCTAATTATCTCCATCGGATTCTCTGATTTGAAAACCGCATTGCCCGCTACCAGCACATCCGCTCCGGCCTCAAACAAGGCCTTGGCGTTCTGTGTGTTGACGCCGCCATCCACTTCGATGAGGGCTGAAGCGTGTTGTTCATTGATCATCAAACGCAACTTGCGGATTTTTTCGTATGTGCGTTCGATGAATTGTTGTCCGCCGAAGCCCGGGTTGACCGACATGAGCAGCACCACGTCTAAGTCGCAGAGGATGTCCTCCAAGACGGTAACGGGTGTATGCGGGTTAAGCACCACGCCAGCATGGATGCCAAGGGCCTTGATCTGCTGAACGGCACGGTGGATGTGTTTGCTTGCTTCGTAATGGAAGGTGATGATGTCGGCGCCAGCCTTGGCAAAAGCTTCAAAGTATTTCTCGGGCTCCACGATCATCAGGTGGACGTCGAGGGGTTTCTGGGCCTTCTTCTTGATGGCTTGCACCACGGGTATGCCAAAGGAGATGTTGGGCACGAAGCGGCCGTCCATCACGTCGCAGTGGAACCAGTCGGCCTCGCTGCGGTTGACCATCTCGATGTCGTCTTCCAGATGCAGGAAGTCGGCGGAGAGAAGGGAAGGGGCTATCAAGTTCATAGTTATCAGTTGTCAGTTGTCAGTTGTCGCTTCGCGTCACTGTGAGGAACGAAGCAGTCTAGTGATGTCGTTGCTGATTAATCAGTTGTTGGAGGCAAAGGTAGAGAATATTTTTGAACGATAACAAAAAAGCCCTTCAAAAACTTTTGAGAGGCTTTTGTGAATATAAACCTTAATGGTTTTGTTTTTATTGACAGTCGTTTTGCCCAGTTTCGATTTCCTTGAAGTCAAGCGGTAAATAGTCGTTTTCTGCAAAGCGGTCAAAGTCGGATTGGAATAGCCGGTCTTGTATGATTCGATATTTTTCAAATTCGGTTTCGGCGAATGCCTTTGCCTCTTCTGCTGTGACTACACCGGCATCGGTCAGGACAGCATCCCCACCTGCTTGAAGGATGATGTCAATGCGTTTGGCCCAGTCCTCCATCGTCATGGGAATGTGACGGTTGGCCATACGCTCAGCCATATCCAAAGCGGCATTTACCAGTCGTCCCATGTCTTCCAACTCCAACTCGTTCAAATAGTTCTTCGCGATACTGACATCGGTTTTTACAATCTTTCCGTTTGGGGCATTCTCCCAAGTGTTCAATCCCATGTGTTCTTTTTCGGCATTGGCGCGGCCAACGATAAGCTCGGCTGCTGTATGACCGTGGACGGCATAATGCATCTTGTTTTGCACCATTTTGAAAAACTGCCTCGTTGTCGGTGCGTCTTTGTTGTAATCGATAGCAGTGGCATAGATATCGGTCAGTTTTTGGTAGAATCGACGTTCGCTGAGTCTTATCTCTCTGATTTCGGCCAACAGATGCTCGAAATAATCCTCTCCAATGAAACTACCGTTTTCCATGCGCTTTTTATCGATGACATAACCGCGTATGGTGAACTGGCGGAGTACATAGGTACACCATTGTCTGAACTGTGTGGCTCGCAACGAATTAACCCGATAACCAACGGAGATGATGGCATCGAGATTGTATAGCTCTGTCATTCTTTTTACTTCTCGTTTGCCTTCAAGTTGAACTATTTCCATTTTGGAAACAGTTGCTTCTCGCAAGATTTCCCCTTCAAGATAAAGGTTGTTTAGATGCTTGTTGATAGCTGGAACTCCCACATCAAACAATGCTGCCATCGCTTTTTGTGTGCACCAAATGGTTTCGTCCTTGTAAACCACTTGGATGCCGTCTTCTTTTCCTTCCGCTTGGAAAATCAGGAACTCCGCAGTGCTGTTTCTTATTTCGAGTTGTTTGCTCATTACATGTTATTTTCTTTGCAAAGATAATGTTTTTTTTTGCGAAGAAATAAACGATAGTAGTCGGAATCGCGTTTTTTTTCCGAGATTCCGACTACTATCGATGTTTGGATTGAAGAACGGTTAATCCTCTTTCCATGGGCATCTTGTCTCGTATTTGCTTCGTGCCAAGCAGGTAACAGGCTTGGAAGATATTCGATAGTCTTTCGCTACACCCTTGTTATTTGTCCTATTTTCTATCGAATAAATATCGAACAACTATCGAACAACTAACGAAGAAATGTCGGAGTTGCTCCCTGCCTGATAGGAGGCTGCTCCCTGCCAAAGGCGAGCCAATCGATGTGCAAAAGTACATATTTTTATTGGAACTCAGCAGCCATGTCATGCCGACGCCGGCCTGTGCGATGGCGGGCATCTATGGCTGCGGTTTTCTTGTCCTTTTGTCTTGAAACAAAAGGACCAAAAGTTCAAGGCCGACATCATCGGACCCAACACACAAAGCGGACGCTTCCCCGCCATGTCGGCCATTGCCCACGCGCCCGACCCGGTCAGGCGTAGGCGTTCTCGCACACGGCATATGGGAGGAAAACAGCAATGCTATGGACAACGCTCCCTCCCCTTGCCGTCATCGCGGGCCCAGCCCCGCGATCTCCTATACGTTTGTCACTAAACTATTTCAACTTTTAATTTCAGTTTGAACTTTTTGGACAAATCTTCGATTTGTTTTTTCTTGAAGGGTGTGCTAGAATGGGTGGTAATATACCAACCGTCTCGTTCTTGTTGACGATGAGGATGTCTTTCTTTTGAAACAAATGGCTGGCTGGTAACAGTCCATTTGAGCTTTTCAACATTCTCAAAGCCAATGGATTCTACCACATCAACTAAGGTCTGGGATGCTTTATTGTGCTCAATCACACGACCGTCGGGGTATGTAACCCTTAGTGTGCCGACCTTCGTTCTGGTTCTGCGCCCCGACTCTGATTCGTCTGTTGAGCGACGGTAAGGTCTTTTGTTGTCTACGGTGTTAATGACTAACCCAGTCTCAGGGGTATAGCTTATATCGATACGAAAACTCGTATTCATGTTTTTGACGATGGGCTTCAGTATCTTCTGAATACGAGGTGTGACTTCCTCCAAAAGGCACTCCCTTTCCATTTCAGCTATGGCGTTCAACTGATCCTTGCTGACAGGCAAATCTAATGCCTTCAGCATTTCGACGGCTTCGTAGGCTTTTTGTAGTTTGTCTTTATCCATGACTTTAGTGTTTTATTCTTGTTTGTTCCTTGGCACCCATTTTTGGGCTGCATTGGCCGGGTCTTTTATTATTGCCAGACAATCCTCATAGGACAATAAAGAAGGTGTCATTTGACGGGGAACCTTGTAATTGTTCTTCTTATATTTGATGTAAGGGCCAAAACGTCCATTGATGACGCGGATGTCGGGGTCGTTTTCAAACTCCAAAATGACTTCGCCTATTCCAAGCTCACGTTTGGTCTTTACGATTTCAAGTGCTCTTTCGTAACTAATCGTATGAGGGTCGTCTTCCCTGGAAAGATTGTAGTACTTTTCGTTGTGCTTGATATAAGGACCAAAAGGGCCGATACCGACAACGACTTCCTTGCCTTCAAAAAAGCCAAGTGTGCGAGGGAACTTGAATATCGATAACACTTCCTCTAAAGTGACCTCGTCGATGTCTGTTCCTCTTCTCAAACGGGCGAACTTTGGCTTTTCTGGAGTGTTGAGTTCACCCAACTGAACCAGTAGCCCACGTTTTGTAATTTTCACATAAACCTTCTTTCCGCTTACAGGATCTACTCCCAGATAGCGACTTTCGTCAGTGTCTTTGACTGTGGCCAAATCCTCGGCCTTGTCTTTGGGAGTTTTATCTATTTGCGCTTCAATGGATTCTAATTGTAATCCATCCTTTTCGGAATACTTGACTGACACAAGGAAAGTGTTTTTTAAGCCGCTGACCTTAGAGCGCATAACCTCAATGGCGGGAGGCAGCACCTCTTTTTCAAGGTATTCCTTTTCCATCGCGGCCAGGACTTCCAACTGCTGTTCGCCTACAGGCAAATTAAGCTGTTGGAGCATTTCGATGGCCTCTTGTGCTTTCTTCAGTTCCTTGGAATCCATAAGTATTAAATCAAATGGGTGACCTTAATTTTCTGCCAATGCTTGCCGATGCCCAAGGCCATGTTGGCAGCATCTTTGGTGATAAGCTCACCTTTCTCCAGTCCAGCAATGGCTTGCTTAATTTCTTGTAATGCGCCACCTGACACACCAAAGAGGTCTTTCAGCACAGCATCGTTTTGCTGCTGCTGACGCATGATCAAAGGATATTGGGCGTTGGCGTAGAAGTCGAAATGCTTGCTCTTGAAGCTTTCCATGTTTTGGGTGGCCAGGATGATGCTCATACCCTTGTTGCGGCCCACAGCAATCAGGTTCTGCAAAGGTTTATTCTCGAAGCTCAGCATGTAGTGGGCCTCATCGATGATGGTGAAGTGACGTATCTCTACCCGGTCTTCGTTGGTGGCTTGCTTGGGCAACTTTTCATAAATTGCGTTCAACTTGGAGATGACAAAATAGACTATGGCCTTGGCCATGATGCCATCCTTCTCGAAGCCACCGAGATTGATGATATAGCAGTTGCGGAGCAAGTCGATTTTGTCCTCCTCGGCAAAGATGTTGTTTCTGACCAGCTGGCTTAACACAGATACCACGCTATCCACTTCGTCATGTTTCTTGGCGGGCAACAACGCCTTGTATTCGTCGAGGACTTGCTTGAAGGTGATAGGCTTCAAGTTCTGCTTCTTGTAGGCGTTGATGATGGCTTCGCTCAGTCTGTTGTCCATATTGGAGCTGATGGTTGCAGGTGAAATGGCACACAGGGCAGTGGAAAGCGATGTTGCATAGAGATTGACCTCATTGATGGGTCGGTCGCTGAAATCCTTGAACGGAGTGAATGGAAGCGGCTTCTCGATGGGATTAAGGATTGCGGAACGGTCGGTGTCAAACTGTTGCAGCCAATCGGCATTGGCGGGGTCGGAAAACTCTCCTTTGTAGTCGAAGAGCAGGAAGTTGACGGGGTAATGCGTGTCGGATGAAGCGCTTCTAATCTGATTGATGAGTACAGAGATAAGATTTGACTTTCCTGAACCCGTTGTTCCGGCAATGATGATTTGCGTGTTGGCGATGTTACGGCTATTGATGTCGAGTGTGGCATCCATACCGTTTTCATATTGGCCAATGAGCAGATTAAGTTCTGGGATGGCTGAGAGAGAGCGTCCGCCACGCAACGGCATATAGGTAAGCCATTCATCAATAGCTCCTTCTTTCAGTAGGATGTCGCGACCGCGAAGGATTTCACGGCCTATCACACGGCTCACCACCTTGGGAGCAGTCCAATCGGCATCCACATCGTGATAGCGCAACTTCAGTAATGCTTCAAACAAGTCACCAATGTTGGACTTGGTGAAAAACGTAGTTGCATAAGGTGTACGCGATAGTGTCAGGCTCGTGGTGGCTTCGTCAATAACACGTTTCGACTTGTCGCTAAGACCAGCCAGCAGACAAATACGCAACACATTACTCTGATTCAAAGTAACAGGTCTGACGTTTTCGGTATATTCATCAAGATTCAACCGTTGTTCAATGAGGGCTTTCACATCGGCAATGCGCTCGTGCATGTCCTGGACTGCGGTGACACCCTTTATTGTCAATTGTGCGATATTGTTCATGGCTGTTAGATTTCTTTGGTTTGTAGTCCGAAATAGTCTTCAGTGATAGTAGTACACTGATTTTGTTTGTCGCGGTGTAGCGTATAGGTCTTGGCCACATACGCCTGCAGGCGGTCGAAGTCGTGCTCGGTGGTGATTTCAGTATCGGTACTGAGCAGGATGGTTTGGTGCGCCAAATCCGGGAAGTAGTGTTCCAGGATGACCTCGCGGCTTTCCTTGTCGAGAACACCCATGACCGTATCGATCATTACAGGTGGCTCATAGTCGCCAAGGTTATAGAGCACCTTCAGCAGCACCTGCATTACCGTTTGCTTGGCACCGGCATTGAGTTGGCTTAGGAAAATCTCGTTGCCGTCTTTGTGGTACATCTTGAACGAGATTTCATCGCTGTTGCCCGTGGAGAGTTCGACACGGCCAATGACACCAGCATAAACAACGAGATTTTGGTTCAACTGGTCGCGCATCATACGCTCGATACTGGCTTTCTTGGCACGAAGCAGTTTGGTTGAGAGTTGCTTGAAGAAGTCGGGCAGTTTGCAAAGCAAGTCATATTGTGGGTCGGGAATCTGTGGAATCTCGTAATCAAACTTGCTAATCTGTCCTTCCAAATCCTTGATAGTAGCTTTCTTGGTGCCAATGGCATCTTTTAGTTCATCGATACGCTTGGCATTGTTCTCATATAGTTGGATGATGGTGTAGTCGTTGCCATTCAAGCTGCGTTGGTAGTCCTTAATGAGTTCGCGCTGCTTGGGCATGTCGTGAATGTCCTGGTTGAGCATTTCCCTTTGCTCATCCAAAAGAATGAAGGGATTGGACATGGCAGTGCGAACCGTGTCTTTCAACAGCGTCACTTCGGCTGGCGAGAAGAAAGCAAACCTGTCTTCGACGGTGTTTTCCTTCTCTTGCCACAACTTCATCTCCTCAATCAACGAAGGAACATCAAGACGCTTACTTGGCATATAACGTTCTTCGATGACCTTGACAAGATTGTGTGTGAACAGTTCAATCTGTTGGTCAGTCAAAAGATTGATTCTGGCACTGGCCACTTCCTCTTTGGCGTGGAGGATGACCTCAACTTCAGTGCTGATGATGCTGGCCAGCTTCGGGATGATCACTTGCGTTTCGATATCCTTGGCCATAGCATCGACATTTTGCAAGTACTCAACTTCAGCTTTCAGGGTAGCTTGTATGGTTTGTTCTACTTTCTTAATCTTGTCACGGGTAACGTCATCGGCATTACGGCCTTCTTTCAGTTGGTCATACTGTTCTTTGTGCTCGTTGGCATATTCGAGGGCTTTGGCATAATCATCGTCCAGTTTTTCAACTTCTTTTTCCAACTGTTGTTTATCAGCCACTAATTTGCCATACGCTTTGCGTTGGTTCTCATTCTCCATACGCTCGGCTTTCTTTTCAGACAACAAGGCATCAGCGGCTTTGCGCATCTGACTGTATTTGCTGAAGCCCATGACAGAGTTGATATTATTCATTATCAACTTGTTGATTTGCTCTTCCTTGACCAACTCGCTGGTTTTCATGGCATCGAAGAGGAAATAATTGCTCAGTTCGGCAGGCAGGTTGGCAGTGATAATTTTGCTTACTACCTCTTCGTTTTGTGCCCTATCGGACTGGGATGAGCCACTGCCATAGACGAAGTTGTTGCCACCCATGGAGAGTGTGACCGATTCAACAACACGGTCGTTCAGTACCATATAGGCACGTTTCAGCCTGTATTGCTCTTCCTTGGCCAGCACCATGCCCGTGAAGTCGATTTGCAGCACGATTTGGCTGTTGTTAAAGCCTTTGCTCTCAACCATTACTCCTGCGTTGAAAAGCTCCTCAAAGTGCTTCACGCTTTTGATTTCCAATCCATACAGCGCATGGTAAATGGCATCGAAAAGCGTGGTTTTACCGCAGCCGTTACCACCACCTATCAGGATGATGGGACGGTCGGACGTGACTTCAAGGTTCAAATCCAACTTCTTGTAAGTCTTGTAGTTTTCGGCGTAAATTCTCTTGATCTTCATGGCTGTACGTTTTTGATGGCACGTTTCATGATTTTCGTAAGGGTGCGCTCATCCACTGTGTTTTGCTGGGTTCGCGCTTCATTATATGGCTTCAAGATGTTCTCTTTCAGCCATTCCTCATTGATGTCGTTGTCGCGACAAGTTTGGAGGATGAGTTCCATATCTTCCTTGCGCACGCCGTAGTGCAGGAATACGCTATCAATACCTTTGCTCATATTCTTGTGTTTTTTCAATTATACTCGTCAGGGAAAAACGCATCCCAACCTGTAACATCGGAAGTGGTTTGGATGGCATATTTGCAGTAGTACCACACATTGTTCTTTTCCACAATCACACCGCCCTTCAGGTTTTCGTCGGGGCGTTCCTTCATGTAGGCAAGAAGTGCGTTGTGCTTGTTGGGAGCTTCGGGGTCGCTGTTCTCGGTCTTGGTGTCGAAGAGAAACAGTTGGCCGTTTTTCATGCGGATGATGAAATCCACATAGAATAGCGCCTTCTCGCCATTGCTTTGCTCGTAAGGTATGGCGTAGTGCTGCTTACCTTCATCGCCGTTCTTATACCACCAGTCGATGCTGGCGGCATGGCTTTCGAGGAAGTCGCGAAACATCTGTTCGGGATTGGATGCCTTCTTCAGCTCGATGAAGGGCAGCAGCGCATGGTCTTTCACAGCAGGCTTGACTTGATGGGTTTCTTCTTTGTAAAGACGTTCGGCAGGTACTTCCCATGTGTAAGGCTCGAAGCCACGCTGACGGGCTTGGCGTTGACGAGCTTGCAGAATGCGTTCGTAGCGATTGAGCGCCTTTGCAATGATGTCTGAGAACTTGGGCTTGTTGGAATGGTATAAAATGACCTT
>CAJOIS010000021.1 GCA_905234645.1 uncultured Bacteroidales bacterium | reverse complement strand
CGACTGCACTTCGCCTCCGCCCTGGTCAGTCACCTCGGCTGCCACACTGGCACTGGTCTGGGTTATGGTAATAGCGCCCTCAAACACCTTTACCGTAGGTGGGGCGACGGTTTCCTTCTTGCAGGTAATCATCCCCAAAAACAAAACAGCCATCATTACAATGGCTGTTATTCTTTTAATGACAGAATTCATAAACGATCAATAATTCGTCCTTAACGCATCCACAAATTCCTTTGCATAAGTTTTCAGTTCTCTAAAATGAGCTGTTCCCAGCGATTCCGAACAGTCCAAATTGAGCATGATAAGAGCGCTGTGATAATTGTCTGTAGTTACAGTGCTGCCAGAATTGGTAAATTCTGAATTGATTTTCCAGACTTGACCATTGTTGTTGTATTTCCACTCTTTCAGATTTACAATGGTTTGATCAGAGAACTCGCTGTCGTCGGGGTCGTTCATGCCTTCAAACTCGAAAATCGCAAAGGGGCGCTCCATTCTATCAGCAGTAATGGTACTGCCACTAGTACTCGTAACACCAACATATTGCACATTGGTCAGCACGCCTATACCCGTACTATTGGTAATATAAACCCCTTCGATATACTTTTGCGATTGCAAGGCATCGTCGTTACCTTCAGTCAAAACATCAAATGTAAAACGCACACGCGTGTTTGGGTCAGGTGCTGGCAGTCTCAAGGTCATGGTCGAATTGCTCGTTTGATCATGTAGTGCCCTTGCAATCACTCTAAATGCCTCTCGTACTTCGTCAAAACTGCTCACACTGTGGACATAGGTATCAAAGTGCTCATCACGCAAGGACGAGATACCTGCCAAGTTAGCTTCAAATTCGGGCATATCGTAACTTTCCACGTCATTGCCTTTGATGCCAATGGTATGGGCTCCCACATTCAAGTTTCCTATTCTTTCATTTCTAATACGCTGTGTCACTGCCTGCAAATACTGTGATCCGCTACTATAGTTAGAAAAAGTATAAGAACCTTCATCCAAGCCGTCGGTAAAATTAACAATGGAAACAAATTTCAAATCCTCAGGAACACCATTTGATGCGAGCATATCCAATGAAGTATTTACTGCATGATAGAGCAGCGTAGCGCCACCCATCGGCAACTCATCGATAAAATCCTTCGTTTGCTGAATTGTGGACGCATCAAGGCGAGTGATTGGCTTAGTGTAAAGATCCTGGTTGAACCCAATTACACCAAGATACATTCCTGCTGGAAGTTCGGTATTGGATCCGCCACCACTTCCGCCATTTCCACCATTTCCACCACCACTACCATTGTTTCCTCCGTTTCCTCCATTATCACCACCATTGGATGGGTCGTCAGGTTTCGTACATCCTGCAGCGCAGAGCACCGCTACTGTTAGCATAAGGGCTGCTAATACCTTCATGAATTTTTGCATATCTATTTCGTTTTTATTGTGTTAATTGTCTAAATACAATTTGCAAAAATAAGAATTAATAATTGAATATACAACAAAAACAGCCAAATTATTCCTAATTTTGCACTCAAAACGACCATCCCATGATCTGGACCGACCTCCTCTCCAACAAACGCTACGCGCAGCCGCACAAGAGCGTCGACATCCGCAGCTCGTTTCAACGCGACTACGACCGCATCATCTTCAGCAGCCCCTTCCGCAGGCTGCAGAATAAGACACAAGTGTTTCCCTTGCCCGGGGCGCAGATGGTACACAACCGCCTCACCCACAGCCTCGAAGTGGCCAGCGTGGGACGTTCCATCGCCTGCCGTACCGTTGAGAAGCTGGCCGAGAAACACCCTGAGCTGAAAGAACGCCAGTCCGACATTGAGACCATCGTGGCTTCGGCCTGTCTGGCGCATGATTTGGGCAACCCTCCCTTCGGGCACTCGGGTGAAGACACCATCAGCAGCTTCTTCAAAGACGGCAAAGGTAAGGAACTGAAAGACAAGGTGCTACCTGAGCAATGGAGCGACCTCATTGCCTTCGAAGGCAACGCCAATGCCTTCCGCCTGCTGACACACCAGTTCACGGGACGACGCGCCGGCGGCTTCTCGCTGACCACGGCAACGTTGGCCACCCTGCTGAAATACCCCTACCCCTCGTTCGACAAGGGCAACCGTAAGAAATACAACGTCTTTTATTCAGAAATCCCCGCTTTTGAGGAAGTCGTCAAAGAATGTGGCATCCCGAGGATTGACGACGAACACCTGGTATACGCCCGCCATCCGCTGTCCTATATGATGGAGGCCGCAGACGACATCTGCTACCTTGTCCTCGACATGGAAGACGCCCACAAGCGCGGCATCGTCAGCACAGATGATATCGAGCGCAACTTCCTCTCGTTCTTCAACCCCGACAGGCCCAAAGACAAGGAAGCCTTCAAACACAAGGACGAGGTCTACCGTGACGTGACCGACATCAACGAGCGAATGGCCTTCCTGCGCGCTATGCTCATCAACAAACTGGTGAACTGCGTCAGCGACATCTTCATCAAAAATTACGACGCCATTATGGATGGACGTTTTGAGAAGAGCCTCATCTCGCATCTCCCCGTATTCGAGAAAAACGCCCTCGACCTTTGCCGAGACGAGTCGGTGAAGCACATCTACCGTCACCCCTCGGTGGTGAAAATCGAGCTGACGGGCTTCAACGTCATCGGCACCCTATTGGAAGAGTTCACCGATGCTGTACTCAACCCCAGCACTCCTTATAATAAGAAGTTACTGTCACTCATCCCTGAACAATTCAAGGTGGAGACTGACGACACCTACACCCGTCTGCAGTCTGTCATCGACTTCATCTCCAACATGACCGACCTTTATGCCGTGCAACTATACAAAGACTTAAGAGGAATCGACTGATGAGAAAGACCTTAGCCATAGTTTTGCTTTTGTTGTGCAGCACTGTCTCGTTCGCGCAAGAGAATGTTGGCAGTAGTTCCACCCCCATGCGAAGCTCAAAGTCCTATATAATCGTTGAGGACACCGAAAAAGACCTCGCGTTTCTGAAAGAGAAATCCCGCCAAGCCGGATTGGATCTGGGCCTATCGGTGCTGGCCAACCGCATTTCCACCGATAGTAAACTTGTCACACCTAAACCATCGGACCACTTGTTAAAACAAGGTATTTTGCACCTGCAACTCCCGATGGACGACAATCAAACCGAATTTGCCGTATATCACTCCGAACTATTCGACATCCCTGCCAGCATCAACGTGTTGCAGATAGAGGACGAGCTGATCACCTACCGCACCACGGAAAGGACGGGCAACATCCATCTACTCTACCACTGCACCCGTGGCGCTTTCGGCACAAAAGCCAAGGCACACAGCAAGGACGCCATCGTCTACAAGCTATGGGACACCCCTGAGCGCACCCTCCTTCCCGATTTAGAAATCCAAGACCAGATGGCGCAAAAGGTAGCCAAAGCCCTTTCCAAAACCGACTATCCCCTACTGGTTTTAAACGATTTGAAAAGCTACGCCTACAATACTCAAGGCGACACGGCCATCGCCCATTTCCTTGACACAATACGCAAATACAACCCCGACAAACTCATCCAAGCCGATTTGCTCACCCCTGCCTCGTGGTATCGATTGAGTCGCATCAACGAAAACCAACTGTGGAACGAGTCGATGCGAAACAAGGTCATGGAAACGCTTCCCGACAAACAGTTGTTCCATCATATCTGTATGTTTCCTTGGATGATTGGTAACTTCCAAATCATCCTTGCTGACAAAAACCGCAAAGCCACCTCTCTTGAAGAATTGGAATGGTTCCTCTCCATTGCCGCCGCCTTCGATGGCGGTTTCGGCCTCAACGTCAGTGCAGAAACCTTGCGGAGACACGGCCTCACCGAAAAGATGATGAATGCCATTCGTATATGGGAAACGCTACGCTTGAGGGGCGTTTTTAGCGAGAAGCAAAAAGAGCATTTCAAAGACCCATACGGCAATTGGCATTTAGAGCAAGCCGACGATTCCACCTTCCTGCTTTATCCGCAACACATTTCGCGTCGTTATTTCTGCGACTTCCAAAACGACACTTGGCAATGGAACAGCCCTTACACTAGCCTGTTCGCACTCCGCATCGAAGTGGAAGGCAAGGGCAGCATCAGCGATCTTGAAGTCAGGACACCCAACGGCAGCCTCTACCTCCCTTGCACCCTTAAGGCGAACCAATGCCTCGTCTTCGACTACGATGGATCGGCTTACATTACAGACATGAATTACAACAAGATAGAAGAAGTTTTGGCAGAAGAAGAGGTTCCTTTCCCGGGAGAAGATGCTTCAAAGACTTCTTCTTTCCTGAAAGAAGGGGTTTCAAAGGTCTCCTTTGTCTGCAAAGTCCTGCCTGAAGGGAAAAAACAGCCAGAAGTCAGTTTGCGCTTCCTGACGCGCGACACGCCAGAGACGATCATCCTCAATAATGGTGATTCCCGTTGACAAAAAACCTCACTAATAAGGAGTAAAACATGCCTGACAACTGCGTATTTTTGCAAGCTAGAAACACCAGACAGAAATGATTACGCTCAACCATCTCGAAATCGGACAATCGGCTCGCATACAAGCTGTTGGAGGCGAAGGCCAACGCCGACAGCATTTCCTCGACATGGGCCTCATCCCCGATGCTGTTGTCAAGCTTGTAAAATTTGCCCCCCTGGGTGACCCCATGGAAATCATGGTGCACGGCTATGCACTCACCTTGAGAAAAGCCGACGCCACCCTCATCGAGGTAGAACCTTGCACAGACTCCGAAGAAACCGAAGGTACCGTCCATCAGGATAGTGACCGACTTTATATCTCTTCCCTCCCCGACCACAACGCCCACCCAGGTCTGGGTGAAGAAGGCATATACCACGACAAGACCCATGAGAACCCGCTGCCCAAAGGCACAAAGCTGACTTTTGCCCTCGCCGGACAGCAGAACTGCGGCAAGACCACCCTCTTCAACCAGCTGACGGGGGCCAACCAACACGTGGGCAACTTCCCGGGCGTCACCGTGGACAGAAAAGACGGTACCATCAAAGGTCATCCTGAGACCTCGGTCACCGACCTGCCGGGCATCTATTCTCTTTCACCTTATACTTCAGAAGAGGTCGTTTCCCGTGAGTTCATCATGAAGGAAAAACCCAAGGCCATCATCAACATTGTGGATGCCAACAACATCGAGCGCAACCTCTACCTCACTATGCAGCTGATGGAACTCGGCACACCCATGGTACTGGCTCTCAACATGATGGATGAGGTGCGTAACAACGGCGGCAGCATCCTCGTCAATGAGATGGAACGCATCCTCGGCATGCCCGTAGTACCCATCTCGGCAGCCAAGAACGAAGGTGTCTCTGAATTGGTCGACCACGCCATCCACGTGGCGAAATACCAAGAAGCTCCCATTCGCCAGGACTTCTGCGACAAGGACGACCACGGCGGAGCCGTACACCGTTGCCTACACAGCATCATGCACCTCGTCGAGGACCATGCGCAACGCGCCGACATCCCCGTGCGCTTCGCCGCCTCCAAGCTCATCGAAGGCGACGACATCGTCATGGAGGCCTTGCAACTCTCCCAAAACGAGAAGGAAACACTCGAACATCTCATCGTGCAGATGGAAGAGGAACGTGGCCTCGACCGTGCCGCTGCCATGGCAGAGATGCGCTTCACCTTTATTAAGAGGTTGTGCGACAAGACTGTGGTGAAACCCAAGGAAAGCAAGGAATACCAACGCAGCCGTCGCATGGACCGCATCCTGACGGGCAAGTGGACCGCCATCCCGATTTTTGTCCTTATCATGGTAAGTATCATCTATCTTTCCATCGATCTCATCGGCGCGCCTTTGCAGGACTGGCTCGACCAAGGCATCTCCTGGCTTGCCACGCAATGCGGCAACGCCTTGGCCTGCTGGGATGTGAGCCCCGCGGTGCAATCCCTCGTTGTTGACGGTATCTTTGGCGGTGTGGGCAGCGTATTAAGCTTTGTACCTATTATTATATTGCTGTTCTTCTTCCTCAGCCTGTTGGAAGACAGCGGCTACATGGCCCGCGTGGCCTTCGTCAGCGACAGCTTCTTACGTAAGCTTGGCCTTACGGGTCATAGCATCGTGCCTATGCTTATCGGCTTTGGCTGTACCGTGCCTGCAGTGATGGCTACCCGTACACTCCATTCCACCCACGACCGCTGGCGCACCATCCTGCTGACACCTTTCATGAGCTGTTCGGCCAAGATTCCGATTTACGCCTTCTTCACCAGCATGTTCTTCCCGCACCATGGTGGCGTAGTATTAATATGCCTGTATTTACTAGGCATCATCGTTGGCATCGTTACTGCCTTGTTCACCAAGTGGTTCGGCCACAAGGGCGACGTGGCGCCTTTCGTGATGGAACTGCCCAACTACCGTATGCCAGGTCTGAAGAACGTAGCGCACCTCCTGTGGGACAAGACCAAGGACTTCCTGCAACGCGCCTTTACGGTGATTTTCCTCGCCTCATTGGTGATTTGGCTCCTCCAGACCTTCGACTTCCATTTCAACATGGTGGAAAACGGCGAGGGCAGTATGCTAGCAACCGTAGCAGGTTGGATTGCCCCTGTGTTCCGTCCTATCGGCTTGGGTGAGTGGCAGATCGTCACTGCCTTGGTAAGCGGTTTCATGGCCAAGGAGAGCGTGGTAGCCACCCTTGAGGTGCTCAACGCCATGCCGCTGTTCACCACCATCACGAGCATATCGATGCTGGTGTTCTGCCTGCTCTACACGCCTTGCGTGGCCGCCGTGGCCTCCATCCGCCGTGAGCTGGGCACCAAGTGGATGCTGTTCATCATCCTGTTCCAGTGCGTCGTCGCCTGGATCTGCGCCTGGTTCGCTTATCTCATCGCCAATGCCGTCATTGCATGAATCTCGCTACAGTTATAGTGCTTCTGACCGTGGCGGCCTTGGTTGCCGTCGCCATCCATTTCTTGCGTAAAGGCAAAGGCAACAGTTCATGCTGTGGAGACAAAAAAAGCAGCTGTTCAGGCTGCTCTTTGGATTGTCCGTTTAGACGTTGATCTGACAGAGACGCAAGATTTTGCGTCTCTACATGATTATTCTTCCATCAAATGATAGTATTTAGGATGATATCCCTCCCACTCCCCTGTCAATAATTCGGGATGGAAGAAATAAATGAAATCCGCCAGTAAAAGGTCCGGCTCGCACTGCGACTGCTCGAAATAACCCGTTTTCATAATGTCGCAGACGATGATTTGGTGGTTCTTGAAAGCATCGAAAAGAGGATAAACGGGACTTTCCTTAGCCAACGAGGCGTAGGTCATCGGGAAGGGATTGGAGTTGTTGACACGCCAGAAATCAGCGCGTTGTGCTTTGGCGAGGATGCTCTCCGCATCCATGGGGACACTGGCCGTCGAAGGATTGTCCTTCCAGATGTAGTCGGCGCCGGCATCGGCGAAGAGTTGGGCGATATAGCTTTTGCCACCCGCCACATACCACTGTCCGTTGAAAGCGAGGTCGGAGAAGACAGTGGGGCGATGATCCACCTCGGCACACAGTGTCGAAAGGACATTGTAACGGCTTTCTATGTCATCAAACCAAGCGTCGGCCTTGTCCTCACAGCCTGTCAGCATGCCAATGACACGGATCCATTCGGCACGACCCAAAGGTGTGTTTTCCATATAGTCCGCGAAGGGAAACAGCACGGCACCCGTGACGTTCAGGCCGCCTTGGTTTCCGTCGAAATACGGAGAATACAACAAGGCATCAGGCTGCAGCTGGATCATTCTTTCAACGTCGGCAGCGGCCTCGGTGCCGATGTCGTAGACCTTCTCCTGCTCCAGCAGAACACGCATGGTGCTGTCGCTCACAAAACGCCCTTCGAGAATGCCTTTCACGCGTTCGATCTCGCCAAGACGCAGGAACACAGCCCATTGCGTAGCAGAAAACGAAATCACAGAATTGACGGGAGCCTTGATAACACCTTTGACATCTTTGTCAACGGCTGCTGTTGTGTCTTTAACGACAGCAAAGCTACCCAACGAAAGTGTCGTATCCCAAGGACAAATCACCTCCATGCGGTAGCCATAGTCTTTTTCGCAAACAGAAATGTTGCGGGCGTGACGCATAAGGTTATCGCCTTGCGTTTTCTCTGTCGTTTCTTGTGTTTTTGGAGCACAGGAAACGGCAAACGCCAACAGCAGAATCCATAGTTTTCTCATTGTGCGTTCAGTTTTTCGAGACAATCCTTACAAAGGCAGTCGCTGTAATGTTCTTTCAAATAGGCTTTGGTGGCATCGGCGAGTTTCACCTTCACGCACCAGCAATCCACCGAATGGACGCACTCGAACTCTTTTCCGCAACGAGGGCAAGTCTTTTTCATAGTCAAAAAACGTGAGACCTCCATTGCTGGAGGCCTCACAAAAAAATGAATATCAATTATTTAAACAACATTGCACTGGGAATGAGGCCAGCCTCAAAAGAAGCCAGCAGCAAACCATCGCCGGTATAACGGTACACCATACCGTTCATCATGTAGTTCTTCGCATCGGTGACGTAAATGTCACCCGTTCTAGGATCAACAGCCATGTTGTAGAACAGGCCATCTGGTCCAGGGGTGATGCAAAACGTTTCTGACAGCGTCAATGTGGCGAGATCGAAACGGCGCACCTCATTGTTATAGATCATATAGAACTGGTCGCCAGCAGGGTTGACTTTTAACGTCGAAGCCACGCCTTTGATGTCATCGTCAAAATCGTACGGGCCTTTGAACTCGTAGCGTTGCGTGGCAGTCTTCAACATCGGGTCAATCTCCCACAGTGTAGGATTTTCGCCGAACTCGTCTTCCCATGAGCGGCCTTCGCAGAGCACCCAAACGTGGCCGTTTTTGTCGGCCACCATGGTGTTGGGTTCCTTCCCTACCTCGATATCAGCCACTTTCATGTCGTTGTTAAGATCAACGACTTGAACAGTGTGGAAACTCTCGTGAGAATAGGCATCGATGTAATAATAGGACCAGTTGCTCACGTAGAGTTCGTTACCCACTTGAAGCATCTTCTCCGTGGTGTTGCCCATGGCGATAGTGCCAGTGTGCGTCATGTCCTGCGGGTTGATGATCCACAGATCCGTACCCATTAAATCGCTGACATAGGCCTTATCGGGAGCCACGAAATGCATCTCACGAGGAGAATAGAAGTCGGTGAGCTTGAAAGGCTTCGTCGTATCACATGCCATCGTGTTGGCATCCACTTTATAGATAAGGTTACTGTTGTTGACAACGATGTACAACTTGCCATCCACCAAGGCCATACTCTCTGCCACATCGCCAAGAGGAGCTTGGTTTACCTTGTAAAACAAGTTGTTGACCACCGTGTCGGCTTCGGGGTCGTAGAATGACAGCGACCCATTTGAAAACTGATAGTTGCCCTCGTTGAGCACAAACACACCTGAGCCGATATTATATGCACTCGGCGTGACAGGGTTATCAGGCTTGCACGAGAACAACAGCACAGCCAATACCAACAGCAAGAATAGACGATTGCTTTTCATGTCAATAGTATATTACTGTTTCACAACACGTTTTGTGATTATCTTTCCATCGCAGCTGATGCGAATGAAGTAGACACCTTCTGTTAGTGCGCTCAGATCGATAACAGCATCCTTAGTGGCCATCACATGTTGGCCGACGATATTGTAAACCTCAACCGATTGGAGGTTCTCAGCCTTCACAAACAGTCTGTCTTTCACGGGATTGGGGTATACGGATACAGCTTCCTCCTCGTTTTCAACAACTTCATTGTGTGCCAAGTCATGAATCACGCCGACGGCTTCAAGGTCGAAACCACCGGTATCGAACGACGTAAACCATGGATCATTGACAATATGGCCTTCAGAGTCGTATGTGGCATATTGCGGCTTGATGCAACCCACCACATCGATGATACGCACATGGGTGACACGGTTCTTATCCAGCAAGACGTTGTCCTCCACCTCATCCAAATCAAAGGGAGTACCATAGAACTGATCGTATTTCCCTGCAAAATTGTGGATTTGTGACGGAACCATGCCTCCATAGCCTCCCAATTGTTTATCGTATGGCACATAGGTAACGGCTGGAAAACGGAAGAAGTTCTCGCCATCGGAACTGACCTCAACGAACGCCAACTCCAAGAAATGAAGGGTATGCGTCGTATCTGATTCGATGCCAAAGCCATTTTCAAAGACGGCGAAGTCAGGGCCTTCTCCGTTATAGATAGGAGAAGCAAAGGTCACCGTGGCAACACCGCCATCTCCGAGACTGACGACATCGTAGACGATTTCGCTTGCACCGCCGGTGCCGGGCGCACCCAACACCAAGGAATCATTGCCGAATTCGGCATATCCCAGATGCGGTTTGTCGATGCGCTTCAGGCCTCGCTCTGTCGTGCAGCCCGTAGCCCATGCCACAAATGCCGACGAGTCGGCATGCATGGCTGTGGTACCTGGCAAATCCGCCGCAGGCGCAAACTGTGCCAAAAGGGTCACCGGCGCCAAAGCCAATATCAAAACAAATACTAGATTTTTCATACTATTCTCATTGTTTTACAATAGATCGAATTACCATCCTATCATCAGCGGTAACGCGGACGTAATACATCCCTGACCTTAATTCCGACACATTAATCTCAGTCTCCGTTGAAGAGATTACCTTTTGCCCTGTAACGTTGAAAACCTCAACCCGTTGTATAGGCAAATCATTATCCACTCCTACGAAAATGACATTCTGCACTGGATTCGGATAAACCGATATCATGTCCATTCCTTTTTCATCAACGCCATCATACACATAATGCATGATAACAACGATTTCAAAGCCAATGGTCTGACCATGGGATGTCGCATGAAGGACAAGCGTTGCCATTCCTTCATCTCCCGAAAGACGTATCAACCTCAACGTATGACCACGCAATGACGCTGTCAACTCACTTTCATTTGAGTTTGAAACAAGTCTGTAAATGATATTCTCGTCTGGGTCGTCAGGATCAGAGACAACACCATCGAGATTGATGTCAATAGTTCCAGGAAAATCATCGAAGATCACATCTTCCACCGGGTTGGCAAGGTATGGCGGCTCATCTGGAAGCGCCGGGAAATGCTCAAGATCATGAATCACGCCGACAGCATCGAGATCCATTCCGCCTGAAGCGAACGGCGTTGGCCACGGGTCGTTGACAGGATTACCTTGACAATCGTAGGTGGCGTATTCAGGGTCGATGCAGCCCACCACATCAACGATGCGGACATGGGTGATGTAGTCCTTGTCAAGCAACGGATTGTCAGGGACCTCGTCCAAGTCGAACGGGGTACCATACATTGCGCCGTATTTGCTCGCCAAATTATGGATTTGCGACGGGTCAATGCAGCCCATGCCACCAAGTTGTGTCGTGGTCTGGGTATTGCTATATGCCGGAAAACGGAAGAAGTTCTCACCGTCTGAGCTGACTTCCACAAAACCCAGTTCAAGAAACCAATAACCTGGCGTCTGTGCGTTTTCGAAGCCGTTCTCAAATACAGCAAAATCAGGGCCTGGTCTGTTGCAGATAGGTGATGCGAACGTCACTGTCGCCATGCCACCGTCACCAAGACAGGTAACGCCCATTGTACCCTCGGGATAGCCAATGACATTGGAAGCAGGCCAGCCAGAGCCAGCCATTCCACCGCCAGGATTGTTGATGTTCATCGGCCCAGGCTCTGCCACGCAACCCGTTGCCCATGCAACGAAAGCCGACGAGTCGGCATGCATGGCTGTGGTGCCAGGCTGACCTTGTGCAGGTGCAAACTGCGCCCACAGCGTCACTGGCACCAAAGCCATTATAAGAATGAAAATCCTTTTTATCATCTAACCACGAGTTTGGCGGTACGGACAGCGCTTTCGCTGCTCACAGTGACGAAATACACACCGCTGGTCAGCGTTTCAGTGCTGATACGCACTTGTCCACCTGCCATGGCGTCGACGCTTTCCTTGCTGATGACACGGCCCTGCAGGTCATACACAGAGACCACATTCATACCCGTTTCCTCAATGGTCACGAAGGTCTCGCTGATGGCGGGATTCGGATAGACAGACAAGGAAGCAGCGCTATTTTCGATGACAGCGTCGTATGCGCTGACGGGTTCCACAACCTGCGTCCAGACATAGGTCCACTGAGCAATCTCTGTGCCGCAGGACTCGTCACCCCACTTGATGAAGTCGCCATCGACGACGGTCTGTTCGTCGTAACCGTACCATGCTGCAGAACCGTTGATGTTGTACATGAAATACATGCCAGCAAGAGCGAGATCCAGCTCACCATCGTTGAAAGTGATATCGGAGACATAACCCCAATCTGCATCAAAAGCAAAACGCGGGTCGGCAGCAGCGATGTCGTCCATGACTTCTTTCAATATCTTCTGCTCGCCATCGAAGCGATAGCCCCAAGCCAAGGCGATGTTAGGTTCGTTCCAATTGACGCAGAACACCACTTCGTTTTCGCCTTCGCCAACCCAATAAAGGATGTCGTCAAAGTCAATCATGGCTTCTTCGGCCAAAGGATACACAGCAGCGACTTCTTTGGTCCAGACATAACCCCAGTTATCAGGATCGACAATGATGCCACAGGACTCGTCGCCCCATTTCACATAGTCGCCATTGACGATGGTTTGTTGGGCATAGCCCAGTCCTGCCATTTCGCCGCTGACGATGTACATCCACCACATGCCTGAAAGGCTGAGGTCGAGAACACCATCGTTGAAATAGATGTCGGACAACCAGTTGTTGGCGCCATCATAGCTAAAACGGTAATCATTTTCCGCAATCTCGTCCATCATGTGCTCGACGGTAACGGATTCCTCACTGAAGCGGTAGCCCCAAGCCAAAGCCGTGTCAGGCTCTGCCCAGTTGACGATGAAGACCACTTCGTTTTCGCCTTCGCCAATCCACCAGCGGATGTCGGCGGGGTCGATAGTTGCATCTTCCTGTGCAAACAGGTTGGTCGTGAAAAGACCGAAGATTCCGGTAAGGAATAACAATGTAAAGATTTTACGCATAATAATATAATTTTAGGTTTGACATTCAATCAATTACATTAAAATGCTCGCGGAAATGGAGGGTACACCTTATTCTCTATTAAGGAAAGCCAGCTCTTGTCCCGAAAGCTTTGTTTCATGAAAAGCGGCAGGTCTTCTGACTCACTCCCTGGGGCTAGGCCGCCTTCCCGAAAGACATTGTTTTCAGTGGCATGATGGCCTGCGCGAAGAGCTTACAGCAGCGGGAACTGTCCGGGATTTGCACCCGATTCCCTATTGAGCCTCTCGGCACCGCTTATCGGCGGCAAAGATAATCAATTTTTGGATTATGCATGCTCCTATCAAGAAAAAGTTGTTATTTTTGCCAGCTCAAATACCCCTTTTTGAAAAACGCACACACATGAAAAAACTAAGCACACTTCTCGCGGCCTTGTTCCTTTGCCTTGGAATAGCGCAAGCTCAAGACGTCTATTACTCCGGCAACTATGACGAGACGGGCAAGGTCTGGAAAAACAATTCATTGCTATACAGCCTCTCCGATACAGCCACCGTTATCCTAAACGACATAAAGGTCGCCAACGACAGCACCATTTACACCGCAGGCTACAGCTACTCCGATTTTCGTGGTCATGTCTGGATAAACGATTCTGTCCTATTTACCACCGACGACCCAACTCTCGAGCGGATTGTCATCGACACTAACGGCTGGACGGCTGCAGGTGGCAACAAAGTCTGGCAAAATGATTCTTTGCTCTATGAGTATCCCATGGACACCATCGTCAGCAACATCTATGCCCTTGCCGTCGACATGGTGACAGGCGACGTTTATGCGGGCGGCACCACAGTTACACCTGGTGTTTATGCCACCGTGTGGAAAAACGACACCATCCTTTGGATGGCAGCGGGTTGGTCGAGCATCCAAGGCCTCTGTCTTGTTGGAGAAGACCTCTATGCGGCAGGGTTTGTCTATGGTACCGAGTCCATCGACGGCGCAGTGTGGCAAAACGATTCCATCATCTTCCAAATCGAAGCTGGCAACATCACTGCCATCACTGCTTTCAACGGAAGCTTATACTGGGCCGGTGTCTCCGACAACACAGTATACATTTGGCAAGACGGAGAAGTAATCTACACCCTTCCCGAAGCCTCTTCCATCACAGCATTGGTCGTCAACGAGTATGGCATCTATTGTGCAACCGACGCTGATACCGATCCTATCATCTGGAAAGACGGCGAAATTCTTTATCAACCTGAGGACTGCGATTACATCACCAGTCTTGTCGTGCTCCCCACCTCTCCCCAACCTCTCTTTACCCTCACCGTCGAAGCCGATACCACTGGCTGGGGTACCGTGACCGGAAGTGGCATGTATCCCTTGGGCGACACGGTAACCATCGAAGCCACTCCTAACGTCGGATGTGAATTCCTCTTCTGGAACGACAGCATCACCGACAACCCGCGCGATGTCGTCATCACACAAGACAGCACCTTCATTGCCCACTTCGGTCTTGTCGATTATATCATCACGACATCAGCAGCCCCCGAAGGTTTCGGCACCGTGACCGAAGGCGGCATTTACCACTATGGCGACACCATCACACTTGAAGCCATACCCAATGCCGGTTATGCCTTTGAGATGTGGAACGACAGCATCACCGATAACCCGCGAGACATCGTCGTCACGCAAGACAGCACCTTCGTCGCCCATTTCATTCCTCTCGGCTACACCATTGAGACTTCAATTGATCCGGAAAATGCTGGCACTGTGACCGAAGGCGGCATGTATTATTATGGCGACACCATCACCCTTGAAGCCATCCCTAATGTCGGTTTCGTCTTTGAGATGTGGAACGACAGCGTTACCGACAACCCACGTGACATCGTCGTTACACAGGACAGCTCCTTTATCGCACTTTTCAGTCTTATTGATTATTCGATTGAAGCCTTGCCTGACCCCGAGAACGGAGGAACCATGACAGGCGGTGGCCTCTATCACTATGGCGACACCATTTCTCTTGAAGCCATCCCTAATGTCGGTTTCGTCTTTGAGATGTGGAACGACAGCATTACCGACAACCCGCGCGACATTGTCGTCACGCAGGACAGCACTTTCATCGCCCATTTCGGCCTAATCGACTACACTATTGTGACCTCCATTGAACCCGAAGATGCCGGCACCGTGACCGAAGGCGGCATTTTCCATTATGGCGACACCCTCACCATTGAGGTCATACCTAATGCCGGTTATGCCTTCGTTATGTGGAATGACAGCGTTACCGACAACCCGCGCGACATCGTTGTCACACAGGACGGATCCTATATGGCCCTTCTCAATCTTATCGATTACACCATTGAGACTGCGGCAGATCCCGAGAACGGAGGCTTCGTGACCGAAGGCGGCCTCTATCACTATGGCGACACCATCACCCTTGAGGCTTTACCCAATACTGGTTATTTCTTTGAGATGTGGAGCGACAGCATCACCGATAACCCACGCGACATCGTTGTCACTCAAGACAGCGCTTTCATCGCTCATTTCGGCCTGATCGACTACAACATCATGGCTCTGGTTGACCCTGAAGGCGCCGCAAACGTGACTGGCGTTGGCACTTATCACTATGGCGACACCGTCACCCTTGAGGTCGTACCCAATGCTGGTTTTGCCTTTGAAACATGGAATGACAACGTCACCGACAACCCGCGCGACATCGTCGTCACTCAAGACAGCACCTTTACAGCTCATTTGACTCTCATTCAATGCATTATTGAAACCCAAGTGGTTCCTGAAGGCACAGGCATCGTCAATGGCGGCGGTACTTTCACCTATGGCGACACCATCACACTTGAAGCCATTCCTAATGTCGGCTTTGAATTCCTGACCTGGTCAGATGGCAACCACGACAACCCCCGCACCATCCTCGTTACCGAAAGCCAGACCTATACCGCCACTTTCGGCCTTAAGCAGTGTGTTGTCAGCACCGTGTCCATGCCGGAAGAAGGTGGCATCGTCATTGGCGGTGGCACCTACAGCTATGGCGACACCATCCTGCTGGTTGCCCAAAACAACGTTGGCTATTTGTTCAAGGCCTGGAGGGACGAAGTTTTAGACAACCCGCGCCAGATCATCGTTGAAGACGACGTCACATACACAGCCATATTCTCCCTGTTGCACTACCAGATCACGACAAGCTGCGAACCTTCTGGAGGTGGCACCGTGGATGGCGGAGGCACCTATGCTTACGGCGAGACAGCCGTCCTGCGCGCCCGTCCATTCCCCAACTATTCCTTCATCTGCTGGAGCGATGGCATCGTCAGCAATCCTCGATATGTCACTGTGAACCAGGATGCTTCCTACAAAGCATTCTTCCGCTTTGACGGCAATCCTGAGTATATCATCAAGGTGATTCCTAACAATCACCTATGGGGTACGGTGGAAGGTACCGGTGTCTATCCCGAAGGCTCCACTGTCGAAATCAAAGCCATACCCACCGACAGCACTCAATTCGTCCGTTGGGATGATGGCAACACCGACAATCCGCGCACGATAACAGTCACTTCCGACATGGTCTATACTGCCATTTTCGAGCCCATTCCACATTATACCATCACGGTAAGATCTGCCAACGCCAGCATGGGCACAGTCTATGGCGGCGGCACATTTATGGCCAACACGGTAATCGAAATCGGTGCCGTACCGGAAGAAGGATTCTACTTCACAGGATGGCAAGATGGCGACATGAACAACCCACGCACCATCATCGTTACGGAAGACGCTGAATATGAGGCGCATTTCTCAAGAACGCCCACACCGACCTTCACTGTGACTGTCTACTATGACGAGAACCAGGGCTTCATCCTTGGCGCTGGCACCTATAGTGCCGGAAGCACAGCCTCTATAGCCGCTATCCCTGCAGACGGGTATATGTTTGTGAAATGGAGCGACGAAACCACCGACAACCCCAAGGAAGTCCTCGTTGACCATGACATCGTACTGGCAGCCTTCTTTACGGGCACCAGCGTTGGTGAAAATGGCTTCGAGAACATCAACCTCTACCCCAACCCTGCCAACGACATCATCCACATTGATGGATTGGAAGGCGAGCACGAGGTCCAGATTTACAATGCCATCGGAATGTTGGTCATGACCACGACCCTGCAAGGCGACTCTGAAATCAACATCAGCGACCTGCCTTCAGGTTACTACCTCATCCGCATCGACAACCGTCATGCTGTGAAATTTATCAAGGAAAACAAATAATCAGTCATCATAACAAGAAGTTGCGCCCGACACGAACAAGGGAAAAAAGAATGAAGAAACTCCTATTAACTGCTATTGTTGTGGCATCGATGTCATTGACCTCATTTGCCAACAACGCCACACAGTTCAACAACAACGGCAACAACATCGTATCCATCGAAAATGCAGACCCACACACCAAGCAATACCAAGACATGAAAAAGCTTCTTGACGAATTTGAACAAGACGTCAAGGATGCGAAATCATGTGAAGACATGGATAATGCTGAAATGGCCATGTTATTTAAAATATTGGGAACAGCTGAAAACACCTACGATGAAGAAATGACTCCTGAAGAAGAAAAGGAACTTCAAGAGCAGATGAACCGTATTGATGTTAAGTCCAAACAGTTGCGAATGCAATTTGGATGTGAAACTGGAGAGGAAGAGGAAGAAGAGTAAGAGTCATCCCTATTCTCTCTAAACCAAAAAAGCCGACAAATTGTCGGCTTTTTGGTTTTATATGCCCATCCACTTTACTTCGTTATCACGAGTTTTATCGTCTCACTACCCAATTCCGAAACGGCATTGATGAAATAAACACCCGATGTCAAACTATTGAGATGGTTTTCCAAAGAGGTGTGGTTCAAACCATTGAAGTGATGATCGAACAAGTGGCGACCTGTGATGTCAAACACCGCAACCTCAGCACTGGCACCTTGATTCAACAACACATGTACCTCACCCTGTGACGGATTAGGATACACGCTCAGCACCTTACCCGAGTAAGGTTCGTTTGGTTCTGTAGTCGCCAACAACTCGAAAGCTTGTGAGAAGTCAGGGACGCCATAGCCATAATAGCTGTCGGGATTGCTGGCTCGGTCGCCACACTGGCGGATGACATTGCAGATTTCCTGCACCTTGGCATAAGGGCGGGCTTGACGCAGACATGCCACAGCACCCGCCAACACTGGCGTGGCGAAAGAGGTGCCATTGCCATTGTAATAATCCGAGCCCCAGCCACTGGCTACAAATGTGCCTTCTCCCATGGCCATCACATCGGGCTTGATACGGCCGTCGTAGGTGGGCCCTACGGAACTAAAGCTAGCACGTTCGCCAAACGCATTGACGGCACCGACAGTCAAGATATGCTCAGCATCACCAGGGATGCCCAAAGTGCATGTGCCAGGGCCTTCATTAGCGGCAGCGTTGACGCAAATCATTCCACGACTAGCTGCAATTTCAGCACCTATCGTCATCGGAGCGGTATGACCATCGAAATGCGAAAACGGATGATCCCATTGCGGCATGTCGAAATCGATATAGCCTAACGAGGTGGAGCAAACGTCAACACCTAAGCTGTCGGCATATTCGGCGCCCGACACCCAGTTGTATTCCTCGACAATATTCTCATTTTCGGCGTCCTCGGTATGAATCAGGTAATAAGAAGCCTTAGGAGCCGTTCCCACCATGGTGTTGGGCACAAAGGCAGCCATGGTACTCAAACATGAGGTGCCATGCGTGCTTTGAGAATAAACCGTTGTGCTGCCAAATACAAAATCGCGCACGCCTAACAAGCGGCCTTCCTCCCGCATGTTGTCAAAACAGGGGTGGGTATCGGCGCCATAGAATCCGCCGTCAAGGATGGCAATGACAACGCCGGTTCCGTCAAAACCTGTATCATGCAACATAAGGGCATTCAGTTGTTTCGCTTGGGTTTCGGCACCACCATAATAGCCTTTCATTCCCCAATTGGCCGCCACGGGTTCAAGTTCTTTGTCCAGCCAGTGTCGCTTCCAATCTTGCGCCTTCATGTCGTTAGGGCAACTGCGCACATTCAAAACAAATTCCAGGGCATTGATGGCTTCTATCACATCAGGGTTGGTAACATGCACGGTGACGCCGTTCAGCCACTTTGAAGGATTGAGCAATTCAGCGCCACAACTGGCCACTGCTTGGAGATATTGTGGGTTGACAGGGATGTCGTATTCATCAATGCCTATGCCCAGATTCGCACGGCGCTGCAGTGCCCTGGGACTCAGATAGGCTTCAGGATTGTCAATGGAATAAGGTGAGTTGGCCTTGTCAGTGAACTGCACCCAATAGATGTCGGTCGCCACTTGTGCCGAAGCAAAAACAGCAACCATCAGAAACAGCAGTAAAAAGGATAGTTTTCTCATGGCACGAATATTTTTACCCCGCAAAAATAGAACTTTTTTCCAAGCCTCAACCTATCGTTGCATTTTATTAAGTACTTTTGCCGCAAAATCAGAACCATGCGCATCGACATCATCGCCGTTTTTCCCGAAATGTTTGAAGGCCCCTTCACTGAATCCATCATCAAACGCGCCATCAACAAAGGCATTGTGGAGATTGGGCTGCATAACCTGCGTGACTACAGCACCGATAAGCACCACAAGGTGGACGACTACTCGTTTGCCGCCGGAGCAGGCATGGTGATGATGATCGAGCCTGTCGACAACTGCATCACCCACTTGAAGAGCCAGCGTAACTACGATGAAGTCATTTATATGAGCCCTGACGGTGAAATGCTCGACCAACCCCTGTGCAACCAACTTTCCATGAAGGAAAACCTCATCATCCTTTGCGGCCATTACAAAGGTATTGACGAACGTATTCGTGAACACTTGATTACCAGAGAGATAAGTATCGGAAACTACGTTCTTTCGGGTGGGGAACTCGGTGCCGCCGTGCTCGTCGACAGCCTCGTTCGGCTTATCCCTGGAGCCTTGGGTGATGAGACCTCTGCCCTCTCCGATTCCTTCCAAGACGGCTTGGTATCCCCACCGGTCTACACCCGGCCGAGAAGCTACAAAGGATGGGAGGTCCCCGAGGTTTTATTGTCGGGTAACGACAAGCTCATCAGCGAGTGGCGAATGGAGCAAGCCATCCAACGCACCAAGGAGCGCAGACCCGAAATGTACGAAATTTTCAAAAAAAGCTAAGTTTTGTCATTCCGTATTGATTTTTTATGTATTTTTGCACCCACTTTTGGAGAAAAATATACAAAAATCATATAAAATGAGCAAACAAGCATTAATCCAATTCGTTGAAGATCAAATTGTTGTAAAAGATTTTCCGAAGTTCAAGACAGGTGACACCATCACGGTGACCTACAAGATTGTTGAAGGACAAAAAGAGCGTCTGCAGAAGTTCCAAGGCATCGTCCTGAAGCGCAGCGGCCAAGGTAAGACTGGCACTTTCACCATCCGTAAGATTTCCAATAACGTCGGTGTTGAAAGATGTTTCCCGATTGCCTCCCCCATGATTGAGAACATCGAGCTCAACAAGCAGGGTGCAGTCCGCAAGTCACGCATTTACTACCTCCGTGGTCTGCGTGGTAAGAAAGCCAGAATCAAGGAACTCAAGAAGTAATTCCTTCTGCAACAACTGCAAAAAGAGAGTCCCGAGGAAATCCTCGGGACTTTTTTTTGTATCTTATTCAAGAATGGGACGCAGGGCCTCGCGAAACTCCGGCATGGGCTTGCGGGTGTCCCGTTCGATGATCAAGGTTTTGAGGCCGGCAAAGGGACGGACCAAGGCTTCAACCTCCTTCAGCGGAATACCCTCCCCGAAATACTTCGGCACAAAACGCTCCCAAAACTTGACAGAGAGCGACTTGGGCATGTGGAAGGTCTCTTGGATGAATGCCTCGTCGCTGAGACAGCAGCAAAGATAGACCATACACACATCGAAGAGGTGGTTGCCCCAACAGAAATCGCCCAGGTCGATGAAGTACCGCCTGTCGCCCACAAAGATGATATTGCTGAATTGGAGGTCGCCGTGGACAGCGGTATCCTCGTCGGGCGTGTCGGCGATGAAACGGGCCAGTTTGTCCTTTTCTGTCGTCGTGAAGAAGGGATTCTCTTTCAGCAGGCGATAGTAACGGTCCTTGACATTCTCAAACTGCGTCGTATCCACATGGGTAGCATGGAGCTTGAGACACATCTGGGCAAATTCGTCAGCAAATTGCGCCACCTTTTCAGGCTCGTCAGCCGTAGCACGGGAATAGGATTTCTTGCCCATGATGCGTTTGAAACGGATGCCGTAGCGGCCGTCTTCAGTGACCACATATTCGCCAGGTTCCGGCGTGGGAATGCCCATGTCGTAGACCTTACGGGCCAAGTTCATTTCATCCAGTGGCTGCTGGATCTTGCCCGGGAAATAAAGTTTCAGCATGACCGAAGGGTCGGTCTTGTGGTCGTAGCTCTCGCCGTTGGCGCCACCACCGGAGAGGACATAGTCGTTAAGGGAAATTCTTATTGGTTCCATGTGTTTTATTATAATTCGAAGATTAATCGTCCGACTCTCCGATGAGGATAATCAGGTGGTCGTTGGGTTGAAGCTCCATACTGCCATGCGGGACCAGAAACTGGTCGCAGCGTTTGACCATCATCACGCGAATGCCGTGCGGGAGATGCAGGTCGCGAAGCGTTGATCCTGCAGCCAGGTCCTCAGGCGTGACCACATGGTCACGCGTCACACCCATCTCTTCCGGGATCTCCATCCCGAAGGTCTCGGTTTGTGGTTCTTCTTCATAGCTGAGTTTCAGTAGTTTGGCCATCTTCCCCAGCGTCATTCCTTGCAACAGCAGCGAGAAGAGGGTAATGAGGAACACGATGTTGAACATTTCAGACGAGCGCTCCAAGCCAGCCACAACCGGGCAAAGGGCAAAGAGGATGGGCCCGGCACCCTTCAAGCCCACCCACGAGACGAAGGTCTTGGCCCTGAACGAAAGTCCCTTGAACGGCAACAGGCAGAGATAAACGCTGGCGGGACGCGCCACCAGCATCATAAACAGACCTATCAACAAGGCCGGCAAAACCAGTGGCAACATCTGCGAGGGACGCGCCAACAGGCCCAATATAAGGAACATGGTCAACTGCATAAGCCAGGTAAGCCCATCGAAGAAATGTAGCATCTCCTTCTTCTGGGTCAGACGGGCTTTGTTGCCGATGATGATGGCGGCCACATAGAGTGCAAGCAGGCCGTTTCCGTGAAGCAGTGAGGCTACGCCGTTGGTGAAGAATCCTACGCTTAGAATCAGGATGGAAGTAAGGGCGAAAGTGGAAAAACGCACGCGCTCAAGGAGCCATTTCGTTGCAAATCCCAACGCGAAACCTACGGCCACACCCACAACAATCTGGATCACCAGGACCAAGACTATCGGCAACAGCCCTTGGGAGAGCAGGTCCTCGGTGGTGAGTATTTTCACCAATATAATGGTAAGCATATAGGCCATGGGGTCGTTGCTTCCAGATTCCAACTCCAGCAATGGGCTCAGGTCTTCCCTCAAGTGCAGTTTCTTTTCACGAAGAACGGAAAATACGGAGGCGGAATCGGTTGAGCCCATCACGGCAGCCAGAAGGAAACACACCCAAATACCGAGTTCGGACAGATGCCCTGAGGTGATCCAGATGAACGTGCCAGTGAGCAGCACTGTGACAAGAACGCCCAGCGTAGACAGTACGACACCCTGCCTGACGACGGGACGAGTTTCGGCGAAAGAGGTCTCCAGTCCGGCCGAAAACAGGATGATGGTCATCGCAAAGTGGCCGATAGACTCCGCCACCTCGTAATTGTCGAAACGAAGGCCTATGCCATCGGCACCAACCACCATGCCCAACAGCAGGAAGACCAGCAGGGACGGCGTCCCCAGCCTGCTACCCACTTTGGAGACCAGAATGGCCACAAACACCAACAGTGAAGCCAGAAGAAGTAGGTTCTCGGACAGTAGCATTATTGAATCTCAAACAGGTTCAGGAAGCCGGTGATCATAAAGACGCTCCGTACGTCGGAGTTGATGCCACGCACGATGACCTTGCCACCTTTGGTGGCTGCCGCCTTGCGGAGGGTGAGAAACAGACGCAAGCCGGAGCTGGAGATATACTCCAGTTGCGAGCAGTCGAGCACAACCGTGCCGCCTGCCTTGCCGGCGAGGATGTCAAACTGTTCGGCCAGCTCTATGGAGGCTGGTGTGTCGAGGCGGCCACTAAGGGTGGCCACCGTTTCATTTCCTTGGGTGTTGATATTGATTTGCATTGGTTAAATGTTTTTTGTCATGGTTAAGATGTTCTTGCCGCCGCTGCGCTCATAGCTCACGCTGTCCATAATGCTGCGCACCAGATAGATGCCCAGACCTCCCACCTGCCGGTTCTCCGCACTGAGCGAGATGTCGGCATCCGGCTGGGCTGTGGGGTCGAAGGGCTTGCCGCTGTCGCTGACGACAAACGACAGGGAATGCTCGCGCATGATGGCTTCGATGTCCACCAGTCCGTCCGTCCCTTCGGGATAGGCATACATGATGACGTTGGTCACCGCTTCCTCGAGGGCGAGGTTCAGGCTGAGGGTAAGGCTATGGTCGATATGCTTTTCTGCAGCGATGGTCTCCACAAAATCCGCCAATTGGGGAATCTGCTGTATGTCGTTATGAATAAGGAGGTGACGTTCCGAAGCATCGGGCGTGACCTCGTTCAGATAATGGATGATAAGCATCGTGATGTCGTCGCTCTGTGGAGCGTCGCCAACGAAAACATCAATGGCCTTCTGCATCGCCTCAAGATGTGACCTAGATCCTTTAAGGCCTGATAAGGTATCGAGCATGCGCGCATCGCCGAAAAGCTCGTGCTTGGCATTTTCCGCCTCGGTGACGCCATCGGTATACAGGAAAAGGGCATCATCGTACCGCATGTCGGTCTCCTGCTCTTGGAAGGCAGCACCTTCAACGATTCCGAGCGGAACATTGCTTACCACCGGAAGCAGCGACTTGGTGGTGTTCAAAATCACGGGGGCGTTGTGGCCGGCATTGCAGTAGCGCAGATGGCCGCTCTTCATATCGAGCACACCACAGAAAAAGGTGACAAACATCGTGCTCTCGTTCATATCCGACATACTCTCG
>CAJOIS010000020.1 GCA_905234645.1 uncultured Bacteroidales bacterium | reverse complement strand
CTCGATTTTGCCCCTGAAACGTTTCAATCGCCGAAATCGTCTCTATCCATTGGGCTTCAGCACATGTCACAGCCTGCAAAATGACCTATAAGTCAAAAAAACACGACCGTTTGGCCGTGTTTTTTTTGTTTGTTACGATTGCATCAATCCTTCTTCTTACCCATGTTGTAGGTGAGGTTGAAGCGCAGCGTGTTCTCCAAGGGATTACTGCCAATCACCGTTCCAACAGGAATCAGGTAAGAGACATCGAGGCCAAACACATTGTATTTAAGAGCGGCTCCGAGGGTCACATACTTACGGTTACCCTTCAGTGCGGTCTCGTTGAAATAACCGGCACGCACCGAGAACAGGTTGTTGTACCAATACTCAACACCGACACCAACATTGATTTCGCACAATTCCTCATAGAATGTTCCAATGTGGTCATATTCCATGGTATTCTGGTTCAAAGAATAGCCAGGAGCATCGTAGAAGGATTGGATAATGCCTTGCACGACGGCGACATCGTTGTCCATACCATACATGATGCTATCGGTAGCGAGATCCTTAATGGGAGCCGTTGGCACCAACAACTTCGTCAGATCGAACATGAAACCCAGGGTGTTGTATTCATCAAGTTCAAGCTTCAAACCGGCACCAGCACGGAGCGTGGTGGGGATGAAGTCACGACGACCGCTTGAAGTGGTATAGTTGACCTTACTACCGATGTTGTTGATGGCAACACCCCAAGAGACATCGGCATCCATGGTCCTGAACCACTCGACGGGACGCAGATAATACACAGAAATGTCGGCGGCAACGGAGATACCGGCACGGGCATAGTCAGCTTGGTTCTGAATCAAGTTGGAATAGATGAAACGGCCTGCCACAGCGCCCGACAAGTAATCACCGAGCATACGGGAATAGGTGGCGTCGATAGCCCATTCGTTCGGGTTGTATGCTCCCAAGGGTTGGTTGTATTGGTCTCTGAAATCCACCTCACCAGCGCTGAAATAACGCAATGTCGCAGCCACTGCTGAGCGGTCATTGATCTTGTATGAACCGGCGAGATAGGCCAAGTTCATGTCGGGAACCAAGTTCCTCAACCACGGGCTATAACCCAAACCAATGCTCAACTTGTCTTCCATAAAAACATACTTGGCAGCGTTATAATGCATGGAATACACGTCGGGTGTAGAGGCCACGCCACAATCACCCAAGCCACCGCCTCTGGAGTCAGGGTTAATGGAGACAAAAGGAACCGCAGTGGTAATCACATTGGGTTGGTGTTGTCCGTACGACACAGCCGCAACCATCATCAGAGCGGCGATAAGAAGCTTCTTGATTTTCATATCCATTCTTATAAATTCAAATTGCAAAAATAACGATTATTCAAATGGCTTATTGTATTAGCTCAAAATTATTTTTATTAACGCATGATGACCATACGTTGGCAGACGGTACGGAAGCAGCCGGTCTCGTCTGTTAAAGTAAGACGATAGATATAAATTCCTGACAACAAAGGACTTCCGGAAAAACCACAGCCGTTCCATATGATGGGCTCGATGACACCACCCTCGGCGCTGACTCTCTTTTGAAGTTGCTGAACCTGTCTGCCCATGATGTCGAAAATCTCGATATTCACATCAAAATCGCCGTCCTCACCCGTATGCGTCAGGGTTATACGAGTCTCATCGGAGAAGGGATTAGGGTAATTGCGCACTTGTGAGAGGAACATGTCGTCGTCGACAACGAACCACAACGAAGCCTCGGAGGCGTTGTCCTGCGTGTCCCATACCTTCAGGTTAAACATGTATGTGCCAGGTGTGAGGTCAGTGACGGGAACCACGAGTCTGCCGCGTCTGAAGTCGTTCAACGCGGGCTCATAGTATGCATTCAAAACGAGGTTATTATAACCCATAAGATTGCTGGTCAACATGATGTCGCGACCAAGGCTATAGTCATAATGATAGATACCTTGTGCGTCATACAAGTCGGCATAAAGCACGCCTTGACGTTCCACATGCTCGCCGTCAACGAAGTCGGGCGTATTCCAGTAGAAATCGATATTCGGGCCTTGGTCATCGGCTATGGCAGCAGGATCGGTACCGCCCAAATACAACTCATCGTAGTAGCCCATGGCATCAACCTTGCGGATGGAGTCGTAGGCATAGAAACTGAAGCGCGGCTGCCCGTCGTCCATCCTAACGCCCTTAGGCACTTGGAATGCAGCGCTAAACCTACCATTGTTCACGGCAACCCGTCCTTGATACAACACATCTTTATGGTAATAGACATTGGTAGAGGTATTTGAATAATTCACCTTTACCTTGCTCTTCTTGTCGAAAAACTTCAGCCAAAGTTCGCCATTGAACTGCGCATCCAAAACCCCGTCGGAGTTCCTGATCTCGCCCTCCAGGGTCACCATGCTCATCGCGTGAAGGTTCACCGAAGCCTCACCTGCAATCGTACCGTTGATTTTCTGTAAAGCAATCTGACCCTCAGGGAGTGCAAAACGCAAAGCAGGATCGCCAAAGAAAAGGAACGAGATGTTCTTGTTCTCCTGTGGCGCTGTTGACGAATAGTTGTCCGGTGCAGCCTTGGCCATCCTGACGATGTCGCCGAAGCGCAACGGCAATCCCCTCTCCCTTTGGTAAAGCACTCTAACCAATGCCTTGCCCAGCTTCGCATTGTTAGGGCCGACAGTGGGGCGACTGGCTGTAAGCATGGCCACCGTACCGCCAAGAGGATTCAGGAACATCTGCTCGCCTGCGGACAGCAACAAGGGATTGTCATATTTGGTAAACTCGCATGTCGCCGTGAAAACGAAGGGAGACTTGTCATAATTCCTCAGCTCGGCAATATCCGAGGTCATGAAGACATTGTCGCCCGTCAAGCCTTTGACACCACCATGCCCCGTATAGAGCACCGCCAAAGCGCCATCTTCGAAGGCACGCTTCACATCGGCATTGGCACCAGGAATCTCCACCCCTGAATTGGTATTCACCACAGGATAGGCGCCGCAATACACTTTCTTGGCCGTTAGCGCGGGGCAAAGCGTATCCGACATTCTGTAGTACATCTCGCTATTCTCGATATAGGACCTTTCCTCGTCATCGGCAAACAGGAAAAGGTTGGTCTTCCAGTCGCCATGAACCGCCGCAAGGTCGTCGTAATGCCGTATCTTCTTCAAGATCATCTCAGCCTCCTCCACCGTCGACACTGGAAGCCTACCGATACCCAAATCCACCATGCCGTTGCAGTTGGCGCCTTCATTGTCGTCCATCAGGCCATAGTAGTCGTCTGTACAGAAGCTCAACTCATATTCAGGGCTGCTCAGCGTCTCATAGCAAGGTACATAATTCTGCCCCATGCCTTTGATGTTGCGGAAATCGTATGAAGCCCTGCCAAACAAGACCAAATACCTGAGGTTGCCGGCACTACGACGATATACCATTCGGACGAAGTCACGGATACCTGTAGGATCAGGAATACCTGTTGAAAACTCATTGTAAATCTCGTTGACATCAACGACAATGCTACGAAGCCCGTCCTTTTGGGCGTGATAATCGGCCAAGGCTTGTGCTTGCTCCAAAAAGATGGGAGAAGTAAGGATCAGCAAATCCGCATCGGCGACGGCATGCACGTTTTGGTTGGCGACCTGCTGCCAGTGTTCCACTTCATACGCCTCCGACGGCTGGAAAAGCACATAACGTCTTTCGGCGTTTCCGTTGACGGCAAACACCATATTGTTGGCACTCATCACGCATTCCTGACGAACTGGATTCAAGGGATTCGTCACCTCCCACAACAAGCATTGGGCATTGGTGTTTTGCAACCATATTGCACTCATGCTTTGCCCAAACTGGCTCGGCATCAACCTAAAAGGAAAGACGCCTCCCACCCGCTTCAACAGACGCCAGCCAAACATCTCCACATAATCGAGATAAAGTGTTGCCTGAGGATTGCTTCGAATGTCCAGGTTAAACACCAATGTGTCAGACTCTGGCATCAGCTGCGCGTCAATAGTGGACGCCTTAGCGTAATAGTTGTTTCCGGGTTTCGATATGGCGGTGTTGTTGGCGAGAATCGCCTCGTTCGTCCATGCATTATAATGCATGACACCATTCATTCTGCCATATACCTTTGACTTGACTCTCACCGCCTTGGTCTTCACCAAGTTCGGGAATACGAACTCCAGAGAAAGCAAGGTGTCCTGTTGCGACACCTTCTCTCCAAACCAGTTCTGGCCTTGGCTATAAGGCGAGAACAATTCCTCCTCGTGCCACACAAAGTCGGGGAACTCGGAAATTACGGTGGTGGCGGACTCCACAGCAAGAGAAGCCTTCTCTCCCACTCTCAGGCCATCCTGGCCGCTATCCACACAGAGATAATAGAACGTGGTGTCACTGTAATAGTTGCGTTCCCTCGCATAGGTATTGCCCGAATTATCGACCAGTTTCCAACGCGTAGGCTCCTGACCATAAAAGAGCACGGCATCTCCTTCATCGAATGCGCCATCATCAGCACCATTGACAAGAATGGCCATTTCCGTCAAGTCGTCAGGACGGGCTTTCGAGTTCTTTTCAGGCAACACGCCCGAAGGATTTCCAAAAATCCTTATCTGATTAGGATTCAGCGTGTTCATATCAACGCCCATGGCCTGCAGGGTGGAATAGTCCAACTTGTAGACGCCCTCTTTCGTCACCGAAAGACGGTACCAAGTGTAATTATTCAACACCGACTGATAAGTGTTGTCCTGCGCCATGCCAACCTTGAACGACAAGGCTATAAAAACCGCGATGAAAACTCTTGATATTCTGTTTCTCATACTGATACTCATTTGCTTAAAATCAATTTTGACACCATCGTTGACGTCTCTCCTTGGTCGTTGGTAGCCACGACACGATATGGGTAAACGCCATTGCACAAAGCTTCGCCATGAGCGCCGCGACCGTCCCAACGAATGGGAGCTATGCGTGTCGAGCTGCCCGACACCTGTTCAGAAAGCGTGGTCACCCAACGGCCCATGATATCGTAGATATAAATGTCAACTTTCATATTATTGCCCACCTGGTTGTGATCGAAGACAAAATGCGTTTCATCCCTCACCGGATTGGGGGCGTTGAACAAGTTCTCGATTAACATGCCAGCATCGTTGAGTACGGTGAAATCGACAGTTGCCGTACCCGAGTTGTTGTAAATATCCCAAACTTTCAGCATTAGGGTGTAGTCTCCATCAGGCAAGTCCTGCATCTTGAAGGTGATGACGCCCTTGCCCGGCTCGTCAAGCTGAGAGACGAAATACGAGTTGAGGCAATATGAGTTCTTCGTCGGCCCTGTCAAGGTGGCCATAATGTCGTGGCCGATGCCGGCACCCGTCGTGTTGATTCCGCTTTCATCCTCAACAAAAGCCAATAAGGTGGGATTCTGCCCCGTCAAACCGCCACTCACAAACAAGGTGTCATCAATGAAAAGACGGATTTCAGGTGGATTCTGGTCCTCAAATGCCTCGTCGTAGAAGCCACCGATAATGAAACTGTCGCAGTTGCCGTTGGCATCGATCTCATAATCCGTAGCATAATAGTTGATCAGGCCTTGGCCGAAACGGTAGGAGATGTCGCGCGGAACGGTGAAGTTCATCGTGAACTTGCCATTCTTTACATCGGTCTTACCATTGAAAATCACGCTGTTACGCAGCTTGAAGTCGATAACACTGGAAGAAGTGCCCAAAGTGGAGAGTTCGGCCTCTTTGTCGTAAACGATAACGCTCACCACGCCATTGAAGCCCGTTGCCACGTTGCCATTGAAGTCTTTCACAACACCTTCAATCTCAACAGGCTGCAAGGCACTTATGGTATCTTGATAAATGGGATACGTTTGCCATGTCGTATCATCGATTTGGATGGAATCCAGCGTATAGTCAGGATACTGTCCATTGATACTCAGCGTTTCCACCGTCCACTTAGGATAAGCCAAGCGCAAAGCAGGATCACCGAAAAAAACATAGCGCTTCTCGACAAAGTTGCCAGAAGTCTTGGCCATGCGGTACACATCACCCAACCGGTAATGTTCCTCGCCATTGATACGGAACAAGTTATTGTACACCCCTTTATTAAAGGCTTGATTGTGCGGGCCGTGCGTCACCCTTGATGTGGTGAACATGGCAATCATGCCACCATACTGGTTGAGGAAGGCATATTCTCCCAACGAGGTGCGAAGATGGTCGTCGAAGCGGCTGAACTCACAGGTACCTGTAATCATCAGAGGGTACATTGGGGCGTTGCGCCATGAGTCGACGTCTTTCCGCTGCAGGATCTTTTCCTCTGCCAGCTGCACCTCACCGCCATGCCCCGTGTAGTTAAGCACCAACGTTCCCTTCTCCATCCTGCTGTTGATGGCGGCATTCACGTCGGGACAAACCTCGCCTCCAGGAGCGCTGACTTGCTGATAAGCATCCAAATAAATCTTGTCAACGACGACGCCCTCGCCGCCCACTGTGGGCAGCATGGCCGCCATCTCTTCGGCGGAACTCACAAAGCCGCCTTCGTCGTCCGTCAAGAAAGTGACGGTATTGCGCCATGGCTGCATCGTGTTTTGGTCTTTCACAACATAACGTTCGATCTTATCCACGATTTGGGCAGCTTGTTCCACAGTCTGGACCGGGAAACGGCCAATGCCAATGTCGGCAAGAGAGCTTCCAATGGCGCCTTCCGTATTGTCCATGAAACCGAAGAAGTCGTCGGTGACATAGGTATCCAACATGCTGAGTGAGCTTTCGGACTCATAGGTAGGCACAAAATCCACGACACCCGTCCTATTCTTGTAATCGTATGTGCAATCGCCAAGCAGCAACAGATACTTGATATTGCGGCCTGGAGTACTGTCGAGATACAGCATTCGGCAGAAATCGCGGATGGCACTGACATCCTTGGCACCACATGAGAACTCATTGTAAACCTTCTCTGGCGTGGTGACCAATATGTTCAGGTCGGGGTCGATGCGGTTATGAAGAGCTTCCAAACGTTCCGCCTGAGCCAAGAAACCGTCGTAAGTCAGAATAACGAAGTCAATATCACGAATGCCATGAAGGTTTTGGTTGTCCACCTTCCCGAGCATCTTCGCCGCACAAAACGTGTTGCCATTGAAAGCCACAAACTCATTGTCTGCATTGCCATTCACCTTGAAACTGAAAACGCTGCCATTGAGTTGCCCTTTCACGACAGAAGGTGACGCAGGATCTGTGACATTCCACACCTTCACCTGTGACGAGGCGCCGGACAACTTATACTCATATACCTTATTATTAATGGATGCCTCGGGATTGCGGAACTGCATCTGTCCGCCGACAAATCCGAGGCTCCGCCATGCATTGACGATGACGTGGTCCACATAGCCCACGGAGGAAACACCCGATGCATTATACCTTAACGAAACACGCACCGTTTCCGAAGTAGGATTGGCAGAAACCCATCCACCCACATCATAGCCATGAACCTGCTCCGAGGTGACGGCAGAAACGCTATAAGACGCTTTTTTCACATTGTTTATCAATACATCAAAAGAAGCGGAAGTCAAATTTCTGGCCGCCAAGGCCGTATTCACCTTGCATGGCCTCGACGTCACCACATTGGGGAAGCTGAAATCGAGATTCTTGACACTATTGGGGTCCATCTTGTCGCCATAGTAAGTACGACCGACACGGAATAGATTGAATTCATCCAACTCATGCACTTGATGGTCAAGGAATTGGACAATGGATTCGTCCGCCGTCGGCAGAGCTTCCCCAGACTCAACGATACGCTTGCCATTACCAAGCCCCGTGACAACAAATGCGTATGAATAGTCTTCGTAAGGATTGGGCGTATGGACATACGCCGTCTTTAATGCGTCATAGTTCCAGCATACTGGGCCACGGCCGTAAAACAGGATATAGTCTCCATTGTCGAACTTGCCATCCGACTCACCGTAGACATAGATGGGGATCTCCACCAAATCGTCATGTCTGGCTTCGGCGTTCATCTCAGGCAACACGCCGCCACCGTTATGATACATTCTAATCTGGCGCGGGTCGATATGGGCGACATCGACACCTAATTCCGACAAATCGGAATAAGTCAACTTATAGATGCCCGTTTCCGGCAATCCGATCCTATACCAATTCCCAGACGCCATCGCAGAGCGATGTGCATATAAAGGATTGGACTTTTGTGCATCAAAATCAGGAGACAGGGCGACGGAAAGTGAAGCAGAGACCAACTTTTCATAATTACCGCCTCTATTGCGGATGGGGACGACACGTACACTAAGATAAGACTCGTCACGTTGGCGGAGCGGAATGGCACGTACCTCAAAATCAGGCGCAAAAGTGAAAGCTTCTGCCAGGCGCAACTCGTCTTGCGATAAAGGCATTGTCAACACCTTATTTAACTCCAAGTTAGCCTCAACATGGCTATCATAAATGGGGAACGACTGGCAGAACACAGGCATTCCACTCTCATAATCCGCCGATTCCAATGCGATATACGACATAGTGTCATAGGCATTCCTCACCTCCACCAAGCCCTTCCATTGCAAGTTTATTGGATACGTGCTGACAATCTGTGCGCGGACAAATACCGGAGAAAGGCATGCCAAGCATAGGAATAAGACGGTCAAAAACAGAGAACTCTTATGTCGCATAAAATCCTTTCAATTTAATTATCAATGCATTACAAGACAAACACCTATTAATAATAATTTGGTCTAAAAGAAAACGAAAATACAACTTTTTTATTGCAGTCCGTCATTTCTTGAAACAAAAAAGTTTTTTTCCCAAAAACGACGCATAATTCAAAAAAAGACGCTATATTTGCCCGATTTTTTGAAAAAAATCATTATTGTGATACAATAAACACAAATACAACCGAGTTATAGATACAAATTTTTTATTGCATATGTATAGAAAACAAGGATTTAAGACATTAGCCATCATCGTTTTGGCAGGACTACTTACCGTATCGTGCTCCAAGAAGTCCTCTCGTACAACGGGTTGGGCATACAACGATGCCAACAACGGTGGTTTTGAAGTCACGGAAATCAACGACCAAGAGGTCGGTCCCGGCTTGATTGCCATTGAAGGCGGTACTTTTGTGATGGGTGCCACTACTGACAATGTCACTTATTCGTGGGACAACTCGCCCCGCAAGGTCACAGTGCCTTCCTTCCTTATGGACCGCACCGAGGTCAGCAACGTGGACTACCGCGAGTACATCTATTGGCTGAACCGCGTTTATGGCCAGAACTACCCCCAAGTGGTACGCAACGCTGCTCCCGACACCTTGGTTTGGCGTGACCGTTTGTCATACAACGAACCTATGGTCGAGATTTATTTCCGTCATCCTTCATACAATGACTACCCTGTTGTCGGTGTGACCTGGGTACAAGCCAACGACTATTGCGCTTGGCGTACCGACCGTGTCAACGAGTTAATGCTTGTTGAAGCAGGCATCCTTGATTGGGACCCCTCTCAACAGGATGAAGAGAACTTCAACACCGACGCTTATCTGGCTGGACAATACACCGGCAAGGTGAAGAACGGCAAGAAGGATCTCTCAAAAGGTGGTGACGGCATGCGTAACGTCAGAATGGACGACGGCATCCTGCTGCCCTCCTACCGTCTTCCTACGGAAGCCGAATGGGAATATGCCGCTGTCGGCTTGATTGGCAACACCTCCAACGAACTCGTCAGTGAGCGTAAGGTTTATCCTTGGTCTGGTGACGGTCTGCGTACCGACAACAAGAGATATTACGGAAGCTTCATGGCCAATTTCAAGAAAGGCCCTGGTGACTATATGGGTGTAGCCGGACACCTGAACGATGGCGCCGCCCTACCCGCCCCTGTCGGTTCCTACTGGCCCAACGATTATGGTTTGTACAATATGGCTGGCAATGTTGCCGAATGGTGCCAAGACGTCTATCGTCCCCTTTCCTTCGAGGATGTGGCCGACTACAGTCCTTTCCGTGGTAACGTATTTACCCGCAAGGCCGTCGACGACGAAGGATTCCTGCTGCAGAAAGACTCCCTCGGTCGCATCCGCAGAGAGCTCATCCCTCAGGAAGAAACTGCCAGACGCCAGAACTACCGCACTGCTTTCAACTCCAACTATGACGATGGCGACTACATGTCAGCTATCCGCAACCGCTGGAGCGACTCACAAGACGACCAGAGCGTGTTTACTAGAGAAATGTATGACTTTGCAACTAACGACACCCCTGGTACGACCCTCATCAGCGACGAATCCAGAGTGTACAAAGGTGGCTCTTGGGCTGATGGCCCCTACTACCTGAGCCCCGGCAATCGCCGCTTCCTCAACCAGAACCAGTCCGCTTCCACCATCGGTTTCCGTTGCGCCATGAACAAAGTGGGCAGTTCGTTCGCAAGATAATAGATTCTTTTTCATGATAACATTGAAGCCGTTTGATCAGTCAGGCGGCTTCTTTTATTAAAAGCAAACGACATGAACCCCATCGAAACAATATACCAGCACTTCAAGAAGGCCTACAAAGTCACCACCGACAGCCGCAAGGTCGAACAAGACGCCGTCTTCTTCGCCCTCAAAGGCGAGAACTTCGACGCCAATGACTTCGCCCCGCAAGTAGCCGAACAAGGCGTGGCCAGCCTCGTCGTCGCCGACCGCAAGGACCTGCCCAAACACGAGCGCATCCTCGTAGTGGATGACACGCTGAAGACCTTGCAAGACCTAGCCGCCTACCACCGCTCACAAAGCAAGGCCACAGTGCTCAGCATCACCGGCACCAACGGCAAGACAACCACCAAGGAACTCGTCTCGGCGGTACTGGCCAAGAAATACAACATCATCCACACGATGGGCAACCTCAACAACCACATCGGCGTGCCACTGACCCTTTTGAGCATCAAGCCCGAGACCGAGATTGCCGTTGTGGAGATGGGTGCCAACCATCCCGGTGAGATCGACTTCCTCTGCAAGATCGCTGACCCCGACTACGGCCTCATCACCAACATCGGCAAGGCACATTTGGAAGGCTTTGGCAGCTTCGAAGGCGTCATCAAGACCAAGACGGAACTGTATAGGCATATCAAGAGCCATGGCAAGGCCGTATTCGTCAACCAAGGCAATCCGCTGTTGTGGGAGCAGTCAGAAGGGCAGGAACGCATCTCCTACGGACGTCATTGCGCCGCCTTCTGCCCCGTTGTGCCTGGAGCATGCAACCCGTATCTAAGTGTCGGTTGGAGAAAGCATCTCATCCAGACGCATTTGGTGGGCAGCTACAACTTCGAGAATGTAGCCGCCGCCATCGGTGTGGGACAGTATTTCGGAGTTGAAGACGACATGATTATTGAGGCCTTGGAGGCCTACACGCCCACCAACAGCCGCTCGCAGGTCATTGAGACCGAAAAGAACCGCATCATCATGGATGCCTACAACGCCAACCCAACCTCCATGCGCGCCGCGTTGATCAACTTCCACACCATCTGCGGGGAGAATCCTATGCTGGTTTTGGGTGACATGCGCGAGTTGGGCACGGCATCAGAAGAAGAACACCGCAACATCCTCCGCTTGATGAAGGAATTGGGCTTTAAGGAGGCTTTGCTCGTTGGACAGAATTTCTGCGCATACAATGAAAATCCCGATTGGAAGACCTTCGAAAATGTCCAGAACCTGTGCCAATATCTTGAAAGCAACCCAGTCAACGGAAAGACCATACTCGTCAAAGGCTCTAACAGCATACAATTGGGAAAGGTATTACCGTTAATATAGTCGGCGTTTCGACAAGCTCAACGACCTTAGCTCGTTCGTTTTATTAAGGTCCCTGAGCCTGTCGAAGGGCCGTCGCTCGACATAAACATGAAAGAAACTACCGCCATCGGATTAATGTCAGGCAGCTCGTTGGACGGGCTAGATATCGCTTTAGTACGTTTCCAAGAAGAGAACGGCAAATACGGCTTCCAAATCCTCGCCGCCGAGACCCTACCCTATCCCGAATACTGGACCCAACAACTCTCCGAGGCCTTCCACAAGCAGCCCAAGGACTTGGTGCAGCTAGACAAGGACTATGGCAAATACCTCGGCGAACAAGTCTTAGTTTTCGCCAAAAAACACAACACCACGCCCGACTTCGTAGCCTCGCACGGACACACCATCTTCCACAAACCCGAGCAGCACTACACCCTGCAAATCGGTGATGGACAAGAAATGGCCAAGGCTTGTGGCTTTACCGTCATCAACGACTTCCGCACTGAAGACGTCAACAAAGGCGGTCAGGGCGCACCGTTGGTGCCAATCGGCGATAAGCTCCTTTTCGGTGATTATGAAATCTGCCTCAACATTGGTGGCATCGCCAATGTCTCATACGACGAAGACGGCAAACGCATCGCCTACGACCTCTGCATCGCCAACCAAGCCTTAAACTATTTGGCTCAGATGAAAGGTCTCCCCTACGACCGTGACGGACAACTTGCCCGCAGTGGCGAAGTTGATATGGACCTGCTGAAGCGACTGAACAGACATCCGTTTTACGGTCAATTACCGCCCAAATCCTTGGGCAGGGAGTTCTTTGAAGCCAACCAAAAAGAGTTGTTGAAAGATTTGTCCGTTGAGGATATGCTAGCCACTTTCGCAGAACACATCGCCTTGCAAATCGCCTTGGGCGTAAGTCACTTGCCTAAAGGCAAGATTCTCGTCACCGGCGGCGGTGCAAGAAACCAGTTCCTCATGGAACGCCTGCAAGCCCGGACCTCACACGAAGTCATCATCCCCGACAAAATGACTATCGACTACAAAGAGGCTTTGGTTTTTGCTTTTCTTGGTCTTTTGCGAACGGAAGGCAAGACCAACGTTTTGGCTTCGGTGACTGGGGCTGAGAGTGACAGTTGCAGTGGGCGGATTTGGAAGCCCTGCTAACAGATTCCGTTTCTCATTCATTTACAGCAATATATCCGACAGCGAACGACTACTGTCGACTACAAACGTTTAATCAACGGCTTTGTCTTGACATGGTTTGCATCTTTGCGCTATAAAAATCAATAAGAATATGGCAAAGAAAGAAACCAACACAAAACTTGAGGTCGCAATTTGCGACATCAAAAAAGGCCAAATTACCATCGCCGACACCTCGGTAACGTATGATGTCGTGAGGAACTATGGGGATTTGCGGGAGATGATTATGAGGTAAACAATATTATCGGAGCAAATAGATCCTTTTTAATTCCATCAGTAAACCAGCGGAATATATCAAAAATTTATCGATTCCGCTATTTTACAAACATTTCATATTATAACAATTTGTTTTTCTTTTATTTACAAAACAAATCATCCAAAATAATGTCATTTTGTACTTCTCCAATATGAGTGTTTTGTACAAGTCCGTCAGCGGTCACCATTATGGTATGAACAGCACTTTTGGTCTTCGTTACCTCGGCAAAAGTGCTCTTTCTCTGTATGAGCTCCTTTTCATAATCTGCCGTGATGGCATATTCCTTTTTGCTATATTTCATCTCACAAAGGTCAATGATGCCATCGCTCCGATCAATGAGTAAGTCAATTTGAACACCTTCCCTGCCTGTTTCCTTGTCAGACCGACACTGCCAAGCATATTCGTTGGTCAGCACACCGCTAATACCCAATTTCATCTTGATCTGGTCGACATGCCATAGACATACTCGTTCGAAAGCCAACCCGCACCATGTGTTATGTTGGGATTGTCCCTGCATAGCTTGCCAATAGTTTTTTCCTCTGCGTTTCCCTTTAATGAACTCAAAATAGAATATAGTGTAGTGGTCCATCAGCTGGAAAATCTCATCCTTCACCTTATGTCCAATCATGGAATAGCCACGAATAAAGCCACACCATTCCAAGTCGTGAAGGATTTCGGTAAGCCTTCCGTTATCCTCAAATTTTCCTGCCTTGATCAGTTCCAACCGTGTCAATCCCATTTTCTTCTTTGCCAACAACTCAATAACCTTGATATATGGTTCAGGCTTTTTGAAGAGTGAAGCATACAACATACTGAACTCATCATAAAGTTCACCATCGTGCATAAACATAAGCCTGTCAATCTCTTGCGCGAGGCTCGCCCCTCGCTCAAGCAAACTCCAGTAATAAGGCACACCTCCAAAAATCATGTAACCTTCCAATATCTGCCTCCGAGTCATTACTATTCCTCGTGATCGAAGCAAGGCCTCACACTCATGAAGCGTAAAAGGTTGCAATGCAATACGATGGTTCAATCGATTATGAAGTCCGCCCTTGTTCTTAATATTTTTCTTCACCATCCACGAAGTCGCACTACCACATACAATAAACACAATATCCTTTCTGGCTGAAGCCCAACCGTTCCAGAAAACCTCTAACTCGGACAAGAAACCGGAACGTGGAGCATCCATCCATGGTAACTCATCAAAAAAAACCACCTTTTTGCCCTCCGGCTGCAAACCAATGAATCGTTTCAACTCACTAAAGGCGGTCATCCAATTAGTCAAAGTAGACACGTCCTTCAATCCTTGTTCCCTCAAAGCCAGTTGGAATCGTGCAAGCTGCTTGCGTGAAGACAAGTTGGCGGCAGCCGTATACTGGAAGCAAAAACAATAGTCATATACCTCCCTAATAAGGAATGTCTTCCCAACTCGACGACGACCATATACAGCTATGAATTGAGCCTGCTCTTCGGTCAGAGCACTATGCAAAATGCGTCTTTCTTTTTCTCTTCCTATCAACATAATTATTGTGAATTTCAGTGCAAAAATAACACATTCTTTCCGTAAAACTGCGGAATGTATCAGAATTTTTGTGATTCCGCTAATTTACGAACATTTCACCCAAATTTTCAATATGGAGCAACGAAATCGAAGGATAATTCCTATCTTTGCAATTCTAATCATTATCTGAACAGATATCGTGTTCAAGAAGATCCTAAATACTTTTGGAACGAAGATCCTGGCGGCGGCGCTCAACCTCCTCATCGCCATCATCATCTCCCAGACTTTGGGCGATACCGGTTCGGGGACGCAGTCCTTGGTGCTGACCTCCATCACCTTTATCCTCATCTTCTCCGAGATTGTCTGTGGCGCCAGCATCGTCTACCTCGCCCCACGGCATTCCTTCAAGAAGATATTGGTGGCCTCGGTGTTATGGTCGGGATTGATTGCCTTGGTGATGGGCTTCTGCATCAGGCTGTTCTATCCCAAGCTAGACCAAGACTTGGTGCTGCACGTGGCCATCCTCTCCTTCATCTCCTCACTTAGCAACATCAACTTCCGACTGTTGGTCGGCAAGGAGGAAATCCAAAAGGCCAACTACAACACATTGCTCCAACCTGTCCTGCTGACACTGACCTTGGTGGTGTATTATATCATCCTGAAGCACACCGACATCTACGGCTACATCATTGGCCTTTATGCCGCCTACGGCAGCACTTCCCTGCTGGGAGTGTGGATGCTGCGGAAAGACTACGCCAACCTGCGCCACGACAAGGACAAGCACTATGGTCCCGTGTTGAAAGACCTTTTCAAATACGGTTTCCTCAACCAAACAGGACACTTCGTGCAGTTTTTCAACCTTAGACTCAGTTATTACCTATTAGATAGTTACATCGGCAGAGGGCAAGTCGGCGTCTTCTCACGCTCGGTCTCCTTGGCTGAAGCCATTTGGATCATCAGTAACAGCATCGCCTTGGTGCAATACGCCCGCATCGCCAATGCCAATGACCGTGCCTATTCGCAAAAACTCACTCTTGACCTGAGCAAGATCTGCCTCGTCATCTCAGCCTTAGCCGTCATCGTGCTGGCCTTATTGCCACCACAGGTCTACACCTTCGTCTTTGGTCCCGAGTTCGGCGAGATGGCGGGCATCATCCGCATCCTCGCACCAGGGGTGCTGTTCTATTGCATTTTCCTCATCCTTGGACACTATTACTCTGGCACCGGACGTTATCAGATGAACACCTTCGCGGCGCTCTGCGGTCTGGCAGCCACTTGCATCCTCGGCTTCACGCTGATACCGCGCTACGACGTCACAGGCGCTGCCATTACTTCGGCAGTGTCATACACGGTGAACGCCATCTTCCTGTTCGTCTTCTTCCTCAAGGAGTCGCAATTCAAAGGTCGTGACTTCATCCTGAGGAAGAGTGAGGTGCAGAACTACATCGCCGAGCTGAAGCAACATTTCTTGAAACAAAACAAAAACAATGAATAAAATACAAAAATTCACCAAAGCCATCGGGCGCGTTATCAAGCATCCCTATCTGCTCAACCTCGTCCTGCAGGACGAAGGCAGCAACAAAGAGGAGGTCATCAAAAAATATGGCCTTGCCGATGGACTTCCCGTGGTGGAAATCAACGAACTGTTTCCCGACTTCCACGAAATCGCGAAGCCATACGCCTATCTCTCAGGTGCCACCATGCCCATCGACATCGCTTTGCTGCGGGCTTTGGCGAAACGCTATGCGGTGAAAGACTTCTTCGAAATCGGCACCTGGCGTGGTGAGAGCGTGGCCAACCTGGCCGAGGTGGCGGAGCATTGCGTCACCTTCAATCTGCTGAAAGAGGACATCGTCAAATTGACCAACAACCAACAATATGCCGACCTACATAGCTTCTTCAGCAAGGACTTGGCTAACGTGGAGCAGCTTTACGGCAACTCCCAAACCTTCGATTTTGGGCCGCATTTCGGCAAGTACGACATGGTCTTCATCGATGGCGACCACCACTATGAAAGCGTGAAGAAAGACACCGAGACTGCCTTCAAACTGCTGAAGAGTGACAACAGCATCATCGTCTGGCACGACTACGGCCTCGACCCCGAGACCATCCGCTGGGACGTGATGGGCGCCATCCTTGACGGTGCACCTGCCGAGAAACGCAAACATATCTACCATGTTTCAAACACCCTCTGTGCCGTGTATCTGCCTGAAGACTTGCCCACCCATAAACTTGTGCCTTACGAGACGCCGCAGAAATATTTTGAAATCGACATAAAAACACATAGATTGAACAATTAATGGGCAGACACGCAGGTCTGCCCCTACGAAACATCCAATAAATCAAACAACTGATGAACATCCTGCACCTGTTGAGTTGGTTTCCCACCCCCGATGACCCCACTTTGGGCAACTTCTGCGTCCGCATGATCGACGCGCTGCCCGAGGATTGCCATTCCGTCATCCTCTCTGTCTGCGATGGCAAGGACATGACGAAATCGTTTGAGGTCAAGGAGATTAAGGGCGCACACCACACCCATGTGCAGATATATATCCGTCCGCCAAAGATCAATGCCATTCGCAAACTGAAGATGCTGCGGATGTACCAATACGGTCTAAGATACATCAAGAAACACTTCTTCAAGCCCGACTTAATTCATTTGCATGTCGCCTACCCGCTTGGACAAGTGGCATTGCTGTGGAAGAAACTCTATGGCTATAAATATGTGATGACTGAGCATTGGACCATCTACCAGCCGCAAAACAAGGATGTATTGGTCGGTGGATTGAAGAAAAAGATTGTCAAAATTGCCAACAATGCCGCGCTCATCATGCCTGTTAGCCTCGACTTGCAGCACTGCATGGAGGGCCATGGGGTGCATAACAATTTCAGGGTAATTTACAATTTGGTGAATACGGATATGTTTAAACTTAGACAGCCGTGCATAGATTCCAGCCAACGCACGATCCTACGCGGGAATGACATGCACGTCTGGAAAAAACATATTCTTCACATTTCAACCTTGCGCGACGAGGCCAAGAACTTCAGCGGCATCCTGCGTGTTATCGAGCGTTTGCGCCAACAACGCGACGACTTCGAGCTGCACGTCATCCACGACTACGACGCTCCTGAATTCAAGGCTTTTGTGAAGGAGCACCATCTGGAGGAATGCGTCGTCTTCCATGGCAAGAAAACCTCTGCCGAGGTGGCTGAAGCTTATCAGCAGGCCGACTTCTTCGTGTTGTTCTCCAACTTCGAGAACCTGCCCTGCGTCATTGTGGAGGCCTTCGCAAGTGGCGTGTCTGTCTTGAGCACTGCCGTAGGCGGCATCGCTGAGATTCTATCTCCCGAGAGAGGCATCCTCATCCCACAAGGCGATGAGGAAGCTCTGCTACAAGGCATGAACCAACTGCTCGACCACAGCTCAGAATACGACCGCGCTGCCATACGGCAGTATGCACTCAGCACCTTCTCCAATGAAATCATCGGAAGGCAAATTTTTGAAGCCTATAAAGAAGTGGTAGATTAGTCTTCGTTCCCGACGGCGTTCTTCATGATGCCGATCTTGGAACTCTCAATGAAATCAAGGATGAAATCACGATCCTCGGAAACGGGGAGATTCTCGCGGATGTACTGCACCGATTGTGTGACGTTCATACCCACGCTATAAATGACACGGTACACATCCTGGATGGCGTTGATACGTTCACGCGAGAAACCGCGACGCACCAAGCCGATGGAGTTGACGCCAGCATAGCACACAGGATATCCGGGACCCGTCTTCACAAACGGCGGGATGTCCTTGTTAACCAAGGCACCACCCGAGATCATCACATGCGAACCGATACGGCAGAACTGGCTCACTGCAGCAAGGCCTCCAAAGATGGCCCAATCGTCGACAGTGATGTGTCCCGCCAAGGTCGCAGCATTGGCCATGATGACATGGTCGCCAAGGTAACAGTCGTGTGCCACATGGGTGAAAGCCATTAGCAGGCAGTCCTTGCCGACCACGGTCTTACCTGAAGCCACAGTACCTTTGTTGACCGTCGCCGACTCACGCACCGTGGTGCCGTCGCCGATGTAACAATAAGTGGCCTCGCCTTTATATTTCAGGTCTTGCGGGATGGCCGAGATGACTGCACCAGGGAAAATCTTGCAATTCTTCCCGATGCGGGCACCGTCCATGATGGTGGCATTGGGGCCAATCCAAGTGCCGGAACCGATTTCAACGTCCTCGCCAATCCACGCGAACGCCTCAATCTTCACGTCTTCCGCGATGCGGGCGTTGGGGTGGATATAGGCTAAAGGCTGGTTCATGCTTAGTATAATAAGGTGTGTTTGATCTTTCTGGCGAAAGCCGTGTTGGAGAAATGTCCGGGTTTCACAGCCGTCACCTTGCCCTTGATGGGACGTCCGACCAACGTAAGGTCACCGATGACATCCAACAGCTTGTGACGGGCAGGTTCATTCTCGAAATAGAGCTCCACGTTATTGAGGATACCGCCCTCTTTCACTGCCACTTTCGGCTTCTTGAAGAAAGCCGCAATGTGGTCAAGCTCCTCTGCCGAAACGTTGCGGTTGACGAACACGATGGCGTTGGTCAGGTCGCCTCCCTTGATGAGGTTACGGCTAATGAGGGTCTCCAACTCATGCAGGAAGACAAAGGTACGGCAAGGCGCAATCTCGTTCTCGAAATCCTTCAGGTCGTTCAATGTAGCATGTTGTTCGTCCAAGACCCTCGTGTTGTACTTCACCTTCACGTCCACTTGGAAGGAATCGGCCGGCTCTATCTTCAGTTCAATACCCAACACCTCATTCTTGTATGAGATAGGCTCCTCAATGACGAGATAGTTACGGGGCGCATTCTGTTCGACGATACCAGCCTTATGAATGGCTTCAACAAAAAACTTGGCGCTGCCGTCCATGATGGGAGTCTCTTCAACATCGATGTCGATAAGCACATTGTCGATACCCATGCCACGCAAAGAAGCCAGAACATGTTCAACGGTGTAAATCTTAACGCCGCCTTTTCCGAGCGTTGTACCACGGGCTGTGTCAATCACATTGTCGACATCAGCCTCGATGATGGGTTGGTTTTCAAGGTCAATTCTACGAAAACGAATTCCTGAATTTATTGGAGCCGGGTTAAAGGTGAGGGTCCCACACTGACGCGTGTGAAGACCTGCGCCTTTGACACTGACTCTATTTTTGAGGGTACATTGTTTCTCCATATAAAGTCATAAAAGTGGACATACTTTTCCACAAAAAACGGGCAAAAATAGGAAAATATTCTACATAAGCCAAAAAAAACCGTACCTTTGAACACTTTTACAGGACAACACAAGCAGAAGACTCACAAAATGAAGCATTTAGCAAAAACCATAAAAGTCATATTTTTTACGCTCGGCATTCTGTTTATTTTGATGATTGCCTTGGCTTTCACATCCGCACCATTTTACATGCACTACCGCCTAGGACAAAACCCCAATGATAACGTTGCGCTCTCTCACCCAAAACAGGTGGTGATGTTCGGTGGTGCCGGGATGCCCTCCGAGGACAACCTGATGCGTCTTTATCACACGGCGGCTTTGGCGCGACATTTCGAGGTGCCCGTCCTGCTGGTACATCCAGAAGACTCCCTTTGTCAAGCCGAGATGACAAGGCTTTTGCGCCAAGGCGGAATCGACAGCATCCTCTATATGACCGATGGCGCCAACACACGCTCGCAGGCACTCGAGCTTATGGCACAATATCCAGAACTAGCCAAGGAGCAACTTATTGTCGTCACCTCACCAGAACACGTTAGACGCACTATAAAATGCCTCAACAAGGTCGGATTCCAAAATGTCATCGGCAAAGCGGCCTACCCTGCCACGGTCGATTTCAATTTGTCACTGAAAAAGCAAAAACTCGGTGGCAACGAGGCGATTCCCTCTGTGGAAAGTGTTAAAATGCGTTACACTTTCTTCAATTATTTGAAGCTGGAAATCACCTGCTTCAGAGAATATTGTGCCCTCGCCTACTACAGAATTAAAGGTTGGATTTAAGGACTGCCAATTCTTTTTCAAGAGCGTCCAACTTTCGCGCCATCTCATCAAGATGGCGGAAACGTGCATTGGAAACGAGATACTGACGCAACGGCTGTATCGGGGTTCCCATAAACGCTTGGTTTTCCTCCTTGATGCTACCCATGATACCACTTTGCCCGCCGAACTGCGAGCCGTCGGCGATGTTGATGTGCCCGACAAAGCCAGACTGTCCGCCGACCACACAATTCTTTCCAAGGCGCGTCGAGCCACTGACGCCCACCTGAGCCGCCAAGGCAGAGTTTTCGCCAATCTCCACGTTGTGGGCCAAATGGATTAAGTTATCCAGTTTCACACCCTTATGGATGCGCGTCGAGCCCATAGTGGAGCGGTCGATGGTAGTGTTGGCCCCGATTTCCACATTGTCCTCAATCACCACGTTACCCACCTGCGGGATTTTCTCATAATGTCCGTCAGCCTGCGGCGCGAAGCCAAAGCCATCGGCACCAATGACCACACCCGCATGAAGGATGCAATTCTGACCCACCACCGTGTTACGGTAAAGCTTCACACCAGGATAAAGCACCGTGTTATCGCCAACGACGCAATTGTCGCCCACATAGACTTGGGGATAAACCTTCACATTATTGCCGATTTTGGCATTCTCGCCCACGAAGGCAAACTCACCGAGATAGACACTCTCGCCGCATTGTGCCGTAGACGAAACGAAAGCCAATGACGAGCTGCCTTGCTTGTTCTGTGACATCTGGTCGTAGAAAGCCAACAGTTTGGCAAACGAAGCATAAGCATCGGGCACACGAATCAAAGTGGCGCTGATGGGAGCCGTCGACACAAAATCGTCATTCACAATGACAACCGACGACTGCGTTTCATAAATATAGTGGGTGTATTTCGGATTGGCTAAGAAACTGAGCATGCCTGGTGCGCCTTCCTCGATTTTGGCAACGTTCCAGACTTCAGCATTGGGGTTGCCTTCCACCTTACCGGAAAGCAGATCGGCGATTTGAGTAGCGGTAAATCTCATGTGTTTTAGTGTTTGTATCTGAACGACAAAAACTGCAATTTATTACAGCAGACGTTCAAAATCACGTTTCAAGACCGTGACGGCCTTATCGACGGCAGGATTCGGGATGGCCACCAGGCTCTGCGCGATAATGGAGACATCCTCCTCGTCCTTCAGCTGCTCGAAGGTCTCGTTGATTTGGTTGACAAGTTCTTCTTTGGCGTTCACCACGGCATTCCAAGTCGTGTTGGCGACATAAAGCTGCTGGGCAAGGTTGTGTTCGAACTCTTCGCGCACATTCTGTATCATTTGAAGATGGAAAGTGCCTTTCTCCATGCCCGGAGTATAGACACGTTTCACCAATTGGGGCAGTTGCACGCGTTCGAGATAAAGCAGGAAACGCTCGTAGGCTTGTACCTTCAGCGGCATGATGATCTTCAGAGCCTGCACCTTGAGTTCCATCTTTTTGCCATTTCTCAGTTCGGCATCTTTCATCCTTATCAGTCGGGACAAAAGTATCATGGCGGCGACCATCAGCAGGAGGCCTGCGCCCATCAATGCATAAACAATTAAACTATTCATTTTAATAAAATTTGCGGCAAAGGTACAGTTTTTCCTTCAATCGTCAAATTTTCGAGCCTTTCTGCTGACCCTATCGAAAAAAGGCATACCTTTGCCATCCCTTAACAGTAACAATCATAATCAAAACATAATCATGAGCGAAATCATCCTTTCCAACAGAGTTTTGAACATGGCTGAGTCGGCAACGCTGGCCATGACCAACAAGAGCCGCGAGCTGAAAGCCCAAGGCATCGACGTCATCAGCCTGAGCATCGGCGAACCCGACTTCAACACGCCCGAATCGGCTAAGCAAGCCGGTATCGATGCCATCAACAATAACGACACGCACTACCCGCCTGTGCCCGGTACGCCCGCACTGCGCAAGGCCATCGCCAACAAGCTGAAACGCGATAACGGCCTCGACTACAAGGATACCGACATCCTCGTCTCGAACGGTGCCAAGCAGGCCATCAACAACGTACTTCTGGCCGTCGTCAACGATGGCGACGAGGTCATCATCCCCGCTCCTTTCTGGGTATCCTACCCCGAGATGGTAAAGCTGGCCGGTGGTGTGCCTGTCATCATCAAGAGCGATATGGCCCATGACTTCAAGATCACGGCCGAACAGCTTGAAAAGGCCATCACGCCCAAGACCAAGGTTTTGATGCTCAACACGCCTTGCAACCCCAGTGGCAGCGTGTTCACCAAGGCCGAGCTGACCGCCATCGCAGAGGTGTTGAGAAAACACCCCCAAATCATCATCATCTCCGACGAAATCTATGAGTTCATCCAGTACGAACACAAGCACGAGAGCATGGGGCAGTTTGATTTCCTCAAGGACCGCCTCGTCATCGTCAACGGCGTCGCCAAGGGTTATGCCATGACGGGCTGGCGCATCGGCTACATCGCCGCTCCGCAAGCCATCGTGAAGGCCACCAACAAGATCCAAGGCCAAATCACCTCCGGCATCTGCACCATCGCACAAGCCGCCACCGTGAAAGCCCTTGAGCTATGCCCTGAGAACTCACCTGAGATTCAGAACATGTTGAAGAACTTCCGCGAGCGCCGCGACACTTTCGTGAAGCTTCTGAACGAGATTCCAGGTGTGAAGTGCAACACCCCCGCCGGAGCTTTCTATGTCTTCCCCGAGATGAAGGCATTCTACGGCAAGACCGACGGCGAGACTGTCATCAAGGGCAGCGACGACCTCTGTATGTGGCTGCTTTACAACGCCCATGTGGCCTGCGTGGCTGGCAAGTCGTTCGGCAACGACGACTGCATCCGCCTCTCCTACGCCACCTCGTTGGACAAACTCATCGAGGCTGCGAAGCGCATCAAGGCCGCTTTGGCAAAGTTGCACTAATTTTGCACTATTGACGCTCCGTTGGCAATAAACAAGCCAGCGGAGCGTTTTTCCATTAAACACACGACATGACTTTCACCCAACAGGCAAACAATATCTTCAACCAAGCCATCGCCGACTACCACAAGTTCGACGATGTGGACCATCTTTGCACCAATCCTTTCAAGGATAAGGCCATCGAGTGGTACCTTTATAACAAGGCGTGGATCGACACGGTGCAGTGGCATCTGGAAGACCTCATCCGCGACCCGAACATCGACCCTGTAGCGGCCTTGGCTTTGAAACGTCGCATCGACAAGTCGAACCAGGACCGCACCGACTTGGTGGAGCTGATTGACAGCTACTATTGGACTCAATTCCATGAGGTGAAGCCTCTCGACAATGCCACACTTAACACGGAGAGTCCCGCTTGGGCCATCGACAGGCTTTCCATCCTGCAACTGAAGATCTACCACATGAAAGTCGAGGTGGAACGTGCCGACGTCAGCGAGGAACACAAGGCCAAATGCCAGGCCAAATTGGGCGTGCTTTTAGAGCAAAACACCGACCTTTGCACTGCCATCGACCAGCTGATGGAATGCTACAAAACGGGCGAAAAGGTGATGAAGGTCTACAAGCAGATGAAGATGTATAACGACCCTGCACTGAATCCGGTGCTTTACGGGCAAAAATGAAAAAACTCCTCATCATACGGTTTTCGGCCTTGGGCGACATCGCCATGACGGTGCCTGTTGTCCACGATTTGGCCATGCAGTATCCCGACTTGGACATCACCATACTCAGCCGCGAGATGGCGAGACCTTTGTTTGAAGGTATGCCCAGCAACGTGCATATCTTTGGTGCCGACTTGAAAGGACGGCACAAAGGCCTGATTGGTCTTTGCCGACTTTGGTGTGACGCCCACATGAGCGACTTCGACTACATCGCCGACTGTCATGATGTGCTGCGCACCCATTGGCTTCGCGCCGAAGCCCGTCTGCGCTGCAAGAAAGTGGCCAAAATCGACAAGGGCCGCAGAGGCAAAAAGGCGCTGACAAGACAGAACAACAAGGTCTTTACCCAACAGGCCACCTCGTTTGAGCGTTATGCCAAAGTACTGGAAAAGTTGGGGTATCCAGTCAAGCCCAATTTTGTAAAACTGGACTATTCTTCTTTTTGCGAGACGCAAAAAGCACCCAGTGAGACTTGGATCGGCATTGCGCCCTTCGCAAAGCATGAGGCCAAAGTCTATCCCATGGAGAAGATGGAGCAGGTCATCAAGACCATGGACGAAAGGGAAAACACCACCCTATTCCTTTTCGGTGGCGGCGAAGAGGAAAAACGGCAAATCGCTGAACTTTGCGCCAAATACCCGAACGTGAAAGCCGCCCAAAGCCAGCATGGCTTGGCAGGAGAGCTTGCTTTGATGGGCCAACTCGATGTGATGCTCTCAATGGACTCCGCTAACATGCACTTGGCTTCGTTGGTCGGCACGAGGGTCGTCTCCATTTGGGGCGGCACACATCCTTATGCAGGCTTCTTGGGATGGAACCAAAAGCCAAGCGACTGCATCCAACTCTCGGTATACGGCAACAAACCCTGCTTGCGCGGCGACTATGCCTGCATGAACAGCATTGCACCGAGCCAAATCCTAGAAAAACTGCTGCAGCCATGAGCGTTTCCCCTATCGCGGCGATGTTTGACCGCATCTCGCCGAAATACGACCGCCTCAACCACTTGCTTTCCCTAAATATTGATAAGATGTGGCGACGTAAAACTGCAAAAGCAGTTGCAAAGAGCCAACCCAAAACCATTTTAGACCTCGCTACCGGCACGGCGGATTTGGCCATCGAATTGGCCAAGCGTAATCCCCAGGCCCATATCGTTGGCATAGACATCTCTGGAAAGATGCTGGAAATCGGAAAAGAGAAACTCAAGCAGCAAGGCCTTGAAAGCCAAATCGAGTTGAGGCTGGGCGATGCTGCCGCTTTGCCTTTTGACGTCAACAGTTTCGATGCCGTTACTGTGGCCTTCGGCGTAAGGAACTTCGAAGACCTAGGCAAAGGCCTTTCCGAAATCAGTCGTGTTTTGAGGCCAGGTGGGCAAGCCACTATCCTGGAGTTCTCCATGCCGGAAAAGTTTCCCACAAAGCAACTCTATCGTTTGTATTTCAAACACATCCTGCCCAAAATCGGGAAAAGCGTTTCAAAAGACCCCGGGGCGTACACATACTTGCCCCAATCTGTTGAAGCTTTTCCAAAACCAAATGGTTTTTTACGCATCTTAAGTGACAACGGCTTGAACAACGGAGCTGCAAGACAGCTTTCGTCTGGCATCGCGACACTCTATACCGTCACCAAGTGATTCGTATTCCTTTTTTTCATAATTTTGCCGCCGTTTTAGCGCAATAAAAACGAACAGCGTCCGTTAGAACCATATTTAAACCCGTAGCATCTTGAAAAAAGCACTGAAAATATTGTTCTTTGCCCTTCTCATCACAGCGGCAGTAGTTCCGGCACAAGCCCAAAGAAGAGTCATCCATTACCTGCCCAACTATGAGAACGAGCCTTATCATTTTGGCTTCTTGTTGGCCTACAACCAAATGATGTACACCGTCAAGACCATCGAAAACTATCAGAATATCGCCCAACCCGCCGATTCATGGCCCAATGGCACCTATAGCATCCCTAACACGGAATGCATGTATGTCTACAACATCGAGACCTCACAAACGCCGGGATTCACCGTCGGCATCATCGGCAGCAAACGCCTCGGTAGGTATTTCGACCTGCGTTTCATCCCCTCTTTGAGTTTCAGCGAGCGAAAGATGCGCTATGACGTTGCCATCAAAGCCATCGATGGCAGCATCGACATGCAAACCATCACCAAGTCCATCGGCACGACCTTCGTTGAGTTCCCGCTCAACATCAAATACCGTTCGAAAAGGTACAACAACATCGGAATGTATCTCATGGGCGGCGTCAACCCGAAACTTGACTTGGCCTCACAGAAGGACAACAAAGAAACCGACATAAACGGAAACGAGTTCATCAACAATCTCGTCACCAAGCGATTCGATCTCGCTGGGGAATTGGGTGCCGGCATCGACATCTACAACCAATGGTTCAAGATGGGCGTTGAGGTCAAGATGAGCTACGGCGTCTTGAATATCATGAAGCACCCCGCTTTCATCTACACCGCTCCCATCGACCAGTTGCGCAACAAATTATTCCAATTCTCCATCATCGTGGAATAATTATCCATCTTTTAAATATTTGAATTATAGTAACTTATAAGATTTTTTGATAAAAATATCTGCAAAAGCGTTGTAGGTATCGAGCGTCAAAAATGACACGAAGTGGTCTCTTCGTCTAGTCTGGTCAGGACGTCAGGTTTTCATCCTGGTAACTCGGGTTCAAATCCCGGAGAGACTACCACTAATTTCAAAGACCCTAACTGATAATCAAGCAGTTAGGGTTTTTTCATACCTCAAACACCCCCTCCCGTGTCAACCACGTGTCAACCGATTTTGAGATACGTGTTTTCTCGTGGCACAAAACACCTCTCACAAAGTGCCATCGTTGACACGTCTCACCCCTTCCGTTGACACGCCCAAAAGCCAAGCCTCTCCCTCCCTTCCTCTCACAAACGCTCACCAACACCATCCCCATACGGTATCATCCTGTCCCCTTTTCCTCACGAAACACACCTGAGGAAAATGAGGAAAGTGAGGAAAACGAGGAAAACCCACACTTGCTTTCAAAAACCATAAAATTTCTCACTTTCAAAGAAAAGTCTTACTTTTGTACCCATATAAGACATAATTAGGGCTTTATGCTCGCGTTTCTTTCTATCTGAATCTGGCAATATTCAACACACAAAGGAAGCGGAGTTATAAAGTTCGTGCCTTGGCGCGGACTTTTCGCATTCATTTTGTGCGGGGCTTGCCAGAGCCCAGATAGAAATGGAGCTGGGTCTGCGCCTTCTTTATGACCAAACGGCAAACCAACAACCCATGGACGACAAACTAATCATACAGCGCCTGAAGCAACTGAAGGCCCAAATCGCTGACATCGACAAACGCATGGCCGCCATTGACGCACAGCTCGACAACGATCCCTCCGATGAAACCGTGAGAAACTGCATCCAGGAAGTGGCCAAGATCCTCGATGAGCGCGAACCCATCCTGAAAGAAGCCCGCCAATGGCTCATGCTCCTCAACAAAAAAGCCTCGGACATCGATGGCGATGCCGAGGCCTTACCCAATTGATTCCTTAAACTTATACTTTAAGCATCTTCATCAAAACGATGCTGTATTCTTCACGCCCGACCCCAGCTTGCTCAGCGGCTTGGTTTACGACATCAACCAAGTACGAATAATCCTTCGTTTTGATTCTGGCCGAAATCAGCAACCCACTCACGCCAAAATAGCCTATGCCGGTGGTTACGATAGCAGGACGGATGGCACGGTATGCGGCCACGGTGTAGGCCTCGATATGGATAAGTGCTTCCATGGTCAGGATGTCTTTCTATACTGCCCATTCGCCGGATGCTCCAGCATCCCCGACCTGCACAGATCCGCGATGTACCGCTCCGCCGTCTTCTCGCCGATGCCCATTTGGGCAGCCGCCTGAAGATAGGCCGTGCGGCTGAAGGTGTCCGGCAAAGCCGACAGCAAAGCCTGTCGGCTGCCCTCCGTGCGCTGCTGCCTGCCCTGCCTGAAGCGTCGTTCCGTCCTGCGCGGCAGGCTCTGAAACACCGAAGCCGAGTGCCGCAGCAGCACCCTCACCATCGCCATGGCCGTGTCGAAGTCCGCATCCGCACACACCAACGAGGCCTCCTTCCGTTCCCCTTCGCCTGTCGGCGGCGGGAAGTCGCCCTCGTCCATCTGCCGCAGCACCGTCAATATCATCGTAATTCGGAAGAAGATCAACCCGAGGCGGCGCACCGAGGCGATGATGTCGTTCCCGAACAAGGCCGCATATTCCTCCTGCGCTTGCGTGAAGAAGGCGTTGAACCTGCCTTGCTGCTCCCGTTGCAGGCTGAAACGCACCGCCTGTTCCGTCAGCGGCTTGTGGAACTGGTAGAAGTCCCTGCCGATTTGCTCAAAGAGCTCATCGGCCGTCGGACCGTCCGAGGCATCGAACATGTCGTGCCAAACGATTTCAGTCGGCATCACGTAGAAGATGAAGCGGCTAAAAAGCCCGTTCTCCGCCGAGGGTATCAGGTTGAACACCTGCTCCGGCGTTCCCGACAGGATGGCCGAGAACTTCGGCTTCGTGATTTCCACATACTCGCGGTCTTTCTTCCGAAGGTACGATATCGCCTCATGGTGGAAAGCTTTCCTGAAGCCGTCCGAGTAGTTGCCCAAGTCCGAGTTGAAGGCGTTGGCCAACGTGTCGCCCTCGGTCTCAAACAATAGTCCCACGCCGTCGTTCTGCGACAAAGTCTGATACACCACCGTCGCCGTGCTGTTGGCCGGGATGAACAGCGTCAGAAACGGCGGCTCCTGCGGCTCCTCCATGTCGCCGTTCTTCCTGTTGATGACATATTGCACTTGTTCTTGTTTGTACCGCTCCATCGATTTGCGGTACTGCTCCCGCAATTCCCGATGCAGCGGAGCGGCCAGGTGTCGGCACAGCGACAGTCTCCCTTTCCCTGATGACGCGCTGGCCGTCACGTACAGGAACAGGTTGGCGAACACCTCCCGACGGTCATATACTCCGTAAACATTCGGCATACAAGCCGAAAACACCGTCAGCGAGCCGAGGATGAGCAGGTCGGCATCCACCTCCGACACGGCATCCGCCACGATGCGCCTCAGGATGCCCGGCAGCTGCGCCCTCACCGACTGCGAGAAAGTGCCGATGCGCGCGGCCTCCATTTTCCTCACTTCCTCATTTTCCTCAATTTCCTCACTTCGTTTTCGTGAGGAAAACGAGGAAGGAGGTGTGCCGCCCGCAGCCCAACGAATGCCGTGAGCCTTGGCGATGCCGTAGAGCGAGGCGATGCTGATCTCACGGCTGCCGTCACGCAGACAGGCCGAATACTGTCGGTCGGCCTCGGCAGGGTCGTAGCCCAGATAGAAACGGCTCAGGCGGTGGAACAGCTCGCGCCCGTCCTCGCCCAGCTCCGACACCAAGGCAAACGCGATGGCCAACCAGTCGGAATAACTACCCGTGATGTCGATGCCCGTGGCCTCCACAGCCTCCACCACAGCAAGGATGGCCGCCTGTTGCGTCGACACGCCGACGGCAGGAGAAGGTGCCTTTTTCACCTTCTCCGCGCCCGCAGCGTCCCATTCGGCAGGGTTGAAAACAGCGTTCTTCATAACAGTGAGGGGTTGAGATAGGCTTCTGCATCGTGTGGCAGATAGCAAGCCCGTGAGAGGTTCCTGCAATGCCTGTCCACCTCCACGCCATAGTGGTTGAAGATGTAGTTGTAGAGGCTGGCAAAAAACCTAACCTGGTATTCCCCGAAAGTCTCCCCGTCGCTGCCATAGCGGAAGAAGGAATCCGTGAACGACACCACCCATTTCAGCCCGTCGCCTGACGGACTGCGAAACAGCAGCAGCGTCTCAAAGTACGGGTCTTCCTTCAAGGCCTCAAACACAGCCTCCACATCCTTCAGATGGTCGAAGTCGAGGCAGATATAGCCCGAGTGTTGGATAATGGCATTGTCGGCACGGACGGAGAAGATGCCGGAGAAAGTGCAATAGTCGAACATGTCGGCCTTGTACTGTCGGCGGTACCGCTCATCCTTGATGGCGCGGTACTCGTTGGTACGGTCCTTGGCATAGCTGCAGATGATGTAGTTATACACATCGATCAGGTTCACCACCTGGTAAGGATACTTGTTCGTGATGGGTCGCCTGAAGATGCTGAAGCCAGGCATGTTCTTCAGGTCGCATTTGGCCGACGGCTTCACGGCGTAGTTGTTCGGCGTACCCCAAAAATACATCGCCGGGGCGTTGGTCTTGTCCATGTTCATGGCCTGTAGTTTTGGTAGTGTGAATACATGAAACGCTCAATGTCCTGGCGCAGGAAATAGGTCTTGTTCTTGATACGGCTGCACTTCAGCTCACCTTCCGAGCACCACTCTTTGAGAGTGTTCTTGGTGATATGGAGCATGATGAGCAAATCCGTCAGCTCAATCCAGTCGAACAGCACAGGGTATTTCTTCAGCTCCTCATTCATCGTCAAGCCCTCCAGTCAGTTGTTGATTGCGCTTGGCAATGACTTGCCTGTCGTGAAGCTCGTTCTGCTCTTTGCGCGACATGTGGCGACTCGAAGCAATCCACGCATCAATATCGGATTTCTTGAACTTCACGCGACGGGTAGCCGGGTCTTTATAGAATGGGATATAGCCCAGGCTCTTCCATCGATGCACCGTCTGAAGCGACGGATGGTCTGGATGGTAGGCCTGTAGCTGCTCGATAGTGAGGAACTCATCCTTTGCGGCATTATCGCCACGGAGTTCTTTGCAGATGTCCTTGATCTCTGCGATGCCGTCGAGGATGTCGCCGACGGCCTTGGGAAGTTGGTCAAAGGTAATGGTGTCTAACATAACGCTTAAGTTTTAGGCGCGGGCCTCCTTCACGGTACCAATAAAAGAAAAGCCCACGACGGTTAAATCGTGGGCAAAGATGAGGCGTTATGTTAGCACATAAATTATACTACAATTGTACGTATAATTAAAAACTATCAAAATCAATGCGTTGTTGCCATTCCCGAGCCTCTACCCGCTTCCCCGTTTCCAGCCCCTCTCCCCTCTCATAATACGCTTGCGCCAACTCACGCAGTCTATCAAACACATCCATAAAAGTACTTGTGCGCTTGGCCGATGAAAGCAAGTTCCTCGTATGTTTGATTTCCGTGTTGAAGAAACGCGCCAAGTCATTAATGAAATTCTCCGAGTTAGAGGCAATTCTACCATCAGCCGTTTCAAAGATATGCAGGTCATAAACGATGCGGAACAGCTTCACGAAAGTCGTGACCTGTCGGCTCGAAATCCTATAAGAACTGTGTATTTCAGAAGCCTCCTGCCGTTCCTCGGCCTCCTCAATGGCCATCCTCAGCGTCTGTGTCCAGTCGCCATCCTCCTCCGCCACAGTGGCCAATAGTGCCTTCAGCACGACAATGCTGTCGTGCTTTGGCAGCCGTTCCGCCTGCTCCATCAGATGCCTTATCTTAATAGAATCTTTTGTTTCTTTCATATCAGTCTCATCCGTCCTATCTCTTCGTTAGCACGAAAGTACGATAGCACGAATAACGAAATAAAAACTTACTCCTTAATCCACTTCCCACTTTCCGCTTCGGTCACTGAGCCTGTCGAAGTGCCAGCCATCACCTTCCAAACATAAATTCCCTCAGCCCATCCTCCAGCATCAATCGCCGTCACATCCTCCGTAATGGCTTGGCTGTGGATGAGTCTTCCGTTAATGTCGTACACTTTCACGCGGGCGTTCTGCAAGGCCGTGCGGATGTTGAGCGTGTTCCCGCCTGGGTTGGGATAGGCAACAGCCACCTTCAGGCCGTTGTCATGTGCCTCGTCAATGCTCTCAAAGGCCTCGGCGGGGAATTTGGTGATTGTAGTCCAGCGTTGGTTGGTGTCATCAAGGTTCTTTGATTGATACACAAGCAACAAGCCGCCGTCTTTTGTAGCCAAAATACTCGTTGCGGCGCTATGAATACGCTCCCCTTCATGATCGTAATAAAGTGTTGATATTGTGTCAAAATCTGGAGTCAAATGTTCTATCATCATCCAAGAGTCGAGATTGCTCCAAAAGCCCATGTTCAAAGTAAATGCAAAGAAAAGACTGTTGTCATCCAATAATTCGATGCCACAAGGCCAATCCAAATCATCGGAAGTGCGAGTGATGTATTGCAACGAAGGAATATATGGCTCAGTTCCGTCAATATTATCGTCCAACTCGTAAAGCCTGACATCATAATCTGTGGCTTTCCAAGGATTGTTTGACGCTAATTCTACGGTAAAATAGGTTGTGTTGTGTCGACTTCTTTTTACTTTAATCCCTTGCATTAGGTCGTCAAATTGTGAAAGCGGATCAATTTTCTTGCAAGGCCTCACCTTAAGCAAATTGAGGTTGTGGTCAAGATAAACTACATGGTAATAGTATCCATCGTTGACAAAACGGAACGGACAATACAACATAAAACCTGTTTCCGATTTGAACATCAATTCTCTTCCCAGAAAATGCAGACAACTGCCGCCACTACCCATGTAGGGAAGTTCAAATCCTTGTTGGTCAAGGATGTTTCCTTCAAAATCCATACGAAATGCAAACAAGGAATCAGGGCCGTGAGGATTGGTTGGATACCTGCTGTAGGTCTTCACATAGGCACCAACTATTATGTCATCATCAACAATGGGAGGAATCATCACCAATGCACCACATTGTTCGAGCGGTACATCTTCCCATTGTTGGTCACGGTATTCCGAGGTGTCAATTTTGATATGATGTTCGTATGCTCCTACAATGTTCAGTTGGTCGTCAAGTTTGTACAATCCGTAGATGCCTTCATCAGGCGGATTGTCATAGTTCAGAAAGTAATTGAATGAGGTGTAGTCGTGGTCTGGAGTGTAAGAGGCCATCATATACAATTCACCATTTTTGTTTTCAATGATGTGCGGGTGTCCCCCATAATAGGCAGGTTTGAAGTAAAGATTTTCCGCCAACTCCGTTCCGTCTGCCGCAAACATTTTCAATGCGGGATGTGGCGCGTAGAAATCGCCCCAACCGCACTTATAATATTGATTTGTCGAAACAACGATGTTGCCCGAGGAAGTTTCATAGGGTTTGACCAAATCGAATTCTTCATCATCGGAAAAATGCCATTCGTATGTCTGCTCCCACTCCTGCCCGAAGGCCTTTCCCCCGAAAAGCATCGTGAGGGCGAAGGCGACTGAAAGTTTGAGTTTTGTGTTCATGGTATTATTGTTTTATCCATTTTCCAGTTTCTGCTTCCTTGCCGTTTAAAACCACCTTCCAAACATAACTTCCCGAAGCCCAATCCTCAGCATTTATCGAAGTTATTTCATCGGTAATTTCTTGATTGTGAATCCGTTTTCCATTCAAATCATACACCTCGACATGGGCATTTGGCAAGGCCGTGCGAATATTGAGCGTGTTTCCGCCCGGATTGGGATAAGCGATGGCCGTTTTCAGGCTGCCATCATTCATTTCTTCGAGATT
>CAJOIS010000019.1:7998-35718 GCA_905234645.1 uncultured Bacteroidales bacterium | reverse complement strand
ACGGTCTTGATGATCTGCAGGGCGGGACGGAGCATGTCGCCCGTGGTGCTGCGGGCACCGCTGACGAGACCGTCGGCCTCACCGGCCTTGACCAACAGGATGCCGAGATACATGAAGTTGCCAGCCAGGTCGTAGGCCTGCTCGGGGGTCATGCCTTTGGCTTTGCGGATCTCGAAGAGGAGGTCGGCATATTTCTGACGCTCAGGGTTGTTCATCGGGTCGATGATGCGGGCCTTGCCGATGTTTTGGAGGCCGAATTCGGCGGTCATCTCCTTGATCTTCTCAGCAGGGCCGATGAGGATGACGTCGGCAACGCCGTCAGCGAGAAGACGGTCGGCGGCTTTCAAGGTACGGGGCTCGTCGCCCTCGGGGAGCACAATGCGTTGCTTGTTGGCTTGGGCATTGGCAATGATTTCTTGCATTAAGTTCATTGTGTTGATTTGTTTATTGTTGAATTAACTACGTTGAATCTTCGATTTGTTGAATTGTTGTAAATTGTAGGGACGGACCTGTGTGTCCTCACATAAAAATTTGGTTGCAAAGTTAGTAAAGTTTTTGTCTTAGTTTGCAAATAATCGTTTATTTTTGCAGCGCGAATCAAGAAGAACCCATGCCACAGTATAACGACATTTTCTATCAAAACCCTTTTGTTGAGACGGTGCAACCCGTTGAGACGGTGGGCGTTGTCGATACCTTGTCGTGCGACAGCGTGGTGCCGAGTTTTATCACCTCGGGCTTTAACGGCACACTCAGTCCTTTGCCGCACATGAATTATGAAATCCTGGAGGGCTGGAACCTGGCTTTGCTGGGATTGATGCTGTTGCTCATCGTGCTCAACAAGCAGTTGTTCCCACGCCAGTTCCGTCAGGTATTGTCGGTGCCTGGAGGTGTGGCCCACACCAACCAGTTGTTAAGGGAATGGAACCCCATGCGCAGCTTCCTCTGCGTGTCGTTCACCTTGGGCTACATCTTGTTGATGACGCTTTTCGTCCAGAAAAGCTGTGTGGTACTCTCCCACGATGTGCTGCGATACAATACTTTGCAGGTGTTTGGCGTTTTTTGCGCTGTTACAGCGGCTTGGGTGCTGCTTCGTCACCTGACACTCCGTTTCGTGAATTGGCTCTTCGACACGCACGATACCTTTGACCGTCAGATGACGGTGCAGTATTCCGTGTCCATCTTCACCCTTTTTTTGATGCTTCCGGTGACGCTTCTGCTACTTTACAACCCTACTAAGTATTTCATTTGGATAGGCTTTGCAGTGCTAAGCGTTGCGGCTGTTTTCAGGCTTGTCTTGGGATTTTTGGAGACAAGAGTTTCAACAAAAATGCCTTCGTTTTATATTTTTTTGTATTTTTGCGCCCTCGAAATCGCACCGGTGGCAACCCTCGTGACGGCAGGCTTGCGTTACTTCGGTAATGGTTCTGTTTTTCAATGAGTTATAAGCTCCGATGTGGGAAGAATCTAGATAAAGGAACGCCTTAAAAGCAAGAGAAAAGAGATGAAGATTAAGTCTATTTTGGTGTCGCAACCCAAACCTGCCGACATCTCGAAGACACCTTTTGCCGACATGATGAAGAAATATGGTGTCAATTTCACTTTTGAGAAATTCATCAAACTCGATGACGTCACAGCAAGTGAACTTCGCCAAGAACACATCAAACTCCCGGAATATACAGGCATTATCCTCACCAGCCGCAATGCTGTCGACCATTTCTTCCGCGTGGCCAAGGAGATGCGTTATGCGGTGCCCGAGACCTTGAAGTATTTCTGCATCAACGAATCGACGGCGCTTTATTTGCAGCGTTATGTGCAATACCGCAAGCGTAAGGTCTTCTATGGCAACCAGACGCTCACTGACCTCATCGACATCATGAAGAAACACAAGGACGAGAAGTATCTCTACTGCTGCTCCGACATCAGCTCCGATGCCACCATTGACCTGCTGACCGCCGCCAAGCTTAACTTCACCAAGGCTGTGATGTTCCGCACCGTGCCTGCCGACCTTAAGGACAAAGTGAAAATCGGCGACTACGACATGCTGGTGTTCTTCAGTCCTGCCGGTATCCACTCGCTAAAGGAGAACTTCCCTGAGTTCGAACAGAAAGAAGTCGCCATTGGCGGCTTCGGTGACGCCACCTGCCAAGCCATCGTCGATGCTGGCTTCGACCTTAGCTTCCGCGCTCCCACCCAGACGGCTCCCTCCATGACTATGGCCATCGAGGAATACATCGCAGCCGAAAACAAGAAGAGCAAGAAGAAATAAGTCTTTCCCGTTCAAACCTTCCATCAAATGATTGCCTCCGAAGGTTTACCGAAATACGAACGTATCTGCAAGGAAAACGACATCAAGGCGCTTTTCGACCATGGTGTGGGCGTTTCGGTGTATCCTTATCGGGTTGTCTACCTGTTTCATCACGATGAGAGCCGTCCCGTCACCGTCCGAGTGCTGATGTCGGTCTCCAAAAAACGCTTCCATCATGCCGTCAACCGTAACCGTGTGAAGCGCCTGATGCGTGAGGCATGGCGGCGCAATAAAGCTCCGCTTTATGAAATCTGCCAAAGGGATAATATTTCCGTCGATGTTGCGTTAGTCTATACGGCTACGGTCATCCACTCCTATGAGGAGATGCTGAAGAAGACCCAGAAAGCCGTGCAAGAGATTGGAATAAGGTATGGCTCGACAAAGTTCACCAACCATGAAAAAAATAGCAAAACTACCCGCTAAGTTCCTGATACTGTTGATCAGACTCTATCAGGTGACGCTGTCGCCCTTCATTGGGAAGAGTTGCCGTTACACTCCGACATGTTCCAACTATGGCATAGAGGCCATCGAGAAATATGGCTTCTTCAAAGGCGGCTGGCTCACCTTCAAGCGCATCCTCTCTTGCAACCCCTGGGGCGGCAGCGGGTATGATCCCGTGCCATAACCTTGTAGAGACGCGAATTATCGCGTCTCAAAAAAATGTGAAATCCAAGGAGACGCGATGAATCGCGTCTCTATAACAAAACGAATATTATATTTTGAAAATGAATAAATTTTTGACCCTAATCCTCGCCCTGCTCCTTTCCGTCGGTGTCTACGCCCAGGAGAAGCAGAACAATTTTGAAATCGCTAAAAGCCTCGACATCTACAACAGCCTCTTGCGTGAGCTCAACCTCAACTATGTCGACGAAATCAACCCCGGTGAACTCAACGAGGCGGCCATCAAGGCTATGCTCGACGGCCTTGACCCTTACACGGTCTTTATCCCCGAGTCGGACATCGAGAACGCCAAGTTCATGACTACGGGCGAATATGGCGGCATCGGTGCCCTCATCCAATACGATGGCGAGTACACCCGCATCTCCGACCCCTATTACGGCTGGCCGGCACAAAAGGCCGGCATCATCGCAGGCGACATCATCCTTGAGGTGAACGGCGTCGACTGCAAGAAGAAAAACACCCAACAGGTCAGTGAGATGCTGAAGGGACAGCCGGGCACGGAGGTGACGTTGAAAATCAAGCGTTATGGCGAGGAGAAACCTATAACGAAGGTCTTGAAGCGTGAAAAGGTGAAGATCGACAACATACCTTATTATACTGTCTTCGACAACGGCATCGCCTACCTCTCGCTGAGTGGCTTCACCCGTGATGCCGCCAAGGAGATGAAGGAAAAGGTGCTGGAGATGAAGAAAAACCATGAGCTGAAAGGCTTTATCCTCGACCTGCGCGGCAACGGCGGCGGCTTGATGAACGAGGCCGTCGACATCGTCAACCTCTTTATTCCCAAAGGCAAGATGGTCGTCTCCATGCGAGGCAAGGCCGCCAACGCCAACAGTGTGCATCCTACCACCAACGACCCCGTAGACCTTGAGATCCCCTTGGCCATCCTCGTCGACGGCAGCAGCGCTTCGGCCAGCGAGATTGTGGCAGGTGCCATCCAAGACTACGACCGTGGCGTCATCATTGGAGAAAGGACCTTCGGTAAGGGTCTGGTGCAGAACATCCTGCCGCTGAGCTACAACACACAGATGAAGGTGACTGTGGCACATTATTACATCCCCAGTGGCCGCTGCATCCAAGAAATCGACTACTCGCACAAGAAAGACACCACGCAGGCAAAGGCCGACACCCTCGGCAAAGCCTTCACGACCGCTGGCGGACGCACCGTCTACGAAGGTCACGGCATCACCCCCGACGTGAAGGTGAAACGCGACCCTTATGCCACGGTGACGGCCTACCTCTATGGCAAGAACTACATCTTCGACTACGCCAACAAGTTCTACAGCGAGCATAAGACCATCGACTCGGCCGACCGTTTCCAAATCGACGACGCCACCTACAGGGACTTCATGCAGTTCGTGAAAGAAAAGAACTTCACCTATACCACTGAGAGTGAGAAAGCCATCGAGAAGCTGAAGAAAACCGCTAAGGAAGAAGGCTATCTCGACAAGATACAGCCGCAAATCGAGTTGTTGGAGAAGAACTTCGCCGCCGAGAAGGAGAACGACCTGCTCAACAACCGCAAGGACATCGAGGAACTGCTGCGCTCCGAGATTGTGGGACGCTATTACTATCAGAAAGGCCGCATCATCTCTTCGCTGAACGACGACCCTGACCTGAAACGCGCCTTTGAGATCCTGCTCAACACCAACGGCAAGGACGAATACCACAGCATTCTGAGCGGCAAGTGATGACCTCCCAGGTTTCCATACGGTCCTATCTGAACCAGGCCTACCTCTTGGGCCTGCTGATGGTGGCGGTGGGACTTACCCTCTCGCCCTTCCTGATGGGCATGTCTCAGTTCTGGCTCGTCGCCGTCTGGCTCGTGGACGGGTTTCTTGGGAATCGGAATGAAAATGTCATTCCGACCGAGGCAGGTGCGCAGGAGGGAATCTATTTTCATTCCGATTTCAAGCATAAGCTTTCTCGTTTCTGGCACAACAAAGCCGCAGTCCTTCTCGTCGCCTTTTACTTGATGCATGTCGTCGGTCTGCTCTGGACCTCCGATCTCCAATATGCCCTGAAAGACCTCCGCGTCAAGTTGCCGATATTGATTATGCCTTTTGTGTTGTCGAGCATGGAACCGCTTGACTGCAAGCGCTTCAACATCGTGATGCTTGTCTATGTGCTGTCGGTGTTTGTGGCCACTCAGTTCAGCTTTTTCTCTTACCTGCAGCACGACTACGAAGATGTCCGTGAGATTTCCCATTTCATCAGCCATATCCGCTTCTGTCTCAACATTGCATTCTGCATTGCTATCATTGGCTACTATATTTTCGAAATGCGTGTTTCGAGAGGGAACGGCGTTCCGGCTTTTGGCGTTAAAGTAGCGGTAAATCAGTTCTTGATGTGGTTTATGTTATTCTGGTTTGTCTACCAGATCTATATCTTTGAGTCGTTGTCGGGTTATGTGGTTTTGGCCGCAGTCGTCATTGTCTCGGTGGTTTACGCTTTCCTACGTTGGAAAAAAGGTAGGGGCTGGCGTATCGTCTTTACAGTTTTGGCCTTGGCAACTGTCGTCATAGTAAGCATTCTCGTATGGCATGAACTGAAGCCTTTGTTGAAGGTGGAGCCTATAAACTTCGCCACGTTGGAACAGAAGACCTCCCAGGGCAACGACTATTGGCATGATACGATTCACAACCCAGTGGAGGATGGGAAATATGTTGGCTTGTATTACTGTAGGAAGGAACTTCAGGAAGCCTGGCCTCAGCGAAGCGCAATGCCTTTGAGCGATACCTTGGAGGCCACTTTGGCGCGTTACCTCACCTCGAAAGACCTCCGCAAAGACGCGCAAGGCGTGATGGCTTTGACTGACGAGGACATCCAGAACATAGAACAAGGTGTGGCCAACTACAACAACTGGCGCCATCCAGGACTGCGAGCAAGACTGTCGGCGACGTTGTTTGAATACAACCTGTACCGTCACTATAACAATCCCAACGGAGGCTCACTCTCGCAGCGCATTGAATTCACGAGGGCGTCGTTCCACATCATCGGACAGCATCCTTGGTTTGGTGTGGGAACTGGCGACGTGCCGCAGGCATTTGCACAGGCTTACGATGACATCCATTCCCCTTTGAAGGACGAGTTCCGTTTCAGGGCCCACAACCAGTATCTGGCCATCGCCGTGGCCTTTGGCTTGGTGGGGTTGGCGTTCTTCCTGTTTGTGCTGCTCTATCCTTGGTTCTCATCACGGAAGTGCCATACCTATTTGTATTTGGTTTTCCTCACCATCATGTTGCTGTCGATGTTCCCTGAGGACACTTTGGAGACCCAAGCTGGCGCCATGTTGTTCGCTTTCTTCGAGGCTTTGCTGTTGTTTGCTACACCCGCTTCCGAGCTGTCATTGCGGGCTTGACCCGCAATCTCCTATGTGGCGGAGGTAGATCTAAACCATGGGCATTGTTTTTTTCTTTTTTCTCCAAAGTGACAAAAAAAAAGACTATCTTTGCACCAATAATGCCTGCAATTATGAGGAAAGAACAGTTTATTTGTCCCTACAAGGTTTACGACTCGATGGAAGAACTGCCGCCGCAGGATGCCGAGCTGATGCGGCTTGCCCACGAAGCCACGAACAACTCCTATGCGCCTTATTCCAAGTTTCATGTCGGTGCAGCAGTGCGCCTCGCCAATGGTGAAATCGTGACGGGCAACAACATCGAAAATGCGGCCTATCCCAGCGGCCTTTGTGCCGAGCGTGTGACGATGTTCGCGGCTATGGCAAAATATCCTGGCGTGGCCTTTGAGGCCTTGGCGGTCACGGCCCACTCAGCTACTAAAATGATTGACGAGCCTGTTGCCCCTTGTGGTGCTTGCCGTCAGGTGATGGTGGAGGTGGAGCAGCTGTCGAAGCAGCCCTTGCGCGTAATGTGCCAAGGTGAGACGGGACCTGTCATGGTCTTCGACGGCATCGAATCGCTAGTGCCGTTCATCTTCCTCGATAAGTTCCTTTGATTTCAATGACGCAGGCATAGATCCCAGCCATCCCTTTGGCCTGCGCGAGGATGACATGCCTGCTATGCAAACGTAAACAACAAATTCCCGAAGAAATTCCACAACGTGGAAGCGCCTACGGCAAACACCTTGCTGAGGTAGAAATTCCATTTCAGTTTGCCATTGAGCAGATACACCGTCAGCGTGTCGATGCCCAAGCCGATTATTGCAATAAGGAAGTACTTGGCGTATTCCGTCCCGATTTGCGGATTATCGCTTTGGAAGGTCCAGATACGGTTCAGGATGTAGTTGGATGTCGCAGCGACGATGAAGCCGAGGATGTTGCTCAGGTATTTGTTCCATTTGAACCATTCCTTGCAGACGTAGGTGACGCCGAAGTTGACGAATACGCCCGACAATCCCACCACGCCGAACTTCAGGAACTTCAGCAGGAACTCTTGGGTCAATTCTATTTTCAACAGCAAGGCTTTCACGATGCAAAAATAGAGAATAAATCGTACTTTTGCGCAAATTTTCGACGATGAACGACGTTAAGCATATTTCCATCGAGGCTTACGACTATCCCTTGCCCGACGAGCGTATTGCCAAATACCCTTTGCTGGAGCGTGATGCGTCCAACCTTTTGGTTTTGAAAGACAACGAAATAAAGAAGTCTCAGTTTAAGCATATCGGCGACTTTTTACCCAAAAATGCCTTGCTGGTTTTCAACGAGACCAAGGTCATCCGTGCCCGCTTGCAGTTCCACAAGGCCACGGGCTCGCGCATCGAGGTGTTCTGCCTTGAGCCGGAGAAAGACTATCAGGTGGCGTTCAGCGCCACTTCGCCAGTGCGATGGAAGTGCTTGATAGGCAATGCCAAACGCTGGAAGGAAGGCAAGCTGTCGATGGAGCTGACGGTGGGAGGAAAGTCCGTGGTGCTCAGTGCGGAACGCATCAGCCAGAACGACCAATATGCCGAAATAGAGTTCTCGTGGACACCCGAAACCCTGCCTTTCGCTTCGGTGCTGGAGGCCGCTGGCGAGATCCCCTTGCCGCCTTATTTACATCGCGACGCCGAACCCGACGACCGCGACCGTTACCAGACCGTCTTCGCCCGTTATGATGGCTCAGTGGCGGCACCTACCGCGGGACTGCATTTCACACAACCGCTTATCGCCGCCATGCGCGAACAAGGCTTTGCCTTCGACGAGGTGACGCTGCATGTCGGGGCAGGCACCTTCAAGCCTGTTTCTACCGACACCATCGGCGAACATGCCATGCACTCTGAGACAGTGGTCGTTCGCAAGTCGTTGATACAGAATTTGATTAATCATTTCGGAAAACCTATCATCCCCGTCGGGACGACGAGCACGCGTACCTTGGAGAGCCTCTATTGGATTGGTGTGATGTTGAAGGAGCAAGGTATGGAACTGCGTCCTTTACATGTGGAGCAGTGGTTCCCTTATGAAAGCCATGAATCGCTGACGGCTGCAGAGGCTTTGCAGCTGATTGTGGACTATCTTGACAAGCATGGCTTAACGCGCCTTGAGGCCAGCACTGCGCTGATGATAGCGCCGAGTTATAAGATGCGTATCATCACTGGGCTGATTACCAACTTCCACCAGCCAAAGAGCACCTTGCTGTTGCTGGTCTCCGCTCTCATCGGCGAGCGTTGGAAGGACTGTTATCGTTTTGCCTTGGATAACGGCTTCCGCTTTTTGAGCTACGGGGATAGCTGCTTGTTTTTGCCATAAGACTTATTAACACTCTTGCCTCATGGCGGAGGAACATCCGCCATCTCCCAAACTTAGAGATATCCTCCTTGTGCTTGGGAGATTGCGGGTCAAGCCCGCAATGAAGGCAAGAGAGTGTGTGGATCTACTTTTTCCTCCCCGACAGCAGCTCTGCGTAAACCTTCAAATGATTTTTTTGCTCTTCAGGTAAGCCTACAGCTTTTAGTTCTTCAAACGCCTTGCGGTCGTAATCGAGCATGACCTTTTCGACGGCTTCCTTCACGTGGAGACGCCCATAAATGGCTTCCACCTCTTCGATTTTCTCCTCTTCGTCGTGGTCCATGCGGAGGGTGAAAAGGTGCTCAAGACGCTTGCGGTCTTTGTCGGAGGCCAATTCCAGAGCTTTCAGATAAAGGTAGGTCTTCTTGTTGTCGGCAATGTCGCCGCCGTGACGTTTGCCGAAGGTGGCCACGTCGCTATACAGGTCAAGGATGTCGTCCTGCAGCTGGAAGCTCATACCCAGGTTGATGCCGAAGTCATAGAGATGTTGGATGTCGGTGGCGCTGGCACCTGCCACTGTGGCACCCATCTGCAAGGCTGTAGCCAACAGCACAGCGGTCTTAAGGCGGATCATCTCCAGGTACTCGTCAATGGTCACGTTACCCAAGGTCTCGAAGTTGAGATCCATCTGCTGGCCTTCGCAGATCTCGATGGCGACCTTGCCCAACTGTTTGGCGAGTTCGCCGCCTTTCTCGGGCTTCAGCGCAAACTGGAAGGCCATGGCCAGCATGGCGTCGCCGGAGAGGATGGCGATGTCGGAGTTCCATTTCTGGTATACGGTGGCCATGCCGCGGCGCAGCGGTGCCTTGTCCATGATGTCGTCGTGGATGAGCGTGAAGTTGTGGAAGGTCTCCAAAGCCAAGGCGGGCCAGAGTGCTTGCTTTTCGTCGCCGCCAAACATGTCGTTGGCCAGCAGGCAGAGCATAGGACGCAAGCGCTTGCCGCTTTGTAAAATAGTGTAGGCGATGGGGTCGTATAACTCGGTGGGCTGTCCGCCAAAGTCGGTTTGCGCCATGAAATCGGCGAAATCCCGTTGCAGTTGCTTGATTTTTTCCATAAAAAACGGATTTGATGCCACAAAAGTAAAGTTTTTAGCCGAAAACGGACAATTTGGAGCGAAATTTGTGGTTTTTGTTTTGTTAAGGGTCCCTGAGCCTTGAGCTCGTCGAAAGGTCGAAGGGCCCGCTTAATCAGATTTAAAACTAGAAAACAATGAAATACCTCCGACTTTTGCCCGTTTTGTTGCTCGGCGCGATGCTCGTCTCCTGCAACACGACCAAGAAACTCTATGAAGCCCAAGAATACGACCAAGTGATCCAACGCTTGGCACCCGACATTTGCCATGGTGATATGAACGCCAAGCGCATCAATTATGTGGCGGCCTCGTACCACAAGGCCAACCAAGCCGATCACGAACGCATCCAAGCCTTGAAAGCCTTGGGACAGCCCGAAGTGTGGCCCGAGATCTACCAGCGTTACTGCAGTATGAAAGGCCGCAACGACGCCTTGGCTTGCTTCCCCAACAAGGTCAAGAATGGCATGAACTACGTGAAACTTGACCTTGAGGACGACATGATGGCGGCTCGCACTAAGGCGGAGAGCTTCTTGGTAGCCAAGGCCAGCCAACTGCTGAGCACGGGCTCAAAAGCCGATGCCGAGGAAGCAGGGATCTACATCAGACAGTTGGCACACACCAACCGCGAGAATCCCAATTTGTTGAGTCTGAGAAAGAAGCAGGCATTCTGTTTGGCCGATGAGGTGACGATGTGCATTGCCGACAATGTCGATATGTCGGACGATATCGAGGACGCTATTTTCAATTTTGACGCAGGAGAGGTGCCTTTCAAGGTGGCTCGCACCAGACGGCAGTCGGCGATGGTTTGCGTAGGCATAGAAGACGTGACGGTGTCGCCCATCCGCCTTGATGAGGTGACCTTTAAGGAGGAAAAGAACGGCAAGACCGCCATGGTGACTGACTACACGCAGCACAGAAGCGCAACCTATAAGGGCTACATCGACTATCGCGATGAAGATGGCAGGCCGCTTGGTAGGGTTCCCTTTGAGGTGTCCTCCACCTTCAATCACGACTACACTCTCGTCAGTGGCGACCAAGAAGCCTGTTCTGAAGAGACCTTGAGACGACTCGGCGGCCGTTCCGTGCCTATCCCGACGGATGAGAGCCTGCTCCTCGATGCAGCCAAGAAGTTGAATGACTTGATAGGGCAGGAGCTGAGAAAATAAAGGAAAGCAAACCATAAACTGTTTTGAGAAAAGCCGATGGCGCATGCTGTCGGCTTTTTCATTTCGCTCTTGACGAAGCCCGTTTTCACCTTGTTTGACAACTGAAAATTTATTGGTGTAAAATGGTCGAACGGATAACATTATTTGATAAATTTGCGGCTCAATCCGTCTTTTCGGGACGGGATCATTTTGGAATAGAAACAACTAGATATAACATGTCAAACAATATCAAAGGACACATCACTCAGATCATCGGCCCTGTGGTTGACGTTTACTTCGAGAATGGCGACAACAACCTTCCGAAGATCCACGATGCCTTGGAGGTCGTCCGCCCCAACGGCAAGCGTGTGGTGCTCGAATGCCAACAGCATATCGGTGAGGATTCTGTGCGTACCATCGCCATGGACTCCACCGACGGTCTCATGCGAGGCATGGAAGTCAACCTGTTGGGCAAGCCCATCTCCATCCCCATCGGAAACCAGATCAAGGGCCGTCTGCTCAACGTGACGGGTGACGCCATCGACGGCATCGGCAACCTCGACCGCAGTGCAGAATATCCCATCCACCGCGAGCCGCCCAAGTTTGAGGACCTGGCCACCTCGAAAGAGGTGCTGTTTACTGGCATCAAAGTCATCGACCTGCTGGAGCCTTACCTGAAAGGCGGTAAGATTGGCCTTTTCGGCGGCGCTGGCGTGGGCAAGACGGTGCTTATCATGGAGCTCATCAACAACATCGCCAAGGGACACAACGGTTACTCAGTGTTCACCGGCGTGGGTGAGCGTACCCGTGAGGGTAACGACCTGCTCCGCGAGATGATCGAGTCGGGCATCATCAAATATGGCGACGAATTCGTCAAGGCCATGCAGGAAGGCGACTGGGACCTCTCCAAGATTGACAAGGATGCCCTGGCCACTTCGCAGGCCACCTTGGTTTTCGGCCAGATGAACGAGCCGCCTGGGGCACGTGTCAGCGTGGCCCTATCGGGCTTGACCGTGGCTGAGTCGTTCCGCGACGACGCCAACAGCGGACAGAGCGATATCCTGCTCTTCATCGACAACATCTTCCGTTTCACGCAGGCGGGCTCCGAGGTGTCTGCCCTGTTGGGTCGTATGCCTTCGGCAGTGGGTTACCAGCCCACCCTGGCCACGGAGATGGGCCAGATGCAGGAACGCATCACCTCCACCAAAGACGGCTCCATCACCTCGGTGCAGGCCATCTATGTGCCTGCCGACGACTTGACCGACCCGGCACCGGCCACCACCTTCTCGCACTTGGATGCCACCACCGTGTTGAGCCGTAAGATCGCTGAATTGGGCATCTATCCCGCCGTCGACCCGCTCGACTCTACCTCGCGCATCCTCGACCCGAACATCATCGGCGAAGAGCATTACAACACCGCACAACGCGTCATCCAGTTGCTGCAACGCAACAAGGAACTTCAGGACATCATCGCCATCCTCGGCATGGAAGAACTCTCCGAGGAGGACAAGGTCGTCGTCCACCGCGCCCGTCGTGTGCAGCGCTTCCTGTCGCAGCCTTTCCACGTCGCTGAGCAGTTTACCGGCATGAAGGGTGTGATGGTGCCGATAGAAGAGACCATCCGCGGCTTCAACATGATCATGGACGGTGAAGTCGACCAATATCCCGAGGCCGCCTTCAACCTGGTGGGCACCATTGACGATGCCATCGCCAAAGGCGAGGAACTGCTTAAAAGTATTAGTAAATAATCAATTGTTATGAAACAGAAATGCGGAATGATGAATGCGGAATAAGGGGCAAAGCCCAGCGTCGCTTTGCGCTATTCCGAATTCCACATTCCGAATTCCGAATTAAGTAAATATGAAAGTCGAAATCATCTCCCCGAGCGAGACCTTGTTTGAAGGCGAAGCCAGTGCCGTCACGGTGCCGAGCAAGATGGGTGCGTTCACTTTGTTGGAACACCATGCTCCCATCGTCGCTATCCTCGAGGCCGGCAAGGTGAGCCTGACCAATGCCAACGGCGAGTTACAGGAGTTTGACATCAAAGGCGGCTTCACCGAGAACCACGACAACCAACTGACCATCTGTGTAGAGCTATGAAAAAGAATATATTGACAAAGTATCTGGCGGTATTCCTGCTCATCTGCCTTGTTTTGGACGGCATCCTGCTCTGCTTCTGTGCCGACAAGCCTTGGTGGAACAACTGGATGATTACGGGTCCCAACCTTTATATGATCTTGGGTGCCTTCTACTGCCATCTGATGAAGAAGAATCTGGATGAGCATCCCAATAGCCTCACCTGGCTGCTGGTCTACAAAGGCATCAAGCTGCTGCTGACCATTGTCTTGTTGGTGCTTTACATCCTCTTTGTCGATGAAAGTAACAAGGCTTTTGTCATTGTCACGGCATCGGCCTACCTCATCGCGCTGATTGCCGAGACTTGTGTCTGCAACCATTATATCAAGTACAAGGACAAAGGAAGCAAAGCATGAAATATGTTTTGAAACATAGTATTCTTTTTCTTTTTCTCACATTGCTGACGCTGACGCCATGGCAAGGCTATGCCCAGGACAGCATTCCAGCTCCCACAGAGCAGGAAGCGGAGGCGTTCGATGCCAAGTCGTTCATCTTCGGCCATACTGGCGACTCTTATTGCTTCCACATCACTGAAATCAAGGGTGAGCCAGTGTGCGTATGGCTGCCTGTCATCGCCAAGTGCAAGGATGGCGGCAGCTGGCACTGCTTCTCGTCGAAGCATGTCTGCGAGCTGAAGGAAGGCGAGACCTACGAACACAAGGGTGCCTATTTCTATGTCTCACCCATCAGCGCCGACCAATACCCCGGCAAGTTGGTGGAAGTGAAAGGCGATGGTAGCCTCTCGCGTCCCTTCGACATCTCGTTCACCAAGAACGCTTTCGGCATTTTCCTGGTATGCGCCTTCATGCTGGCTTTCTTCTTGCCCGCTGCAAAGAAATACAAGAAGGACCCCATGGCCAAGCCCACCAAATACCAAGGTTTGGTAGAGTGGCTGACCTACACCGTCCTCGACGGCATCATTCGTCCCAATATCCCCGAAAAGAAAGTAAAGAAATTCGCGCCTTATCTGTTGACGGTGTTCTTCTTCATTTTCTTCGCCAACCTGTTCGGCTTGATACCTTTCTTCCCGTTCAGTGCCAATGTGACGGGCAACCTCAGCATCACCATCGTCTTGGCCCTGATGACGTTCTTCTTCGTGAATGCCTTTGGCAACAAGCATTATTGGAAGGAGATCTTCTGGCCCGATGTGCCTGTCTTCTTGAAGGCCTTTCCGTTGATGCCCATCATCGAACTCATCTCCGCCATCATCAAGCCCTTCGCCTTGATGGTTCGTCTTTTCGCCAACATCCTTGCTGGCCACATCGTCATCATGGTGCTCATGGGCCTGATTTTCATCATTGGAGGCATGTATGGCGTGGGTATGGGCGGTGTGACGAGCGTCATCAGTATCTTTATGACCATCTTCATGTTTGCCTTGGAACTGTTGGTGGCCTACATCCAAGCATACGTATTCACCATATTGTCATCCCTGTTTATTGGGTTGGCACAACAAGAACCAGAACACGAATAGAAATTGAGAATTGAGAATTTAATAATCATCCATTAACAATTTAAATTTAATTATCATGTTATTATCAACCATCCTTGAAGCAGTATCGTTAGTGCCGGGTCTGGCCTCCGTCGGAGCCGCCATCGCCATCATTGGCGCCGGTTTAGGTATTGGTAAGATTGGTCAGTCGGCCATGGAAGCCATGGCACGTCAGCCCGAGGCTGCCGGCAAGATTCAGTCCGGCATGATCATCGCCGGTGCTCTTGTCGAAGGTGCAACATTCTTTGCACTTATCGTCTGCTTGCTGGCCGTCGTCCTCAAGTAATTATTATGAACGGTTTGTGGCTTGGTATGCCAAGCCACAAACCTGAATTTAAAACACACCAAACATGGATCTATTTCTTCCCGAAAGTGGATTAGTGATATGGATGCTCATCGCCTTCCTCATCGTGTTTTTCATCTTGGCGAAGGCGGCATGGCCGATGATCATAGGCGGAGTGGAAAAACGTAACGCCCACATCGCCGACTCGCTGTTGGCCGCGGAAGAAGCCAACAACGCTCTAGCTGGCATTGAGCAGAAGAAACAGGAGACCCTGGCCGCCACACAAGCCGAGCAGCTTCGCATCATGAAAGAGAGCCAGGACCTGAAGAACCAGGTCGTCGAGGAGGCCAAGCTTCAAGCCCGACAAGAAGCCGAAAAGATTGTTGCAGAGGCTCGCTTGAAGATAGAAAAGGAACAAGCCGAGGCCATGGCGCAAATCAAGAACGAAGTTATCGCCCTCAGCGTCGACATCGCCGAGAAGCTGCTGCAGCGTGAGCTCAGCGACAAGCAAGCGCAGAACGACTACATCGAACAGCTGTTGAAAGACAACCAACCCCGCATCGAAGCGTAAACTATGGACAACGGAAGAATTTCGGTGAGATATGCGCGAGCGCTGTTCCAGCTGGTACAGGAGCAAGGCTGTGAGGATGCCGTCTACGACGGCCTGACGCGCTTTGTACATAACTACTTCCTGGCCATCGCACAGTTCAACGAGGTGCTGTCCGACCCCATCGTGGCACGTGAGGAGAAGGTGAAGCTGGTGGAGATGGCCGTTGGCGAGCCCATGCACGACACTCTGAAGCAGTTCATCGCCTTTGTTGCTGACCAGAAGCGTGAGGACAAGATGATCTTCATCGCCATGAAATACATGGAGATGTACCGCGAGAAGCACAACATCCTGAGCACGCAGGTCACCACGGCCACTGAGCTGTCGGAAGCAAGCTACGACAAGATCAAGGCCTACATCAAGGAGACCTTTGGCGCCGATGCCGAAATGGATGTCAAGATAGACCCGAGCCTCATCGGCGGCTTCATCCTCGACATTGAGAATACACGTATGGACGCCAGTGTGGCGGGACAGTTGAATGCGTTGAAGAATAAGTTGAAGCAAAAATAAAAGACTACATATATGCCAAACATCAAACCAAGTGAAATATCGAGCATCCTGCAGATGCAGCTCCAGAACATGAGCAACAAGGTTCAATTCGAGGAGATCGGCAAGGTGCTGCAAGTGAGCGACGGCGTGGCACACGTCTACGGCCTTGACAAGGTGCAGTCGAACGAGCTCGTCGAGTTCGAGAACGGCACCATGGGTGTGGTGCTCAACCTTGAGGAAGACAACGTCGGCGTGGTGCTGCTCGGTCCCACTGAGGGCATCAAGGAAGGTGAGACGGTGAAGCGCACGCAGCGCATCGCCTCCGTCATGGCGGGTGAAGGCATGCTGGGCCGCGTGGTCGATGGCCTCGGTCGCCCTATTGATGGCAAAGGTCCCATCCAGGGACAGACCTACGAGATGCCACTGGAGCGTAAGGCTCCTGGTGTCATCTTCCGTCAGCCCGTGAACCAGCCACTGCAAACGGGTCTCAAGGCTATTGATGCCATGATTCCCATCGGCCGTGGACAGCGTGAGCTCATCATCGGCGACCGCCAGACAGGCAAGACCGCCATCGCCATTGACACCATCATCAACCAGAAGGAGAATTTTAAGAACGGCGATTCAATCTATTGCATCTATGTCGCTGTGGGTCAGAAAGGCTCCACCGTTGCCAACTTGGTGAACACCTTGGAAAAGTACGGTGCCATGGACTACACCATCGTGGTCAGCGCCACCGCCTCAGACCCCGCCGCCATGCAGTTTTATGCTCCTTATGCGGGCTGCGCCATCGCCGAGTATTTCCGCGACACGGGTCGTCACGCCTTGGTCATTTACGACGACCTGTCGAAGCAGGCCGTGGCCTACCGTGAGGTGTCGTTGATCCTGCGCCGTCCCCCGGGACGTGAGGCCTATCCTGGCGATATTTTCTACCTCCACAGCCGTCTGCTGGAGCGTGCTGCCAAGATTATCAAGAACGACGACGTGGCGCGCCAGATGAACGACCTGCCCGACAGCATCAAGGACATCGTGAAAGGCGGCGGCAGCATCACCGCACTGCCCATCATCGAGACGCAGGCCGGCGACGTTTCGGCTTACATCCCGACCAACGTCATCTCCATCACCGACGGTCAGATCTTCTTGGAGACGAGCCTCTTCAATGCAGGTATTCGTCCCGCCATCAACGTGGGTATCTCGGTGTCGCGTGTGGGTGGTAATGCCCAGATTAAGTCGATGAAGAAGGTGGCAGGTACCTTGAAACTCGACCAAGCCCAATTCCGCGAGATGGAGGCCTTCTCGAAGTTCGGTGCCGAACTCGATGCCGCCACGTTGGCCATCTTGGACAAAGGCCGCAAGAACGTCGAGCTGTTGAAACAGCCGCAATACTCGCCCATGCCTGTCGAAAAGCAGATCGCCATCATTTTCTGCGGCACCAACGGCCTGCTGAGCAAAGTGCCTGAGAACAAGGTGCTGGAGTTTGAGAAGCAGTTCCTCGACCTCATGGAGGTGAAGCACAAGAACGTGATGGAACAGCTGAAAGCCGGCAAGATCGATGACGACATCAAGGCGGTGCTGAAAGAGGAGGCTTTGAATTTGAGTGAACACTTTGTATAATTGCTTATGGCTTATGGCCCATGGCCAATGGCTGTGAAGGCCATTGGCTATAGGCCATAGGCAATAAGCCAAAAGCAAAAAAATGGCATCACTAAAAGAAATAAGAGCCCGCATTGCTTCCGTCGCCTCGACGCAGAAAATCACGAGTGCGATGAAGATGGTGTCGGCGGCCAAGCTGAAGAAGACTGAAGGCATCACGACGCGGTTCTTGCCATACAAGAACAAACTGAGCGAGGCACTGTCGAGCTATCTCGGTTCACTGGAGGGCGAAGTCAGCATCCCGCTGGCCGAGCAACGTGAGGTGAAGCGTGTCGCGCTGATGGTCTTCTCGTCGAGCAGCGGCCTCTGCGGAGTCTACAACTCCAGCGTCTGTAAGCTCTTCAAGCAGGTCTATGACGAATATGCTGAGAGCTTAGGCGCGGAGAACGTGACGGTGTTCCTCGCCGGAAAAAAAGTCAACGACTACGCCAAGAAGTTCTGCATCAAGGTGGAGAAGCAGTACGCGCCTTTGGCCGAGAGCATGTCGTACGATCTGGCCATGGAGCTCAGCGACATGATGGTCGAGCTCTTCCTCAGCAAGAAGGTCGACCGCGTGGAGTTGGTGTTCAGCCACTTTAAGAATGCGGGCGTGCAGGTGCCTTCGCGCGAGGTGGTGTTGCCGTTGAAGGCAGTGACGTCGAGTGAAGGCCCCAAATACGACTACATCGTAGAGCCCGACAAGGAGACCTTTGTCAACGACCTGATTCCTAAGGTCATCCGGACGAATTTCTATTCCATTATGCTTGACGCCCTTACCGCTGAGCACGGTGCCCGCATGACGGCGATGCATATCGCTAGCGACAACGCCGAGCAACTGTCGCAAGAACTGAGGATACAATACAACAAGGCGCGCCAAAACGTCATCACCAATGAACTCATCGACATTGTGGGTGGCGCTGAGGCGCTGAATGGATAAAAGAAAAAAGGCAGCACAGCTGCCTTTTTTCTTTTACTCTTGATAATAAACCCTTTTGACCCTTTGCGACACTCGTGTCATAATCTCATAGGGTATGGTCTGGCAAGCCTTCGCGATGTCGGCGATGTCGTGCTCGGCGTCGAAGATGACCACGGTGTCGCCTTCGGTGGCCTCCACGTCAGTGAGGTCGAGCATGCACATGTCCATGCAGATGTCGCCGATGATAGGCACCTGATGTCCGTTGACGTAGAACTTGCCGTTGCCATTACCCAGCAGCCTTGATAGGCCGTCGGCGTAACCGATGGGCACGATGCCGATGCGCATGTCGTGTTCGGCGCGGCCGTGGCGGTTGTAGCCGATGCTGTCGCCCTTCGGGATGCGCTTGATCTGGTTGATGGTGGTCTTGAGCGACACCACAGGTTCCAGGACGCCCTTGTCGGCATCGCAGGTGGGCACGCCATAGAGGCCGATGCCCAAGCGCACCATGTCGAACTGATACTGCGGGAAGCGCGAGATGCCCGCTGTGTTGAGAATGTGCCGCAGCACATGTGGGAAGGCCTCCACAATCATCTGGCTACCTTTTTCGAAGTTATGGATCTGACTCAAGGTGAACTCATCCTCGGCGGGGTTGTCGGCGGTGGCCAGGTGTGAGAAGACGCTCTTCACATGCAGCATGGGGTTGGCTTGGATGCGACGAATCAGTTCGGGCAGCTCGTCGTTGGAGAAGCCCAGACGGTGCATGCCTGTGTCGAGCTTGATGTGGACATTCAAGGGATGCGCCTCGGGCAAGGCCAGGTTTTCTATGGCCTTCTCGATGAACTCCAGGTTTCGGAAGCTGAAGACCTCTGGCTCAAGGTGGTATTTGATGATGTTGTCATAGCTGTTCACCTCGGGGCTCATCACCATGATGGGCAGGTTGATGCCCGCACGGCGCAGTTCAACGCCCTCGTCGGCGAAGGCAACGGTCAGGTAATCAACGTTGTGGAATTGCAGCACGTTGGAGACCTCAAGGTTACCGCTGCCATAGCCGAAGGCCTTCACCATCACCATGAGCTTGGTCTCGGGTTTGATCTTCGAACGGAAATGGTTGAGGTTGCTAACCAAATGGTTGAAGTTGATCTCCAGCACTGTCTCGTGCGCCTTCTCTTGAAGTTCCATGCCGATTTGTTCGAACTCGAAAGCGCGTGCACCTTTCAGCAGGATGGTCTGGTTGTTGAACTTGGAGAAGGGGAAATGCGCCAGGAAGTCAGCCACATTGGGGAAGAAGTGGCTTTCCATCTCGAACTTGCTGGCTTGGCGTGAGATGCCTTCGCCGATGCCAATGAGCATGTCGACGCCCTTGGTCTTGAGCATCTGGGCGATCTCGGCGTAGAGGTCCATCTCGTTGCGGCCGCTCTGCAGGATGTCGGACAGGATGACCACATTGCGCTTGTGCTGACGTTGCTGCTTCATCACGTCGAGGGCGATGGAGAGCGAGTTGACATCGGAGTTGTAGTAGTCGTTGATGATGGTGCAGTTGTTCATGCCCGCCTTGATCTCGAGGCGCATGGCGATGGGCGTCAGTGTCATTAGGCGGCTGGCGATGAGCTCGGGGCTCATCTTCATCAGTAGTCCTACGGCGATGCATTGGATGGCGTTCTCGATGGAGGCGGCATCGGTGAAAGGGATGGTGAATGGCAGCGTTTTACCTTGGTAACGGCACTGCACCTGTGTCTGTTTCTCGCCTACGGTGACCTCGCTGATGAAGAGGTTGGCCTCTTCGAACTTACGGCTCCAGGTGAACAGCTTCACCTTGGAAGCCATGCCCGAGCGCATGACCACCTGCTGTATCTCGGAATAGTCCATGCAATAGACGAGCGACTCAGCCTTGGTGAAGAGGTTCATCTTCTCGCCGACCTTCTGGGCACGGTTGATGAAATTTTCCTCGTGGGCCTGCCCGATGTTGGTGAACACGCCTATGGTCGGGCGGATGATGTCCTGCAACGCCATCATCTCCTCGGGTTCGGAGATGCCGGCCTCGAAGATGGCTAGCTCGTTGTTTTCGTTCATCTGCCACACCGATAGCGGCACGCCCACCTGTGAATTGTAGCTCTTGGGACTGCGCACGATGCTGTAGTCGGGGCTGAGCATTTGGAAAAGCCATTCCTTGACGATGGTCTTGCCATTGCTGCCTGTGATGCCGATGACGGGGATGTCAAACTGCTGGCGGTGGTAGGAAGCCAAGGCTTGCAGGGCCTTCAACGTGTCGGCCACGACGACGAACGAGGCACCAGGGCAAGGTGTCGCGGGCTGTTGGCGCACCACGAAAGCGCGCACGCCTTTTTCATAGAGATCTTCGATATATTTATGGCCATCGTTGCGTTGGCTCTTTAGGGCAAAAAACAGGGCTTGTCCGGGATCCATCAGATGGCGGCTGTCGATGAGCAAATCGCTGACTCTGCGGTCGGCCTGTGCGCCCACAAGCTGTCCGCCGACGATTTCCGCGACCTTCTGCAAGGAATAAAACTGATGCTGCATGGATGATTATTTTAGTGCAAAAGTAGTGATTTTTTAAAAAATGGCTATTTTTGCACAGAATAAAACAAGAACAAAATGTCACTCAAGAAACACATCCCTAACGTCATCACTTGTGGCAACCTGCTGGCAGGCTGCTTCTCCTTGCTGTTTATCGCTTCGGGCATGCCCATCAAGGCGGCCCTCATGATTCTCGTTGCCGGCCTCTTCGATTTCCTTGACGGTCTGGCGGCCCGACTCCTCGACGCCCATTCGCCAATCGGTCCCGACCTTGACTCGCTTTCGGATGTGGTTTCCTTTGGTGTCGCTCCGGGCATGATCATGTGTTACATGATGAACAACGCCCTCGACCTGCCCCAATTCAGGATTTACAATGTCGACCTGATGCCGTGCTTGGCGTTCCTGTTGCCTGTCTTTGCCGCCATCCGTCTGGCTCGGTTCAACAATGACGAAACGCAGCAAACTGCTTTCCGTGGAATACCGGCGCCTGCCATGGCCATCTTCGTCGCCTCGCTGCCTTTGGCGCTCAACTATGTGGGGCACCTTTTCGACGGTGCTTTGGACTACTGGGCATGCCTCGGCATCACGCTGCTCTTTTCGTTTATGATGGTGAGCAACCTGAGGTGTTTCTCGTTCAAGATGAAGTCATTGGGATGGAAAGGCAACGAGGTGAGGTGGATCTTCCTCATCGTCGCCATCGTCGGATTCGTGATTTTCAGATGGCTGGCATTGCCATTCGTCATGATCCTTTATATCCTGCTGTCGGTTTTCTTTGCAGGACGGACGGCAGAATAATTACAGTTCCTTCTTGTGCAAAATGAAGTTATGCCCAAGGTAGACCTCGCGGACGTGTTCGTCGGCAGCGAGGGTCTCGGGCAGGCCTGACATCAGCACCTGGCCATCGAACAAAAGATAGGCACGGTCGGTGATGCTGAGGGTCTCGTGCACGTTGTGGTCGGTGATGAGCACGCCGATGTTTTTCCGTTTCAGCTTGAAGATGATGCGTTGGATGTCCTCCACGGCGATGGGGTCGACGCCAGCGAAGGGCTCGTCCAAGAGGATGAAGTTGGGGTCGACGGCCAAAGCACGGGCGATCTCGGTGCGGCGACGCTCACCGCCTGAGAGTTGAATGCCCTTGCTCTTGCGCACATGCTGTAGACCGAACTCATCGAGCAACTCCTCCAGCTTCTTGCGGCGGTCAGCTTCTTTCATCTTCTTGAACTGCATGACGGAGTAGATGTTGTCCTCCACGCTCATTTGGCGGAACACCGAGGCTTCCTGCGCCAGATAGCCTATGCCTTTCTGGGCGCGCTTGTACATCGGCAGGCTGGAGATGTCCTCGTCTTCGAGGTACACCTTGCCCGAATAGGGCTTGATGAGTCCCACCACCATGTAGAAAGTCGTCGTCTTGCCAGCGCCATTGGGTCCCAGCAGTCCTACGATTTGCCCTTGCTCGACTTCGACGTCGACCTTGTTGACCACGGTGCGCTGACCGTATTTCTTTACCAATTGTTCAGTTCTCAGCTTCATCCTATTATTATATTCTCAATTGTCAATTATCAATTCAAAAAATCCCTTCCTTCAAAATATCATGCAAATGAATAATTCCAAGGTATCTGCCGTCTTTTACCACAGGCAGTTGCGTGATGCTGTTGTGCCGCATCTTGTGCAAGGCGTCCACCACCAAGGCATCCTCTTCGATGGTCTTGGGGTTGGAGGTCATGATTTGTGCGGCTTTCACCTGTTCGATGTCGGGGGTGTTCATCAGCATGCGGCGCAGGTCGCCGTCGGTGATGATGCCCATAATCTTGTCATTGTCGCAGACCACGGTGGCGCCGAGGCGCTTGTGGGTCATCTCGATGATGACGCGTGTGAGGTTGTCGTCGGGACCCACCTCGGGGCGTTCGTTGTTGACATAGAGGTCCTTCACTCGGAGATATAACTGCTTGCCTAAGGCGCCGCCAGGATGGAACTTGGCGAAGTCGGCGGTGGAGAAGCCGCGACACCTCATTAATATTAATGCCATGACGTCGCCCATGACGAGTTGTGCCGTGCTGCTGCTGGTGGGGGCGAGGCTGTCGGGGATGGCCTCGTCGCTGACGCTGACGTCGAGCACGAAGTCGGCCTGCTGCGCCAGATACGACTGCGGGTTGCCCACCATGGCCACGATCTTGTTGCCCCGCAGTTTGATGAGCGGCACTAGTACCTTGATTTCAGGCGTCTCGCCGCTTTTCGACAAAATGACCACAATATCGCCTTCTCGGATGATGCCCAAGTCGCCATGAATGGCGTCAGCGGCATGCATGAATACCGCCGATGTGCCGGTGGAGTTCATCGTCGCCACGATCTTCTGCGCGATGATGGCGCTCTTGCCGATGCCCGAAAACACCAGGTTGCCTTTGCACTCCAGCATCAGATTGACGGCGTTTTGGAAATCATCATCGATTCTACTTCTCAATCCAATGATTGCATTAGCTTCATTTTCAATGATTTGAGTAGCTAATTCGATAATTGAATCATTTTTTTTCATTTTTTTCAGTTTTTTTCTTGCTCCGAATGATTTAAAAACTATAACTTTGTCTTTGCGACAAGGGAAGGACCTTCCCAATAACGCATTTTTTCGAAATAGATTGCAAAATAAAGCAAAAGTTTGGAATATACCAAAAGGAGAATACTATGGCAAAGAAAGATGACCAAGCGATACACAAGCTGCTGAAGGATGTTTTCGGCTTCGACCAATTCAAGGGCAACCAAGAAGAAATCATCAAAAGCATCCTTGCCCGCAACAATACCTTTGTGCTGATGCCCACGGGTGGAGGCAAGTCGCTATGCTACCAGTTGCCGGCATTGATGTCGAAAGGCACGGCCATCGTTGTATCGCCTCTCATTGCCTTGATGAAAAATCAGGTGGACATGATTCGCAATTTCGGCACGGAGCTGGGCATCGCCCATGTGATGAACTCGTCGCTTTCGAAGGCGGAGCTGATGGAGGTGAAGGAAGACCTGAAGAGCGGCAAGACAAAACTGCTCTATGTGGCCCCCGAGTCGCTCACCAAGGATGAGACTGTTGATTTCCTTCGCGGCCTCAAGATCTCTTTTGTCGCCATCGACGAGGCGCACTGCATCTCTGAGTGGGGTCATGACTTCCGCCCTGAGTATCGCCGCCTGCGTCCCATCATCAACGCCATTGGCGACAACCTCCCCGTCATCGCCCTGACCGCCACGGCCACGGTGAAGGTGCAAAACGACATCATGAAGAACCTTGAAATCATGGATGCCAAGGTGTTCAAGTCGTCGTTCGATCGCCCCAACCTGTACTATGAAGTGCGTCCCAAGACCAAGGATGTCATCAAGGATATCATCAAATACATCAAGCAACACCCGGGCAAGTCGGGCATCGTCTACTGCCTCAGCCGCAAGAAAGTGGAGGAGCTTGCCGAGACCCTCGTCGTCAACGGCATCCGTGCCCTGCCTTACCATGCCGGCCTCGACAGCCAGACGCGTAAGGAGAACCAAGACAAGTTCCTTATGGAGGAAGTCGACGTCATCGTGGCCACCATCGCTTTCGGCATGGGTATCGACAAGCCCGACGTGCGTTTCGTCATCCACCACGACATCCCGAAGAGCCTCGAAGGCTACTACCAGGAGACGGGTCGTGCCGGTCGCGACGGCGGCGAAGGCAACTGCATCGCCTTCTATGACTACGAGGACATCCACAAGCTGGAGAAGTTCAACAAAGGCAAGAACGTTGCCGAGCAGGAGATTGCCCGCGAGCTGCTCAACGAGACGGTGACCTACGCCGAGTCGGCGGTATGTCGTCACAGGCTGCTGCTGCACTATTTCGGCGAGGAATACGAAAAGGAGAATTGTGGCTCCTGCGACAACTGCCGCTCGCCCAAGGAGAAATTTGACGGCAAGGAAGACCTCAAACTCGTCCTCGAAGCCGTGGAAGACACCAAGCAGCTCTTCAAGACGAAACATATCGCCGAACTGCTGGCTGGCAAGCTTACTGGAGACATCAAGGCCGCCAAGCAGGAGAACAACGAGTTCTTCGGTGCCGGCGACGACCACGACGAGAAATACTGGACAGCCGTCATTCGTCAGGCCTTGGTGAACAAGCTGCTGTCGAAGGACATTGAGAACTACGGCATCCTGAAGATCACCAAGGACGGCAAAAGCTTCATCAAGAAGCCGTACACCATCATGCTCGTCAAGGACCACGACTATGAGAGCTCCGATGAAGACGATCCCGAGGCAATGGCAGCCATGGGCGCTGGCAAGGACGGAGGCGCCGACAAGACGCTCTTCGCCCTGCTGAAAGACCTCCGCAAGACCATCGCCAAGCAAAACGGCCTGCCGCCTTTCGTCATCTTCCAAGATCCCTCACTCGAGGACATGGCCATACAATACCCCATCACCAAGGAGGAGATGGTGCAGATTGCCGGCGTAGGCGCGGGCAAGGCCGAGAAGTTCGGCGAGCCTTTCATCAAGCTCATCAAGGAGTATGTGGAGGAAAACGAGATTACCCGCCCCAACGACATGGTGGTGAAGTCGGTGGTCAACAACTCGGCGCTGAAGATCGGCATCATCCAGAATATTGACAAGAAGATTCCGCTTGACGACATCGCTTATGGCAAGGGCTTGAGCTTCGACGAGTTGCTTACCGAGATTGAGAGCATCGTCTCGTCGGGCACCCATCTCGACATCAACTATTTCATCGAGGACTTTGTTGACGTCTACCATCAGGAGGACATCCTGGAGTACTTCCACGAGGCCGAGTCCGACGACGTGCAGACGGCCTTACGTGAGTTGGGTGAGGACGAGTATGAAGAGGAAGAGGTGCGTCTGATGCGCATTAAGTTCTTGTCGGATGTTGGCAACTGATGTAATGAAACGTCTAGCTTTGATAGCATCGCTGTTTGTCCTTGTGGTCGCATGTGGCCACAAGGACAAAGGCTTTATGCCTGAACGTCTGCTCAGCGAGCGTGAGATGATCGACATCATGACCGACGTGCAAATTATCGAGGCCGACATCAACTACAGGAAGACGCAGGTGAGCGGTGATGAGCCTCGGAATTTCCGGAACCTGACGCAGTTGTACTATGATCAGCTCTTCGAGCATTATGGCATCACGGACAGCATCTTCTCCCAGAACATGCGATATTATACGGAACGTCCTGTGGTGTTGGAGCGGATTATGGACTCGGTGACGCATAGGTTGCTACGGGAACAACAATCATGAAATATTTCTCGATTCTCTTCGTTTTGTGATGGGGATTTCATAATTTTGTCCCCCAATTTTAGGCAATCAACAAAACGAGAAATATATGCAAGACAAACTGCAAGAATTGACTGATAGACTGTATAATGAAGGTCTGTCGAAAGGAAAACACGACGGCGAGGAGCTGGTGCAAAAGGCACAGGCCGAGGCCGACCGCATCGTCGCCTATGCCAAGGCCGAAGCCGAGCGCATCATCGCCCAGGCCAACAAGGAGGCAGAGGAGATGAAGACCAAGGTGAATGCCGATGTCAAGATGGCCGCCACACAGAGCGTCGCCGTGACGAAACAGGAAATCGAGAAGATGGTGGTGACGCGCGCCGCCGCCGAAGGCGTGAAGGCTAATATGAGCAATGCCGCCTTTGTCAAGGAGTTGATTACCAGTGTGGTAAAAGCTTTCAATCCCGCCAATGCTTCACCGGTCGACTTGAGCCTCATCCTGCCCGAGTCGCTGAAAGCCGAGTTGGAGCCTTTCGTGAAGAACGAAATTGCCAACCAGTTCAAGGGCGAGGTCAAGGTGGACTACTCCAAGAAGATGAACGGTGGCTTCAAGGTGTCGCCCAAGGACGGCGGCTATATGCTCCAGTTCACCGACGAGGAGTTCACCCAACTCATCGCCAACTACCTGCGTCCCGCCACCAAGAAAATCCTCTTCGGCTGATGGAGAACTACGTCTATATCGTCGCCGGCCTGCCCGAGCTGACTTCGGGCTTCGAGAACACGGGCTTCGACTATGCTGCTGTCAAGGAAAGCATCATGGAGCTGCTCTCCGAGAAAGACCAGAAGTTGGTCGAGTTCATGGAGGAGGGCTTCGATGAGAGCACCCTTGGCGCCGACTTTTATGCCAAGGCCGCCGAGAGCAAGAACCGCTTCATCCGCGAGTATTTCGACTTCGATGGTCGCCTGCGCAATCTGAAAGTGAACTACCTCGCCAAGCGCCTTGGCAAGAACGGTGAGGACTTCATGGTGGAGTTGCCCGAGGCCGACTTCGAGGAAGAGAAGCAGATCCAAGAAATCCTCGCTGACGCCGATTTCGTCGAACGTGAACAGAAAATGGACGAGCTGAAGTGGGAGAAGGCCTCTGACATCGCCCGCATGGATTATTTTAATATGAACGCCATCCTTGCCTTCCTGGTGAAAGCCAAGACAGTGCAACGCTGGGCCGAGCTTGACCCCGACAAGGGAACGGAGATGTTCCATAAGCTGGTCAAGGAGATCCGAGGAACGAATGCGGAGTTAAACTTAAGTGTTTAATGGTCTCGCAGTCCCGCGTCCCGCAGTCTCGCGTCAAAGAATTTTGAAATTAGAAATTAGAAATACAATATATGAAAACAACAGGAAAAGTTACAGGAATCATTGCAAACCTGGTCACCGTGGAGGTGGACGGCCCTGTGGCACAGAATGAGATCTGCTTCATCGACTTG
>CAJOIS010000019.1:0-7942 GCA_905234645.1 uncultured Bacteroidales bacterium | reverse complement strand
CAGATCGGCGACAAGGTGGAATTCCAAGGCTACATGCTTGAGGTGACCTTGGGACCTGGTCTGCTTTCGAGCAACTTCGACGGCCTGCAGAACAACCTCGCCACCATGGAAGGCGTGTTTCTGAAACGCGGTGAATACACCAAGGCCCTGGACGAAGAGAAACTTTGGGACTTCACGCCTATCGCCAAGGCGGGCGACCAAGTCGTCGCCGCCGACTGGCTGGGCGAAGTCAAGGAAGGCTGGCTGCCCCACAAAATCATGGTGCCGTTCAACTTCAAAGGGACGTACACCGTGAAGAGTGTTGTTACCGCCGGACAATACAAAATCACCGACACCATCGCCACACTGACCAATGCTGACGGCGAGGAGGTGAAGGTGACGATGACCCAGAAATGGCCCGTCAAGGTGGCCGTGGGTGGCTATGTGGAGAAACCACGTCCCTTCAAGGTGATGGAGACGGGCGTGCGTACCATCGACACGCTGAATCCCATCGCCGAAGGTGGCACGGGCTTCATCCCCGGACCTTTCGGCTGCGGTAAGACCGTGTTGCAACACGCCCTCGCCGAGCAAGCCGATGCCGATGTCATCATCATGGCGGCCTGCGGCGAGCGTGCCAACGAGGTGGTGGAAATCTTCACCGAATTTCCCGAATTGAAAGACAAACACACGGGTCGCAGCCTGATGGAGCGTACCATCATCATCTGCAATACCTCGAACATGCCGGTCGCCGCTCGTGAGGCCTCCGTCTACACGGCCATGACCCTCGGCGAGTACTACCGCGCTATGGGAATGAAGGTGCTGCTGCTCGCCGACTCCACCTCACGTTGGGCCCAAGCCTTGCGTGAGATGAGTAACCGTCTGGAGGAACTGCCCGGTCAGGATGGCTTCCCCGTCGACCTTTCGGCCATCATCTCTAACTTCTACGCTCGTGCGGGTTATGTGAAATTGAACAACGGCGCTTCGGGTTCCATCACCTTCATCGGAACGGTTTCGCCCGCTGGCGGTAACCTGAAGGAGCCTGTCACCGAGTCGACCAAGAAGGCGGCCCGCTGTTTCTATGGCCTCTCGCAAAACCGTGCCGACAAGAAGCGTTATCCTGCCGTCGACCCCGTGGATTCCTACTCGAAATACCTCGAATACCCTGAAATCATCGAGTATCTCGACGAGAAGATTGAAAAAGGTTGGGTCGACAAGGTTACCAAAACGAAATATATTATTAGAAAAGGTAAGGACGCTTACGAGCAGATCAACATCTTGGGCGACGATGGCGTGCCGATGGCATACCACGAGCAGTATTGGAAGTCGGAACTTATTGACTTTGTGATACTTCAACAAGACGCTTTCGACGACATCGACGGCTGCTCTCCCTTGGAACGCCAGAAGTTTATGCTCGATCTCGTGCTTGAAATCTGCGATCGCAGCTTCAAGTTCGACAACTTCGAGGAGTGCATGACCTATTTCAAGGGCTTGATCAGCATCTGGGAGTTCAAGTCGGAAAACTTTGAAAAATATCTTGGACAGTTAAAGGAGGAACTGAAACATGAGTGAGAAAGCCTTTCAACGCATCTATACGAAGCTGAGCGCTATCACCAAGGCCACTGTGACCTTGGAGGCACAAGGCGTGGCCAACGACGAACTTGCTTTGGTGGCAGGCCGTCTGGCACAGGTGGTGAAAATCAAGGACAATGCTGTCACCTTGCAAGTGTTTGGCGGCACGGAAGACATCCCGACCAATGCCGAGGTCACCTTCTTCGGCGAGCCGCCTTGCTTGAATGTCAGTGACGACCTCGCGGGACGTTTCTTCAACGCCTACGGCGAGCCTATTGATGGCGGTCCGGCCGTGGAAGGCGAGAAGCGCCAGATCGGCGGTCCCTCCGTGAACCCCTACAAACGTCGCATGCCTTCAGAGCTGATTCCAACAGGTATCGCTGGCATCGACTTGAACAATACTTTGGTCTCGGGCCAGAAGATCCCCTTCTTCGCCGACCCCGACCAACCATACAATAAGGTGATGAGCATGGTGGCGCTCCGTGCCGATGTCGACAAGATCATCCTCGGCGGCATGGGTCTTTCCAACGACGACTACCTCTTCTTCAAGAACGAGTTTGAGAGCGCAGGCGCCTTGCATAAGATTGTCAGTTTCGTGAACACCACCGACCAGCCGCCTGTCGAGCGTCTGCTGGTCCCCGACATGGCCTTGACGGCGGCGGAATACTTCGCCGTCGACAAGAACGAAAAGGTGTTGGTGCTGCTCACCGACATGACCTTGTACGCCGACGCCTTGAGTATCGTGAGCAACCGTATGGACCAGATTCCTTCCAAGGACTCCATGCCCGGCTCGCTCTACTCCGACTTGGCCAAGATCTACGAGAAGGCCGTGCAACTGCCTTCGGGTGGCTCCATCACCATCATCGCTGTGACGACACTGAACGACGGCGACATCACGCACGCCATCCCGGATAACACGGGTTATATCACCGAAGGACAGCTCTTCCTTCGCGCCGACCCAGACTCGGGCAAGGTCATCGTTGACCCCTTCCGTTCGCTGTCGCGTCTGAAACAGCATGTGCAGAACAAGAAGACCCGTGAGGACCACAGCGCGGTGATGAACACCTCGGTGCGTCTCTATGCCGATGCCGCAAACGCCAAGACCAAGTTGGAGAATGGCTTCGACTTGAGCGACTACGACCTGCGCTGCCTCGACTACGCCAAGGAATATGCGACCCGACTGCTCGCCATCGACGTCAACATCTCCATCGAAGAGATGCTTGACACGGCTTGGGAGTTGTTTGGCAAGTATTTCACCAAGGCTGAGACGGGTCTGAAGGAGAAACTCATTGAAAAGTACTGGAAAGAAAAAGCATAAACCATGGCTATCAAGTTCCAATATAACAAGACTTCGCTGAATGAGATGAACAAGCAGCTGAAGACGAGGATGAAAGCGCTTCCCACGCTGAAGAGCAAGGAGAGTGCCCTGCGCCTTGAGGTGAAGAAAGCCAAACAGCATTCGGAGCGTCTTGTCGAGCAGTTAGAGGCCGAACTCAAGTCGTATGAGTATATGGCCCGGCTTTGGAATGAATTTGAGCCAGGACTGATTTCCGTGACCGATGTGAAACTGAAGACCGTCAAGATTGCGGGTGTGCCGACGCCGGCCTTGGAGGAGGTGCTGTTCGACGTGAAGGACATCAACCTGTTCACTAAGCCGATGTGGTATGCCGACGGCGTGCAGATCCTCAAGAACCTCGCCCAGCTCGGCATCGAGTCGGAGGTCTACACCGAGGTGGCACGCATCCTCGACTATCAGCGCAAGAAGACCACCCAGAAGGTCAATCTTTACGAGAAGGTACAGATTCCTGGCTATAACGAAGCCATACGTAAGATCAAACGATACATGGAAGACGCGGAGAATCTCGACAAAGCTTCCCAGAAGATCGTGAAAAACAAACACATAGCAGAAGAGGAGGAAGAGTATGGTAACTGAAATGACGAAATATGACTTCATCCTCATGAGCGGCGATGCCGACGCCTTCCTCGAGAAGTTGCAAACAGTGGGCGTGGTCGACATCACCCGCTCGCTGAAGCCCATCGACGAGCAGTCGGAAAAGCTGTCGGCACGTGCCGAGGTCTATCGCAAGGCCTTGTCGGCATTGAAAGCCGTCGAGAAGGCCGACGACCCTGGTCAGAAGCCTACCGACTTCGCCGTGGAGGTGATGGAGACGTTGCGCGACAAGGAAGCCATCGAGGCCCAGCTGCCGCAACTCTATAAGGATGCCGACGAGCTGTTCCCTTGGGGGCGTTTCGACAAAGCGAGTTTCGAGAGACTCAAGGAAAACGGCTTGAAGCTCCACTTCTACAAAGCCAAAGCCATTGACCCCGCATGGAAGGAGCAATACGCGCTGAGCGAGATCTCCAACATCGGCGGTAACAGCTATTTCGTGGTGGTGTCCGACACGGATGACTTCGACTTCCCTGTGAAGGAACTCACTGCCCCCGACCGTGACTACGAAGCCGTCAAGCAGCAGATTGCCAACCTGGAGGCGCAAGTGAAGGAGAAAGAGCACCGCTTGTCTCAGCTGAAATGGCATGAGCCGGTGCTGCAAGCTGAGTTGGACAAGACCTTGTCGAAACTCGACCTGCATCTGGCCAATGCCGCAGGCGAGAAGGCCGCTGAGGACTATATCACTGTCTTCGAAGGCTTTGCCCCTGCAGTGAACGAGCCCGCCTTGCGCGACATGCTCGCTAAGGAGCAAATCTTCTATATCGAAGACAAGGCAAAAGTCGACGATAATCCGCCCATCAAGCTGAATAACAATAAGTTCGTATCGATGTTTGAGTTGCTGACCGACATGTACGGCCGGCCCAAATACGACGAGTTCGACCCGACGGTGTTCATCTCCATCTTCTTCATGCTCTTCTTCGCCTTCTGCATGGGCGACATGGGCTACGGCTTGGTGCTCATTGGTGCCAGCCTTGCCTTGAAGAAAGTACTGGGGAAAATTGCTCCATTGGGTATCACCTTGGGCATTGCTACTACCGTGGTGGGATTCCTGTTCCACACCTTCTTCTCGGTGGACATGCTTGGTTGGAGTTGGCTACCCGAAGGGGTAAAACGCATCATGCTACCCTCACAGATTGCCGGTTATGATGGCACGATGGTGCTGGCGTTGCTCGTCGGTATCGTCCACATCTGTCTTGCCTTGATTGTGAAGACCTACCAGAGCACCAAGGTGAAAGGCTTCGCCAACTCCTTGGGTACATGGGGCTGGACCTTGCTCATCGTGGGCGGCGTCATTGTGGGCGGTTTCGCCTTGATGGGTGTCATCGACAAGGCGCTGACGAAGTGGATCATCATTGTCATCGGCTGCCTGTCGGCTTTGGGCATCTTCTTCCTCAACGACCTGCATCGCAATCCCTTGCTCAATGTGGGCTCGGGCTTATGGGAGACTTACAACACGGCCACGGGTTTGCTCGGCGATGTGTTGAGCTACCTGCGTCTGTACGCCTTGGGTTTGGCCGGTGCCAAACTCGGTGAGGCCTTCAATGCCATCGGCGTGCAGGCCTTGGGCGATGGTGGTGCTGGCTGGATTGCCTTCATCCTCATCGTGGTGATTGGCCACACACTGAACGTCGCTATGTGCGTCTTGGGCGCCTTTGTGCATCCCTTGCGACTCAACTTCCTTGAGTTCTTCAAAAACTCCGGTTACGAAGGCTCGGGCAGGAGATATAAACCTTTACAATCATAGGACATGAGACTGCGGGACGAACCAAACCTCGAAGTCTCGAAGTCCAGAAGTCAAAAAAGAGAATCAACAATTCAACAATTCAACAAATAAACAATCAACGTTATGTTATCAACAATCTTAGGTTATCTCGGTCTTGGCCTCGTGTTGGCCTTGGCAGGTATCGGAAGTTCAATCGGCACTTCGAGGCGGCCTCAAGAAACGTCCCGAGGCATCGGGCAATTTCATGGTGCTGTCGGCACTGCCGGCCACCCAGGGTATCTACGGCTTCGTGGCTTTCTTCATGTTGCTGAGCAAGATGCAGGCCGCTCCTGAAAACGGTCTCGTCATCTTCGGTGTGGGTCTCTGCGTGGGCTTGGTCTGCATGATCTCGGCCATCCGTCAGGGACAGGTTTGCGCCAACGGTATCGTTGGTGTGAGCCAGGGTCACGATGTGTTCACCAACACGCTGATTTACGCCGCCCTTCCCGAGTTCTACGCGATCTTGGGCCTTGTCGGCGCACTGATGGTGTAAAAAACTAGTAGAGACGTAGCGCGCTACGTCTCTACAATTGGGTAAAATCTGTAGAGACGTGCTATGGCGCGTCTCTACGTTTTTTTTTGGTAATTAATTGGATTTTTGGAAACAGTTAAAGGGAAAATCGTATCTTTGCGAGTGTGTTATAACCCATTTAGTAACAAACTAAAGTTTGAATCCAATGAGAGATAGAAAAAGTTTTGGTATTAAGCCTTTTTTCCGTTTGATGGGAATGGCGATGGTCGTGGGTATTGTATTGTGTTCGGGTGAACTCAATGCCAGTGTCGTGCAGCATAATATTAATACCGGCAACTTGATTATTTCAGGGAATTCCACGGATGATTATGTTGTTACTGGCAGTACAAATAGTTATTACATTGAAGTCCAGCCAGGCTATCATGGTTCCATAACCCTTCAGAATTGCAGTTTTAGTTTCAGCGGATACGGCATCCATTCTCCTATCCGTATTGTTGGGAAGGACGGACAATCTAATGATTCTCCGGTTACGGTAGTCAATCTTATATTGGAGGGGAACAACAGTATTCAGAATTCTGGCGGTGGACGTGCCTGTATTCAGGTGGACCAGGGTGCCCAAATCAATATTAGTGCCATTGACCCCTGTGACGATAACAGTGGGGTTTTGGTTGCCAGACAACTGAATTCTGATGGTGGCGCCGCTATTGGGTCTTTGGATCATTGGGATAACAATAACGAAACGACGGCTACGGCACCTCTTTACAATCAAAATGGGTCTCCGACAGGGTATACAGGGACAACCGCCGGTGGTAATGTTGTCATTTCAAGCGGTAAGATTACCGCAAGAGGAGGCCATGGCGCTGGAATTGGAGGTGGATATGAAACCTATTATAATGGCATGATAGTCGTTTATGGCGGCATAGTGGATGCATCGACATGCCGCCATGCGGCAGGTATTGGCAGTGGATGTCCTACGGGTTATGGCGTGATACAGGAATATGCACCCAATTCCGCTGTCATTGCTCTTCCACCCGCTGTGATTACCGCAGTTGGAGCAGGGACTGGAACGCCCTCTTCTGATTTGGGCTTGGCAGGAACAAAAGTGCGCGTGTATATTGGTGACCCGAACATGACGAATTGCCCCATCAAAGTATATACCGAGGACCATACTCCAAACGCGAATGTTTACGTTGACCTTAGCCAGGATCCGGACATCAATCATGTCGTTTCTGCTACAATAGATCCTGCTTTGTTGGATATACATCAGGTTTTTTTCGGCACGACAGACGATAGCGGCATGTATTCCACTACCGGGAAACTGCAAAACAATACGACATTCTTCACGGATGCCGTTGGCGTTTCTCCCGGGTCGTACGGTCATCCCTATTTGCCAAAGGTGGCGACTCTGCCATCGGGTGGCACTGTGCAATTGGAAAGGCTCAAGGCGGATTTTACAATTGAATCTTTTCCGTCGACTCCGCTTCTCTTGGGCTATTCATCGGCAGACGCGCGACAGAGTGCCACTTGCGTGAAGTTGGTTTATAACGATGCCAGCCCGATTGAGGATGTGGCGTTTGACTTGGCCAATGGGGCTTCAACGGATTTTGACAATCTCGTTTTTCTGGCTGCCGATAGTACGACGGTGATTTCGGCTCCGACAACGTTGACGCAAGGGGATACCTATTATATCATCATTCCTATACAACCGGGGAAGGGTGCCTATTACTTTTCCGACGTGTTCCGCATCATTGGCGTTTGGCAAGGTTCGTCAACGAGCTATATCCGCCAAATTGTAAATCAGGTAGTGGGCGACATGTACACGGAATATATCTGCTCTGGCGGTAGTTATTGGTTTAACGGGGAAGAACTGACAGAAGCGGGGTTGTATACTAATGTTACGACCACAACCTCCCAATGTCAGGCCTTATCGACAGTGGAAGTGTTGAATCTGGTAGTTAATCCTCCCGTATCCAGTTCTTTTGAAGTCGCCCATTGTGATAAGTATGAATGGAATGGTGTCGAATACACAGCCTCAGGCCAGTATGAACAACATTTTCTGACTCAATTTGGCTGTGACAGCCTGGTTACGATGAATCTTACCATCGAACACATCGAAACGCATATTCAGGATAAGGGCTGCGACAGCTATGAGTGGTTCGGAACGACATATACCAACTCGGGACAATACGAGCATCATCTGCAGACTCCA
>CAJOIS010000018.1 GCA_905234645.1 uncultured Bacteroidales bacterium | reverse complement strand
CACGACCACAAACACGTCATCGCACGCTACCATAAGGTAGGCGAAAAGGAAGTCCGCATGGCCATCGACGCCGCCCAAGCCGCCAAGCACGACTGGGAGAACACGCCTTGGGACGAGCGCGCCGCCATCATGGCACGCATCGGCGAGATGCTGGCCACCAAGTACCGCGCCCGCATCAACGCCGCCACCATGCTCGGCCAGTCGAAGAACTGCTTCCAGGCTGAGATCGACAGCGCCTGCGAGACCATCGACTTCTTCCGCTACAACAACTACTACGCCAGCAAGCTCTACGCCGAGCAGCCCGCTTCGGCCAACGACCAGCTGAACCGCGTGGAATATCGTCCTTTGGAAGGCTTCGTCTTTGCTATCACGCCTTTCAACTTCACCTCCATCGCTTCCAACCTGAACATGACCCCCGCCCTGATGGGTAACACCACCATCTGGAAGCCCTCGACGACCGCCCTGCTGTCGAACTACACCGACATGCGCATCTTCATGGAAGCCAGCCTTCCGAACGGTGTCGTCAACTTCCTGCCTGGCAAGGGCAGCCTGATCAGCGGCGTGGCCCTGAAGGACAAGAACTTCAATGCCATCCATTTCACTGGCAGCACCGCCACCTTCAAGAGCCTGTGGAAGACCACGGGCCAGAACCTCGACATGTACAAGTCGTATCCTCGCCTCATCGGTGAGACCGGCGGCAAGGACTTCATCTTCGTCCACAACAGCGCCGACCCGCAAGAGGTGGCCGTCGCCATCGTCCGTGGCGCCTTCGAATATCAAGGCCAGAAGTGCTCGGCTGCCTCGCGTGCCTATATCCCCGCTTCGATGTGGAACGACGTGAAGAACCGCGTTGGCGACATGATGAGCACCATCAAGATGGGTGACGTGAAGGACTTCACCAACTACGTGAATGCCGTCATCGACGAGGCTTCGTTCGACAACTGCAAGGGTTACATCGACCGCGCCAAAGCCAGCGCTGATGCCGAGATCGTCTTCGGCGGCAACTGCGACAAGAGCGTCGGTTACTTCGTCGAGCCTACCGTCATCCTCGCCAAGGTCCCGAACTACGAGAGCATGGTGGAAGAGATTTTCGGACCCATCATCACCATCTACGTCTACGACGACAACAAGTTCGAGGAGATGTTGGATGTATGCGACCAGAGCTCGCCTTACGCCCTCACCGGTGCCTTCTTCGGCAACTGCATGAAGGCTCAGAAGATTGCCAACGACAAGCTGCGCCATGCAGCCGGCAACTACTACGTGAACGACAAACCCACGGGAGCTGTGGTCGGCATGCAGCCCTTCGGCGGCGCCCGCGCCAGCGGCACCAACGACAAGGCCGGTGGTCTGTGGAACCTCATCCGCTGGACCAGCCCGCGCGCCATCAAGAACACCTTCGTTCCTGCTGCCGCTTATGGGTATCCGTTCCTGGCGAAGGATTAATCGTTTGTTTGTAGAGACGCGGCGCGCCACGTCTCTACAATATTTATCGCAAAAAATCCGTCAAAAATTTGACGGATTTTTTCTTTTTGTTTAATTTTGCCCTTTCAGAAATAAACCTTTCTACCATGAAACGTATTGTACTATTACTCAGCTTTATTTTCATGTTTGCATTGCTGAAGGCGCAGGACACCTATCGCTTCCGCACCGACGCGCCCCAAGGTATCAGCGTGACGAGCAGCACTGCTTCGCATCTGTCGCTGCACTACTCCATCCAAGAGCTTGGCATCGCCAACGTTGAATATGGAGAAGTGAAAGGACAAGAGATCATATTAAAAGGACAGTTTGCCCCCAACGCCGAAGGGCGGCCTAACCTGCCCGTCGTCAACCGTTATGTTGCCATCCCACAAGGCGCCACCGTAAGCATGCAAGTGAGAGAAAACGCCAGCACCACACTGACCGACATCGACCTGCTGCCGGGCACGACTGCCCAGACCGACCTCGACGAAGGGATGCCACAACTGCGTTGGGATGCCAGCATCTTCGGCAAGGACGCCAACTTCCCGACGGAGAACTTTGTGCTAGCCACCCCCACACAGATCCGCAGCCTCGACGTGGTCATGCTCAGCATAACGCCTTTCCGCTACAATCCCGTCAAGCGCACCTTGGAAGTCATATACGACCTCGACATTAACGTTCGCTTCGAAGGTGGCAACGGGCAATTCGGTGAGAGTCGCTACTTCAACCCCGACTGGAAACATATACTGCAAAACCTCGTCATCAACGGCGAGATGCTTTCGTCTGCCGACTATTACGACCTCATCAACACTGCCGGCAACCGTGACGTGGAAGGCGCCGAATACCTCATCATCACCCCAAACACCACTACTGCCTTGGCATGGGCCGACACATTGAAAGCCTTTCGCACGAAACAAGGCATCCCGACCAAGGTAGTCACCACCACGGAATGTGGCGGCAATACCGACAATGCCATCCGCAACTACATCGTCAACGCCTATAACACTTGGGACATACCGCCTGCGGCAGTGCTTCTTTTTGGCGGCTGGTACAACAATTCAGGCGTCAGGCCTTTCTACCACACCACCGTACAAGGAGACTACAACCCACAACGTTACGCCACCGACTATCCTTATTGCGACATGAACGGCGACAGCATCGCTGACTTGGCCCTCAGCCGTGTGACGGCTAGGACTGCACAAGAGTACAAAACCTTTGTGCAAAAGACCATAGAATACGAAAGCAATCCTTATACAGATCCCGCCTATTACGACCGCCCCATTATCACGGCAGGTCACGACGCCAACAAATGGTTTTTGATCCATTCGCAGGTTCTCAACGGGTTCTATCGCGACAAACTTGGCAAGCATCCCACCAACCTCTACATGGTTCACACTGGCTCCATCCCCGACACTGCCTGGTCGACAGGTTTCAACACTGAAGTTGTAGTGAACTATTTCGGCTCCAACGGACAGAATTACATCCCTGACGATCCCAGCGAGTTGCACGATTGGATGAGCAAGTCCGACTCCGTGCCGTTGATTAACGCCCTCAACGAAGGTGCATTCATGACCGTATATCGTGGCCACTCCAACTTCAATGCCTGGTGGTTCCCGGCTTTCAAATACTACACATTGGACAATGTCGTTAACGCACCCAACACCTATGTCATCTCCGTCAGCTGTAGCTGCGGAATCTTCACCAATGCCGGCCGAGGGATGGTCGAAGCCTTCTGTCTCAAGGAAGACGGCGGGGGTGTTGGCGGCATAGGCGCCAATGCGCTTACCCATTCCCAGTTCAACGACATTCTCGGATGGGGCATCTACGACTGCATGTGGCCCGACTTCCTTCCCGACATGGGTAGTTCCATAGCGCCAGAGTTCATCCGACCTGCCTTTATTCTAGCCGAAGCCAAAAACTATCTGGACTTTTATTACTTCCTTCCCAACTGGTGGCCTGGCCGTGGCCCCTCCACCAAGCATATTTTCGGATGCACAGGCGAAACCTATCTTAACCTATATACCGAAGTACCCCAGCCGCTGCAAGTCACACACGATCTTTATATGACGGCTAGCGCGCATGCATTCACGGTGACCGCAGATGAAGGCGCTGTGATTTGCTTGTCGCAGGGCGACGAAATCATCGGCGTGTTCCAAAGCGAAGGACAGTCCCATACCTTCACCATGCCCGACATGACGGTAGGCGGCTACTTCACCGTCACCGCGACGAAACAAAACCATTTCCGTTACGAATATGACGTTTACATCATCCCTGACAGCGGTCCATACGTTGCCATCGAAAGAGACGGATTGTTGGTCGAGAACGAATTCGATGCCCTTCACAACGGTGAAAATGCGCACATAGGACTCAAGCTTCGCAACTATGGAAACAACACGGCCACGACCGTCTCAATAAGCCTGTCCTGTGACTCGCCTTATATCGAGATCACCCAAGGCACTAATCAACTCCAGAATATTACATCAAACCAGACCGTCACCATCAACAACGCCTTCCGTTTCAACATTGCGGACGACATACCCGACATGACCGAAGTGACCTTCACCTTCCACATTAACGACGGAGGAGGCGTCAATGTGTTCAATATCACCCAAAACGTCGCCGCACCTTTGTTTGTCATCAAGCCCAACATTACCTACAAGAACGTGAGCCAGCAGTCCATACTACACCTTGCCAGCAACGGTGACACGGAAGCTGACGGCATCACGGACATTCATGTCCAAATCGCCAATGAAGGCCATTTCAACAGCGGTCCATGCATCCTGAACTTTGAGGCGTATGCACCTTTCATTGCGGTCGAATCGTCTTCCATCACATTCGATGCTCTTGAAAAAGGTTGCACGGACGAGGCTGTTTTCAGAGTGAACTCACAACCAAGCGAATATATAGAAGCATGGGTAAATGCCAAGATTCAGCTCAGCGATGGCATCCGCACGGCCTATATGGACACTCTTCTGCCTTACGGTGGCTTCAACGAGACCTTTGACCCCGGCTTTTTCGAATCGCACGATTGGCAGATGACGGGAAACGCCCCTTGGACGATAACGGAAGAGGAATTCCACACTGGCAGCTACGGCTCTAGGTCAGGCGTCATCACCCACAACCAATCCAGCACGATGTCCATCACACAAACAACCCAAACAACCGAAATCACCTTCTTCAAGAAGTTGTCGACAGAAACCAACTATGACAAATTGCACTTCTACATTGACGACGAAGAACTTGGCCTCTGGTCGGGTAATCTTCCATGGAAAGAAGAGAGATTCCCGGTAGCCCAAGGCACCCACACCTTCAAATGGTCATACACGAAAGACTATTCTGTGAATTTGGGTCAAGACTGCGTTTGGGTCGACGATATCGACATTCTGCCGGCACACACCGCCATCGCCTATTCCGGTGGCACTATGACTGCCTGTACGAGCGGAGATGTCCATATCAACTGCAATTATGCATACGACTATCGTTCCTTAGAATGGACCACGGAGGGCGACGGCAGCTTCGACAACGCCAATAACCTACATCCTACTTACACCCCAGGTCCGAATGATGTGGCCAATGGGGGTGTCATGCTCCAACTCCGTGCCGACAATGTCTACAGCCCGTTGCAGCTTATCCTTACCGACGACATCGATTTGGGCAATGAAATCAACGGCGACGACATAATCAGCATAGATGATGTTCCCATCAGCCATTACTCCATTGAAGGGACAGACGGCCTTGCTTACCTATGGCAGTTGGAGCCAGCAGAGGCAGGCTTCATCATCGAACACGGCCACGCCATCGACATCGTTTGGGACTTCAGGCATAACATCACTGAAGCCACCCTTAGCGTCACCTCCGATGCCAGTTGCATCCAAGAGACACTCAGCAAGACCATCGAAATCGACCCGGTTTCCCTTTCGGAGAAACGCCAACCCAGTTTCAGCCTCTACCCCAACCCAACCGACGGGAAGGTCAACCTCATCATAGGGCAAAACCTGCAAGGCAAGTCGGTCGTCGAAGTGTACAATGTCTTGGGCGCACGGATGATGGACAAGACCTTCCAAAACCTGACGACAGGCCAAAGCATCGCTTTCGACCTGCAGCATTACACGCCAGGCATCTACATCATCAAGCTAAGTAACGATGAAGGCTGCTGGAGCCAAAAAGTGAGCGTCAGATGACAAAGACATTTTCGTCGAGAAAAAAATCCGTCAAAACCTTGGCGGGTTTTTTCTTTTTGTATTTTTGCCATCTAAACATGTTTTTTCAACATGAAACATCTTATCACATTACTCGGCATTTTTCTCGCATTCAATATTTTGAACGCACAAGAGGTCTATCGTTTTCGCAGCGACGCGGCTCAAGGCCTTAGTGTGAATAGCAGTACCGCATCGCATCTTTCGCTGCACTTCTCCATCCAAGAGCTTGGCATCGCCAGCATTGAAAAAGGTGATGTGAAAGGGCAAGAGATTATCCTTCACGGGCAGTTTGCGCCCAATGCGGAAGGTCGCCCCAACCTGCCCGTCGTCAACCGATATGTCGCTATTCCCCAAGGTGCCACCGTCAGCCTGCAAGTGCGGGAAAACGCCAGCACCCTGCTGACCGACATCGACCTGCTTCCAGCAATGCCCGCCCAATACGACATGGCCAAAGAAGAACTTCAACTGCGATGGGATGCCGGCATCTACAGCGAAAATGCCAACTTCCCGACAGAGAGCATCGTGCTTTCGACACCTACGCAGATACGCAAGCTCGACGTGGTGATGCTCAGCGTGACGCCCTTCCGTTACAATCCCGTGAGGAAGACGCTGGAGGTAATTTACGACATCGACATTGACCTACGTTTCGAAGGCGGCAACGGGCAATTTGGAGAAAGCCGCTATCTCAACCCCGACTGGGAGCACATCCTCCGCGGCCTCGTCATCAACAGCGAGATGATTCCCACTACAGATTATTATAGTCTGGTCAAGTCCGCCCATGAACGCGACGAGGAGGGTTGCGAATACCTCATCATCACGCTCGACGACCCCGACATCCTGGCTTGGGCCGACACCTTGAAAGCCTTCCGCACGAAGCAAGGCATCTTGACGAAAGTGGTGACGGTCACGGAATGCGGAGGCAACTATTCCAACACCATCCACAATTACCTCGTCAACGCCTATAACAATTGGGCCATTCCGCCTGCGGCCGTCCTCATGTTCGGAGGGGCATACGGCAATGTGTACCTCGATCCTTATTTCCTGTGGACCATCCCCGAAACCGGCCAACAATCCTCTCATTATCCCTCAGACTACCCTTATTGCGACATGAACAACGACTTTCTGGCGGATATGGCCATCAGCCGTATCACTGCGAGAAACTTGGACGAATATCGTATCTTCGTCGAGAAGACCATCCAATATGAAAGCGCCCCGTCCACCGATGCCGCCTTTTATGACCATCCCATCATCACATCGGGGTACGAGGGAAACAAATGGTTCATGATCACATCACAAAGCATGGACGGCTTCTACCGCAACAAACTCGGCAAGCACCCCACCAACCTATACTTTTCCTACATGGGACCCCCTACCGATTCCATTTGGTCAATAGGCTACAACACTGAAGTGCTGCTGGACTATTTTGGTTCCAATGGACAGAATTACATCCCACAATCCATGAACGAACTGCATGACTGGAGAACCAGCAATGATCCAGAACCGTTGATTAATGCCCTCAACGAAGGTTCGTTCCTGACTATGTACCGTGGCCACGCCTGCCATAATTTTTGGTACTATCCCCATTTAGATTCCCCGAGGGCCATGTCCCTTCACAACGAGCATCCCACCTTCGTTCTCTCCATAACTTGCCATACTTCATGCTACAACCAATACGGCCCAAACGACAGATGTCTCGTCGACGCTCTCTGCATCAATGAGAACGGTGGCGCCGTGGGCGGCATTGGGGCGACCGATTTAACCCATTCCTATTTCAACGACATCCTTGCATGGGGTATCTACGACTGCATCTGGCCCGATTTCCTGCCCGACATGGGCGGCGATACGCCACCTGAATTCGTAAGGCCGTCCTATGTGTTGACGGATGCAAAGCTTTATTTCGCCTACCATTACTTCCTACCCAATTATTGGAGTGATATCGAGTCTTCCACCATGTGCCTTTTCGGTTACACGGGCGAGACCTACCTCAACCTGTTCACCGAGGTACCACGACCGATACGAATCACACATGAGCCCGACTGCCCAGAAGACGCAAGCGAATACACTGTGACCGCGGAAGAAGGCGCCGTTGTCTGTCTGTCGAAAGACGGAGAAATCATCGGTGTAGTCAGAAGCAATGGGCAGCCTTACACCTTCACTTTACCTCAGCTGGAAGAAGGCGAGCACTTTACCCTCACCGCCACCAAGCAAAACCATTTCCGTTACGAGATTGAAGTTCCCGTCATCCCGAACGGTGGCCCTCAGGGTGTCATTGAAAGTGACGAGGACGAAAACAGATTCGAGGCTAACTCAATTTTCACCCTCTACCCCAACCCCACCGACGGAAAGGTCAACCTCATCATAGGGCAAGACCTGCAAGGCAAGTCGGTCGTCGAAGTGTACAATGTCTTGGGCGCACGGATGATGGACAAGACTTTCCAGAACCTGACCACAGGCCAAAGCGTTGTTTTCGACCTGCAGCATTGCTCGCCTGGCATCTATATCATCAGACTATGCAATGACGAAGGGTGTTGGTGTCAAAAACTTAGTGTCAAATAGCATCAATCTCCAAAAGGGAGAAAAATTCAACAAAAAAAATCCGTCAAAATGTTTGGCGGATTTTTTCTTTTTTGTATTTTTGTGTCGTGAACTAAACTTTTTTCGCCATGAAACGTCATATTTTACTCCTCAGCATTATTTTTGCCTTCGGTATTTTGAACGCTCAAGAGGTTTATCGTTTCCGCACCGATGCGCCACAAGGCCTCAACATTGAAAGCAGCACCGCCTCGACACTGACGTTGCATTACGCCATTCCTGAGATTGGCATTACCGACATCGACAACGGTGAGGCGAAAGGACAGGAAATCCTATTGAAAGGCAGTTTCGGTTCCTTCGCCGAGGGACAGCCCAACCTGCCCTTTGAGAACCATTACATCGCCGTTCCCAAAGGTGCGACCGTCAGCGTCAAGGTCAAGGAAAACGGCAGACAAACCTTAAGCGGCATCGACCTGCTTCCCGCTGCCACAGTGCAAAAGAACGCTGCCGTCGGCCTGCCCAAACTAAGCAAGGACATGAGCATTTTCGGCAAAGACGCCAACTTCCCGAAAGAAAACGTCGCCATAGCCCAAAACACACAGATTCGTGGCCTCGACGTAGTGCTGCTCAACGTGACGCCGTTCCGATACAACCCCGTCCAAAAGACTTTGGAAGTCATCTATGACATGGATATCGAAGTCCGATTTGAAGGTGGCAACGGACAGTTTGGCGAAGCGCGTTATCTCAACCCCGCCTGGGAGGGCATCCTTCGTGACTTGGTCATCAATGCAGACATGTTGCCTAAAACGAATTATTACGACCTTATCAACAAAGCCAATGACAAACCTGACCTGGGCTGCGAGTACCTCATCATCTCGCCTGACGACAACGACATTCTGGCTTTGGCCGACACTTTAAGGCAATTCCGCACCAAACAAGGCATCCTCACCAAGGTGGTCTCCGTCACGGAGTGTGGCGGCAACGATGCCTTCGCCATCAAGGGCTATATCCAAAACGCATACGAGAATTGGATCATACCCCCGGCGGCGGTGATGATCTTCAGCGGAATAGACACTTTAATAGTAGCCAGCGACTATTATTCGGCTTCAACGGGCATCCCTGGGTTCGGGCTTCTTTTCCAACAATACGACTACGGCACCTTTTTCCAAGACAGCCATTATAGTTCCGACAACCCGTATGGCGACATGAACGGTGACAGCATCCCCGACATAGCCCTAAGCCGTCTCCCTGCCGTGACTTTGGACGAATACCGCACACAGGTGCACAAGCTCATCGACTACGAGACCAACCCTCCCACAGAACCAAGTTATTATGACCAGCCCATCGTTACCTCCAGCCACGAAGACAACAAATGGTTTTTGATCACTTCACAAAGCATCAACGGATTCTACCGCAGCAAACTTGGCCGGCATTCCAAGAACTTCTACATGCTTTATGAATCTACTAGCGAGGACCTTTCGCTCCCCGACTCGACATGGTCGACAGGTTACAACACAGAGGCTGTAGTAGACTATTTCGGACCTAACGGGCAGAACTACATTGCACAACAACCCGACACCCTCAACAATTGGCGCTCAATGTTCGATTACTCCTACCTCGTTGACGCCCTCAACCAAGGCTCGTTCCTGACCTTGTACCGAGACCATTCCTCATTTGACTTATGGTGCAGCCCATGGATGGATAACAATGTGGTCAAAACCCTGACAAACACAGACCCCACTTTCGTCATCTCCATTGGCTGCGATGCAGCTATGTATTCCAATGTCATCTACTATGAACTCACCGACTACATGTTCAACATGGGACAAGACCCCATGATTCGCGAATTCTGCAAAGCCGATGTGGGTGCTCTTGGCGGCATCGGGGCGGCCGCGGTCACCTATTCACACTTCAACGACATTCTCACCTGGGGCGTCATCGACAATTTCTGGCACAATTTTATGCCCGACATTGGGACAATGGAACAGCCAACTTTCACAAGACCTGCCTATGCCCTCGTTGCCGGCAAGCTGTTCCTCAACCAACACGCTTTCCTTCCCAATTGGTGGCCGACAAGAGTCACCACGACCCAAAACGTATTCCATTATCTTGGCGAGGCATACCTCAACCTTTACACAGACGTGCCGCAACACATGATGGTTGACGCCAATCCCATTTGCAACGACCCGTCACAATATACGATGACGGCAGAAGAAGGTGCCGTCATCTGCCTGACGCATGGCGATGTGATCATCAACATAGCACAAGCCACCGGGCAACCTCAGAACCTAACCTTACCGAATTTGCCCATAGGTGAAAAAATCACCGTAACAGTAACCAAACAAAATCGTTTCCGTTACGAGCAGACGGTTAGGGTCGTCTCAAACGAGCTTCCCTTTGTCTATGTGAAATCCGCTGAAGTCAAAGACCAAGATGGCAATGGCCAACTTGACTACGGAGAATATGCCAACATCGACATCACCCTGAACAACTATAGCGAGATTGCCTCGGCCAACGGCGAAATCACGCTGCACTGCGAATCGCCCTACATTGAAATCGTGCAAGGGACTTCCCACTATCCTCAACTAGGCGCCAACGCGACATACAACATCGAGAATGCCTTCAGAATCAAGCTGGCCAACGATGTGCCAGACCAAACCACTATCAACCTCAAAGTGCGTTTCAACGAGAACGCGAACACACACCAAGACGATATCGACATCATCGCCAACGCCCCCGTCATCACCATCAACCCAGAGTTTTGGCCTAAGACGGCAGAGGGAGAGCCGTCGACGCACATCAGCACGGAAGGCGAGTCTTCCATCGTCTTCTCGGTGAAGAACACCGGTCATTCGCCCATAGACCTGTTGCAAGCGCATTTGGACATCAAAGCGCCCTTTGTCGAGGTCGAGAATGCTCTCCAACATGAACAGATGATGCCAGACGAGGAATGCATGTTTGCCTTCGAACTGAACACCACCCCTAACGACATCACAGGTGCTTGGCTTCAATCAAAACTTGATATACAATTCGGAGAACAGCACTCTTATCTTGATACCATAATACAATACGGCGGCATCTTCGAAAGATTCGAAACCGACACGCTGAATCCATTCTTCAGATGGACTAACAGGCAATGGGAATATTGCACCGAAGATCCTTATGAAGGACAACGTTGCCTCGTGTCAACGGCTGACACCAATATGTATTCATTATTAAAGGTCAGACTAAAGAATCCGTTCATCAGACACAACTGCAAAATCTCATTCTATTACCAAACTGGCGACAACGAGCAATTGCAATTCTATACTACACACCAAAACGAAGGTGTCCTCTTCTCCAACACGGAATGGAAGTATGGCGAGGTGCTCTACAACGGGTCTGACATCCAGATGAATTGGAGATACGACTTGATGGATGGCAACAATTCGCAAGCCAAGCTTGACGGCCTCTGCTTCCCGCCCACACATGCTGCCATTGCCTCCGCTGGTGGCGACAGGATTGTATGTAGCGAAAGTCCCATCGAACTTAATAATGCATACGCCTACGACTGCGATTCGGTTCGATGGTTCTCCGATGGCGATGGTTATTTCGAAAACAGCGCTTTCGTCAATACCGTCTACTTCCCTGGAAGTCAGGATGTAAGCAACGGAAGTGTAACACTGTCACTCACGGCTTATGGTGAAAATGACTTTGTTCATTCAGCTGTGATTCGTTTTGCCGACGAAATCGTGCTGGGCAGCATTGCAGGCGACAGTATTGTCAACAAGTATGAAAATGCCATCAGCCACTATGCCGTCGAAGCGCAAGAAGGCATCCATTACATCTGGCAACTCGAACCAGTGGAAGCAGGCGTGATCTACGACCGCGGCAACGAAATCGACATCCTTTGGAACCTGATTGACGGTGACGAAGAGGTCACCCTCACCGTGACCGCCGACAACGGCTGCGATATGGAGCCTGTCGCCAAGACCATCAGCCTCATCGGATACAGCACTCCCGAATGGGTCTCGGTGAGTTTCGACCTCTTCCCCAACCCCACCGACGGGAAGGTCAACCTTGTCATTGGAAATGCTTTGCTTGAGAAGGCCGTGATTGAGGTATACAATCTGTTGGGTGAGCGAATGCTAGTGCAAACAGCCCATCAACTGCGCCAAGGCGAGACGATTTCCCTTGACTTGAGCAGAATGGTTTCAGGACTATATATCATCAGGTTAAGCACAGAAAATGGCAGTTGCTCGAAGAAAGTGAGTGTCTGGTGAGAAATATTGGAAAGGTTTTCCTATTTTTGCATCAGAATACAATCACAAATAGATACATCATGGTAAGCTACAAAGAATTAGGGCTAGTGAACACCCGTAAAATGTTCGCCAAGGCGGTTGACGGCGGCTATGCCATCCCGGCCTTCAACTTCAACAACATGGAACAGATGCAGGCCATCATCATGGCGGCGGTCGAGACCAAGTCGCCCGTCATCCTGCAGGTGTCGAAAGGCGCACGCAACTACGCCAACCAAACACTGCTCCGTTATATGGCCCAAGGTGCGGTGGAATACGCCAAAGAACTGGGCTGCGCCCATCCTGAAATCGTCCTCCATCTCGACCACGGCGATTCGTTTGAACTCTGCAAGTCGTGCATCGACATGGGCTTCTCATCCGTGATGATCGACGGCTCCGCCCTGCCCTATGACGAGAACGTGGCCCTCACCCGCAAAGTCGTCGACTACGCCCATCAGTACGACGTGACCGTGGAAGGCGAACTCGGCGTGTTGGCTGGTGTGGAAGATGAAGTGGCCGCCGAAGAAAGCCACTACACCAAGCCCGAGGAAGTCATCGACTTCGTCACCAAGACGGGTGTGGACAGCCTGGCCATCAGCATCGGCACCTCGCATGGCGCCTACAAATTCACTCCCGAGCAGTGCACCGTCGACCCCGCCACGGGTCGCCTCGTGCCGCCTCCGTTGGCTTTCGATGTGCTTGAAGCCATCGAGCAGAAACTGCCCGGCTTCCCCATCGTGCTGCACGGCTCGTCGTCGGTGCCGCAAGACGAGGTGGACACCATTAATAAATATGGTGGCTCGCTGAAGGCTGCCGTGGGCATCCCCGAGGAGCAACTCCGCAAGGCCGCCAAGAGCGCCGTCTGCAAGATTAACATCGACAGCGACAGCCGTCTTGCCATGACTGCTGCCATCCGCAAGGCCTTCGCCGAGAAGCCCGCCGAGTTCGACCCGCGCAAGTACCTCGGTCCCGCCCGCGACAATATGAAGAAACTCTATGAGCACAAGATCATCAATGTCTTGGGCTCGAACGACAAGCTGGAGCAGGCATAATCATGGGAAAACTGAAAGGCGCTCACGTCTTTAGCAACGAGGAAGGTGCTATTGCGAAGTTCTTCGTGATGATGGCTTTATTTGTAGCCGCAGGTTTGACTGGAGAGGTCATTTCGTATGCTTTTATGAAAGAGCCATTCAACTGGTGGGGGATACTTTTGCTCTACCTTTGTCTTGCCGCCGGTTTAACCGCGATTTATTTCATCACAAAGCTCCTCGCCTACCGCACCAAGGTCTTCCCGAAAGCCAAGTATCGTGAAGCCATCCACGGCGTGAGTTTCTTCCTCCTGTCGATTATCGCCTTGGTTTTGCTGATTGTTCTCGTTTGAGGCAAAAGCAGAATTTTCAAGCCAAAAAGAAAAAGTATCGCAAAAAGCACTATTTTTGCGATACTTTTCATTTAACATCGCACCATGAATCTTACCCCTTTAACAGCTATATCGCCCGTCGACGGGCGCTACCGTTCCAAGACCGTTGAACTGGACGACTTCTTCTCCGAATTTGCCCTCATCCGCTACCGCGTAATGGTCGAAGTGGAGTATTACATCGCCTTGTGCGAACTGCCTCTGCCGCAGTTGGAAAACTTTGACGGCGACTACGACGACCTCCGTGCCATCTATGAGGAGTTCCAGACGGAAGACGCACTCGAAATCAAGGAGATAGAAAAAGAGACCAACCACGACGTGAAAGCCGTGGAGTACTTCCTGAAGCGCCGCTTCGACGAGCTCGGTCTGACGGAGTTCAAGGAGTTCCTGCATTTCGGTCTCACCTCGCAGGACATCAACAACACCGCCGTGCCGCTCTCGATGATGGAGGCGCACAAACTGGTGGTGAAGCCCGCCTTGGAAGACCTCATCGACAAACTGAAAGGCATGGCCGAGGAATGGAAGGACATCCCGATGCTGGCCAAGACCCACGGCCAGCCCGCCAGCCCGACGCACCTGGGCAAGGAGATCTACGTCTTCGTGGAGCGCCTCAACGACCAGATGAAGATGCTCAACAATGTGCCCTTCACGGCCAAGTTCGGCGGCGCCACGGGCAACATGAACGCCCACAAGGTGGCCTACCCCGACATCGACTGGCCGGCCTTCGCGAAGAAGTTCGTGGAGAAGAGCCTGAAACTCAAACGCCAGCAGACCACCACGCAAATTGAGCATTACGACTACATGGCCGCCTATTTCGACGCCCTGCGCCGTATCAACACCATCCTGATCGACCTGTCGCGCGACATCTGGCTCTACGTCTCGATGGAATACTTCAAGCAGAAGATCAAGGCGGGCGAAGTCGGCTCATCGGCGATGCCCCACAAGGTCAACCCCATCGACTTCGAGAACGCCGAAGGCAACCTTGGCATGGCCAACGCCGTGCTCACTTTCTTGAGCACCAAGCTGCCCATCAGCCGCCTGCAACGCGACCTTACCGACTCCACCGTCACTCGTAACATCGGCGTGCCACTGGCCCATACCCTCATCGCCATAAAGTCGCTGATGAAAGGTTTGGACAAACTCCTGCTCAACGAGGACAAGATCCGCCAAGACCTGCAGCAGAACTACGCCGTGGTGGCCGAGGCCATCCAGACCATCCTGCGCCGCGAACAGATCGAAGGCGCCTACGAATTGCTGAAAGGCCTAACCCGCACCAACAAGCACATCGACAAGGCCGCCATCGACGAGTTCATCAAAGGACTGCCCGTGAGCAAGGAAATCAAAATGGAACTGGCTGCCATCACGCCGGAAAACTACACGGGATACAATTATTGAGCGGAAATTGCGTTTGGATAAGAGCAAACCGAAGCCTATGGCCAAGCAAAAAACTTTCTCGCGCGTCCTCACCTACGTCAAGCCTTATTGGGGCAGTATCGTCCTGAATCTGGTCTTCAACCTGATTGCCATTTTCTTCTCGCTGTTCAGCTTTGCCTTGGTGGGGCCCTTCCTCAACCTGCTCTTCAAAGAAGGTGCTGTGGAAGTCATGGCCAAGCCCGAGTTCTCCCTCACCGCCGACTATCTGATGGGCTACCTCAACTGGTTCATGAGCAACCTCATCGCCAGCGGTGGCAAGCATCAAGCCTTAGTATTCATGTGTCTGCTGCTCGTCGTAGCGTTCTTCTTCCGCAATTTGGGACGCTTCTTCGCATGTTACTTCATGGCCAATGTGCGTGTAGGTGCGGTCCACGACCTTCGTCGCGACGTATACAACAAAATCCTCATCCTGCCCCTTTCCTTCTACCACAGCCGCCAGAAAGGCGACACTATCGCCCGCATCACCACGGATGTGCAAGAGGTCGAGGTCTCGATTTTGAACTACCTGGAGATGCTCATCAAAGACCCGCTGACCATCTTGTTTTTCTTCCTCTTCATGGTGACTTTAAGTCCGAAGTTGACCCTCTTCGTCATCCTTGTCCTGCCCATCGCTGGACTGCTCATCGGCAAGGTCGGCAAAATGCTGAAGAAAGAATCGAAGGAAGGCCAAACCAAACTGGCAGGCATCATCTCCACCGTGGAAGAAACCATCTCCGGCCTGCGTATCATCAAGGCCTTCAACGCCATACGCTATTCGGAAGACAAGTTCGAGGAGCAAAACAGCGACTACACTAAGGTGCTGCGGGGCATCCACCGCAAGCGCGACATGAGCTCGCCGATGAGCGAGTTTTTGTCCTCCATGGTCGTCATCCTCGTGCTGTGGTTCGGTGGCACCCTAATTTTAGGTGGCAGCAACCACATCGACGCGGGCAGCTTCATCAGCTATGTGGTGGTGTTCTCACAAATCATCTCCCCCGCCAAGTCGTTCTCGCAAGGCTATTACAACGTGCAGAAAGGCATCGCCTCGGCGGAACGCATCTTCGAGATTTTGGATGCCGAAGAGGTCATCACAGAGAAGGAAAACGCCTTGGAGATTAAAGACTTCAACGACAGCATCGAATACAAGGGCGTGCATTTCAGCTACGGCAAAGATGAAGTCTTGAAAGGTGTGGATTTAAAGATTCCCAAAGGCAAGTTCGTCGCCCTCGTCGGCGAGAGCGGTGGTGGCAAATCCACCATGGCCGACCTCTTGCCGCGTTTCTATGACGTGGAAGAAGGCTCGGTTCGTGTCGACGGTCACGACATCCGCGACTATAGAATCAGCGACCTGCGCGGCCTGATGGGCATTGTATCGCAGGATACCATCCTCTTCAACGACACTGTGTTCAACAACATCGCTTTTGGCATGAAAAACGTCTCCAAGGAACAGGTCGTCGAAGCGGCCAAGATTGCCAACGCACACGAGTTCATAATGGAACTGGAGCACGGCTACGACACCCGCATCGGCGACCGTGGCATGAACCTCAGCGGTGGTCAGCGCCAACGCTTGAGCATCGCCCGTGCCGTGCTGAAGAACCCGCCCATTCTCATCCTCGACGAGGCCACCTCGTCGTTGGACACCGAGAGCGAGCGCCTGGTGCAGGATGCCTTGGCCAAGGTGATGAGCCAGCGCACCTCCATCGTCATCGCGCACCGTCTATCGACTATCCAGTACGCTGATGAGATTGTGGTGCTGCAAAAAGGCCAGATCATCGAGCGCGGCAAGCACGACGACCTCATCGCCCTCGGCGGCGTCTACAAAAAACTCACGGATTTGCAATCCATTGCCTAACACCAGCCATGAAAAAGCGTTTCACCTATTCTACGGGAGAGCAAATCGAGGCCGACCTTGAGGATTTGCAAAAGCTTCTATCCGACAACAAGCAATTCTTGGAAAACTACGAGGAGGTCTTCAGCTCCCTCGAAGACGACGACTACGTGGCGCGCGGCAACGGCTTCTGCGACCGCAAATACAGCGACGACTTCATCGAGGGGCAGATGGAGAAGTACGCGCAGCGGATCAAACAGATTGAACAGTGGATTGCCGACTGGGATTACTAATCAACATGTCAAAGAACGAAGTGCACGCTGCAAAGATACGGCAATGCGAGAGTGTTTTGCAACTTATTCTGGTTGCATGCAACTAACTATTAACCAACTGCTTGAATAAGAACGACATGATACCTATTTGTCTCTGATTTCAGGGAGAATCAGAGAGAAATCAGGGAGCAATCAGGTAGGAAGTAGGGAGCGGGCAGGTACCTCCCTCACCCAAAAATGTAAAACGTAAAACGTAAAATTCATTTGTTTGTCGGTTTCCCAATTGAAGAAAAAGTCCCGCACACCAGGAACCACCGACCCGAAACAAGGCGGAGACCGACCCGAATCAGGGCGTTTGCTATAGTTGCTGCAATTCGTTTATTTGGCAACCGCAAAAACCAGTCCCCTGATTCAGTGTAGTGCTTTAACTTCTGCCAAAAAAAATGCACAAATTTCGTTCCTTACTTAACTTGTGCCGCGATATGGCATAAGCTTTCTTTTTCTTTGTGGCATAATAAAAAAACGTCTAGAATTTGTCATTTCAAACATAATATCGATTGAAAACCTTCAATGTATAACACCATGAGCATCAAAGAAGCATTACAGGATTACGCCTTGCAGAAACTTGAAGAACAAATCATTCTTGCCTATAATGGGCCGTATGCCAAACATCACGACTATACTAATGAACGCAGCTTGCTCCAGGTCAGAAAAAACATTATTGACCATTATATGCTGCAACACCAAGAAGAGCTGCTGCCCGACATCATTGCTTTCAACGATGCGCTGCGCGAGGCTTTGCGGAAGATGTACGATAAGGCTTATGCCATTTACGAAGCCAACAAAGGCTTGGGCGAATATGTCTCGGTGGAAGCTTGCTGCTACTTGAACAACATCTATCCAAAACTACACCCCGTACAAGGGGAAGACCGTCAGGAGCTGTGGGAAGCCTTGCAGGATTCCGGATGGAATGTGTTGTACGACAGCGGAGTAACCTTTCCTTTCAGATTAAACCAGGATACAAACGAAACCTTCGACGACTTCATTGGGATGAATTGCCAGCCGCCCAACTGGAATGAAGGCCTTGACCAGGAACTGACCAAAGACCTCCATCTGATCGATGCCTTCCACAACCTGTTCGACCACACTGAATTTGCCATCACCGACTTCATCTATTGTCGTGATTTTTACTATGAATTTAAAGTAGAAATCGTCGAATAGGATTTTTGAGTTTGCTCGATGATTTGGCATGGCATTTTTATATCTTTGCAGCGACTAATTCCCACATGGCCATGGAAAACCAGATCATCATATACCAAACTGAAGACGGGCAAACAAGAATAGATGTTCGTATGGAAAACGATATGATATGGCTTACTCGCCATCAAATCGCTGTTCTATTTGATCGTGATTACAAGACCATTAGCAAGCATATCAACAATGCTCTTCAAGAAGAGTTGTCAGGTTCAGTGGTAGTCGCAAAATTTGCGACTACCACTCAACATGGAGCCATAGAAGGGAAAACCCAAACACACGACACTGAGTATTTCAACCTTGAAGTGATTACCTCTGTCGGATATCGCGTCAAAAGCCAGCGCGGTGTACAATTCCGCCAATGGGCCAACAAAGTGCTGAAGGACTATCTGTTAAAAGGTTATGCAGTAAACGAGAGAATTCGTAGAAATCAAATCAGCGAACTCCGTCAACTGGTTCAAATGGTAGGACGGACTCTGCAAAACCAACCTTTGCTGAAAAACGACGAAAACCAAGTCTTGTTTGACATTGTTGTTGATTACACCTACGCTTTGGATACGCTTGATGACTACGACTACCAACGTCTGGGAGTAAAAGAGACCACACAGGAGGAAAAGTTTCAAGCGACATACGACAACGCTATGCAAGCCATCGCAGCTTTGCGTGAAAAGTTCGGCGGCAGTTCGCTGTTTGGCAACGAAAAAGACGATTCTTTCAAAAGCAGCATAGGGCAGATTTACCAAACTTTTGGAGGCGACGACCTTTATCCGAGCGTTGAGGAAAAAGCAGCTATGCTGCTGTATCTCGTCACAAAGAACCACTCGTTTAGCGACGGCAACAAACGCATTGCCGCCACGTTGTTCTTGTGGTTCCTTAACAACAACGGCATTCTTTATCGCGAAGATGGAACCAAGCGTATCGCCGACAGCACTTTGGTTGCATTAACACTGATGATTGCCGAAAGCAAGCCTGAAGAAAAGGATGTGATGGTGAAGGTTGTAGTGAATTTGATTAATCAGAAAAACTAAAGCCTCATGTCCAAAAACCTCCTAAACAAATACGTCTGGCTCGTCGAGACCATCTACAACGCGAAATATATCTCGTATGAAGAGATCAACCGGCGGTGGCTCAACAACGATATCAGCGAAGGGCTGGAAATCCCCAAGCGGACCTTTCACACTTGGATTAACGAGGCGGAAGAACTTTTCGGCCTCGTCATCCGATGCGAGCATTTTGGAGATTTCCGCTATTACATCGAAAACGCCGAGGAAATCAAGCAGGGCGGACTGCGCAACTGGCTGCTCAACACCATCTCCACCAGCAACCTGCTTATGGAGAACCGACAACTCAAAGACCGCATCCTGCTGGAAGAGGTGCCCTCGGTGAAGGACCACTTGGAGCCTATCATCAAGGCGATGAAGTCAAACCTCATGCTCACCATTACCTATCAAAGCTATTTGAGGGATGAGAGCAACACATTCGACCTGGAGCCCTATTGTGTGAAGCTCTTCAAGCAACGTTGGTATATGGTGGGCAGGAGTGTCGGATTCAAGCAGGTGCGCGTCTATGCGCTCGACCGAATCGTAGATTTGGCATTGACCGACAAGCGGTTCAAGATGCCCAAGTCATTCGATCCTGCGGCATTCTTCGAGGACTTCTACGGCATCATCGCCCATGAGGATCCCGAGGTTGAGACCGTCAAATTGAAAGTGAGCACCAACCAGTCGAATTACCTGCGCTCGTTGCCGCTGCATCCTTCCCAAAAAGAGGTTGAGCGCGGCGATGGTTACAGTGTTTTTGAATTACGTCTTTGCCCTGAGTTCGATTTCCAGCAGGAGATTCTCTCGCAAGCACCAGACATAGAGGTGCTGGAACCACAATGGCTGCGGGAGGAGATTGCCAAAAAGCTCAAGGACACATGTGAGAAATACAATCACCCCCATACTCGTTGATTCAGCCTGAGCCGAACTAATACTATAAAACAAAAACCATGACAACACGTAATACCATTCTTCCTGCACTCTGCACTTTAATTCTAATGATTATGACCTGCTGCAACCACAAAACACCTGTCGACCTCATCGTCCACAATGCCAACATCTACACCGTCGACGACGATTTCTCCAAAGCCCAAGCCTTTGCCGTGAAAGACGGTAAGTTTGTCGCCGTCGGCGACGAAGAGACCATCATGAGCCAATACTCCGCTGAGGAAACCATCGACGCCCAAGGCGACGCGGTATATCCCGGCTTCATGGACGGGCATTGCCACTTCACGGGCTACGGCGAGAATCTCGTCCGCTGGGCTAACCTGAAAGGCTGCCGCTCCTTCGACGAGGTCATCGAACGCCTCAAGGTGCACGACAGCCTCTACCCTGCCGAGTGGCTGCTGGGTCGCGGCTGGGACCAAAACCTCTGGGAGGTGGCCGAGTTCCCCAACAATACGAGACTAGCCGAGGTCTTCCCCAACAAGAAAGTTCTGCTGACTCGTGTGGACGGTCACGCAGTATTGGTTTCCAAGGAAGTGTTGGTGTTGGCGAACATCGATGAAAACACGAAGATGGACGGTGGCATGGCCATCATCAAGGACGGGCGCTGCACAGGCGTGCTATTAGACAACCTGGCTGATGCGGCCAAGGCCTTGGTACCAAAGATGGAGACGGCGCAACGCGTCCAAGCCTTCATGAAAGCCCAGGAGAACTGCATGGCGGTCGGCCTGACCAGCGTCACCGATGCGGGGCAAGACATCACCACCATCGAACTCATCGACAGCCTGCAACTGGCCGGACTACTCAAGATGCACGTCAACGCCATGGTCAACCCCGACGACGAGACGATGGACCACTTTATGCAGCAAGGCGTTATCGACAAGGAACGGCTCACCGTCAGAAGCGTGAAAATCTATGCCGACGGTGCCTTAGGCTCACGTGGCGCCAAACTGCTTGAGCCCTATTCCGACGACCCCGAAAACACCGGCCTGATAGTGGAAAGCGACGACTTCTACCGCCATGTCTGCCAGAAGGCCTACGATGCCGGCTATCAGGTCTGCTGCCATGCCATCGGAGACGGCGGCGTACACCATATCCTGGACATCTACTCTGAATACCTTAAAGGCCAGAACGACCTCCGTTGGCGCATCGAGCACTCGCAGGTGGTCGATGAAGCCGACTTCCAACGCTATGGAGAGTATTCCGTCATTCCTTCCATCCAGACCACGCACTGCACCTCCGACATGGACTGGGCCGACGAACGTCTCGGCGACCGCATCAAAAACGCCTACGCTTACCAGCGCCTGCTGCAACAAAACGGTTGGGTGGTGAACGGCACCGACTTCCCCATCGAGGACATCAGCCCAATTCTCACTTTCTATGCTGCCGTCGCCCGCAAACACTTGGACGGCACGCCCGCCGAAGGCTTCCAAATGGAGAACGCTCTGACCCGCGAACAAGCCCTGCGTTCCATCACGATTTGGGTGGCCAAAGGCTGTTTCCTCGAAAACCGCAAAGGCAGCATCGAAGTCGGGAAAGACGCCGATTTCGTGATCCTTGACCGAGACATCATGACTGTGGCAGAGAACGAGATCCCCGAAGCCAAAGTAAAGATGTGCCATATCCATTAACTCCAATTACCATGGGAAGCACCTCCGAATTCGACCATATCCTCATCAAAGACGCCACAGAGAACAACCTCAAACACGTCACCGTAAAGATTCCGAAACGGCAGATCACTGTAGTGACAGGTGTTTCGGGCTCGGGCAAGTCGTCCTTGGTGTTAGACACTATTGCTGCCAAGTCGCGCCGCGAGCTGAACGACACTTTCCCTTCCTTCACGCAACAATACCTCCCCAAATACGGCCGTCCCCACGTCGGCGACATCGAGAACCTGCCTATCGCCATCGTCATCGAGCAACGCAAGCCCACTTCCAATTCGCGCTCGACGGTAGGTACCTATACCGACATCTACGCCTTGTTGCGTCTGCTGTTCTCACGCATCGGTCAGCCTTTTGTGGGCTATTCCGACGCTTTCTCTTTCAACCACCCTTCGGGCAGCTGTCCGCGTTGCGCGGGATTGGGTGAAATCCGCGAGTTGGACATCCACAAACTCGTCGACTTCAACAAGTCGCTCAACGACGAGGACACCATCCACTACATCGCTTTCGGCAAGGGCGGCTGGCGCTGGATCCGTTATGCCCACAGCGGCCTCTTCGACTTGGACAAGAAAATCAAGGACTACTCACCCGAAGAACTCGACTTGTTTCTCAATTCGCCGCAAATCAAATTGAAGAACCCGCCATCGAACTGGCCGAAGAGCGCGAAATACGAAGGCCTCATCCCGCGCATGTACCGCAGCATCATCAACTCGGAAGAAGGATTGCTCCACGCTGCAGTGCTCAACCCCATGCTCACCATGGGCACTTGTCCCGATTGTGGCGGCACGCGCCTCAACGAAAAAATCCGTTCCTGCAAAATCAAGGGCGTGAACATCGCCGAGGTGACCGCTATGAGCATCGCCGACTGCCGCCAGTGGATGGAGACCATCGACAACCCGCTTGCTGAAGACATCAAACACGCCACCATTGAACGACTGGCCGCCTTGGAGGAAATCGGCCTTGGATACCTTACCCTCGACCGCGCCATCGGCACGCTCTCGGGCGGCGAGGCACAGCGCTGCAAAATCGCCAAATACATCAACTCGCCCCTCTCCGACGTGATGTACATCCTCGACGAGCCCAGCGTGGGTCTGCACAACCACGACATTTTGCTCATGCAGAAATCAGTGCAGAAACTGAAAAACCACGGCAACACTGTCATCCTCGTGGAGCACCACAAGGACATGATCAAAATCGCCGACCACATTATTGACATGGGTCCGGGCGCGGGCATGAAAGGCGGCGAAATCGTCTTTGAAGGCAGTTACGATGAATTACTTCACAGCCAAACACTTACAGGCACTTCGCTCAGCGCAACGAGCACCATCAAGGAACAAGTTCGCCAACCCAAAGCATTTTTCCACTTGAAGAACGCTACCCTACACAATATCAAGGGCTTGAGCGTCAATTTGCCCTTGGGCGTGATGTGCGGCATCGCGGGCGTGGCGGGTTCGGGCAAGAGCTCACTGATGGAGTGTTTCCGCAAGGCCTATCCACAGCCCGAGGAAATCGTCTACATCAGCCAGAAGAACATCGGCATCAGTCTGCGCTCCACCCCCGCCACCTATCTCGAAGTGGCCGACGACATCCGGAAACTCTTCGCCAAGGTCAACAAAACCAAAGCCGACCTCTTCTCCTTCAACGGCAAGGGCGGCTGTCCTGTATGTCAAGGCAAAGGCGTCATCGTCAGCGACATGGCATTCATGGACGCCATCGAGACCACCTGTGAGGCCTGTAGCGGATTACGCTACAATAGTGTAGTCTTATCCTATACAGTCAACGGCATGAACATCGCCGAAGTGATGGACCTGACGGCCAACAAGGCCTCTGAAATGTTTGCTGGCACCGTCATTGCCGAGAAGCTAGAGCCTTTGCGAAAGGTCGGATTGGGCTACCTCCACCTGAACCAGTCGCTTTCGACCCTCTCGGGCGGCGAGCTGCAGCGCATCAAGTTGGCTTCCTATCTTCGCGACGCAGGCAAGATCTTCATCATGGACGAGCCTTCCGACGGCCTCCACCTCAACGACATCAAGCGCATCCTCGACCTGTTCGACACCATGGTCGAAGCAGGCAACACCATCTTCCTCATCGAGCACAACATAGAGATGCTGAAGGCGTGCGACTACCTCATCGAGCTCGGTCCCGGCGGCGGTGCCATGGGCGGCAAGGTCATCTTCACAGGCACACCTAAGCAGATGACGGGCTGCAAGTCCTCAATTACAGGACCTTATATGCTCTCCGATACCGAATAATTCCTTCTCAATTGGACTTTTTCGTCAATAAAACGGACCGGCTTTTCAATGAAAAGTCGTAACTTTGCATTTTATAATTTTTTCAAAATTTACTTTTTTTGTTATGAAACGTATTATCCGACTTGGATTGCTGCTCATTGCCATGGTAACGGGCTTTTGCACCCAGCTGAGTGCGCAATCCGCATTGATGAGCGTCTTTATGAATGACGGAACCGTCCAGACGTTCATCATGGAAGAGAACGACCAAGTCTACTTTTCCGACAACACCTATCTTGTCATCGAACAAGTAAGTGTTTCAAACGTCACCAACATCAGTTTGGCCGAAATCCGTAAGATCACCTGTGAAGAGACCATGGATGTTCCTGAAAACCAGGTTCCATCCGTCGCCATTCTTCCCAACCCGGTCCACGACGTCATGACGCTTCGCAACCTCAAAGGTAGCCAAAAAGTCCAAATCTACTCGATTCATGGGCAATTGGTGAAGTCCTTTGAGGCCAACGGTGACCAAGACGTCGATGTCAGCAGCCTACCGGTAGGCTTGTATCTGGTCAGAACACAGTCATGCATCCTAAAAATGATAAAGCTATGAGAAAGACAGCGTTTGTTTTGGCATTTTTGCTTGGCTGCATGGGACTTCAGGCTCAGAATTTCCACATGAATGTCCATCGTACCGGCTCCGTCGTTTACAACCACGACGTGAACGACATCGAAAAAATCCAGTTCCAAGACCACGACCCCATCAAGATGTACATCACCGACTCTGACGGGACCTCCATTTTCCTCTTCCGGAAATTCGACAGCATCACCTTCACCGTCGGACAGATCGTGCCACCTTCCATTGGCGACGACTATATGACCATTTGCGACAGCGAACTGCCCTACACATGGCAAGGCGTGACATTCTATGCTGGCGGTGTCCAGATGTTGACTTTACAGACTCCACAAGGAGCCGACTCCATAGTAATGTTGCACCTGACAGTAAACCCGACACAAACAGGCGACGACTATGCGACCATTTGTCCCAACGCGCTGCCCTACACCTGGCAGGGCGTGACTTTCAATGCTGCCGGAACACAAACCGTGACCTTGCAAAGCTCATTAGGCTGCGACAGTATCGTCACCCTGCATCTGTCTGTCAGCGACAACATCATGACCGAGTTCTGGCAACAAGTGTGCGATAGCTACGTTTGGAACGGGACGACCTATAACGTCTCGGGGGACTACACCCAAACGTTCACCTCGTCGCATGGCTGCGACAGCATCGTCACCTTGCACTTGACTATCAGCGACGACATCCACACCGACTTCTCGCGAGAAGCCTGCGAGAGCTACATTTGGAACGACTTCAACTATACCTTATCGGGTGACTACACACAAACGTTCACCTCTGCACAAGGCTGCGACAGCATCGTCACGTTGCACCTGACCATATACCATGCACAGACGAGCGACGACTACATGGAGATCTGCGACAATGAGTTGCCTTACATCTGGCAAGGTGTGGTATTCACCACTGCTGGAACAAGGACAGTGACGTTGCAGACGGCACACGGTTGCGACTCCATCGTGACGCTGCACCTAGACGTAAACCCGACGCAGACCAGCGATGATTATCTGACAATCAACGACAACGAACTGCCATACACCTGGCAGGGCGTGACCTTCACCGAAGAAGGCACCCAAACGGTGACCTTACAGACGATGTACGGCTGCGACTCCATCGTCACACTGCATCTCACCGTAGTTCCAGTGCCTGTGGGCGACACCGTTTACATCACCTACAACGGCGGCTCGGTGAATGTCATCAACCCCTTCGCCAGCACAGGCGTGACGGTAAGCAACAGCGGTGCCGACGTGACGGTGAACTCAACGAGAGACAATGTTCCTTACGTTGTCTCGGGTAACTCTTCCAATGGCTCGCTGACCATGTATAGCAGCAACAGCTTCTTCATGGCGCTGAGCAACCTTTCACTCACCAGCATGAGTACGGCAGCCATCAACATCGCCAGCGAAGTCGATGCAACGCTCCAACTCAGAGGAAGCTCCACTTTGGTCGACAATGCAAATAGTGCCATCAACGGAGCTTTATATGCGGCAGGTGGACTCACCATTGGCGGTAGCGGTTCAATGAACATCACGGGCAATGCCAAGCACGGCATCCTGGTGGATGGCCCCATGACAGTCAACTCAGGCACCATTCATATCGTCGACACCGACAGCGATGCCATCCACGGCAGCAGCAACCTGGTTTGGAACAACGGCACACTCGACATCACTTCAGCTGGTTCCGACGGCCTCGATTTCTCTGGCACCGTTACCATCAACAACGGCGACCTTAGCATCAATACGACAACACAAAGCCAAAGAGGCATTAAGGTTACGGGCCTATTCACCATGACAAACGGCACCCTCAACCTCAACGTCACAGGCGCCGACTGTAAAGGCATCAAAGGCGACTCCAACATCGTCTTGGGAGGTGGCACCATCGACATGCAGGTGGCAGGAGACGGCTCCAACGGCATCTCAAGCGACACCGACATTACCGTTAGCGGCACCAACGTCACCATCGTCTCCACTGCCTTGGACGGCAAATGCTTCAAGAGCGACGGCACCTTCCACATGGGCAGCGGCAGCCTCAACATTACCCATTCCGGCAATGCTTCCAAGGGCATCTCCACCGTTGGCGACATCACTGTTACCGGTGGCGCCATCGGCATCAATGCGAATGGCAACACCGTAGTGACAAACAACGAATCGTCATATTGCACAGCCATCAAGAGCGATGCCGCCGTCAACATCAACGGTGGCGAACTCACCATAACGCTGCCTGCGGCTAACATAGGCGGCAAAGGCATCAGTGCCGACGGCACTATCAACATCACTAACGGTTCCGTTAACGTCACCCATTCGGGCAACACATCGAAAGGCATCTCTGCCGACGGCAACATCGACATCAGCGGTGGCACAATCGTCATCAATGCGAACGGCTCAACCGTTGTCACCAACAACGAGCCATCTTACTGCACCGCCATCAAGGGCGATTCTGACATCAGCATCAGCGGTGGCGACATCACTATCACACTCCCGACCTCCAACCAAGGCGGCAAGGGCATCAAGTGCGCTGGTAATATGACAATAAGCGGAGACAACACCATCAACATCGAAACCCACGGCGACGGCGCCACCTATACCGCCTCGTCAGGTACCGACACCTACTCCAGTTCCTGCCTCCGCGCCGAAGGCAACATGGAAATCTTAAGCGGCAACATCACCCTCACCAGCACAGGCAAAGCCGGCAAAGGCATCAAGGTGGGCACCAAGTCAGGCAACACCTACACTGGCACTTACACCCAAGGCAACGCTGACGGCACCGGACCTACCCTCACCATCTCAACATCAGGAGCACAGTTAGGCTCTGGTGGCGGTGGCGGCTGGCCTCCTGGACCTGGCGGTGGCTCTTCATCAACGAAATCCTCGTCAAAAGCCATCAAAGTGGGTGGCGTGGCGACCATTTACGGTGGTAGCACTACTATTAACACTTCAACCACCGGTGCCGAAGGTCTTGAATCAAAGACGCAAATCAACTTTGAAGGTGGTCAACACTACTTCCGTTGCTACGACGACTGCATCAACTCAGCAGGCAAGATCATTTTCAATGGCGGTGTGACGGTTGCCTACGGCTATGGCAACGACGCCATCGACTCGAATGCAGGAACGGCAGGTGCCATCACCATAGGCAACGGCGTCGCTTTCGCCTACACCACCAAAGGCAGTCCCGAAGAAGGCTTCGACTGCGACAACAACAATTACATCCGGATTACTGGTACCGGTATCGGCATCAGTGCTGGCGGCTCACAAGGTGGTGGTGGCGGCTGGCCAGGCGGTGGTGGTGGTAGTGGAGGCACTATCACCAATCCAGCCCAAGGCTACAAATTCTACACCAGCAGCTATAGCTTCCAAGCGGGAAGATATTACACTTTGTCGAATACAAGCGGCTCGGGCGGCACTAACATGGTGACATTCAGTTTCGAGGCCAACTGCACAAGCAATCTCGCCCTCATCACGGCGACAGGTATGGTAAGCGGAAGCACCTACTATGTGAAGTACGGCAACCAGGCACCCACCAACCCGACGACGGCATTCCATGGGCTCTACCTCGGCGGAACCTCATCGGCATCGACTCAAGCCTTCAGCTTTACCGCACAATAATGACAAAACACAAATAATTGACTTGTAGGGCTGCCATGGTATGACAGCCCTACAATTTTAAAAAAATGATACGACAAGAAATAAAAACCTACATCGAACAGGAGATCCTGCCCCGCTACGACCATTTCGACGCAGCCCACCAACGCAACCACGCCGAGGAGGTCATCGAACGCAGCCTGGCCTTGGCCAAGCACTATGAGGTGGACGAGGATATGGTATACACCATTGCCGCCTACCATGATACGGGACTCTGCGAAGGCCGAGACACCCACCATCTCGTCTCGGGACGCATCATCCGGGAGGACCAAAAACTACGGGATTGGTTCTCAGAAACGCAAATCGAGACTATGGCGCAGGCCGCAGAAGACCACCGCGCCTCCAGCGGATACGAGCCGCGCAGCATCTATGGCAAGATCGTGGCCGAAGCCGACCGCCTTATCCTGCCCGAGAAGGTCATCCGCCGCACCATTCAATACGGTCTGGATCATTATCCGGAACTCGACAAAGAAGGGCAATACCGCCGTTTCCGCCAGCATCTGCTGGAGAAATACTCTGACACAGGTTACCTCCGCCTTTGGATTCCCGAGTCGGACAATGCTGAACGGCTGGAGGAACTGAGAAAGATCATCCGCGATGAAGAAAAGATGCAAACAGCATTTGAACAGGCCTTCAAAGAAGTCAATTCCAACGATTGAATCGCATCAGATTGCTTTAACCTGAACATAACGGCATAATAATTGCGGCCATGTCTGACGAATTAATAAAATTTGTATTTTTGCAATCCTAAAAACCATTCAAAAATGAAAAAGATTCTGATCGCCTTTATGTTCCTTTGCCTCGGCGGTCTCGTCATGGCCCAGGAAGCCAATGAAACGGAATTCAAGATATCGCTGGGCGACACCATCACATGGCAGCCCTTCGCCGACTGTAACATCCTCGGTTACAACATCCACGGGCCCAAAGTCATCAGCTACAAGCCCGTCCATTTCGGCGAGAAAATCGAGATTGTTGCCAAGAAAGTCGGCAAGAGCAGCATTGTTGCCACCTGCCAAGACAATGGCACAGAGGCTGTTGCCACTATTTTCGTCACCGACCCCAACGAAGTACCCGTCATCACGGAAAAGCCCGTTAAGCCTGCCACGATGACCTTCTCCGGCACCTATAAATTCGTTCCGCCCACCGACAACTACTTTGTCACCATCAACGACATGGGCAGCGGATTCAACGAAACCTATATGAAGCACGGCGACGACGAGGCCTATAACGACGGCCAAGGCATTGACCGCTTCTGGAATGTGAAGACCGGCAAGAACTGGTACTACCGTCCCGACGCACAAGGCTGGACCGACGACGTCGACTGGGAGTTTGAACCCATCGGTACGAGTTTCCCCATCCTCAACTCTTTTGCCAACGAAGTGAACAAGGACAACCTTTCCAACTACTATGTCGGTACTGAAACCATCATGGTCGGCGGCTCCGATAAACCCTTTGACATCGAATGCTGGAAGTTCTTCGTCGACTTCGAGGACGGCACCGTCATCCAATACTGGGTGGACCCCGCCAATGGCTGTACCTTGAAACGTCAAATCAACGCCGATCCCGCCAAGGTGGTCACCGTCTACGACCTCAAGTACACCCGCCTTTATTTTGGGCCTGGCTTCAAGAAAGGCCTGCATGACACTAGGAGATAAATGCGGAATTTTGAAATATTAAATCTTCAAATTTTGAAATCAATAAATAATTAACGTCAATGGAAAACATCGAATTAAAGAAAACCCCTTACAACCAGATTCATCACGACCTGGGCGCCAAGATGGCTGAATTCGCCGGTTACGACATGCCGATCCAATACACCGGCCTCGTCGAAGAGCACAACAACGTCCGCAACAACGTCGGCGTGTTCGACGTGAGCCACATGGGCGAGTTCCGTGCCAAAGGCCCCATGGCCAAGCAGTTCATGCAATACTGCACCGTCAACGACGTCGCAAGGTGCAATACACCTGCCTGCCGAACGGCAAGGGCGGCATCGTGGACGACATGCTCGTCTATCGCATCGCCGACGACCATTACTTCATGGTGCCCAACGCTGCCAACATCGACAAGGACTGGGCTTGGATGAGCCAGATTGCCGAGAAGTTCGGCATGAAGCTCGGTGAAGACTTCAAGAACGAGAGCGAAGAATGGGCTCAGCTGGCCGTGCAAGGCCCCAACGCCCTGAAAGCCATGCAGAAGCTCACCAAGGCCAACGTGGTGGACATGGAATACTACACCTTCCAGATCATCAACTTCGCTGGCGTCGACAACATCATCTTCTCGACCACGGGTTACACCGGCTCGGGCGGCTGCGAGATCTACATCCCGCTGGCCTACGCCAAGCAAGTGTGGGACGCCGTCTTTGAGGCTGGCAAGGAGTTCGGCATCATGCCCGCAGGCTTGGGCTGCCGCGACACCCTCCGTCTGGAGAAGGGCTTCTGCCTCTACGGCCATGAGATCGACGACACCATCAGCCCCATCGAGGCTGGCTTGGGTTGGATCACCAAGTTCGTCGACGGCAACGACTTCCTCAACCGCGAAATCTTCGCTGCCCAGAAAGCCAATGGCGTGAGCCAAAAGATCGTCGGCTTCGAGATGATCGACCGCGGTATCCCGCGTAACGGCTACGAGGTGTGCGACGCCGAAGGCAACATTATCGGCATGGTGCGCTCGGGTAGCCCGTCGCCCTCAACTGGCAAGAACATCGGTACCGCCTTGGTGCAGAAGGCCTTCAGCAAGAAGGACACCGAGATCTACATCAAGATCCGCAACAAACTCATCAAGGCCATCGTTGTCAAGATGCCGTTCCTGCCATGATTCGCCTGCGTCACCTCCTGACGGCAACGCTGTTGTCGGTTCTGGCTTTTGCGAAGGCACAAGAGGTGACCTTTTCAACTCCTGGCGGGTTCTACGACAACCCCTTTGAAATGACCTTGTCCTGCGACCAGCAGGACAAGGTCATTCATTATACCACCAACGGCAACACGCCCTCGGCAAACGACCCCATCTATCGGGGACCGTTGCTTTTAGGCGAAGCCCTTTATTCCCATTCCGATATTTTCAAGGTACAAAACAGTCCTGACGGGATATGGTTCTCGCCCAAAACAGTCCAGAAATGCATCGTCATCAGGGCCGCCGCCTTTGACGCTTCGGGTGAACGCATCAGCCCTATCGCCACTCAGAGCTATTTCCTGCATTCGTTGGGATGCGACACACACGGACTGCCCGTCATGTCGCTCTGCGTCGATTCCTTGGACCTCTTCGACTACGAGACGGGCATCTTCGTCCCTGGCGTTTACTTTGACCCCGACAACCCCGACCATACCGGCAACTACTTCCAAACGGGCAGGGAATGGGAGCGACCGGCCAATATCGAATTCTACGAAACCGACAACCAAGGCATCAACCAGCTGGGCGGACTCAGAACGCACGGCTACAGCACCCGACGTTTCCCTCAGAAAGGCCTGAAAATCTATGCTCGAGACGAATATGGGAAAAAGCGTTTCAACTTCCCTTTCTTTGAGGACACCGATGTCACCAGTTTCAAGCGGCTGAAGGTCAAGCCCTTCCAAGGCGGATGGAATGGCGTCGGCTGCCAAGACCACATCTGTGGGAAGATAGTGAAAGACATTAATGTCCCCGGTTTGGCATCCCGACCCATGGTGCTCTTTCTTAATGGCGAGTATTGGGGCATTTATTTCCTGCAAGAGAAGCCAGACGAACGCTATCTGGAGGACCACTTCGACGTCGACCTCCAAAACGTTAACATTGTCAAGAACTGGGGGGATTGTGATTACGGCACCAATGCCAATTATTTGAACCTCTATGAATGGATGGAAGTGAATGACCTATCCGATGATGATAATTACCAGTATCTCACCTCCTTGATGGACATTGACAATTTCATCGACTACGAGATTTTCGAGATTTTCTCCGCCAATCTTGACTGGCCTGCCAACAATGCGCTCTGTTGGCAAGAAGGCAACGGACCATGGCGCTGGATGTTTTTTGACGGCGACGCCTGCCTTTACAGGCTCACGAAAGAGTTCGACGCCCTTGCCAACGCCACCTATGAGGGCAGTGAGCTATATCCCTCAAGTATCTATTCCACCATATTTTTAAGGAAACTGATGGAAAACGATTCCTTCAAAGCACAATTCCTTTCCCGTTTCTACGAGCTTCTGGGATCCGTCTTCGACTATTCAAACACACAGGATTATTATGAGGAGATCCATGATTTGCTCAAAGACGAAATCCCCAACCAAGTCGACAGGCACAACAACCCCACAAGTGTTGGCGAATGGGAAAGGGTGATGAAGAAAGTGGATCGTTTTCTTTCCCGCAGGGCTGCCGACATTGACAGATGTCTCATAGAAAGCTATGCCGCTGAAAAGACATTCATCGAAAGCCTGTACCCCAACCCGGCAAACGACCTGATCAACATCACAGTCAACGCCGAAGAGGCCACTATCGTCGAGATTTCCATCTTCAATGCCATGGGACAAACAGTGTACCATTCCATACAAATTGCAGGCAACGGATCGACCGAAATCCAACTCCCCATCAACTTCAGAAGTGGCATTTACTATCTTAAAGCAGGTGCATCCATCAAGAAAGTTGTCGTCATCAATTAACATCTATCCTGCCATGATTCGTTTACGTTACTTTCTGACCGCCATCTTGTGTTTGTTTCTAACTTTTGCGAAGGCACAAGAGGTGCACTTTTCAATCCCTGGCGGATTTTACGACAAGCCCTTTGAACTGACCCTGTCCTGCGACCAACAGGGCAAGGTCGTTCATTATACCACCAACGGCAACACGCCCACAGCAAACGACCCAGTCTATAGTGAACCGTTGCTATTGGACGAACATCTTTTCTCCCACTCCGACATCTACACCATCCCAAACTGCCCCGAAACGAAGTGGTATCTGCCCGAAACGGTGCAAAAGTGCATCGTCATCAGGGCGGCGGCATTCGATGAGGATGGCAACATGACGGGTAAAGTGACCACCAACACCTATCTCATCAAGTCCCTCGGCTGCGATTCGCATGGGTTGCCAGCGGTCTCGATTTGTGCCGACTCGTTGGATTTGTTCGATTATGAGCGGGGCATCTTCGTCCCAGGAGTATTTCAAGACCCTTCAAATCCAGAAGGCACCGGCAATTACTATCAATCCGGAAGAGAGTGGGAAAGGCCCATGAACTTCGAGTTCTACGAGACGGACAACAGGGGTGTCAACCAAAAGGCAGGCATAAGGACGCATGGCGGCAACGGACGCAAGCTCCAGCAAAAGTGCATGAAGATCTACGCCCGCGATGAATACGGCAAAAAACGCTTCAAGCACCAGTTCTTCGAGACCATCCCAGACAGTAGCTTCAAGCATCTGATATTGAAGCCTTTCACTTCTTCGTGGACCCATTCGGGAATCAATGATTATCTCAGCAACCAGCTTGCTGCCCGCTTGAACCTCGAAACGGTAGCCTCACGGCCTGTAGTGCTTTATCTCAACGGAGAATACTGGGGTATCTACTACATCCACGAAAAGCCCGACGAGCGGTATCTCGAGGACCATCAACATGTCGACATCGAAGACATCAACCTCATCGAGGACTGGCATGGGACCTGCGAGGCGGGGAGCAACGACAATTTCCTTGCGCTCTACGACTTCATCGCCAACAACGACCTCACCGACCCAGAGGCCTATGCCTATGTGGCGAACCGCATAGACATCAGCAATTTCATCGACTACCAGATCTTTGAAATCTTCACCGCCAATCTCGATTGGCCAGCCAACAACATGCGCTGCTGGCAAGAAGATGACGGCCCTTGGCGCTGGATCTTCTTTGACGGTGACATCGGCTTGATCAAAAAGGAATACGATGCCTTCGCCAACGCAACCTATAACGGGCCAGACGGCTATCCAGCAAGCTCCAGATCGACCTTGTTCCTCAGGAAACTGCTGGAGAACGAATCGTTCAAGGTGGACTTCATCAACCGCTTCAACCAACTCCTTCATTCCGCATTTGCATACGAAACGACAAAACCATTAAAGGACAAGGCTTTTGCAAAACTGGAAGGCGAAATTCCCAACCAAGTGGCTCGATTCCTCAATCCCGTCAGCATCGAACTTTGGGAGCAACACATGGATGGCATAGATGCCTTCCTGTCGCTTAGGGAAAGAAATGTATTAAAGCAAATGCGCGACTACTATCTCCCTGACAACTATAACTTAACAATTGGTGCATTGTACCCCTCTCCTGCCCAAAACGAAATCCACATTCAAACGCATTTAGACAAAACAGCATTGACCGCCGTTCAAATCATCGACCTCAACGGGAGGGTGCGCTTTAGCATGGAGCAGGCTTTCGGCGTTGGAGAATCCGAGCTTTTGTTGCCGATTCACTTGCCTTCCGGGGTCTATGTCCTAAGGATTGGCGATACAACCCAAAAGTTTGTCGTAATCAACTAAACCCTCTGCCATTTTTTCCGACCTTTGCAGCGGAACGATTCTTGATAACACCCTCGACATGGACAACAAGGCAGAAAGACGGAAATTCCTGGGCAGCCTCATCATCCCGCTCATCATCGTGGCGTTGATGTGGCTGGTGAAGATCATCGAGGTGTCGTTTGGCATCCGCCTCAGCCGTTGGGGCGTCGTTCCGCATACTGCCCAAGGCCTCGTCGGCATCCTCACCCTTCCCTTCCTACATGGCAGCTGGGAACATCTGCTGTCGAACACGGTACCCATCCTCGTCTTGGGAACGGCATTGTATTACTGCTACCCCACCCTGGCCAACCGCGTCATGCTGATTACCTGGCTGGGTAGCGGCTTGCTCACCTGGTGCATCGGCGATGCCGAAACGACGCACATCGGCGCCAGTGCCTTGGTCTATGGCTTGAACCTCTTCCTCATCTTCAGCGGTTTTATACGCGGCAACCGCATGCTCATCGTCATCTCGCTCATCATGGTGTTCCTTTACGGCAGCTTCATCTGGGGCATGATACCTTCGTTGGCCATCCCGCAAAACATCTCATGGGAAGGTCACCTCAGCGGTGCCTTGATTGGCATTCTGCTGGCTATTTTCCTCAGGAAAGAAGGGCCACAGAAAGAAGTACATCATTGGGATGATGATGATGATAATGACGACGTTTCGACAGGCTCAACGTCCGATGAAAAACCTTATTGGGACATCCCCACCCCATCAAACGACGAGCTGACGGTGCAATACCGCATCAGACATTGAAATCGGCCTCAAGCACTTCCAGCACCTGACTGGCGATGTCTTTCTGCCCTTGTACGTCGGGATGCCACCAGTCCTTGTGGATGGTCAAATCGATACACTCAATACTATAATGGTTGGCGATACGGTGCGCTGACTCAACGAGATTCTGCCGTGTCTCCTCCGTGATGCCACCAGGGCAAGGACCTGTCTCAAGAAGGAAATAGATATGGGCATCGGGATGAAGACGTTTCACGTTGTCAAGCATATAAGCCATGGCGGGGCGGAAACAGCAGAGCTGCTCTTCGGTCCAATCAGCATAAATGAAGTCGCCAAAAGGAGCGTCTTTCCACACGTCGTTGGTGCCGCCCAAGATAAAGATCACATCCGGATTGCCCAGGTCGTCCATACGACGAATGAAGGAATGGCGCGTATAATAACTACCGCCTTCGAAGTCGGCGTAGTTGCAGATCAAAGAACCCGAAAACGAGTTGTTCTTCTCTACAGTCCAACCCATCTGCGTGGCAACCTGATGCCACCACATCTGCTCTACACTCGTGACGCCAATAGTTTCATAATGTTCCCAAACATCGTTGGTTTCGGGATCCACATAGCCTTCGAAGGAAGAGTAGCTGTCGCCTAAAATCGAGAATTTCGAAACAGTAGGCTCGGTAGGGTCATTAGGGTCAATGCAGGCCGACATCAAAACGGCCAAGGCCAGAATAGGGAGTAATCGTTTCATTTTCAAGTATTTTTAATCCATTATTATCATTTCAGTACGGCGGTTCAAGGCACGATGTTCCTCGCTGTCGTTGGGTGCCAATGGCTTGGTGGAGCCGTAGCCTTTTGCCGTCAGTCTCGTTTCGTCTATGCCATTGCCAACCAAGGCTTGGCGTACCACTTCGGCACGATCGGCGGAGAGTTTCTTGTTGTAGCTCTCGCTGCCCACATTGTCGGTATGACCTGCAAGCTCGACCTTCAAGTCGGGATTGCGCTTCAGGAAATCTGCGAGCATCAATATGCCCGGTTGGGAATCCTCGGTCAAAGCCGAGCTGTTGTATTCAAACTGGATGTTTTGCAGTACCACAGCGTCACCAGGCGCGAGTTCCACCACATCCACCGTCGCCAAGTAATTGGCTGAGTCGGAACGGATGTCCTCGGGCAACTCAAAGGTATAGATGTCGTAGCCGCCCCGTCCACCTTCACGCTGTGATGAGACAAAGGCCGTCTTGCCATCGGCAGCCACAAAGAAGTTGATCTCGTCGCCTTGCGTGTTGATGGGGAAACCCAGATTGACAGGCTCTTGCCACTGTCCATCCTCTCCCCTGCGGCTCATGAACAAGTCGAAGCCGCCCATGCCGATGTGCTTGTCGGAAGAGAAATAGAGCGTATGCCCGTCGGGATGGATGAATGGCGCCATCTCGGTGCCTTTGGTGTTGACGGGTGCGCCAAGGTTCTGCGGCTCGCCCCATGTGCCGTCGGCATTGCGGAAGCTACGATAGATGTCGGCGTTGCCATTGCGGCGCGAGACGAAATACAACTCTCGTCCATCACCGCTCACACAAGGCTGTGACTCCCAGCTGTTGGTGTTGACGCTGCCTTTCAGCTTTCGGGGCATCGACCAGATGCCATCGTGCCATTCCGAGACGTAGAGGTCACAGCTGCTGTCGCGCGACCATCCACAGCCCGTCAGATAGAGTTTCTTTCCGTCGGCGGAGATGAAGGCCGCACCAGGGTCGACGTCCTCGGGGAAGTCGGCAAAGGCAAGCTGTTGCGGTTCTGTCCATCGCGCTCCATCCCATTGGGTGGTATACAGGAACTCCTTCTGATAGCCGTTGCCCACCGTCATCTTGCGTGTAAACAGCAGCTGGCTGCCGTCAAAGGAAAGCATGTTGACGTATTCGTCGGCACCTGTATTCACCAATGCTCCAAGGCTCTCTGGCTCAAAGGCGACGGGATGGCTAAGCACCTCATCGCGGAACGTGGCTTGTTGAAGCATCTCGGCAACCACGGCGTCGTTGGCGGCATGGCCTTCTGCCCTTGACTGATACCATTGCAGCAAGACCCTTTCCCTCTTGTATGAGCTTTTCTTGTCATAGAGCCTTGCCAAGGTGATGGCGGCAGGAGGAAACAGCATGGAATCGGTCGCCAAGGCTTTTTCATAGCCCAAGATGGCCAAGTCGTCGTCCTTTGTCTCCATGCCAATCTCACCTTCCAACAGCCAGGCCTCGGCATAGTTGGGGTCTTCAACCACGGCCTTCAGCACCTGCTGCTGTGCCTTCTTGTAGTCGCGCCTCAAGAAAGCGGCTTCGGCTTCCTCATAGGCTTTCACGGCCTTCTTGGGATGTTGGGCAAAACCTCCAACAGCCAACAGCAGGATCAGTCCTATGAGCAAGGCTTTCTTCATATTCTATCGTCTGACAGCAATAATAATGCCGAGTTACTTCACGACGACGCTCTTGGTGGCAACGCCGTCGATAGTAACGACTTGTATCGTGTAATGTCCAGCGGCATAGTCCTCAACGGAGAGCACATAACTGTCGCCGTCCACGTTTCTTGTCTCCACCAGCTGACCCATCACGTTGTAGACCGAGATGCGCTGCATGCCCTCGGCAACGATGTTGAGCTGATTGGCAACGGGATTGGGATACACCATCACCTTCGACTCCATTTCGTCGACGGCATCCTTGTGAAGACGGGCACATTCGGCGAGGCAGGCGATGTTCATCTGGCAGAAACGCTGCACATTCTCGAAGTTATTGACGCTAGGACCGATCAAGTCGTTGGGCGTGTGGATGTTAGGGCTGTAGTTCTCATAGTCCTCAAAGGGGAAGATGCCCAGATAGCCGTGGTTGCAGAACGAGGTGTGGTCGCTGTCGCCCTCGCTGAAAGTGACATGGCGGATGGGGATTTCGGGATAATAGACAGCACCGATCGTATTGTAGAAGGCCCCGATGGGTTCCACTGCGTCGGGATAAATGCAGTCGATATGGATGGGGTCGCCATCGCGGAGGTAGCCATTCATGTCGTTGTTGAAGTAGCCGATGATCTGCATGCCTTGCTCTTGGCAACGTGCGGCATAGGCTTCGCTGCCATAGAGGCCGAGTTCCTCGGTGCCGAAGGTGCAGTAGACGATGCTGTATTCAAACTCATACTGTGTGAGGATGCGTGCGCTCTCCAGGACGGTCGACACACCCGTAGCGTTGTCGTCGGCACCCGGAGCATCGCCCATGCCCAACAGGGCTTCGTAGGAGAACGAGTCGAAATGGCTGCCGGTGACCACATAGACATCGGGATAGAGTGTGCCACGCTGGATGCCGATGACATTCGGGGCGGGGTCGCCCAAGTCGAAGCCAATATTCAGTTCAAAGGGCTGCTGTTCCACTTCTAAGCCCATGGCTTGCATCTGGCTGGCAATCCAATCGGAGGCGGCATAGGCGCCATCGGAGCTCCACAAGCGGCTGCCATAATCCTGCAAGTGCTGGACGTTGGCTTCCAACTGGGTGGGGTCCACCTGGTTAAGCATCTCGCGGATGGCGGGGTCCTCCTCGGTCACCACCGGGAAGTCGCGGGTGTGGCGAGGCAGCTGGGCCGCCTTGTTGAAGATGGCCACCGCGCCGTCGTTCTTGTAGGGCAACGCACTGCCCTTAAGGATGACGTAATTCTCGGTCTGCAGCAAGGCATCCTTATCCTGGAGATAAGCCTGCTGTTCGGCCTGAGGGCAATACACCAAGGTATAGACCTCATTGCCTTCGAAGGCCTGATGGTCGATGAGCACCATCATGTTGCCGTCAAAGCGTTCGGCGGTGGCAAACACCTCGGAATTGGTGTAGTAATGCACGGTCAGGTTAGGGTCGTTGAAGGCCTTTTCCAGCTCCGAGCGGCTTGAGTAAGAAATCCTCACAAAGTCTTTGGCCATCATCATCGACGACAACGCCAAAGCAAACAATAATGTACAAATCTTTTTCATGTTGTTGTGTGTTACAAATGATTTATTGTCGCAAAGATAGACAATAAATGGGACACGGAGCGAAAAAGCATAAATAAATCGAGGGCGGCACAGCCGCCCTCGTTCCATGAAATGTAGTCAGTGAAGACTCTCAGGTCAGTACCTAATGTAGACGTATCCCTTACCAGGCACAAGGTTCGTGAGCGTACCCTCCCAACTCGTGCCATTGTAGACGGCGAAGCCTTGGTCTTGCGAGAGGATCTTGTCGCCATTATTGGGTGTAATACCATACGTAGCGAGCGTAGCGCTTATACCAGTAGTTGCCACGTCCGTGAAGCCAATCCAGTTCTGACCAGCCCCGATGCTGACGCTGGCTTCTGAAGGAAGGCCTGCCAACCTTTCGCTATAGAGTGTATTGTTGACTTTAATCTTGTACATCTGTCCTGGCATGAGGACGGCATCCGTGGCGACATCGCCCGTTTTCGTCTTGAACTCTTGCAGATTGGTGTCAAGGATGGAACGGATTTGCGCAGCCGTAACCCGCGCTGTGGGAGACCACCAGTTCCAGCCTTGGAACAAAGCAAGGACTACCACAAAGGAGGCATCCTGGTCTTCCTGATCACCATGGGGTGGCAATACTATCGGCGCATACGTCATGCTGCCTTCACGAGTACCATTCTGGGCAAAAGCCCCTAAAGTTATTCCTAAAAGGATTGCTATGGTTATTAATACTCTTTTCATGATATCTTAAAACAATTCGTTAGTGATTAACATTGCGAAAATAAACAAAATTTGGAACAATCTCTGTTTTTTTAAATAAAACATCAAAATCTTGAGAACACCACCTTGAAGCGGTTGGCATTGTCACCCGCCTTGGCACTGAATGTATATTCAGGCGTTTGCAACAAGTCGATGTCGGCACCCGTGAGACTGTCTATGAGGTGGAGGTATGACGTGTTAGGATTGCCTGTTTCCATGACAATGGTGTAAGTGCCATCGGCCGCCACCTCGAGGTTGAGCGGCAGCTCACCCGTCGCACCTGCTTTGGCAACAGCGAGTTGCTTGTTATCGCTCGGGATGTAGAGGCGGTTGGGGTTGGTTATGATGTTGCAATGCTCAAAGGCCTCGCTTTCGTCAAACCTAATGCGAACACGGTCGAGAGTGGCATTTGTTGAAGCATCGCCTTCATCCTTCTTACTCAACGCAAGGTCGATGGAGCGTCCTAAGTTAACAGGTGGCGTAGTTCTAAGATAAGCCGTTTGGTTAGGTTGTGTAGCCAGCACAAAGAAGCCTTCCGCAATGCCGACAGGGCTCCCCTCCTGGGCCAGAATGATGGCGTCACCTGTTGCATTCATGCGGTAGTAAGGAATCGAATTACTACGGATGTCAAGGACATAGGCATCGCATGAGTAAGGATTGCCGATGAGGTTCCAACCTATTAACGGATAGTTGCCATATATGTAAGACAAATCAACCATCTGTCTTTCGCCTCCGCAGGCCACATCCACACCATTATATTGCAAAGTGGTGTTGGCAGCACGTGCAAACAAGATACCATCGCTCCAACCTCTAATCCAGGCTTGGTCTTCCGACTTAAGATTAATCCACTCCAAATTCTGATAGAACTTGAACAAATAAGCATCGGTATTAGGATCATAATCGGTGGAACCAGACATCAATGGCAAATAATCATTTACTTTTGTCGTAAGAGTTTTTTTGAAGTACGGGATATTAATCAGATAATAGCCGTCTCGCTCGCCTGGTGTATAGGCTTGGATTTCTTTTTCGAGCTTAAGGGTAAGGTACCTCTTGTTGTGAACTTGTCCCGGACGGTCATGACCGTACTGGAAGTTCAACTGGCCGTCGCCCTTGATGGTGATGGAAGACTTGTGAGGGTTGAAGTCCACGTTATTGGCTTCGGCAGGCTGGCTGATGACCACTTGGTTGTTGTCGTCGATATAGACATTGTCAACGGCCGTGGGCACACCCACGGGATCCCAGTTCTGGGCAATATGCCAATCGGTGGGATCGACAGTGCTGGCACCCACAAAATGCTTGTTGGATGCCACTTCCTCGTAAACCAAGATATCGTCAATCATCACATCGCAGGTACCAGTAAAGCTTTGATCTGGGTAAGGGTTACTCTCACAATAAAACTCGATGTAGCCTTCATCAGGGATGTTATTGAAAGTGCTGAAATGGATATCATATTTTTCATAGGTCGTATTCGTGAAATTATAAGGGGCCGTTTCCAATTGACCAATGGTGACCAGATCGATGGTATTTCCCTCCGGATGGTCGATATTGGTACAGATTCTGACGTGAACAGCAGAATTCAAGAACGCCCTTCTCGTAGCATACATCGATAGTTTCATGTTGGGAAGGTTGCTCATCTTAGGCATGTAAACGCCACAGTCGCCCGTATTTGGATGGAGGCGCAATGCCTTCTGCTCGGCTCCGACTTTGCCTTCGCTCCCGTCGCGGAGGGTCCAACAAGGAGGTATTTCATTGTCGCTGAAGCCTTCGGCGTAGGGCGTGGATTGTTGATCGCCATAGCACCACATACGAATCGGCATACGATCCGTCCATTCACCTTGCAACCCACTGTTGCAATACTGGCGAGCACGGAACTCATAGCTTTGGCCAGGCGTCAATCCTGTCACCTTAAAGGGCTTCTGGGTGTTCGACACGATAATGCTTGTAGGCTGGTACGGTTCGCTGACAGGGTAATATTCCCAAACCGCCCAATACTGAATCTCCACCTGCGACACGCCTTCCACATCGTTCCAGTTGACATACGCCGTGGTGTAGCCAGGACCATAGGCCCTGAAGTTCTCGACTGGCAGGTCACACTCATCCATGTCCTCCACAACGAGGTCGTCGATCATGGCATAGATGTTTTTTCCTTCGACGGCAGGCATACAGAAGCAAATACGGGCACCCTCAGCAGGGGCACTGTAGAACCTAAAGCTGTATTCCTCATAATATTCTGTCAGTTCTATCTCACCTATCTGCACAAAAGTCTCAGCAAAATTAAGGCTGTTGTCCAAATCCGTCACATAACCCACTTTGAGGGTCGTCGTATAGCCATCTGAATTGACGGGATGAGGAAGGCCACCCCCTCCCGAGAAGTCGTAATGTGCAGGATATTTAGCCGAGAAAGTCATCTTCTTCTGGTTCAATGCCGTTATCTCAGGCAAGACACAATATTGGTCATCCCATCGAGGCTGCCATGTACTGGACCATATACTATAGTCATAAACACCCATTGCCAGACAACCATTTCCTGTATTGGCATGATTACAATGGGACTGCGGAAATGGATTTAGCGAGCCTTGTTTGAGCCAACAGTCAGGCAGTGTATTGGTCCAGTTGGTTACAGTAGCGTTTTCGAAGTCTTCCGAGTAAGAATCCATGGCATCACAACCTGGCCAGAACTTGATTTCCTCGCTCCAGTCGGAATAATAGGGTTCATTCTCACTGTCGTGGCCCACCGCACGCACTTTCACCCAACATAGTGTATAGTCCCACCCATCCGTGGTAAACGGGTTCTGGTCGGCAGTTAGGGTACCACTTTCAACCCAACTCCTATGTTGGAGCTCCCATTGCTCACCACCTTGTGCCCACCATTCAAAGGTAATGGAATTGCCGTCGTAGCCGTAAGCGGCCAGATCTGTGGCCGAAACCTTCACGGCCAGATTGAACAAGGTGCTCACACTCCAAGATGTCCCCTTGGCGCCAGACGAAGTCACCTTATAGCGGAAGGCCATACGGGCATTGCGCGGGACTCCATTGTAAGCCACCTCAATCTCCTGCCGTTCGGCGGTGGCCTCATAAGTACGATAAGCGACAAATGTGGAAGGATTGTCATTCAGCACATAACCCACTTCGAAAGGTTGGCAAGAAATACTGCTGGACTGCAGGCCGAAGGTCAACACGGTCAAGTTGATCGGGTCGGCAATCATGGGAAGCATGGCCACCATGGTCACGGGGTTCGACTGCGAAGGAGAAGCACTCGAATTGCAACCCATCACCATATTGTACACTTCTAAGCCCGCTACCGAACTCGCGCGTTGTCTTTCGATATAGCCTGCGTTTGCGGGCGTGACAATCCTACTCCATTCGGTATTGATGGTTCCAACCGGGTTATCTTCAATAGCCAGCCATTGCCCCAAGGCGTGATGCGGCGAATAAGGCAGGTTGTGATACGATTGATAATTGGAGAAATAGTTCCAACCCACAGCCTGAGGCAATTGTTCCACATATTCATTATTGATGTAGATCGGGATGGAATTGACCATGCCATTGAAGCTGTTGCTTTGGGCATTGTTGAGTTCGCCGAGATACAAAATGCTTGTGATTTCGTCGTTGCCCGCAAACGCCTCGGCTCCAATGGTGGACACCGTAGTGGGAAGGAAGAGCTGGCCGGAGAATTGGCAATTCTTGAACGCTCCCGCGCCGATGGTCTCCATCTCCGAAAGATCGTGGATGGTCAGGCTTCCATCGAGCGAGGTGCAGCCATCAAAAGCGTGCGCGCCAATCGTTTTCACATTTCTATGGAGCACGATATCTCCATGAGCTTGATTACAGCCGTAAAAGGCAGAGTCGCCAATGATGGTATGCGGCACCTCGGAGATGTTGATGCTGGAGAAGCGGCAGTTCATGAAGGCCCCGTTTTCGATGATTTGGTCGTTGGAGCCCGAATCATACCCATAAATCCTCAACGTTCCGTCAAAGCCGCTGTTTTTGAAGGCACTTTCGTGAATTGCGTTCACATGATTCAGACTCGAGCCACCAGTAAAGTTACAGTTTTCGAATGCGGAAACGCCAATCTCCTTGATTCCAAACGTTCCCGATCCACCGCTAATACCTACTCTAAAAAGGCCATCAAGCGATGTACATCCATAGAAAGCATAGTCTCCAATGCTATTAATACCACCGGCGAGGAGCAAGTCACCTGTAAGTCCGGTGCATCCATAGAACGCCCGGGCTCCAATGTTGTAGTTACATTTTCCAGGCATGATAAAGATCAATTCTGTCAGTCCCGTGCATCCATTGAAAGCGTCTGCTCCTATGCCTTCAAAATAGGTATAGGTATAATATGGGAAATTATTAAAGAACAGAGATCCTGTCAATTCATCACAGCCATAGAACGCCTTGTCATCGACCTTGGTAAGGATACAAGGGTGTTGCGTCAGATGACCATTACCACCAGGAAGCGTTATGGTTTGATCCGTGAAAAACTCTTCGATGTCAATCTGTCCATGGGGTTTTTCAAATCCGCCATAGGGATTAAGTTGGGTCCCCGGGCATGTCAAATACACTTTCCAATAGTTTCTAAATTGATGGCCACTGGGAAGTTCCGTCATTTGACCCTGGGCAAAGTTATTTGGATAGTAATGAGACAAATTTGAAGCCCTAGTCTTTACATTATAATAATATGTGTTACCATTGTATTCCCTCTTGAAGTCATAAAGTGTTCTCCATCTGTGATTAAGATCCGTATTCGGTATCGCAGCAAAATACTTACTTTGGCGATATAAGTTCCAGCCAACCGTCGGGAAATAGAGAAGGACATCATCACTGAGACCCGCCAAGGCATCCACATTGTCGTCGGTGCCGACCGGTGTGGGCGGTGTTTCGCCACACATGATGATTTCCACAATATTGAGGCAGTAATGGAAAGCGTCGTTGCCGATATGAAGGTTGCGCTCAGGACGGGCGGGGAAGATCAGCGAGCGGTTGAAACCCGTGCAGTCGTAGAAAGCATAGGTGCCTATGCTGGTCACCGAGTTGGGGATGAGCAGGTCGCCCGTGAAACCCGTGCAATGATAGAAAGCCGAAGCACCGATAGTGGTCACCGAGTTAGGGATAATCAGTTCACCCGTAAGGCCAGTGCATTCAAAAAAAGCACTTGCTCCGATGGTGGTCAACGAATTAGGGAGGGTGAGTGATGTAAGGCCCGTACAATGCTGGAAGGCCTGTGGGCCTATGGTTTCAATGGAGTTGGGCAGCTCAAGTGCAGTAAAGCTTTCGCAGAATTGGAAAGCATTTTGGCTGATGGATGTGATCGAAGAAGGGATGGTCAACGTGCCGGTGAATCCGCAACTGCCAAAGGCATAGCCATCAATGAAGGTCAGGCTGCTGGGCAGGGTGAGCGTGCCTGTCGTGCCCGTGCACAGGCGGAAGCCATTCCAACCAATGCTTTCAAGAGTATTGGGCAAAACGAGGCCATTGATGCCTGCGCATCCATTAAAAGCTCCGTCGCCCACGGCCTTCACGGTGTAAGTGACGCTCTCGTGCTCAACGGTGCTGGGAATAGTGAGGTCGCCCGTTGGTTTGGTGAATCCATCCCATGGGTAGGCTCCATTCGCATTTGGATGAGTCACAGTCACATAATGGTTCGTGGCATCCGTGATGATATAGTAAAGGGTTTGGCCCGTGGGGGCTACGGCGGAGAAGTCGTAGTTAACCTCTAAGATATTGGTGAAGCGGCTCCAACCCGTTGCTGCTTGGTAAGCAGAGGCACAGCCTCTGGGAACATAGACAGGGATGCTAGTCGGAACATTGCCAAAGGTATTGTTATTGCCAGGTGTTGGAGGTGTGGCAGGCAAGGCAATGATATGGGTCAAGCCTGTGCAACTTGCGAAAGTAGTACTGCCTAATGATGTCACGCTACTACCTATTGTCAAACCAGTGAAACTTCCACATCCCACGAACGCATTATTGCCAATGGTTTGAACTGAATTGGGAATAACCAGTTCGCCGGTAAATCCAGAACAACCCAAGAAAGCACCCACACTAATAGTGATCAGTTGGTTGGAAAGTGTCAACGTGCCATTGAAACCAGAGCAGTTGTAGAAAGCTTCTTGTCCAAGAGAGGTAACGCTGTTGGGGATGGTCAAATCGCCAGTAAGATTCGTACAGGCTCTAAAAGCAGATTGGCCAATGGAAGTCAGATTATTTGAAAGGGTCAAAGTGCCATTCAAACCAGAGCAACCGGAGAATACACTATTATTAATAATCGTCACATTATTGGGGATAACCAGGTTGCCCGTCAAACCAGAGCATCCATAAAACATGCCCTCTGGCAAACTGCTCACACCTGTTCCCAAAGTCAACGAAGTGAATCCACTACATCCATAGAAATGATTACTACCCTGAAAATTCGTAACCGAATTGGGAATCGTGAGCGCGCCAATAAAACCAGAGCAATCCCGGAAAGCCTGAGTCCTAATAATTTCTAGTTGGTTGCTGAGTGTCAGCGTGCCATTGAAACCAGTGCATCCTGCAAATGCATTACGACCAATTACAGTAACTGTATTCGGAATGACCAATGAGCCCGTCAATCCTGTGTAATTTAGAAAAGCATTGTCAGCGATGTTTCTCACCGTATAAGTCGTGCCACCTGAGGTAACAGTGGATGGGATGGTCAGCGTGCCCGTGGCACCGTTGCCATCTTTGTGGCCAGTCACCGTGGCATTGCTGCCCGAGAAGGTGTACATCAAATCCCCGATTTGGACTCCTGTTTGCGCGTTCGCCGCCAACGGCACCACGAGGGCTAGCAGCAGCGTGAATAGTAAATGCTTTTTTTTATATGATTAGTATTTATTTTGTTGTTATTCAATTATTTACAAAAATGAATTAATTACCTAATTCACCGATGTAAAAATACAAAACAAAATGCAAGAAAAAAAGAGGAGAAAACTCCTCAATTTTTTGGTTTTCGGCGGATATTAAAGAATTTTTTTGCAGTGCAATACCATCCTCACGACCATGAGTAAGAACACGCAATTAATGATCCAGATCATCGCCAACTACTTCAAGACACAACCCGTTTTGAAGGCATGGCTGTTCGGCTCGTTCGCCCGCGGCGAAGAGAAACCCTGGAGCGACGTCGACATCCTGTTTGTCCCAGATTACTCAGGCAAACCCTTTACGCTGCTTACCATGGGCGGCATGATCGTTGACTTGAAGGAATTGCTCGGCAGAGACGTCGACCTGATTGCCGATGGCTCACTGAAGCCATACGCTGTCGAAAGTGTTGAACATGACAAACAATTGATCTATGAGAGAGCGTGCTAGAGACAAAGGTCGTCTGGAAGACATTGTCAAGTATTCCAGCCATGTGACCGAAATTATCCAAGGTATCAACTTCGAGGCATTTGAGTCCGATATCCGCATATTCTACTCGGTGATGAAAAACATCGAAGTCGTTGGCGAAGCGGCCTTCATGCTGACCAAGGCGCCTTCAAAGGCATCCACTTTTCACTCATTCAAAAGAAAAAGGCCGGCGGCTCGCGCAACCGACCCCTTCAAAAAAGTATGAAAAGGAAACAATTATCGTTTTCTGTCTCTAACCGACTTAACCTGAACTAAGCCGAAACCTTTCTGGTTTTGTTCGGATTCGTTCGGTTAGAGGCCCAGATTATTCCTCTCTGCGTTTCTTGCCCACGAGGTAGGCGCCGCCAAGGACGGCCAGCACGGCGATGCCGGAGCCCAGCGGAGCGTCCTGGTTGCCCTACTTTCGTTTTCGGTTTGTTGTACTATGGCTTATGGCCTATAAGCCTATGGCTCGCTTCACCCAGGGTGACAAATTCCACACTTTGGCTGAAGCGAGCCATGGGCCATTAGCCATAGGCCATCGTTATCTGACAACCACCTTTTGCGTCCTAACCTTCTCGCCATTGACGAGGCGCATGACATACACGCCTGCAGCGGCGTTGATGCGGGTCTCGGCGCAGCCGTTGATCTGCTCGCTGCTGAGGATGCGGCCGTTGACGTCAATGACCTGCAGGGTGGCGCGGCCTTCATTGGCGATGATCCAGTTGCCGTTGCTGTTGAAAGCGAAGGTCTCATCGTCGTCGTTAGCGTCCCCGCAAACGGAAGCAAACACCACGCGGAAGCGACTGGCGTAGTCGTTCGTCCTGGCGTTGAAGGTGTATTCAGGCTGTTGCAGCAGGTCGACATCGGCACCGGTGAGGTTATCGATGAGGTGGCAGTACATCAGGCCTTCGGTCTCGTTCCCGAAGTCGAGCGTGTAGGTGCCATTGGCGGCAGCCTCGAAGTTGAGCGGCAGCTCGCCCACGGGCTGGGTGCTGACCACGGCCAGTTCCTTGCCACTCATCGGGATGTAGAGGCGGTTGGGGTCGGCCATCAGATCGAGGTGACCGAGGTTCGGGCCTTCTCCAAATATGATGCGCGTGCGGTCGATGGCTTCTGCCGAGCGCTCGTTGGCCTTGCGCAAGCTGAAGTTCATACCCTGACCGCGAGTAGGCTCAGTCGTGGTGAAGACAACAGATTGGCCTTCGTCGTCGGCCTCCACAAACACGCCTTCCATGGGATAGATGACGCCCGAAGCAAGAGCCAAAGCCGTGCCGCCTTCGTTCATCCTGTAGAAGTCACGCCCATCCTGGAAGTAGGCATCGCAAGTGAAAGGATTGCCCACGAGGTTCCAGCCTCCGAAAGTGGTCGCAGCGAAATCTAGGTCAACGGTCTTGGTTTGGTTGCTCGGCATCACCGTGCCCTTAAACGAAGGACTCACGCTTGCGCTGTTGGCGAACAGATAGCCATAACCGTTTTCAAAAGTGAAGCCGTCTTCGTCCTGTTTGTAGTTGCGCCACTCCTCCCCTTGGTGACTGCCATCGAAACTGTAGAGGTCGTAGCTGTTTTCAAGAACGCCGGCGATGCTGTCGCTCTCTGGCTTCAGCGCTTCCTGCACCGGCGGCGCGATGAGGTACCAACCGTTGCCGCCACGACCATAGCCGCTGACGGCTCTTTCCATCGTGACCTCCACCTCATCGTTCACCTTCAGCTGACCGCCGTCGGCGATGAAGATGTTTCCGTATTTCACCTCCGCTATCGTATCCAGATTCAGCACGATCCTGTTGGCCTCAGCGACGAAGCCTTCAGGGATGGTGACCTTTGCGTTGATAAGCACGTTGTCGTCGGCCGTCGGCAGGCCGCCTGACCTGCTGCCGCCGTTGCCCCACATGGTCGGGTCATTCCAGTTGCCTTCGGTGATTTCGTCACCTCCGCCGAACACGTTGTCGAACACCTCGACGCGAACGTCATCGACCCACCAGTCGTAGTTGTTGTAGTTGTGGGTGACAACATAGTCAAAGGCGATAATGACCGTCTGACCGATATAATCATCGAGATTGACAAAACACTTTCTCCAATAGTTGGCTTTGCCGCTGTTTTGATATACGCATCCGAGATCGAAAGCGGTGTATTCAGTGGAAAGGTAATTGCCATTGACCCAGATCATTTTGGTGCCTCTTGCATCGCTGGCATTATAGGCGTCTTTGCTCCAGAAACTGAGCACCGCCGAGGTCGCGTTTTCGTCGATATGGATGGCCGGCATCAAAATCATGGAACCGGGACTGGCCCAAGACATGTTCTCTCTGCAGCTGGAGATGCATTTCGTGGCAGGCAACGCTTCCCAAGTACTGCTGGTGGCATTGACGCATTCCCAGGTGTCGTAATGATCCATGTCGTAGTTATAGAGATTCATTCTTCCCCAGTCAGCCGGCATTCCTTCCTCAAAGTCTTCGTAATAGGGATGGGTCTTATCCACAGTGATATATCCGTCGGTACTGTGGGTATAGAAATAGTCTTCCGACGACCATTCGCCTTGGTGGGTCTCGTCGCAATAGCCTCTCACCTCCCAATAATAGGTCGAATTGGGTTGCAGACCTGTCACAACATACTTTTGCAACGACGCTTCGGGCAACACTTCGGTAGTGACGATGTTTTCTGCGGGATACTCCTCTTCCGTGTCAAGACGGTATCTGATCTGCCAACGCGTGGCTTCCGCATCGTTTCTCCAATTCAAGGCAGCCTGTGTTCCAAGGTGACTGGTGCACATCCAAGGTGTACCGTACCAGCAGCCTGAGCCGGTAGTGAAATAGTCGGTTGCCCAATCGCTATAGCCGTCGTCCACTGCCGGACAACTGTACATGCCGCAATGTTGGCGTATCCTAATGTCGTATTCAGTATCAGGAGTCAAGCCTGTCAACCGATAAACCAAAGAAAGTTCTGCACCCATGATTGGTGAAAAATCTGTAGGAGTAATCCATTCCTCGGAAGAAAACTCCTTGTATTGGAATTCCCATTCGTCATCAGGATCAGCATACCAAGAGATATCGGCCACTGTATGTTTCGGGTGAATATCATTGAAATATGGAGCCGGGCAAGCCCAATCGGTGGAGAAACTGCTGTAATCGGCACTCCAATCGCTGTATTCGTTTTCACCGCATTTGGTTCTCACGTAGAAATAATAGGTGGTTTCTGCGTCGAGGCAAGTCAACTGGTAATCCCTGTACATCGTACCCGACAGCGGACTGTCGAAATGCACGTCAACAATGGTGCCGTCGGCGGGGTCGAAATCTTCGTCGGTGCTATAGGAAACCTGATAGTCAAGTTGGCTGGCCTTGCGCGTCTTCCATCTGATATAGGCCTCATGAGCGTAGGTGGTATTCGAACTCAGTTCAAGAGGAGCCATGCAGGTTGGGGCCACCGACAACTCGATATCGTCGATGTAATAGGTAGTAGTACCACTGTAACGCAATGCTATGTACTTACCTTCGCCTGACCAATTGTCGAAATAAAGTTCAAATTTCTTGTATGTTGTCGTACTAAGATTGGTACTGGCGCCTTGCACATACTGGAATGTCGTCACATCATCAGGATCGGTCATCACACCCGCATACAAATAATCATAATAAGAGGTGCTTTGGCTTGCTCTAGCCCAAAACGTCAATTGTAAAGTGTTGATTGGGTGCTCGTCGGTATTGATTTCCGGAAGTACCAATATGGCGGCGTTGTCTGAGTTTTTCTTTATTTGGAGATAATGATTGCCTGAATGGGCGCTACTACCTTCATAAATATATGGATAAGTGCCATCGCTGAAATGCCAGCAGGTTGGAGCGACGTGGCCCGTTGCATCGCTATCGAAGTCGTGGATGTAAGGCAATGCCACATAGTCGCAGTCAGTGGTAAATGTCTCTGCCGCGGCCCAGTCGCTGTAATCGTCGGCTCCACAGACGGTGCGCACTCTTGCCTCATATTCCGTTGCGGGTGTCAAGTTGATCAAAGTGTAAGATGCCGTTTCACTTACCGCGATGGATTCGCTCCAGTCGGCATCCGAAGTCTTTTTGTACTGCACTTGCCAGTTGCTCACCTCGCCGCCTGGAGTCCAAGTGAAGACCGCAGACGTAGTGGTGATATCAGCGACATCCAAATCCATCGGCTTCTTGCATGAATTGTCAACCACAACACTGATGTCGTCAACATAAAAAGTCCTTGAATAAGTGCCTCTGTCGCAACTTATGGCAATGTACCGGCCTGAGCCTACGTAATTCTCAAAATTGACCGTCATTTCAGTGTATGTCGTTGGAATTGTCACTTCTTGGTATTGGACAAACGTGGTCGCATCGTCAGGATCAGTCATTACACCGACAGACAATTTGTTATAGCTACTTGAAGACGCTTTTGCCCAGAATGACAATATCAACGAATTGATTGGCGCATCCATTTCAGGCAATACGGCCATCTGATGCAACGGAGCTCCCGACGATTCTGTCGTTCTGTAAAACCTCAGGTGATTTGGTGTCGAGTGTGCATAGCTATCACCCGACATCACATAAGGATAGCTTTGATATGATGCGGTTGTTGCATCGTTGACACGCGTCCAGCATTGTGGCAAGCCCGCGCTAGTGCCAGTGGCGTCGCTGTCAAAATTGTGTTCAAATGGAAGGCTTTCAGGAGTGCAACGTGTTTTGAAACTCTTCAACAGCCAATTGCTCTGACTTCCCTCGCCACAGTCAGCCTTTACCCGAACCACGTAATCCGTTGATGGCAAAAGATTGCTCAAGTTGTATGAAGGTGTGTTTTCGACAGTGACCTCCTCGCTCCAATTGTCATCCAACGCTGCCTTGTATTGTAGTTTCCAAGTTGTTTCCTCATTGCCCGCGACCCACGAGAGCACTGCGGCATTTGAAGTGTAGCTTGCATGCAAATCCGTAGGAGTGGAACAGTTTGGAGATGGACTCATATCATAGGTAATGGTCATCTTGGGCAGGAACTTCGCGCGACTGTTAGAACTGATGTAATAGTATGAAGTATAGTCTTCGGTTTCAACACCTTTCCAACTTACAAAATCGTTGCTGGAACTCAATGTTGTCTCACTGAATCCCACCAAAAGATTACCACCGGTGTAGCAATATGGGGTACCCAAGACAATCTCCATTTGATATCCGCTCACAGAAAGCACTCCGCAATACACTTCGGTAAGTTCATCCCAGTTCACAGGATTTGAGCTGGCGAATGCGTCAAGCGTTGTCGGAGCAAGATAAACCCTGAATACGCCATCCTGCCAAATTGCCGAAGAATAAGAATTGTAAAACGTCAGTTTCGTTATCCTCGAGTTAAGCAAATCGCTTAAGTCATCCGAAGGAATGATGAATTGGCTCTTGACATATCTCTCCGAAGTACTCGATCCGTAAACAGGAACGTAATAACTGGTGGCACTGCCTTCGTTGATGGTTGTTTCCGCAATGGCCGACGGCATGAAACTGCAAACGTTGCTCCAATCGCTATAATCGTCACCGCCGCAATCGGCCTTGACATGAGCGTAATAGGTTGTCTCTGGAGTTAGTCCCGTCAAAGTGTATGGATTTGTCGACGCATTTACTGTAACGGCGTTTTGTGAGAAATTGGCATCCGTGGCGTATTCTATCACCCAAGCTGACTCACTGCCGCCATTGGTCCAACTCAATGTAGCAGAAGTCGCGCCCACATTGGATGATGCGAGGTTTTTCGGCTTCAAGCAAGTCGGAGCAGTGCCGGGAGCGTAGCTGAATGTGGTTTTAGGCATAAACTTATATCGGCCGTAGTCAGAATAGCCGTATGCCGTCATCTCATAGCCGCCATACGCGCTATAACCTATAGTCTCTGCACCGTACCAGCCGAAGTAGCCGCTTGTGCTGCCCGAAGCCGTTTCCGCAAACCCAATCAACAAATCGCCGCCCATATATTGATAAGGTGCAGCAAGGGTGATTTCCATCTTGCTTTCGCTGATGGAAAGAGAGCCGGAATATACCGTAGTCATTTCCGACCAATCAAAAAACGCATAGTTCTCAAAGACCGTCACGTCGTCCAATTCACCAATGAGAACCTCGAAAGTGGCGGTGCCCATGTTCCCCGTCTCTGAAGTCGCGTAGAAAGTCATTTTCGAGATGTTGGCGTACAGCAAATCGGCCAAATCGGCAGCAGGAACGATGAACTGGCTTTTCGTCGTATAGTCGATTGCAGAGGTGCAGATAGGAATGTATGCGTTGTAATTGTTGCCGTTACCTACCGTGAGTTCGTATTTTGGCATGAATGCACAGATGTTGCTCCAATCGCTGTAGATGATTTCACCACAAACGGCACGAACGTAGGCGTAATATTGTGTGTTCAGCGTAAGGCCAGTCAATGTGTAAGGCCTCGAGTTGACGGTCACGATGGTTCCGCTTTCAGGAGTGAAATTGGCTGTTGTTGAATATGAAATCTGCCATTGCGATTCGTTGCTTCCTTGTGTCCAAGCCAAAGTAGCCGTAGTTGGCGTAACGCTGCTTTCTTGAAGATTTGACGGGGCAAAACATTCGGTAGTCATGCTCACCTCTTCGCTCCAATCGCTGTAGTCGCCCTCTCCGCACACGGCGCGTACATGCGCATAATAAGTAACACCCGTTGCCAATTCTTCTTTGACATAATACTGCGTGGCAACCGTTTCAGGTGTAACCTCATCGGGATCAAAGCCTTGCTGGTCGGAGAATACTACTTGCCATGATGTCTCCGATCCAACGGGAATCCACGAAAAATAGGCCTGGTTGCATGTCGCCATACTACCGGAAATAGTCGGAGTGTAGCATCCCACTTCAAAGGAGCAGGCATTGCTCCAGTCGCTGTAATGCTCGCCATTATTGTAGTTTCCACGAACGTAAGCATAATAGGTCTCACCCGGAGTAAGTCCAAAAAGCGTGTAAGGCTTCGTTTCTGTATTGCTCACTTGCGGAGTTGTACCTGAATCGGGAGCCGCATCGCTTGTGGAATAATAAATATCCCAATGGTCTTGACCTGTACGACCAGTCCAATCAAAAGTTGCAGTGCTCGAGGTATAGGTCGTCATTACGAGATTTTTCGGTGTCGGAAACTCAGAGCATTCCTCAAAACTGAAGTCATCGAGATACAAATTACCATAAGACGTGTTTTCATGTTTGATAGCGACATACTTGGTTCCAGCAGGAAAGTCCTGGCCGAACAAAGTCCAATCTGCATCGCTTGCCGTTATCTCATCGCCAAAGGTGAAAGCGCCGACATCCGTAGTTGTTGTCGAATAACCTACCAGGAAAGTTCTCTGGAAATACGTCGAACTGGTCTTGTAGTAAAACTCGACTGTCACGCCGCTTGATGTTGTCGACAATTCCGGTGTGATAAGATACTGTGGATCGGCATTATAATAGAACCGAAATCCATAGTTGCCGGTTCTTTTGGCATTTGAGCTAATGTTGGTGTTCGAAGACATGCTGTTCCTTGTCCACCCTTCGGAACTCAAATTGTTGTTCTCGAAACCGTACTCATACGGCAAGGTCTTCTGTCCCCTCATCGCCAAAGGCAATGCAAGCGACATTAATAAGACGAGGAGTAAATGTTTTCTTTTCATAGCGTTAAATTATTTTATTGATATTCAATCGATTACTTACTTTTAGCAAAACACTATTTAACGCAACAAAAATATACTACGAAAAAGAAAAACAATAAGGAGAAAACCCCTCAATTTGAGGAGTTTTAGTCAGAAATCGCTTGAAGAAGTGTTATTTGTGTGTTTGTGGCTCAGCAAATCAACCCGACGCGGAAAGCGTAAAGAATCAGCTCATTGGTGGACTTCACGCCAATCTTGCTGAACAGGGCGCTTTTCATGTTCTCGATGCTGTGGGGCGTCACGCACATCTCATCGGCCAGCTGCTTGGTATTCAGACCCGTGGCGCAGAGGGTGATGAGCTCCATCTCGCGACGCGTGAGGCTCTTCAAGGTCTCGTAGTCGTCCTTCAGGTCGTCCTCGACGCGCATCAGACCCTCATCGGTGTAGTCCTGGCCTTGCATGACGGAATTCAGCACCACGGCGATCTCCTCCGGGGTGACGCTCTTGCTCATGAACCCGTTAACGCCTGCCTCCAGCAGCTGCTTGAGGATGGCGCCGCCAGCCTCGCCCGAGAAGATGACGATCTTGGCCTTCAGCCTCAAACGTTTCACCGCCTGTATCACATCCATGCCGTTGCCATCAGGGAGGACGTAATCGAGCAGGATCAAGTCGACTTCTTGTCCATTCTTTTCGAGGTATTCGATGGCTTGCGATGCCGTGCCGAACTCATCCAATATCTGGTAGTTGATGCCCGAGTTGCCTAAAGTCATGCGGATGCCGAGCCTGCATACCGGTTGGTCTTCGACGATGATGAGGTGTATCTCTTTTTTGTTTGTTTCCATTATCTTTCCAACATTTTATAATGTATACTGAAGCTGACAGTCGTGCCGATGTCTTTCTTACTTTCGATGGCCATTTTACCGCCGATTTTGTCGACAAACTGCTTGCTCACAAACAATCCGATTCCGGTGCCCGTCTCGCCTCCCGTACCCTTGACCGAAGATGTCATATAGTTGAAAAGCTTCTCCAATTTCGCCTCACTGATACCCATGCCATTGTCGGCCACCGATATCCAGACGCGATCACCTTTTCGTTCTGTTTTTATTGTGATTTCGCCGCTCGGATACGAGAATTTCACGGCATTACCGAGCAGATTCTGAATCACCAGCCTCACCACGTTAACGTCGTCGTAACCCATGATGTATTTCGGCACTTCGTTGACGACTCGCAGCGACTTCACCATTATTGATGTCTCCTGCGTCTTGATACATTCGTCAACCAAATCGCTAATACTGAATTGCACACGCGTTACCTCGCTGCTCGCCAGCTCCTGTTTCACCCATTTTATGATGTTCTCCATACGGTCTTTCAGGGCCTCCGATGTCGAGCGCAGCATCACAAGGTGTGCCTTCTTGTCGGTGTCGGCGATGCTGTCGTATCCATCGGTGATGCCGCGCAGCACCTGGCAAATGGCGCTTACGGGCGTCTTCACGTCGTGCGACACGATGGACAGCAGGTGGTTTTTCGTCTCGTTGAGGTGGGCCAACTCCTCAGCGCGTTTCTTGCGGACATTCGCCAAACGGAACCAGATGACAGTGATAATCAGCAGCAAAGCTGCGACGACGGCCAACACCATCACATACAACCTGTTGCGTTTGGTCTTCTCCTGCTCCATCTGCAGATCGTGTTCCTTCTCCTGCGTGGCGTAGCGCACCTGGTAGTCTCGGATGAGCTGCTGCTGTGTCTCGTTGAAGACGGAGTCTTTCATTGCCATGCTGCGTTCGTAGTACTCGAGTGCCAGTCTCGGGTTGATGTCGCGCTCGGCTTTATATGCGCTTTCAAACGCCTCCTGGAGCAGCTCGTCGTAGTGGTTCTCTTCCGCCATGGCGATAGCTTGGGCGTAGTCGCCCTTCTGCAGGTGGATGACGGCCTGGAGAAACACTTCGTTGTTGTCCTCGGCCAGCTGCAGGGCTTCGTCCATGAGGCGCTCGCCTTCCTTGGTCTTACCCATGCTGCTGTAGGCCTTCGACAGCGACAGCAGACGGTTGATGATCTTATTCGGTGTGTCCTGGTAACGTTGCGAGAGTTCCAGTGAGTGCTCGGCAAGGCTGACTGCGTCATCCTTGTGTTGTGCGATGTGCACCTCGGCGAGGTTCTGGTAATAAGTGGCGAGGTCAAGGTTGGAGGCGGTGTCGTTGGGGTCGACGGTGCCGAGCATGGCGATGCATTTGTTATACATCTCCTCGGCGCGGTCATATTCGTTCATGGCGAGGTGGATCTCCGCGATGTTGTTCATCACATAGCGCTTGTTGACCTCAGCCATCTCGCCACCGATCACATCCATTAGGTCGTTGCAACGGTTGTAGCACTCGATGGCCTTGTCAAGCTGTCCGAGCCTTTGGTAGGCGTTGGCCAGCGTCATCGTGCAACCCGCCTCGTTGAAGGGGTCGTCGATCTTGTTGTAGTGCTCGATGCCGACTTCGGAATACTGCACCACATGCTGGAAGTCGTTGTTGTTGAAGAAATAAAGAATCATTGTGCGCAGCACCTTCAGCTTGATCTCGTCCTTGTCGGTGTCGGCGTCGAAGTTAGGCTCGCGGCCGATGACCTCATCGATGGCGAGGGCTGCGCGATAGGCGGCCTCTCCCCTGCCGTGTTCGAAGGCCTGGTAGAGGCTGTCGAGGTCTTGGGCAGGCGCGACGAGGAAGGTCAGGAGCGCACCTATTATTATTAAGACTTTCTTCATATCACTTCGGGTAGACCTCACCCTTTGCTGCTTTCAGCGTATTCTGCAGCAACGACACGATGGTCATGGGGCCCACGCCACCAGGGACGGGTGTGATCTTCGAGGCCACCTTGTAGACCTCGTCGTAGTCCACATCGCCCATGATCTTGTAGCCCTTCGGGCTGGTCGGGTCTTCGATGCGGTGGATGCCCACGTCGATGACAACAGCACCGGGTTTCACCATATCGGCAGTCACAAAGCCTTGCTTGCCGATGGCGGCGACGAGGATGTCGGCCTGGCGGGTGATGTCGGGAAGGTTCTTGGTGCGGCTATGGCACAACGTCACGGTCGAGTCGATGCCCTTGCGCGACATCAAGATGGCCATGGGGGTGCCGACGATGTTGGAACGACCCAGCACGACCACGTTCTTGCCCACGGTCTCGATGCCGGAACGCTTGATCAGCTCCATGATGCCGTTGGGTGTAGCGGGAATATAACAAGGCGAACCTAGCATCATGCGGCCCGCGTTGACGCTGGTGAAGCCGTCAACGTCCTTTTCAGGCTTGATGGCGGCGATAACCTTATTCTCGTCAATATGTTTGGGCAGCGGCAACTGGATGATGTAGCCGTCGATCTCGGGGTCGTTGTTGAGGAAGTCGACCATGTCAAGCATCTCCTTCTCGGTGGTGCTTTCTGGAAGACGATACACCGACGAGGTCATGCCCACCGAATGGCAGGCTTTCTCCTTCGATGCCACATAGGTCTTGCTGGCGCCGTCGTCGCCTACGATGACCGCGGCGAGATGCGGGGCAGCGATGCCTTTGTCTATCATACCAGCTACTTCAGCTGCGATTTCTTTCTTAATCTGTTCGGAAATCAGTTTTCCATCTATTATCTTGTTATCCATAATGTTGGGGCGTTTTCATTATTCTGTTGCGGACGCATGCGATGCGTCCCTACAATTATCTGCGTTTCATTGCACCGGCCATTCTCATCAGCTTCTTGCCTCCACCCGTCGTCATCATCCTCATCATCTTGGAGGTCTCTTCGAACTGCTTCACGAGGCGGTTCACCTCAACGATGCTAGTACCACTGCCGTCGGCGATACGCTTGCGGCGTGTGCCGTTGAGCAGTTTGGGATCCTCACGCTCGGCGGGTGTCATCGAATAGATGATGGCCTCGATGCTCTTGAAGGCGTCGTCGTCGATCTCCTCTCCTTTCAGGGCCTTATCCATGCCAGGAATCATGCTGGCCAAATCTTTCAGGTTGCCCATCTTCTTGATTTGCTGGATCTGCTTCAGGAAATTTTCTTCTGCAGCTTGCGGGCTTCCTCTTCGTCGAACTGCTCCTGGGCACGTTCCACGAGGGAAACGATGTCGCCCATGCCGAGGATACGGTCGGCCATACGCTTGGGGTGGAACACATCGAGGGCATCCATCTTCTCGCCGATACCGACGAACTTGATGGGCTTCTCCACCACAGTGCGGATGGTGAGGGCCGCACCACCACGGGTGTCACCGTCGAGCTTGGTCAGCACCACACCGTCGAAGTCGAGGCGGTCGTTGAAGGCCTTCGCCGTATTCACGGCATCCTGACCTGTCATCGAATCGACCACAAACAAGGTCTCATGCGGCTTCACGGCTTCCTTGATGTTGGCGATCTCGTTCATCATCTCCTCGTCGACGGCCAGACGACCGGCGGTATCGATGATGACCACGTTCTTGCCTTGGCTCTTGGCATGGTTGATGGCGTTTTGCGCAATCTGGACGGGATTCTTGTTGCCTTCCTCGCTGTAAACCTCTACCTCAACCTGCTGGCCCAAAACCTTCAATTGCTCGATGGCAGCGGGACGATACACGTCGCCGGCGACCAGCAACACTTGCTTGCTGCGCTTGCGTTTCAAATAGGAGGCCAACTTGGCGGAGAAAGTGGTCTTACCGGAACCTTGCAGACCTGCAATGAGGATGATGCTCGGCTGACCTTTCAAGTTGATGTCGACGGCATCGCCGCCCATCAGTTCGGCCAACTCGTCGTGGACGATCTTGACCATCATCTCACCCGGCTTCACCGTGGTAAGGATCTCCTGGCCGAGGGCCTTTTCCTTGATATTATTGGTGACATCCTTGGCGATCTTATAGCTGACGTCGGCATCCAAGAGGGCGCGACGTATCTCCTTCATCGTGTCGGCAATATTGACTTCCGTGATAAAAGCCTGTCCCTTAAGAATCTTAAAAGAGCGTTCTAGTTTTTCGCTTAAACCTTCAAACATAATTTCAAAATTTTGGGTGCAAAGGTAGGAAAAATTTAGGAATGCAGAATGCGGAATGCGGAATTATGGCTATTTTTGCGCCACAATAAAGAGAAGAATCATGGTTAGTGAAAACCTTTTGAAAATAAAATCAACGCTGCCCGAGTCGGTGACTTTGGTGGCCGTCAGCAAGACCAAGCCTGTCAGCGATATACAGGAAGCCTACGACGCAGGTCATCGCACTTTTGGAGAGAACTATCCCCAAGAGATGCGCGACAAGCACGAGGTGTTGCCGCAAGACATCCAATGGCATTTCATCGGCCACTTGCAGACCAACAAGATCAAATATATCATCCCTTATGTGACCCTCATCCACAGCATCGACTCGGCCAACCTGCTTGAAGCCGTCAACAAGGAAGCCAAGAAACACGAGCGTGTAGTCGACTGCCTGCTGCAGTTCCACATCGCACTGGAAGAGACCAAATTCGGCCTTGACCTTGACGAGGCTCGCCAGCTGCTTGACTCGGAAGCCTTCAAAACGATGGAAAACGTCCGCATCTGTGGCGTGATGGGCATGGCTACCTTCACCAACGACGAAGCGGAAGTCCGCAAGGAATTCAAGTATTTGAAAGAGATTTTTGACACCTTGAAAACTGAATATTTCGCCAACCAACCGCAGTTCAAGGAGATCTCGATGGGCATGTCGGAGGATTACTTGATTGCCATCGAAGAAGGTGCGACGATGGTCCGAGTGGGAAGCAAGATTTTTGGAGCGAGAAACTATAATAAATGAATAGACGATGGCTGATGGCTCATGGCCAATGGCCCGCTTCTGCAACAGGCGCAGACTTCGACACTTTGGGTGAAGCGAGCCATCAGCCATAGGCCATAGTAAAAAAGAATACATGACCTCTTTAATACCAATACTACTCCTCGCCATCGGTTTTGTCGCCTTGATTCTAGGTGCCAACTGGCTCGTCAACGGAGCTACCAGCGTCGGCGTGCGCGCCAAGTTGTCGCCGCTTATCATCGGCTTGACCATCGTGGCTTTCGGCACCTCTTTGCCCGAGATGGTTGTCAACATCTTTTCGTGCGCCAAGGGCAGCCCCGGCCTTGCCATCGGCAACATCATCGGCAGCAACACGATGAACATCCTGCTCATCTTGGGCGTGAGTTCGCTCATCTGGCCCATCGACGTGAGCCGCATCTCCATCCGTCGCGATATCCCCGTCGGTTTTTTGGCAACGCTCGCCATCACTTTGATGGCCAACGACTTCTTCATGAGCAGAGACGCCACCGTCGACGTGAATTGGATCGAAGGCATCATCCTGCTCCTCATGGGCTTCGGCTATTTCTTGCTCACTTTCAGGAGCAAAGGCGAGGCCAACATAGACGATGAGACCCAGACGCCGATGCCTTGGGGCAAGACCATTTTGGAACTTGTCGTTGGCGTTGTCGGCCTTTATGCAGGCGGCGAACTTGTTTCCAACAACGCTCAAATCCTCGCACGTAACTGGGGCATGAGTGAGAGCACCATAGGTCTCACCGTGGTGGCCACAGCCACTTCCCTACCCGAACTCATCACCTCCATCGTGGCGGCATTGAAGAAAAACTCCGGCATTGCCATCGGTAACGTACTGGGTTCCAATATAATGAACATCTTCATGGTGTTGGGGGTTAGTGCCCTCATCACTCCGCTGCCTTTTGAGGCCATGATGAACCAACAACTGATCATCCTTTTTGCTGCCAACTGCCTCATGCTGCTGTTTGTCTTCACTGGCAAAGGACGGATGATCTCACGCTGGGAAGGCGCCTTCCTGACGTTGGGTTACGTGGGGTTCATGTGGTTTTCGCTGGCAATGCATTAAATGCGCTAACCAAAATAAAAAGAAGGAATCCGAAAAATCGGATCCCTTCGGATTGTTCGGTTAGAGATTTCTATCTTAGTCAGCCAGCTGGAAGGCTTCCTTCACGGCTTCATAGCTGCTGTAGTCGACATCGCTGCGGTCTTTGTAAACGCTAGCCTCGATGGCCACGATCTTGAATTCGCGGGTCTCGGGGCGCACATCCCACATGTCGCTTTCGGTCCAGAACAGGCACACGCCGCCGTCACTGAGCGTTGCCACTTCGATAGAGGCGGCAAAGAGGCAATCTTCTCCGTCTATCTTTTGGTGGTAATAATACGTGAACGGGACCTGAGTCCAAGCACCTTGAACATCCATATAGACCAGAACGGCGCCATAGTTATACACATTGTTGTTGATGGCAGGATAATCGATGGTGACTCCGTATTGCCCTCTTTCATGGCCATCGGCATCAACATAGATGCAACTCCATATCCAATCATAATCATGAATGGTGAGCGTTGACGACGCAACATTGGCGTTGCCGTCGTTACCGGCAGGACCCTGAGGGCCTTGAGGGCCACGGCAAGAAGCCAAGAACGAGATGGCCAGGACTGTCATACAGATTAAACTTAACTTTTTCATTTTGATAGGTTTTTAATTATTTGACTTAAATTGTTTTTCGTTTCACGATGCAAACATACAAAAATCTTGCCGAAATGCTCATCTTGGGGAAAACTATCTCAAAAAACCGTACTTTTGCGGCATGAAAGGCAAAGGATTCATCGTTCATCTGGCCGGCATCGTCGCCATGATCTTCTGGGGAATGTCGTTCGTGTGGTCCACGCAGGTCTACCAAAGCCTCAACCCCACGGCGACCATCTTCCTGCGCCTCGTGGTGGCCACCGTTTTCCTGACGACGATTCTCTTCGTCTTCCGCCTCAACGAGAAGATCCAGCGGAAACACTTGGGACTGTTCGCCATCGCCGCCATGTTCGAGCCTTTCCTCTACTTCATCTTCGAGGGCTACGGGCTGAAGAATTCCTCCCCTGTCATCGGGGCTGGCATCATCGCCTTGATTCCCTTGGTGACGCCCATCGCGGCGCGCATCTTCCTCAAGGAGCGGCTCACGCCGATGAATATCGTGGGCTTCATCATCTCCTTCGCCGGCGTTATCGTCATGCTGCTCAACAAAAACCTTGAGCTTACTGCTTCGCCCAAGGGCATCCTCTTCCTTTGCGGCTCGGTGCTTGTAGCGGTAGGTTATTCCATCGCCTTGATTCGGCTCACAAAACTATACAAGCCACTGACCATCACCTGGATGCAGAACATCGTCGGCATGATTTATTTCATTCCCATGGTCTTCCTTATGGAGCATTTCGAGCCCTCCAACTTCGCCAATGTCGGCGCCTACATCGTTCCGTTGGTCTGTCTGGGCATCTTCTGCAGTGCCGGAGCCTACGCCTTGTGGGCCTATGCTTTCAGCAAACTCGGTGCCTCGCGGGCCAATGTCTACAGCAACTTGATTCCCGTTTTCACGGCGATTTTCAGTTATCTCCTCGCCATCGAAGCACTGACGGTGAACAAGATTGTCGGAATACTCATCGTGGTAGTGGGATTGGTGCTGTCGCAGATGAAAAAAGCTGACAAATCTCTTTGACAAACTCAATGATTTCCTTTCCCCGTTTTCTTGGGATTCTAATCGTCTCGCCGACAGCGAGCATATCCTCTATCGTGGGTCTGCCGTTGCCGTTTACTGAAGTGGCGTGCTCGCCGTTGTAGCCTTCCGGAACAGGCGTAAGGTCGTATGCGGGGGACAGCCGCCAATGCCCCTCTCGACAAATGAAGCTGAAATTCTTTGCATGGTCGTCTTTGTTCTCGGTGAAGACATTGAAGGCCATCAGGCGAAACATGGAATCCACTTGGCGCGGGTCTTGGGTCAGGAAGCCTGTGAGGTGCAGGAGCGTCTTATAGTCCAGCTTCGGGAAGTCGATGGACTCATTAAGCAAGGCACCCGCCGTAGCGACGTGAAGACGCTCTCCGTTTTCAATGTCAAAACGCCGCGTGGCGAAGTACTTTCCTTCAAACAACTTGAAATCGGGCACTTCGATGCCACACGCTCTGGCAAGTTCGTTGTATCTGTATTCCTTCAATCCCAAATCCATTGGGTCGTAGGTGTGCCTGAATTTCACCAACCATTCGCCTTCTTCGTCGTGGTATAGGCATTTGGGACGACACCCTCCCGAGTTGCCACTATTATAATATAGGAGTGCAGCGTCTTTCTCGTTCTTTTCCGAGAGGACTTCCAAAGCCAACTGCTGCAGGCGGTCGAACGAAAGTTGTTCGTCTACTCTTTCCATACGGGTCACGGGTTCATAGCATAATGCACCCATCCCCGAATTGCCGACAATGCTAAGACGTTGCAGCGGAGTCAGCTGGGTGTCGTCAACACCTTGTCGACGTAGCATCCTGTTAAGCAAATAACGGCCATAACCATCGGGAAGGCTGTCCTCAAAAATACCGAAGTTGCCCAAAAAGGGACGTGCGGGAGCAATAAACAGATCTGGTTTCAAAGGCAAATCCAATGGTGAGATGGAGAAACCAGTGGCCAGCCATTCCTTGTCGTATCGGAACGCACACCGCGTGCCATCAGGCGTTAGGGTCAGTTCCCCCACGGTTTTCCCGTGGTATTTGACGAAAAGCTTATCGATTGAATTCATTTCTCCCACGTTTTCTGTTCTTGTTCTTGTTGATGGTTTCCAGCTCCTCCATAGTGGTATAGATGGGTTCGGACAACAGAGACTTCAGCGCATCGGTATAGCCCAAGGCTTTGGACAAAGCCAAAAAACTAACCAAGGAAATGCTGTGCTGCTGCTCGAATTTGGCGATGGTAGGCGCTGGCACCCCACTCATCATCGACAAGGCACTTCGCGACAACCCCTTTTCCAGTCGTCGGCGTTTCAGGTTTTCCGACAAACGGACGGCAATGTCTTCTGCCGTATCCATATTGAAATCATATAATAAAGGCATACTATTGTATTTCAAAAATGCAAATAATAAAGATTACAGATACAACTGTATTTGATTGCAAAGATAGTAAAAACTTTGGAAGATGGCGAGAAAATAATGCCAAAAAAAATTTTTTCAACAGGCAAAGTAATAAAAAGGCGACCCGAAGGCCGCCTTTCGATAAGGATTTATACGATTGTCGTGGGGTTATTGCACGTTGCGGGCAAGGCGTACACCGTAACCATAGCAACGACTATTCGCTGAGATATAGCGGGAAAACTCTGAGTAATACACCCTATATGCATAGTTGGCACCAGAGGGTGTTGAAGTCCAATACTCTATCAACATATCGGGATTGTAAGCTCCACTCCCAAAGCGTTGGCCCACTGAAGGCAAAAATGCACAGCCTAAGTTCTCAAGTCCAGCCCAAGTGTCATCATCAAGAACCGGGAAACTGTCAGTGCTTATGTAAACATTATTAATACTACTTATGCTGCTCGGCATATTCGCATCCAAGAAATGATCGGGGAAGATAATTAAGCCAGGAACGTTATGAATATTTGCAAAAGCAAATATATTGTCTCCTCTTTGAGTAGTGCTTTGATCATCATGATTTAAGATGAAAGACCATTCATCACTGCTTAAAGTGCGCCAGGGTGTGGCAGGATTTCCCCCATTGGTGATATCATTCGTAGCCCAGTCAACGAAATCACCGGAAAAAGGATCGTTGCCAAATGAATTAAGGATGCCGAAATAGGTGCTTGAAGTGCTCCAGCCAAAGAGGGCAACTGAACCATTTGCGTCAACCACGCCCGAGGTTGTGGTGATATTAGAATTGGCGGTCGCATCTCCAATCTTGTCATACTGGTGTTCAGCAAACGACCAAGTCCATGTATTGCCAAGATCGTTTGTTGTCGCCCACAGGTTGCCCGGTGAGAAATAGACCTGCTGATTCTCGCTCACCGAGAAAGGACCATAGACGGGAACGGCAGCTGCAGGAGCCACCGTCATCTCACCCATTGTCTTCACGGTGTTGACCACCATAGTGACATCGGTTGAGGTCGACTTGGTGAAGACAAGGTCTGTGTCGTTGTAGACGTTCATCGTAAAGCCACTGGCCAAAGCGCCAGCGGGCAACACCACGAAAACTTCTGGGCATCGTCAGTCAGAACGGCCGGGCAGCTCAGCGTCACCTTGTCCGTGCCGTCGTCGCCCGTCTTGATGAGAACGGGACCATCCGAAATGTTGTAGTTGGCCTCAAACGTGCCGTTCAGCTTGGCACCGGCGGCGTCCACAATCTCAATGGAGGTGATGGTCTGGTTGTCGCCCTTCAGTTGCAAGCACAGGGCTCCGCAGAGGCTCGTGACCGTGAAGTTCGTGGGGTCGGTGAAGGTGCCCAGCATGGGGTTGGCACCATTGCCGAAGGTACCGGGGGCTTCGACCTCCTGGGTCGCAGGCAGGGTCATGGTCACCGTGTTTTCACCGAAGGTGATGTTGTCGGAGTAGGGATACACCGCCACATTGTTCTCTCCGAAGGTGTATTCGCCCGTGGTGGCGAACTCAGCGGTGGGGTTACCAGCACCCGTGGTGAGGGTGAAAATGCCAGGAGCTGTGCCGTTGTTGACGAGCAGTTGGTCGCCCTCCGACCAACTGATGCTGAAGTCGGGGTTCAGCGAAGTCTTGCTGCCGTCGCTCTTGTGTTGCTAGATATCGGCCTTCAGGACGGTTCCTTCTTGATCGTTCTTCTTGCAGCCGACCAGCATCACCAATGCCGCCAGTGCGATGATTGCGAATGATTTCTTCATGGTGTTCTCCTTTCTTTTTACCACCCATAAGTGTTGCCGTCGTCAATCATTCCGTTAGCTCCCACACCGGCACCTGCATTCGATGCCGAACCTGCGCCAGAGGCGCACAAAACGCTCTGCGTCTCGATGACTATGACCTCCGCCTTGGGAGCCTCATAGCGTTGATGTTTGTTTGTTTTCTTCATTAGATTGATAATTCGTTTAGTATTAGGTTATTTATAGTATAGGGATTTCAAAACAAAAAAAAAGTTCATCCAAGACAGGACGCGTTGCCTTTCCTTAGATGAACCTTGGTACAAAACGACACAGGAAGGTGTTTTACCCCTCTCTATGCGCTATAACAAATTGATTAATAATCATTTATAAGCAATAAATATAAATCAACAATATTTTAAGATTGCAAAATTAAGAATTATCGCGACCCAACAAACATAAATTCTCATTTTTTCTTTCCATTTTCCACAATTTCTCCACAAAACCGTACCTTTGCGCTTTCAAAACTACGAAGAGAGAGATGATCACCAGCAAGACCAACCCCAAGATAAAGAACCTCGTGCGTCTGAAGAAGGCTTCCGAACGCCGCGAGCAGAACCGTATCCTCATCGAGGGACAACGTGAGATTGAGCGCGCTCAGAAGTGCGGCTTCGAGATCGAGCAGCTGTATGTCTGCGAGGCATTGTTGCGCGAACCCGTCAAGGTGAAGGCTACGTTCACCGAGACCGTCACCGAAGAAGTCTTCGACAAGATCGCCTACCGTGAAGGCAGCGACGGGCTCTTGGCTGTGGCCAAGCCCAAATACAAGAGCCTCAGCGAGTTCAAGCCCAAGAATAATGCACTGATCATTGTATTGGAGACCGTGGAGAAGCCCGGCAACCTCGGTGCCGTGATGCGCACTGCCGATGCTGCAGGTGTCGATGCCGTCATCGTGGCCGACCCCGCCACCGACCTCTTCAACCCCAACGCCATCCGCGCCAGCATCGGCTGTATCTTCAGCGTACCCATCTATGCCTGCTCCACCGAGGAATGCATCGTTTGGCTGAAGAAGAACGGCATCACCATCTATTGCACCTACCTCAAAGCCTCCATCGACTACCTCGATGCCGACTTCACCAAAGCCTCTGCCCTCGTAATGGGCACCGAAGCCACGGGCATCTCCGAGGCTTGGGTCGAGGCCGCCGACCAAAACATCATCATCCCCATGAACGGCATCGCCGACTCGCTCAACGTTTCGGTAACCACCGCCATCGTCACTTTCGAGGCTGTGCGCCAGAGGAGAAAACCATGAAAAAGGATTATTTCCTGCTGCATCTCTCCGTCTTCATCGCCGGCTTCACGGGCGTGCTGGGGCGACTCATCACCTTGGATTCGGCCATTTTGGTGTGGTGGCGCATGGCGGCGGCGGCGGTGATTATGTTTGTTTATTTGCGTATTGTAGAGACGCGGCGCGCCACGTCTCTACAAAGATACAAATTCAAGGACATCTTGCAAATGGGCGGCGTGGGTATGTTGCTCTGCCTGCACTGGGTGTTCTTCTATGCCAGCATCAAGGCATCGAATGTCAGCATTGGCGTGGTGTGTTTCTCCTTGGTCGGGTTTTTCACCGCCTTGTTTGAGCCCATCATCAACAAACACAAATTTTCGGGACGCGAATTCCTGTTCAGTCTGTTGACCATTCTCGGCATCTACCTCATCTTCCAATTTGACGCGCGCTATCGGTTGGGCATTGTCTTGGGCGTGATATCATCAGCCTTGTATGCCTTATTTGCCATTGCCAACCAAAGGGTCGGCAAGCACTACGAGGCCAAAAACATGCTGCTTTGGGAGATGGTCGGCGGTTTGGTCGGTTTGACCTGCCTCCTACCTTTATATAATATGTTCTTCCCCATCGATCGGTTCTATCCCGTCGGCATGGATTATACCTATCTGGCCTTTATGGTGGTGGTTTGCACCATCGGTCTTTGCCTACTGCAAATCATTGTGTTGCAAAGGATTCCAGCTTTCACCGTTAACCTGACCTATAACCTGGAGCCAGTATACAGCATCATCCTCTCCATGTTCATCTTCAGCGAGTACAAGGAGTTGAATTTCTCATTCTGCATCGGCATCGCGCTGATTATCATCTCCGTGGTGCTACAGACCTGGAGCGAAATAAGAAGGCAGAAAAAGGTTTAAACCACAAAACTCTCAAAACGCGCAAAACCATGTTTATGCATGGCGGCTTCACAACCGTGTCGCCGCCAGGAAGCAGCCGGTTGGCGTGCTTCCGACTGTTACAAAAAGTTTTGACGGTTTTGTAAGTTTTGTGACAAAAAAAAACAATTAGAGTTTAACCTTAACAAACACCGGATAGTGATCCGAGGGATTGTGCCGGATGTAGTTGTCGAACGAAATCTCCTGCGGTGCCTCGGAGGCCTTGAGGGTCTCATCCTTTTCGTCAGGGGTCCAATAACTATTGGTGAACACGCCGTAGGCCTCCACTGGCATGCTCGGTGAAACGAAAACATGATCAATGCGGCTTGTGGTGAAATAGTTCGTCTTGAACGCGTTGAACGTGCCATTCTCCGCAAAGCGGATGCGAGCAGCATCGTAAGAGTCCTTCAGCAGTCCCGATTTCGTGAATATCGTATAGATTTCGTTGTTTTGGTCAACATTAAAGTCGCCAGTGAGAATGACAGGTTGACCTTGTGCAATCTCACGGATCTTTTGCACAACGAGTTTGGCGGCCTCACGACGTGCCACCACACCCACATGGTCCATGTGGAGGTTGAAGAAATAGAACTCTCTTTCCTCAACCTTAGGCCCACGATTGAACAAGCCTCTGCGACGATAGTCCGTACTATGTACTTTCACGCTGAACTTGCCCCATGTGCATATGCGGATGCAGACCGCGTCCCAACCCAAGCCAGGCTTGTCAGGCGTCTCGCTCAGCCAGAAGTCGCCGTGATCGAGCAGTTGCACCTTGTCCGTCTTATAGAAAATGGCCTCGTGTTCGCCGCCACGTTGGCCGTCGTCGCGACCGATGCCGATGTAGTCATAGCCATCGAGACCTTTCTTGAAATCACACAGTTGGGAATAAAGCGCCTCTTGCACGCCGAAAATGTCGGGCGACATAAAGTTCATCTGGTCGCAGATGACCTGGCAGCGCTTGGTCCACACCTCGCCGTTGATGCTATCGTTCTTGTTTTTGTAGCGGATGTTGTAGGAGCCGACGAGCATTTCCTGTGCGAATAGGTGGAAAGTGGCAAAAAGAAAGGCAAAAAGGAACAGCTTTTTCATAATACGATGAATTTGTTGAGGCAAAAGTAATGAAAAATACCATCACCACGCCCCAAAAATCACCCGATTTTATTCCGTTGATAATGCGGCGTCACCACGACGACAAAGAAAACGAGTGACGCAAGCACCGAAGCCGAGGCAACGAGATAGGCTGTCGCGAACGAGAAATACTCTGCCAACAGGCCGCCCGAGAAGATGCCGATGCCGAGGCCCAAGTCCCAAGTGGTGAGATAGGTCGACGTGGCTGTGCCGCGCTGGGCGTGGGTGCCGAGGTTGATGAACAAGGCGTTGAACGAAGGGAAGGCCGCACCGAAGCCCAAGCCACAGCACAAGGCGATGACCAAGAAGGCCGTGGCCGTGTAGCCCGCGCCCAAGGCATTGCAATAATGGCACAAACCCAGACCCAACAGTGCCGCCACCGTGATACCCAAACCCAATACGATGATTTGCGTGACTTTGCCCTTGTCAATCATCTTGCCGGCAAACAGTCGAGATGCGATCAGGCCGACGGCATAGACGGTGAAAAACAAACCGCTACTGATGGTCAGGCCCATCTCCTTGGCATAAAGGGCGATGTAATTCGAAATCTGACCATAGGCGAAGGCCAATAAGGTGAACGAAACGCCCGCCAGCAGGCCCTTGATCAGGATGAAACGGTCCAACGAGACGGGCGGACGCTTGACGGGCGGACGCACGCGTGTCTTTATCCTTGAAGCAAACAAGGCTGCCAACAGGCTGCACGCCATGCAGCCCATGAAGATGGCATTGAAGCTGAAATGCTCGTAGACGAACAGTCCCGTCATTGGGCCGACCGCCATAGCGATGTTATTGGCCACGCCGAAATAGCCGATGCCCTCTCCCCTATGCTCCGACGGCACCACATCAATGACCAAGGTGTTGCCGCCCACCGAAGTGAGGCCAAAGGCCAGACCATGCACGATGCGGATGATAATTAATAAGGTGATGGTGGCGGCAAAGAGATAGCCGACAAACACGGCGGTAAATATAGATAGCGCCAGCAGATACAAGGGCTTGCGCTTGAAGGTATCCATCATATAGCCCGAGAAGGGACGCACCACGAGGGTGGCCAGCGTGTAGCACGAGATTATCGTGCCGATGACGGCATTGCCTGCCTGGTATTTCTCCATAATGAAGAAAGGCAGCACGGGCAGCAGCAGATAGAACGAAAAGAAAAACAAGAAATTAGCCGCGCAAAGGCACAGGTAATTCTTATTGAATAGTTTTTCTTCCATGATATAAAGCTCGTTTCGGACGGCAAAAGTAAAAAAATAAAACCAAATGAGAATCCTTTGTCCACGGTCAAATCTGTAGAGACGCAATGCTTTGCGTCTAAAACACAATTGGGATATTAAGGTTGACATCATCGACGATAAAAATCGTCCTCTTTCCAATTTGCGACATTGTTTTCAATGTATTTCGCAATTGCATTCAATTCATCAATATTCCGAATGATATGGTCATGGAAACGTGGTTGCCAATCAAATTCAATATTGTTATTGGAGGCATACGCTTTCGTGCCAATTTTTATACCGCGAATGATTGATGCCAAATTCTTGGATTGTGGCGAAAACGTGTTTGCCGATTCGGAGACGCAAAGCATTGCGTCTCTACCAGACATGCCATCATCATATTCTACCGATGTATTATACACATTCTCGCCAATCACCACAATCAAATGAACATGATTAGGCATTATGGAAAACAACGGAATATCCACATTCATATCAGCACGCATTTCTGATGTAAGAAGGATTTGTTCGTTCAGACATTTGCCTATTTCAGACATTTCCATAACACCGTTTTCAATCTGCCCAAAATAATTTTCCCTATTTTTCGTGCAAATGGTTACATAATAGGATCCACCTTTATACTGGTGCCACCATGCACGGGCAGACGGAATTCGATAACGGCCTTTGTATTTTGTCTCATCCATAAGATTCTTGATTGATTTCAAGCGACAAATATAGGCATTATTTCATTGATGAGGTACATGGCCATGGCTGGATTTGTAGAGACGCAATGCTTTGCGTCTTGTTGTTATGAAATCAAATGGTAATTAGAGACGCAAAGCATTGCGTCTCTACTATTTCTTTTATTTCGGAAATTTTGTCAGTATATTTTAGCCATTTTTATACAAAATCGGAAATTTTGTCATTAAAAACACCGGTTTTGACCCATTTTAGGCCTTGGCAAAGAATTTGACTAGATGGAGTCGTCCGAACGAAAGGACGGACAAAAAGTCCCAAGGTCGGCCCTTCGACAGGCTCAGGGACCTCAACCAACAACGATTAAACAATCAAACAATCAACATTAAATAATAGGAGATCAAAACCATGTTAGTAACCAGAAGAAACCAAGACTTCATGCCTACTCTGTTCAACGAACTGATGAACTGGAACGACACGACTTACTCAACGCCTCGCATGAACATCATGGAGACGAAGGACAACTACAAACTTGAACTCTGCATCCCTGGTCTCACCAAGGAAGATGTGAAACTGAACATCGACGCCGAAGGCAACCTTGTCGTCGAGATGGTAAGAAAGAGAACAAGGAAGAGATGCGCTACCTGCGCCATGAGTTCTCGGTGGAGCACTTCCGCCAGACCGTGATGCTGCCCGAAGACATCCACAAGGAACAGATCAGTGCCAAAGTCGAAAACGGTATCCTCGACATCGTCATCCCAAAGGTGACTGTCGAAGAGAAGAAGCAAGCCATACAAACCATCGAGGTCTGCTAAGCGCTTGCCTAGATTACCCCCACAAACGGGACGGAGTCATCCGCCCCGTTTTTTTTGTTTTCCCTATCGTTTTCCCCAATGCTATTATTTTGTACTTTTGTCGCAAATTTATAGCCTATGAGAAAAGCGTTACTGATTATCGTTTTAAGCCTCTTCGTCTGCCTACGAGCCTTCCCGCAGGACAAGAAGCCCCTGATCACCTTGGACAACCTTCAGCTGAACACCCGTGTCGATTTCACCCTTGACTACCACTTAGGCCACGACACCGTTGCCTCCACCACCGACCACGGCTTTGCCGGCAAATACTTGGTTGTGGCATTGGACGGCAACATCGGCAGCAAGTTCTCCTACCACCTGCGCCAGCGCATCAACGCCCCCAATGTCGGCTTTGCCAAGACATTCTTCCAAGGCACAGACTGGGCCTATCTCAACTGGCATTTCACTGACAACCTTTTCCTGTCCGCAGGCAAACAAGTCGTGGCCATTGGTGGTTGGGAATACGACACCAACCCCATTGACATCTACTACGGCACCGAGTTCTGGAATACCGTCTGCAGCTACGAGGTGGGTGCCTCGCTCAACTTCAAGGACAACACCGGCAAGAACCACGTGCTTTTCCAAGTGTGCAACTCGCCTTTCATCAACTCCGCCATGCAGAGCATGTATGCCTACAACCTTATGTGGTACGGCAACTTCGGCATATTCAAGACCACCTATTCAGCTAACATCATTGAATACCAGCCCGGCAAATACATCAATTACATCGCTCTGGGCAACAAGCTGCAGTTCAAAGGCGTGGAGATGTATCTTGACGTAATCAACCGCGCCTCCTTCAAGCAGGAGCATTTCTTCGGTCAAGACATCACCGCCATCTTTGGCATCGGCGTCGACATCGGCAAGAAATGGATTGTCTTCGCCAAGGCGGGCTACGACTTCAACCAAGCCCAACTGCCCAGCACGGAGGCATACGACCAATACGTCGTCCCGGGCAAGAAAGTCGACTTCGAGAGCCTTGGCTTCGAATTCTACCCCTTAGTCGATCGCAGCCTGCGCCTGCACCTCTGCGGCTCGCACACCAGCGTCGACGGCGAGAGCAAGTTCCAAGGCAACATCGGCCTCACCTGGAAAGTCGACCTCCTCAATGTCCTGAAAAAATAATCCGCTATGGCTAAGACAAAATACAACACCATCAAACGGAGCACCCTCAACTATCACGAGAGGGTGGAAAAAGTCTTCAAAAAGTTTGAAGAAAAGCTGAAACGGCCGCTACGGTTCACCACCAAACGCAGTTTCGAAGCCATCGTCTTCCTCATCCTCTTCTTCGCCTTCTTTGGACTGCTGGCCTACAAGATGACGCTACCGAAGATGCTGAACACCTTCATGCAGACCGCCTATCACCTTCTTCTTGAGACCGTGTTCTACATCATGGCCATCTGCGTGCTCATGGGCGCCATCAGTAAAATGCTCACCGAGTTCGGCGTGGTACGTTTGTTGGAAAACCTGCTCCGTCCCTTGATGAAGCCGCTTTACAACCTTCCTGGCGTGGCCGCCTTGGGTGCCATCATGACCTTCTTGAGCGACAACCCAGCCATCATCACCTTGGCGCACGACAAGAACTTCAACCGTTACTTCAAAAAATACCAGCTCGTTTCGCTGACCAATTTCGGCACCGCCTTTGGCATGGGTCTGGTAGTTGTTGCCTTCATGACGGGCTTGGGCTTCGGCAAAGGCGCTTTGGTGGGTGTGGTTGGTGCCATCATCGGCAGCATCGTCTCCACCCGTATCATGCAACGTTCCACCTTGAAAGCATATCCCGAACTTGACTCACCCGTCGACGAAGAGTTCGGCGGCGACGAGCAGCAGATTACCTTCAAGAGCGAAGGCGGCGTGTTCATGCGTTTCCTCAACTCGTTGCTTGACGGCGGCAAGGACGGTGTCAGCATCGGCTTCGCCATCATCCCCGGCGTGCTCTGTATCTCCACCATTGTCATGATGCTGACCTTCGGTGCGGCAGGCGACAATGGCGAGTACCTCGGCGTAGCCTACGAAGGCGTGCCCGTCATCAGCTGGGCGGCCAACAAGATCAACTTCATCTTCGACTGGCTGTTCGGCTTCAAGCACGGCGCCTTGATTTCCTTCCCCATGACGGCTCTCGGTGCCGTTGGCGCTGCCATCGGTTTGGTGCCGCGTTTCATCACGGAAGGCATCATCGACAACAACGCCATTGCTGTGTTCACCGCCATCGGCATGTGCTGGAGCGGTTTCCTCAGCACCCACGCTGCCATGCTCGACAGCCTCGGCTACCGCAAGCTCATCGGCAAGGCCATTGGCGCACACACCATCGGAGGTCTTTGCGCTGGCATCGCAGCGCACTGGCTGTACGTTTTGTTGGCGTTGATATTCTAAACAATTGTAGAGACGTGGCGCGCCGCATCTCTACAAGACATAAAAAAACGGCGTATAGGTCAAAATGCAGGCTGAAAAAAACGAGTTGTAGTCCAATGGGTCATTTTGCAGGCTGAAAATTTTGGGCTTGATGTCAGACGTTTGTTCC
>CAJOIS010000017.1 GCA_905234645.1 uncultured Bacteroidales bacterium | reverse complement strand
CATGTACTTCAGTCGATCTTCGAATGTGTGTTTGTTCCTCTTTTGTGACATAATAAAACCCCGAAAGTTTTTTGTCCAACTTTCGGGGTTCATGTCACACCGCCTCTTTTGTTTTTATAAGGACCGCAACGACACCGCAAATCCGCCGCAAGGTGCCATTCTCAGTTTCAATTTCGATTTGTTCGTCACTGTCTTCTTCGTGATGGTGTATGCCTGTGCGTTGTAATGCTCGTCCGGAATGCCACTGGCGTCTTTGGCGTCGGCATAGATGGTGGCCTCGTATTTCACGCCAGGTTTCAGGAAATCCAGCTTCACTGTGACCTCGCGGGCGTTCTCGTCGGTGATGCCGCCCACGTACCACACGTCGTGCGGCGTGGCGTGCCAAAGGTCTTCAATCGTCGCGTCATCGGGCAGGGCATAGACGAACTTGGTGGCGTTGGATACCACACCTTTCTTGCCGTCACGCAAGGTGCCGACACCTTCGGCGGCTTTGTTCAAAGTCGACAACTTGGGGCGGCGTGCCGTGACGATGTAGTCACCAGGTTCAGCCATGAGGTAGAGGCTCTTGTCCCAGTCAACGGCCACATCCTTGATGAACTGGAAGGCGTCCATGAACTGTGCGTAGTGCTCGGGGAAGTCGGCAGCCATCTGCAGCGGCGAGTAGAAGGTCACATAAAGACCTAGCTGGTTGCAGATGGTGGTGCGCATCTTTTTGCCCCACGGAACGATTTTACCCATGTCGGTTTCAAAGATACCTGGTGTGTAGTCCATCGGGCCACCTTGCAGGCGCGTGAAAGGCAAGATAGTGGTATGTCCAGGGTTGATGCGCTCGCGGAACTCGGTGCCCATGGCGCTCTCGTTGCCAATCATGTTGGGCCAGGTGCGGCAGAGACCTGTTGGCCTCACCGCCTCATGAGAGTTCACCATGATATGGTATTTGGCGGCCTCAGTGATACAATAGTGATAATGGTTATTGATGGGCTGGCTATAGTGACCTTCGCCATAAGGAATGATAGTTCCCACATAGCCTCCCTTCACGGCATCATAGCCATATATATTCATCAGAGTATACGCCTTGTCCAACCAACGCTCGTAATTCTGTGTGGAGGCCGAACTTTCGTGGTGCATGATGAGGCGGATGCCCTTTTCGTGGGCGTATTTGTTCAGTGCGGGTAGGTCGAAGTCAGGGTAGGGGGTAATGAAGTCGAAGACGAAGTCCTTCTGTTTGGCGTACCAGTCTTCCCAGCCGATGTTCCAGCCTTCGATGAGGAGTGCATCGAAGCCGTTTTCAGCGGCAAAATCGATGTAACGTCGCACGTTGGCGTTGTTGGCACCATGGTTCGTGTTGGGTTTGGCATGGGCATAGTCGGTCACTCCCAGCTTCACCGAGGGGAAGTCGTTGGTGTAGGACCAGCTGCTCTTGCCCGAGATCATCTCCCACCACACACCCATGTATTTTACAGGGTGGATCCACGACACGTCTTCCAAAACGCAAGGCTCGTTGAGGTTGAGGATGAGGCGCGAAGCAAGGGCATCGGTAGCTGAGGCCGTCACCATCACCGTGCGCCAAGGCGTGTTGAAAGGGGCTTGGATACGGCCTTTGTAGCCTGTGGCATCGGGGCTGAGGAAGGCACGGAATACCAGGTTTTTGTCGTCGAGGTCGAGGTGCATGGTCGGGAAGTCGAGCGTGGCGGCCTCGTGGATGTTGAGGTAGAGCCCTTCGTCGGTCTTCATCTGAAGTGCGGTTTGCACGCCAGTAGGCGAGAAGCCCGTCCAAGGCCAGCCACCGTCTTTGTGGCCAGCCTCCCATAAGTCACGAATCTGCGACAGGCGCGACTCGGTGAAGTTAAACTCCTGCGTGTCCAAGTCGCCAGGAATCCACCAAGCGGTATGGTTGCCCGTCATGGCAAACTCGGTCAGCTCCTCCTTGATCCAGAAATAGACCAAGGCGTTCTCCATTGGGAACTCGTAGCGGAAGCCGAGGCCGTCGTCGTAGAGGCGGAAACGGATCTGCATCACCGTGGCCTTTTTCTCAGTGGAATGGTCCATACTCTCCACAGAGCCAATAGGTTGCTCCAAGGTAACAAGCATCTCATTGTAATGGTTGCGGATTTGTGCCTCTTCGCCCCAAACGGGTTCCCAAATCTCATCGAAGGTGTCGTATTTCGTGTCCTTCAGCACAAAAGCATGGGCAAGGTCGTCGCGCCATTCGAGGGTGAAGCCCATTTTTGAGGGCAGTACCACGGGTTTGCCGGCACGGTCGAGGGAATACTGCGGTATGCCACCGACTACTTCAAATTTCAGTTCGAGTTGTCCGTCGGGGCTTTTGACCGTGACGGGAGCGGCATAGGTGTTCGCAAACAGTCCTATAGCCAGAAAAGCGAGGATAGTGTAAAGTTTTTTCATGTTATGAGGTGTTTGATGAGCAAAAGGAAACCTTACATCCTAAACACGCCAAACTGTTGTGGCGGGAAGGGCTGGTTCAAGGAAGCAGCGATGCCGAGGGCGAGGATCTTGCGCGTGTCGATGGGGTCGATGATGCCATCGTCCCAGAGACGAGCGGTGCTGTAGAAGGCCGAGCCTTCGTAGTCGTACTTGGCCAAGATGTCTTTTTTCAGCTGCGCGATTTCGTCGGTCGGGACCTCCAATCCTTTGTATTTGTACTGGTCCTCCTTCACAGTAGCAAGGACGCTGGCCGCCTGTTCACCACCCATGACAGAAATCTTGGCATTGGGCCACATGAACAAGAGGCGAGGGCTGTAGGCACGACCGGCCATGCCATAGTTGCCTGCGCCGAACGAGCCACCGAAGATGACGGTGAACTTAGGCACATTGGCATTGGAGACGGCATGCACCATCTTAGCACCATCCTTGGCGATGCCGCCCTGCTCGTATTGCTTGCCCACCATGAAGCCCGTGATGTTCTGCAAAAACACCAGCGGGATATTGCGTTGGCAGCACAACTCGATGAAGTGGGTGGCTTTTAGTGCCGATTCCGAGAACAAAACGCCGAAGTTGGCGAGAATGCCCACAGGGAAGCCCATGATGTGTGCGAAACCGCAGACGATGGTGGTGGCATACCTCGACTTGAACTCCTGGAAACGGCTGCCGTCGACAATACGGGCGATGATCTCTCTCGGGTCGACGAGCTTGTGGAAATCGATGGGGGCGAGGCCGTAGAGGTCGTGCGGGTCATATAAGGGTGTCTCAACGGGCAGCATGTCCAGCTTCTGGCGGTGCGACTTCTCCAAGGTCTTGAAGATATTGCGGCAGATCTGCAAGGCGTGTTGGTCGTTTTCGGCTAGGTGGTCGGCCACACCCGAGATGCTGGTGTGCATCTCGCCGCCGCCCAGTTCCTCTGCCGTGACGATTTCGCCCGTGGCGGCTTTTACCAACGGCGGTCCGCCGAGGTAGATGGTGCCTTGGTTGCGCACGATGATGGTCTCATCGCTCATGGCCGGCACGTAGGCGCCGCCAGCGGTACACATACCCATCACAATGGCAATTTGGGGAATACCCATCGCCGACATACGCGCCTGGTTGTAAAAGAAACGTCCGAAGTGGTCACGGTCGGGGAAAACGGTGTCCTGTTCGGGCAGGAAGGCGCCGCCGCTGTCGACCATATAAACGCAGGGGAGGTGGTTTTCCATGGCAATTTCCTGGGCGCGGAGGTGTTTCTTCACTGTGTACTGCATGTAGGTGCCGCCTTTCACCGTGGCGTCGTTGGCCACGATGACGGCCTCACGGCCTTGGATCACACCGATGCCTGTGATGATACCCGCCGAGGGGAAGTCGTTGTTATAGGTGCCATAGGCTGCCATCGGCGAGAGCTCCAAGAAGGGCGTGTTCGGGTCGATGAGCAGGTCGATGCGCTCGCGGGCAAGGAGCTTGTTGCGCTTCTTGTGCTTGGCAATGGCAGATTCACCGCCGCCTTGCATGGCTTGCCCCATCGCCTCGCGGTATTGCGCCATCAGTGCGAGGAAGTTTTTCTCGTTCTGCTTAAACTCCTCGGAGTCGGTGCGTATGTTGGATTTCAGGACTTGCATGGTATATTGATTGATTTTTAATGCACAAAAATAGTGAAAAAACCGAATGTAGAACTGTAATGCTTGCGTCTCATTGAAATATTTCCTCTATCTTTGCAGTTTCAAAATAGTGTGACGACCAAAGATGTCCGAAAAGAGTTCCAACAGACGCCGTGTGGCAGGGTCCTACTTCATGTCGATGATGAGCATCGCTTTGGTGCTCTTCCTCATGGGTGTGTTTGCCCTGCTTATGATGCATGCGCATAAGCTGTCCAACCATCTCAAGGAGAATATCGGCTTCGAGGTGGTGATGAACAGCAACGTCAAAGAGGAAAACATCTTGAAACTGAAAGCGGAACTCGATGCCATGCCCGCCGTGAAGTCGACGGAATACATCACGAAGGAAGAAGCCATCCACCGTCTGAGTGAAGACCTCGGCGAGGACTTCCTGCAATGGCTCGGCAACGAGGAGAACCCGCTGCTGCCTTCCATTGACGTGCGTTTCAATGCCGAATGGGCTAACAACGACAGTATTAGTGTCATCCAAGCTCAACTGATGAAAAACAGCGCTGTCAAGGAAATCTATTACCAAAAGTCGCTTGTCGGTCTCATCAACCAGAACGTGCGGCGTATCGGCATCGCTTTGATGTTGGCCAGCTTGGTGCTGCTCTTCATCTCGGTAACGCTGATACGCAATACGATACGACTCAGAATCTACTCCAAGCGATTCTTGGTCCGCAGCATGCAGCTGGTGGGTGCCACGGCTTCCTACATCCGGAGTCCCTTCGTCAGGAGCGGCAGGCTGCAAGGCTTCTTTGGAGCATTGTTGGCCGACATCTTCCTTGCTTTGCTACTTTACGGCCTCAACAGGCGCTTGCCTGAACTGGCTATCGTTAAAGACTTTACCATCATTGGTGTCGTCTTTGTCGGCATCATCGTTCTAGGCATTATCCTCGGTGGACTCTCCACCCGTTTCGCCTTGCGCAAGTACCTCCATGCCGATGTCGACCGATTATACGCTTAAGGGTCCCTAAGCCCGTCGAAGGGCCCGCTTAAATCATAAAATCTAGAAAACAAACACAAGAAATATGGCAAAAGAAAAAACCAAGCAAACTACAGAAATGAAAGGTGACAATCAAGATGTCATGCCTTTCGGTAAACAGAATTTCATTATTGTGCTCATCGGCATCGCCCTCATCGCTTTAGGCTTCATCCTGATGATTGGCGGCGGCTCCGACAACCCCGATGTGTTCAATGAAAAGATGTTTGATTTCCAGCATATCACGCTCGCCCCGATTCTTGTATTGCTGGGCTTTGTCGTCGAGATTGTAGCTATTTTTTGGAGGAAAAAGCAATGAGTTGGATTGAAGCATTAATACTTGGTATCATCCAAGGTCTGACCGAATACCTGCCCGTCAGTAGCAGTGGCCATCTGGCTATCGGCCAAGCCCTCTTCGGCCTCGAAGACGGTGAATCGAATCTCGCCTTCACCGTGCTGCTGCATGTGGCCACTGTACTCAGCACCCTGGTCATCCTGTGGAAGGAAATCGTCTGGATTTTCAAGGACCTTTTTGCCCGTCAGTCGTGGCGCACTTATACTGGCCTCAACGACGGCACGAAATATGCCATCAATATCCTCATCTCGATGATTCCCGTGATGATCGTCGGCTTCTTTTTCAAGGATAAGGTGGAAGAGGTCTTTGGCTCGGGACTCCTCATCGTGGGCATCATGCTGCTGGTGACGGCGTCTTTGCTTGCCTTCTCCTACTTCGCCAAACCACGCCAGAAAGAGAATATCAGCGGATGGCATGCCTTCATCATCGGTATCGCACAGGCTTGCGCCGTGATGCCGGGACTGTCGCGCTCGGGCAGCACCATCGCCACGGGTTTACTGTTGGGAAACAAAAAGGAAAAGCTGGCACAGTTCTCTTTCCTGATGGTCATCCCGCCCATATTGGGAGAGGCCTTGCTCGACACCAAAGACATCCTTGAGGTCGGCTTTAGCCAAGCCATGGCTGGCCTTTCGCCTGTGGCGGCCATCGTTGGCTTCCTGGCGGCCTTCGTCTTCGGCTGCATCGCCTGCAAGTGGATGATCAGCATTGTGAAGAAAGGCAAGCTCATTTGGTTTGCCATCTATTGCACCATCGTCGGCATACTGGCCATTGTTTTACCGTATGTTATTTGACGCGAGACTTCGAGACGCGAGACGCGGGACATAACCCCGTCTCGTGTCACACAGTCCCGTGTCCCGAGTCAAAAAAAGCACTATGTTCAATTTTGAAGAAGGCGAAGTCATTCTCATTGACAAACCCCTGGACTGGACGTCGTTCGACACGGTCAACTTCATCCGTTCCCTGCTGAACCGTTGCTACGGCATCCGCAAGCTGAAGGTGGGCCATGCAGGTACATTGGATCCTTTGGCTACGGGTCTGCTCATCCTATGCACGGGCAAAATGACCAAGCAGATTGATACCTACCAGGGACAAATCAAGACCTATACGGGAACCATCCTTCTTGGCCAGACCACACCTACATTCGACTTGGAGAGCGAGCCTGACGCTTTCTTTCCCACTGATGGCATCACGCCAGAGCAGATTGAGGCTGCAAGGCAGCAATTCGTCGGCGACCTCAAGCAATTTCCGCCGAAGTATTCCGCCATCAAAATCAAGGGAAAACGTGCCTTCGACTACGCCCGCTCCGACGAGGAAATCGAGCTGAAAGCCCGTGATGTCCGCATCGACGACTTCAAACTTAGCCTCGACCATTTCCCGGAACTCGATTTCGAGGTCACCTGTAGCAAAGGCACCTACATTCGTAGCCTTGCCAACGACTTTGGAAAGGCTCTAGGCAACGGCGCCTGTTTAAAATCTTTAAGACGCACACGTATCGGTGACTTCCACGTGGAGGATGCCTGGCCACTGATGGAGCTGAAGCAGCATATTATCGACACAGGCGACGAGTTCAAGGCTTGGAAGCGGGAACAAGACGAAAAATATCAGAAAAAAGATTGATAATCAGTTTGTTAAGAAAAAAGACTTGACAAAACTTTTGTCCTGCATTATCTTTGCGCGCTTCTTTATCAAAAAGAGAATAAAGAATATCAAATCATATATCAATGAAATTATCCCAATTTAAATTCAACTTGCCCAGCGAGTTGATTGCTCTGCAACCCATTCAGAACCGCGATGAGGCCCGCCTGATGGTCGTCGACCGCAAAACTGGAAAGATAGAACATCGTGTCTTCAAGGATTTGGTGGATTATACGAGAGATGGTGACGTGTTCGTTATCAACAATACCAAGGTGTTTCCCGCCAAGCTCTATGGCGAGAAGGAGAAGACCGGCGCCAAGATTGAGGTGCTGCTGCTTCGCGAGCTGGATCACGAAAGCCGTCTCTGGGACGTGCTCGTCGACCCGGCCCGTAAGATCCGTATCGGCAACAAACTGTATTTCGGTGAGGGCGACGAACTGGTGGCCGAAGTCATCGACAATACCACCTCACGTGGCCGTACGCTACGTTTCCTTTATGACGGCACCTACGACGAGTTCAAGAAGACCCTGTCGAGCCTTGGCCACACGCCCATCCCGAAGGAGCTGAACCGCGAGGAACGCCCCGAGGACGCAGAGGATTTCCAGACCATCTACGCCAAGGTGGAAGGCGCCGTGTCGGCCCCGACCGCTGGCATGCACTTCAGCAAGATCCTGATGAAACGCCTCGAAATCATCGGCGCTTCTTTCGCTGAGCTGACCTTGCATCCTGGCATGGGCAACTTCCGTGACATCGAAGTGGAAGACCTTACCAAGCACAAGCCCGACTCTGAAGAGATGTACATCGACGAAGACTGCTGCACCTTGGTCAACGAGGCCAATGCTCGCCACAACAACGTGTTTGCCGTCGGTACCACCTCGCTGAAGGCTCTTGAGACCGCCCAGACCATCGGTGGCAAGATTAAACCCTACAAAGGCTGGACCAACAAGTTCATTTTCCCGCCATACACCTTCTCGGTGGCCAACTGTATGATTACCAACTTCCACTTGCCCAAGTCGCCCATGATGATGGAAGTGGCCGCCTTCGCTGGCTACGACCTGCTGATGAAGGCTTACAAGGAAGCCGTCGCCGAGAAGTACCGCTTCTTTACCTATGGCGATGCCATGCTGATCATCTAAGAATTAAACGTAATAAAACAAACAAAATGAAAATCAAACATTTAGCATGTGTTGCCATCGTGGCTCTCGTGGCTACCGCCTGCGGCAACAAGCAACCTGAACAGCCCCAAGAGCCTGTTCAACAAGCCAACCTTTCGGACAAGTACGCTGAATATACCTTGACGACTGACATCAGTCATCTCAGCGAGAACGAGAAAGAAATGCTTCCGCTGCTCTTTGAAGCTGCCGACATCATGGACCAGCTCTTCTGGATGGAAAACTTTGGCGACAAGGAAGCCCTCATGAGCCAAATCGGTGACAACGCCGACCTGAAGAAGATGGCCTCCATCACTTATGGCGCTTGGGATGGCCTCGACGGCAACAAATCCTTCGTGGAAGGCATCGGTGAGAAGCCTGCCGGTGCACAGTTCTATCCTATCGACATGACCGAAGAGGAATGGAACGCCTTCGACGACCCGAACAAGACCAGCCAATACACCATGATTGTCCGCGACGAAGAGGGTAATCTCAAGTGCGTGTGGTATCACGACTATTTCGAGCAACAGATTAAGAAGGCTGCTTCGCTGCTTGACGATGCCTCTGAACTTGCTGGAGACGAGGAGTTTGCCACATATCTGGCCCTCCGTGCCAAAGCCCTCCGCACCGACGATTACCTCGAGAGTGACATGCAGTGGATGGACGTCCGCAACAACAACATAGACATGGTGATTGGTCCCATCGAGAACTACACCGACGCTCGTTATGGCATCAAAGCTTCGCACGAGGCTTTCATCCTCATCAAGGACCAAGAGTGGACTAAACAATTGGCCTGTTATGCGGCCTATGTGCCCGAGTTGCAGAAGCAGCTGCCTGTGCCTGAGGAGTATAAGAAAGAAGTGCCTGGTGCCGACCTCGACTTGGCTGCCTATGATGCCGTCTATTACGCTGGCGACTGCAATGCCAACAGCAAGACCATCGCCATCAACCTGCCCAACGACGAACGCGTGCAGCTTGAACGTGGCACCCGCAAGCTTCAGCTGAAGAACTCCATGCAGGCCAAGTTCGACAAGATCCTTGTCCCCATTGCCAAAGAACTGATGACACCCGAGTCGATGGAACATATCAAGTTTGACGCTTTCTTCGCCAATGTGATGTTCCACGAGACGGCTCATGGCATGGGCATCAAGAACACCATCACGGGCAAGGGAACGGTGCGTGAGGCTCTGGGTAACCAATACAGCGCCATCGAAGAGGCCAAGGCCGATGTGCTGGGCCTTTACCTTGTCACCAAGCTGGCCGAGATGGGCGTGTACACCAACACCACGATGGAAGACAACTACACCACTTTCATGGCGGGCATCTTCCGTTCGGTGCGTTTCGGCGCCGCCAGTGCCCATGGCAAGGCCAATATGCTTACCTTCAACTACTTCCAGAACGAAGGCGCCTTCACTCGCGATGAGAACGGTCGCTATGCTATCGACTTCGAGAAGATGAAGGTGGCCGTGGAGAAACTGGCTGGCGACATCCTCCAATGCCAAGGCAACGGCGACTACGAAGCCGCCAAGGCATGGATGGGTGAGATGAGCGTCATCAAGCCCGAGTTGCAGGCCGACCTCGACCGTGTGAATAAATCTGGCATCCCCACCGACATCTATTTCAACATGGGTCCGGATGTGCTGCTGAAATAATGGTTTTTGCCTGGTAAGGCATCAATCAGTTTTTGGGTATAAGCGTTAAGCGGGTGTTCGAAAAGAGCATCCGCTTCGTTGATTTCTACAGGCTGGCCATTGTACATCACCAGTACACGGTCGCTCATGAAACGCACCACGCTAAGGTCGTGGGAGATGAAAATGTAGGTGAGGTGGCGTTCTTCCTTCAATCTGTTCAACAGGTTCAAGACTTGCGCCTGTACCGACACGTCCAAGGCCGACACCGACTCGTCGCAAATCACAAGGCGCGGGTTGACAGCCAAGGCACGGGCGATGCAGATACGCTGGCGTTGGCCGCCCGAGAACTCGTGTGGATAACGGTCGTAATGCGCGGCTTGCAAACCCACCTGCTCCAAGAGGTCGCAAACCATGGTGCGGCATTTCTTCTTGTCTTTCTCGATGTCGTGCACTAGCATGGGCTCGGCGATGGCTTCGCCTATGGTAATGCGGGGGTTGAGGGAAGAGTAGGGGTCCTGAAACACAATTTGGGCCTGCTTGCGGAAATCGCGTAGGGCCTGGCCTTTCAAGGCCGTCACCTCGAGGCCGTCAAACCACACCTTGCCACCTGTTGGCTCGGCCAAGCGTAGGATACTACGCCCTAACGTGGTCTTGCCGCAGCCCGACTCGCCCACCAAGCCCAAGGTCTCGCCTTCGTAAACTTCAAGGCTCACGTCGTCGACGGCCTTCACATGGCCATACACGCGGCTGAACACACCCTTGCGCAAGGGATACCAGGTCTGGAGATGCCCCACCTTGAGCAGCGGCTCGTGGCTGTAGAGCTTTCCCAAATGCGCCTTACGCTCCTCGTCGGTGATTTGCAGGTCGTGGAGGATCTGTTCTTTTCCGCCCTGCCATTGCCCGTCGAGAAATTCCTTGACGATAGGTAAACGTTTGAGACGTACATCCATCGGCGGACGGCAAGCCAACAAGCCTTGTGTATAAGGATGTTGTGGATGGTCGAGAATCTCTCGCACGGTGCCGCGCTCCAGAATCTCGCCGTTGTGCATCACGGCGACCTCGTCAGCAATTTCGGCCACCACGCCGAGGTCGTGGGTGATGAAAATCATACCCATACCCGTCTCGGCTTGTAGCTTGCGCAAGAGCTTCAGAATCTCCAGCTGCACGGTGACGTCCAAGGCGGTTGTCGGCTCGTCGGCGATGAGGAGCTTGGGGTTGCAGGCGATGGCCATGGCAATCATCACGCGTTGCTTCTGTCCTCCTGAGAGTTCGTGTGGGTAGCTGTCGTAGATGGCCTCGGGTCGTGGCAACATCACCTGCTTGAAGAGGCTGATGACGCGCTCCTTGGCAGCTTTCTTGCTCATAGGTTTAGGCCCCTGAGCGGTCCCTGAGCCTGTCGAAGGGTGTCGAAGGGCCGATTTCCCCTCGTGTTGCAATATCATCTCACTCACCTGATAGCCGCATTTATAGACAGGATTCAGCGAAGTCATCGGCTCTTGGAATATCATCGAGATGCGTTTGCCACGCACGTCGGCCATCCGGCTCTCGTCGAAGTCCTTGATTTCCTCGCCTTCGATCTGTATGCTATTGGCACTGATGCGGCTGACTCTTTCATTGAGCAAGCGCATCACGGCTAGTGAGCTAACACTCTTGCCTGAACCAGACTCGCCCACGAGCCCCAAAGTCCTGCCTGCAAAAACCTCAAGGTCGATGCCGTGGACGGCTTCGTTCCATTTCCCGTCACGGGAAAAGGAGACCTTGAGTTTGCGTACTGTCAATAAGGGTGCGGACATCGCGTGAGATTTGTTGCAAAAGTAAGGAAAAATTGTTTACTTTTGTGCATCCAAAATCATTGCGTCATGAAGAAAAGTCTCTTGATTGTCTTAGCTCTGCTGCCGATGATGGCATGGGCACAGTTCGACCAATTTTTCACAGAAGCCTCGCTTCGAGTAGACTATTGTTTGACGGGCGACCAGAGCGCAACCAACTATTCCTTGAAGGAGATGATTCGTGAGCCCTATTGGAGCGGCTCCAAGACCAACCTTATCGATGATCTGGAGTTCGGCAACTATATCGTTAGGGTGTACGAGGCTGGAACGGATCACCTGTTGTTTTCCAAGGGTTATCAGAATCTCTATGGCGAGTGGCAGACCACCGATGAAGCCAAGCTGCTTACCAAGACTTTTGACGAATCTGTCATCGTTCCTTTCCCCAAGGTGAAGGTCGACATCGCAATGTATTACAAGACATGGGAGGGCGTGCTTACAGAAGGGATGCGAGTTGCCGTCGATCCCGACAACTATTTCATCCGTGACTACGACAATCTCAACCTGCCAGTCTACGACGCATGGATTGGCAACAAGGACTTCACCAAGGCGGTTGACATCGTCATTCTGCCTGAAGGCTACACGCAGACGGAGATGGGCAAGTTCATCAAGGATTGCAATTTCTTCGTGGAGAGCCTGTTCGATTATGCACCCTACGACCGCTATCGTGAAAGCTTTAACGTGCGCGGTCTGATGGTGGCTTCCGAAGAGAGTGGTTGTACCATGCCCGGCGACCATATCTACAAGAACACAGCTATGCACTTCAGCTTCTGGACCTTTGACTCGGAGCGCTACTGCATGAGTACCGCCAATCGTGCCATTCGGGATTTGGCGGGACAGGTGCCATACGATCAGATTTATGTCCTCGTCAACACAGAGAAATACGGTGGAGGCGGCATTTATAACTTCTACTGCTCCAGCGCGAGCAGCAACAGTTTCAGCAGCGATGTCATCATCCACGAGTTTGGGCATGGATTCGCAGGATTGGCGGATGAATACTATTATGCCGGCTCCTCCGACCACATGTATAACCTTGAGTTGGAACCTTGGGAACCCAATCTCACCACAATGGTGGACTTCAGCCACAAATGGGGCGACATGATGGACCAGGAAACACCTGTGCCGACACCGCGCGAAAAGGGATACGAACAGACCATTGGCGTCTTTGAGGGCGGCGGCTACGAGACGAAAGGCATGTATAGCCCCCATATGGACTGTTTGATGAAGACCTTCAATGGCCATGAGTTCTGTCCCGTCTGCCAACGTGCCATCGAGCGGATGATATTGTATTATTCGAAATGAACTATCTAGACATCATCATAGCAATCATCCTCTTTCTTTTTGGATTCAAAGGTTTCCGAAAGGGTCTTATCATAGAGGTGGTCACTCTGTTGTCGTTTTGGGTCGGCATCTATGGTGCCATGCATTTTTCCGATTTCACGGCGGAGCATCTGCAGGATGTCATGGAAATCAACCCGAAATACCTCAACACCATTGCTTTTGTGCTGACCTTTATCCTCTTGGTGATTCTCGTCAACCTCATCGGGCACTGGGTTACCAATCTGATTAAGGCCATGAACCTAAACTTTTTCAATAAAATGGGTGGTGCTGTCTTTGGCGTGGCCAAGGGTGTGCTGCTGTGCAGCGTTTTCGTGATGGTGCTCAACAATTTTCAGCTGATCGGCGTGGTGAAGCCCGAAGTGAGGGAACAGTCTAAGCTGTATCCTTACATTGAAATGACGGTGCCCTTCGTATACCGTGGATTCGATTTGGTCAGGGATTATGCCAAGGAGGTCTTGCCCGAAGAAGAAGCACTGCCGGAGGAAGAAAAAGAAACAACGGAACCCGTGGGTCCCGTTGTTATGAATGCCACAAATCTTTTCTTTAAATCACCCCGCGCTCAAGTAGTGTCATAATTGTCTCGATCTCGTCGTCTTCGGGGTTGTTGTGCGGGTCGTATTCTGTCTTCAGGTTGTAGCCCCACAGCCTAGCGAAGCCTTGGTAGAAGAAGGCGCGCATCTTGCCGCGCAGTTCCTTGACGACCTGGTAGGAGGTGCTGCCGGTTTCACGGTCGATGAGGCGAACCAATATGAGGCCTTGTGAGATGGTCAGGTTCTTCAGCTGTTCGGTGTATTCATCTGAGATTTCCTTCTCGGCTTGTTTCATCAGGCGATGACGTTCCGTTTTGCTGTCGACATTAGCCAGAATGGAGTCATATTCATGCATCTTGGCACCTGCCAGCTTGGCGTAGGGATACACCTTTTTCACGTTGTTGGCCAAACGGCGTCCTTGGCGTGTGTCGGTGATTTGCAGGTAGCGTTGCATCAAGTCGATGTCCACCTCGGGCAGAAAGACAATCAGCGTGGTGTCGCCGTTCTCTTCGATGCGTCCATAGACAACGGTGCCTTTGACCGGCTCGGTGGGGCTTGAAAAGTCCACCACACTCGACTGTGGCTCCGCAGGCCTCGACACGATTCTGCCCTGTCCGCCGGAATGTCTCATTATCAGTTGGGCATTCCCGGTCAAGGTCATCATGACAATCGCTGCAATTAAGGCTATTCTTTTCATGGCGTTCCGTGTTTTCAATGTTAAACGCTATGGGTATTGCAAGTATTGTGCCAAAAAAAATGGCGACCATCTGGTCACCATTTTTTTTAGTCACCCACATGGAGCTTTTGCAAGCCCGATTTTTCCAGCTTCGCCTCTGCGTAGGCCCGGTCGATGACCAGTTCCGTCACGTTGATGTCAGAGGGTAGCTCGAACATGGCGTCATTGAGGATGGCTTCCATGATGGAACGCAGTCCACGTGCGCCTACCTTGAACTCAATGGCTTTTTCCACTACGAAGTCGAGCACCTCATCCTTGATGACCAAGTTGATTTTGTCCATGGCGAAGAGCTTCGTGAACTGTTTCACTAGGGCGTTCTTGGGGTCGGTGAGGATGCGTTTCAGCGCATCGGCATCCAAGGGGTTGAGGTGGGTGATGACGGGCAGACGTCCGACGATTTCCGGAATCAGGCCGTATTTCTTCAGGTCGGCAGGGGATAGGTATTGCAACATGTTGTCCTTGTCGATGGCCTCGTTGCCGCCTGTGCCGTAGCCGATGACATTGGTGCGTTTGCGTGCCGCGATGAGGCGTTCGATGCCGTCGAAGGCACCGCCGGCGATAAAGAGGATGTCCTTCGTGTTGACGGCAATCATCTTCTGCTCGGGGTGCTTGCGTCCGCCTTGCGGCGGCACGTTGACGACAGAGCCTTCCAACAGCTTCAGCATGGCTTGTTGCACGCCTTCGCCCGACACGTCGCGGGTGATGCTGGGGTTGTCGCTCTTGCGTGCGATCTTGTCGATCTCGTCGATGAAGACGATGCCGCGTTCGGTGGCTTGCACATCGTAGTCGGCGGCTTGCAGCAGCTTGACGAGGATGTTCTCCACGTCTTCACCTACGTAGCCGGCTTCGGTGAGTACGGTGGCGTCGGCGATGGCGAAAGGCACGTTGAGCATCTTGGCGATGGTGCGGGCCAACAGGGTCTTGCCCGTGCCGGTCTCGCCCACGAGGATGATGTTCGACTTCTCAATCTCCACTTCGTCGGCCTCCACCTTTTGGCTGATGCGCTTGTAGTGGTTATAGACAGCCACGGCCAGGGTGCGTTTGGCTTCGTCCTGCCCGATGACATACTGGTCAAGGAAAGCCTTGATTTCGGCGGGCTTTTTTAAGGCCATGCCCGAAGGGGTGTAGGTCTTCTTGTCCTCGCCAAATTGTTCCTTGACGATGGCATGAGCCTGTTCGGCGCAGCTGTCGCAAATCTCGGCATCGATGCCTTGAATGAGCAACCGCACCTCGGAGGCTTTACGCCCACAAAAAGCACAAACTCCTGACTTCTTTGCCATGGTTGATTAGGCTTGTTTCTTGATGAGCACTTCGTCGATCATGCCGTAGGCTTTGGCTTCCTCGGCGGTCATCCAATAGTCGCGGTCGCTGTCGGCCCACACCTTGTCGTAAGTCTGGCCCGAGTGCTTGGCGATGATTTCGTACAGTTCCTTCTTCAGCTTCTGGATCTCGCGTGCCGTGATCTCAATCTCGGTGGCCTGACCCTCGACGCCGCCCATGGGCTGGTGGATCATGATGCGGGAGTGGGGCAGGGCAGAGCGCTTGCCTTTGGTGCCTGCACACATCAGCACGGCGGCCATCGAAGCGGCCATGCCTGTGCAGATGGTGGCCACCTCGGGGCTGATGAACTGCATGGTGTCGTAGATGCCTAGGCCGGCATAGACGCTGCCGCCAGGTGAGTTCAGGTAAATGTTGATATCGCGCTTCGCGTCGGTAGACTCAAGGAAAAGCAACTGGGCTTGGATGATGTTGGCCACATAGTCGTCGATGGCGGTGCCAAGGAAGATGATGCGGTCCATCATCAGGCGGCTGAACACGTCCATTTGGGCCACGTTGAGCTGACGCTCCTCGATGACGGTGGGGCTGATGTAACCGCTGTTGTTGATCTTGGAGATGTACTGCTCCAGGCCGAGGCTGTTCAGGCCGACATGCTTGGTGGCATATTTGAAGAATTCGTTATTCATAATGTGTTGGTCTTATTATGTGTTGGATTATTTTTTCTTTTTCTTGTTGCTGCCTTCCAGCTTCTTCATGAAGTCGGCAGCGGTGGTCTCGGCGTAGTTGATGTTCATCTTACCCTTCAGGAAAGCGGTCATCTTGACGTCGGCCAGTTGGTTCTTGAGGCCGTTTACCTGATGTTCGTCCTTGAGGTAGTTGGCGGCAATCTTGTCGAGGTTGGCTTTCATGTCGTCTTCGAGGCTGGCATAGTCGATGCCGGGGAAAATCTGCTTCAGTACGAAGTCCTTCACTTCCTCGTCCTTGATGATGAGTTCGGGGTTGGCCTTCACGATGCTGTCCTCGATGAGCTGCCAACGGAGACCCTTTACATAGTCGTTTTCGTAGTTCTTCTCAACGTCCTCGGCAGTGATCTTGCCTTGGCTGTTGTCGACGATCCAACGCTTCATATAGGCATCGGGCAGGTCGAACTTCACGGCGGCCACAAGTTCTTCGATCATCTTGTTGAAGAGGATGGGGTCGGTCTCGGCTTCATGTTGCTTCTCCATCTCGGCTTTAACGGCCTTCTTGAAGGCGTCAAGGTCCTTGATTTCCTGGTTGGGGAAGACCTTCTTGAAGAACTCTTCGTTCAGTTCGGGCTTCTCGTTGCGGATGGCGTCGTCTATGATGATGTTGAAGTCAGAGGCGGCAGGGGCGTCGTTGCCTAGCACTTTGGCGGCTTCCTCTTCCGAACCGAACACCTTGGCGAAGTTGACGACGAACTCAGAACCCACTTCCTTGTCGATGAATTTCTTGCGCTGGGTCTTGTTCTTGATCTGGCTCATGTTGAAGTACACGCCGTCCTTCTCGAATCCGCCTTCCACTTCCTTGCCGTTTTTGGCTTCGCGGATCTTGATCTCGAGGCGGTCGTCTTCGCCAACGGTCTCGGGATGGCTGGTGTTGGGGTTGCGTTGTTGGAGGTCTTCAACGACCTTGTCCACTTCCTCGTCGGTGGGGACGATATGATAGAAGTCGACCATTGTGTTGGTGAAGTCGACGTTGATTTCAGGACGCAGGGCAGCCTCGAAGTAGAAGTCGATGTTATCTTCGTTTTCAAGGTCGGCAGGCTTCTGCAGTTCATTGTCGTTGAGCGGATAGCCGAGGAGGTCGAGCTTATTGTCAAAGATGTGCTTGTTGAGGCTTTCGGAAACCACGTCGTTCAGTGCTTCCATTTTCGCGCTGGCGCCATACATCTTCTTGATCATGCCCATGGGCACCATGCCGGGACGGAATCCGGGCACGTTGGCGCGCTGTTTCATTTGTTTCAAGGTCTTCTCAACTTTTTCTTCGTAGTCTGCTTTCTCAACACTGATTTTGATGGAAATCAGGTTCTCTCCTTTTGTACTTTGTGTAATGTTCATTGCTATTGTATTGATTGTCTTTAACTTGTGCGGATGAAGGGACTCGAACCCTTACTTCGTGAGAAACTAGATCCTAAGTCTAGCGCGTCTACCAATTCCGCCACACCCGCGTTTTTGGAGCGGCAAAGATACGACTTTTTTGGGAAATGACACCTTAATTAATATGCTTTTCTATTGACATGGGACTCGGGACTGCGTGACACGGGACAAAGACTCGCGTCTCGCGTCTCGAAGTCCTGCGTCAATTTTTGACATCCAATGCCTCGCGCAAAGCATTCCCGATAAGCATGAAGGCCAGCACTAGCAGCATAATGGCGATGCCGGGCAGGATGGCCAGATAAGCTGCATCCAAAATGATAAAGGCATAGTTTTCCTTGATCATGCTGCCCCACGAAGGCATGGGAGGTTGTACACCGATGCCCAGGAAACTTAAGCCAGCCTCCAATAGGATGGCTGAGGCGAAGTTGGCTGCCGACACCACGATGATAGGGTTGAGGATGTTGGGTAGGATATGTCTGAAGATGATGCGCAAATTCTTGAATCCCAATGCTTTTCCTGCTTCCACGAAAGTGGTTTCACGGATGGAGAGGATTTGGCCTCTGACGATACGTGCCACCTCAACCCACATCGTCAAGCCTACGGCGATGAATACCTGCGCTATACCTTTTCCCAAGGCGAAGGTGATGGCGATGACGAGGAGCAAAGTAGGGATGGACCACACCACGTTGATGAACCAAACTACCGCATCGTCGACCTTGCCACGGAAGAAACCGCCCAAACTGCCCATCACGATGCCGATCATCAGGCTAAGCAATACGGCGATGAAACCCACTGTGAGGCTGATGCGGCTTCCTAGCACCAAGCGGCTAAGGAAGTCACGCCCGAACTGGTCGGTGCCCAAAAGGAATTTGCGGTGCTTTACGCAATGGCTCCTAATATAAGTATCCGCCTCTTCATTGGAAGAAAAAACCAAGGTCCCTGAGCACGTCGAAGGGCCGGCCTTCTGGAGTTCCTTGTTATCAACAACCTCCATCCTAACGCTTAAACTTCCTTCACTTTGATAAAGGTACACTATGGTTTGGCCAGCCTCTACTTGTATGCTGTCAAAAGGCAGGTAGATGCAGTCGTCGGGGCGACCGTTGAGGAGGAAGGCGAGGAAGGAGGTTCGTGCAGGTGGCGTCTCTTTTGGGACCATCAGCATATCCACTTCGAAGCCGGGTTTCTTGGTGCTGATTTCAAGGATCTGTCGGTTGGCGTTGGGTGTCTTATCGGGGATGATGAGGTAGGCAAACAGGGCCATCAGCGCCCAAAGCAGCACGAAACCGCAGGAAACCATGCCGAGCTTGTTGCTTCGGAACCGCTTCCATGCCAATGCTTTGGGTGATTGGGGCTGTGTTTTTCTCTCGTCCATGACGACCCGTTGTTTTGCGCCGTCAAAAATACGGAATTCACCCCTGATTTTATTCCGAAAGAGAAAAAAATGAAAATTTTGGCAAAAAACATCACTGTTTTGGAAAAATGTTGTATTTTTGCACCCGCATTCCGTGAGAACGGATGAGATGGTGGATTTAGCTCAGCTGGTTAGAGTACCGGATTGTGGTTCCGTGGGTCGTGGGTTCGAATCCCACATTCCACCCCGAAAAGAGGCTTGAAAAGCCTCTTTTTTTGTTGGCATCATGGTTTGCCCAAAAATGTGTATTTTTGCGACCTAATTTGTAACACATGGCAAGGATAATGGCTATCGACCTTGGACGCAAGCGCAGCGGCATCGCTGTCACCGACCCGTTGCAGATCATCGCAAACGGGCTGACGACGGTGGAGTCGCATAAGGTCGTTGACTTCGTGCTGGATTATCTCAAAAAAGAGGAAGTCGAGCAAATCGTCATCGGCGAGCCTAAAGACATGAAAAACAACCCTTCCGACTGTTCGAAATACATTGAACCCATTGTTAACCGGCTGAAGAAGTTGCTCCCAGATATGAAGATCGTGCGTTACGACGAACGCTTCACATCGGTGATGGCGCACCAGACCATGATCGACGCTGGCCTCAGCAAATCACGCCGCCAGGACAAGGAACTCGTTGACACCATCGCCGCCACCATCATCCTCCAATCCTACATGGAATCCCTTAAATCGCATATTTAATTACAATTGTCAAATCGAAGATTCAACGTGGTTAATTATCAATTATAAATTATAAATTCTCAACTGTTTTAAGATGATATTACCAATAGTAGCATACGGTCACCCCACGCTGAAAGCTGTCGCCCAGCCTATCACGCCCGACTATCCCGAACTTGATAAGCTGATTGCCGACATGTGGGAGACGCTGGCGCATTCCGAAGGCGTCGGCTTGGCTGCCCCGCAAGTCAATAAATCCATCCAACTCTTCCTCGTTGACGGCAACCCGTTCTATTTAGACTACCCGGCTGCCAAGGACTTCAAGCAGGCATTCATCAACCCTGAGCTGCTTGAGGCATCCGAAGAGATGGAGCCTTTCAAGGAAGGCTGTCTCAGCCTGCCCAATATTTATGAAGAGGTGATGCGTCCCAATAAGATTCGACTCAAATACTTGGACGAGAATTTCCAGGAACACGAGGAGATCTTCGAAGGCATCCGTGCCCGCATCATCCAACACGAGTATGAGCACCTACAGGGCCATGTTTTCGTCGACGACATCGCGCCGTTGCGAAAGACTCTGCTGCAAGGTAAGCTACGCGCCATTTCCGAAGGCAAATGCGATGTGGACTATCGTATGGTTTTCCCGCATAAGAAAAAACACAGATAAAAATTGACACAATGAAAAACACCTTGAAGATCATGGTTTTCGCCATCTTGGCCATCGCTATGCTGGCATGTGGCGGAAAGGAGAAAAAACTCACACAAGAAGACTTGAAGGCCGCTGAGGCCACTTTGTTCAACGAGGATCGTACGGTGAACGAAGAAGCGGCACCGCAAGTGGCGGAGACATTCTGCAAGTTTGTTGAGCAGAATCCTAATGACTCTACGGCAGCACAATGGCTTTTCCATGCCATGGAAATCAACGTGCTGCTGAAGGATGCCGAAAAGAGCGCCGAACTCTGTAATCAGCTGACGTCACAGTATCCTCAGTCGCATTGGGCTCCGAGAAGCCTCTTGTTGCTGGGTTCCTTCGTCTACAACGACCAACTCAACGATACGGCAATGGCCCATGTGACCTTGCAGAGACTCATCGATGAGTATCCTGAAAGCGAACTGGTCGTCGACGCTCAGAAATCCATTGAATACCTTGGCCTGACACCCGAGGAGATCATGACGCTCATCATGATGTCGCAATTCGAAGAGGAAGAAGAGGAAGAGGAATAATCGTTTGCCCTCTAAAGTCTAAAGAAAGATAAAAAAAGCCTGCGACTCCCCCTGCCCCCTCAGGAGGGGGAAAGTCGCAGGCTTTTTCGTTTAGCAGTGGAAGGCTTTCTTTAGCTTGTCCACCAGGTCGAGCTTCTCCCAACCAAAGAACTCTACGTCCTTAAAGATCTTGCCGTCCTTGACGTAGGTGTTCTTGTCTTTGTAGAAGACTTCGACGGGCTTGATCTCGGTCTTGCGGCCGAAGTGACCGTAGGAAGCCGTCTCCTCGAAAATGGGGTTGGTGAGGCCGAATCGCTTCACGATGAAGTAAGGCCTAAGGTCTACCAGCTTCTTGACTTTCAAGGCAATCTCGGCATCGCTCATCTTAACGTGCGAGGTGCCTTCCGTGTTGATGTAGAAGCCTACGGGTTCGGCCTTACCGATGGCGTAGGCGATCTGCACCAGTGCCTGGTCGCAAACACCAGCGGCCACGAGGTTCTTGGCGATGTGGCGTGCGGCATAGGCGGCCGAGCGGTCGACCTTCGAGCTGTCCTTGCCCGAGAAGGCGCCGCCACCGTGGGCACCGCGACCACCATAAGTGTCGACGATAATCTTGCGGCCTGTCACACCCGTGTCGCCGTGGGGACCGCCAATGACGAACTTGCCCGTGGGGTTGACATAGAGCTTCATGTCGTCGCCGAAGAGTTTCTTCAGGCGGGCGGGCAGTTGCTTCTTCACCCTCGGGATGAGGATGTTGCGCACGTCAGCTTCGATCTGTTTCTGCATGGTCTCGTCGTCGGCAAACTCATCGTGTTGGGTGCTGATGACGATGGTGTCGATGCGCAAGGGATTCCAGCCTTCGCCATATTCCACAGTCACCTGCGACTTGGCGTCGGGGCGGAGATAGGTCATCTTCTTGCCTTCGCGGCGGATCTTGGCCAGCTCTATCAGCAGGAGATGCGACAGGTCGATGGTAAGGGGCATGTAGTTCTCGGTCTCCTTGCAGGCGAAGCCGAACATCATGCCTTGGTCGCCGGCACCTTGGTCTTCAGGCTTGGTGCGTCCTACGCCTTGGAAGATGTCGTTCGACTGGCCGTGAAGGGCAGAGAGAACACCGCACGATTTGGAGTCAAACTGGTATTCGGCCTTGGTGTAGCCGATGCGGTCGATGACGCGGCGAGTAATGTCTTGGATCTCGACATAGGCGTTGGTGCGGATCTCGCCTGCCACGACGACTAAACCGGTGGTAACCAAGGTTTCGCAAGCCACCTTTGAGGTGGGATCATAGCGGAGAATCTCGTCCAATACGGCATCCGAAATCTGGTCACATACTTTGTCGGGATGGCCTTCCGAGACGGATTCTGAAGTGAAATAGTAACCCATAACAAATTGTTTATTAGTTAGTTAATAATGAATTTGTGTGGGAAGTAGTTGACTGAAAGGGAAGGAAAAAGCATTGGTTTAGCATTTTTTCTTGTGGTTGCAATCAAATCAAATCTTTCCACGTTTGCGGGTGCAAAAGTACAAAATAAATCTGAATGCGGTATGCCCGCACTCAGATTTATTTTGACAGTTCAGCAATTCGAATTATCTCACCACGATTTTCTGCGTTTTTATGCTGCCGCCGTTGATGAGGCGCAGGACATACACGCCTGGTGTCATTCCACTTGTAGAGACGGTGTGCACACCGTCTCTACAGACGAGGACATGCCCCATCTCATCAATCACCTGCAAGGTTGCGCCGTTAACGTCACCTGTAATGATGATATTGCCGTTGCTGATAAAGGCAAAGGTCGCTGAGCCTGTCGAAGCGCCGTTCTCATCATCGGTGCTAAACATCAAGCGGAAACGCGAAGCATAGTCGCTCGTCTTGGCCTTGAAGGTATATTCGGGCGTTTGCAGGAGATCCACATCGGCACCTGTGAGGTTATCGATGAGGTGGAGATAGGTCAACTCGGTGTCCTCAGTATTCACCGAAATGGTGTAGGTGCCGTTTTCGGCTGCCTTGAAGTTGACGGGCTGCTCGTTGTTTTCAATGGGAACGACGGCCATTTCTTGCTGGCCGTTCATAGCGAAAATTCTTGTGCCGTTTTCACGCAATGTGAGTTTCTCCAAAGGTTCGCCCTCGCGTTTCACGATGAGGCGGTCGATGGTGAGGCCGTTTTGGAGAAGGTCAAGTTGGAGGGTCGGCCCTTCGACGACCTTAGGGACCTCGGTTTTGCCTTTTGCGCTGGGATTGAAGGTGATGGAAGCGTTTTCAGCCGTGGCCTTCACGAAGAAGCCCTCGCCAGGTTTCAGCGGGTTGCTGTCGCTGATGTTGTTCACCATCAAGTCGGTGCCAGTGCCGTTCATGCGATAGCATTCGGTGGCCACATTGGTTCTAGTGTAGGTGACCACATTGTGCGCAAAGGGATTGCCCACGAGGTTGAAGCCCTTCAAATTTCCAGCAGTTGCGGTGTATTCCAAAGGCAAGTTCACCGTGGCGTTGGCGGTATTCAAAGAACCTTTCAGTCCAATGGTTTGGGTTTGGCTGTTGGCGTAGAGGTAGCCTTTTGCGGCTTCCAGTTCGGAGACATTGTTGGTAGCCCATTCTTGGTTCATCCAGTAGTGCGTCGGCTCGTCGTAATAATATAGGTCGTAGTCGTTGGCTAAAAGGTTGGTCATCTCATCCATTGCTTCGCTACCCGCGAAGGAATAGCCGATGAGATGCCAGCCGTCCTTGGTGCCGGGTGTGTAGGCCGTGATGTTCTTCTGCAACGTGGCTGTCACGCCTTCGTTGTTATGATACAGCTGACCGCCGTCAGCAATGGTGAGGGTACCGTAAACATCAATGTCGTCAGCATTGACCGTGACACCACTCGGAATGGTGGCGTTGGCCACAATGGCCACATCGCTGCCATCAGCAGGTACCGCATTGCCGCTCCAGTTGGCGGCCACATCCCAGTTGCCGTCGGTGGTAAAGACGTCGATGTTTTCCACTGTCCAGCCTTCGGGGATGCCGTCGACATTGTCATTAGTATATGGGCCGACCGACCAATCGTTCATGCCTGCGGCTTTGACAAATGTACCTGAGGCGGCAACGTCTGTAAGCCAATAATTAGTGTTTCCATATCCGAGGTCAGTTGCAAGACATTTTACGTAGTTCAGGCTGGTGCAGCCATTGAACATGGCCATATAGCAAGAGTTCACCAACGTAGTTGCCGGAAGTTCAGGAGCAGCCATTAAGCTTGTGCAGTTGATAAACATTCCAAAATAGCAACAATCTTTCAATGTTGTTGCGGGAAGCTTTGGAGCTGATTCCAGATTTGTGCAACCATAGAACATCCAATAATAGCAAGCGTTTTCCAATGCTGTGGAGGGCAGTTCTGGAGCAGTCGTCAAAGCTGTGCAACCGTAGAACATCGAATAGTAGCAGCTTCCTGCCAATTTGGTGGCGGGCAAATCAGGTGCTGTCGTTAAGCCAGTGCAACCCTGAAACATTCCATAATAGCAGTAATCCTTCAACTTTGTCGCGGGAAGTTCGGGGGCTGTGGTCAAATTAGTGCAGTTTTTGAACATTCCGTTATAACAACTGGCCGTCAGTTTCTTCGCAGGAAGAACGAGTTCCCTTGTGGGATGGTTCATGATCTTTCCGTTTAAGAACATGTTATAGAAGGCGTACTCCTGTGTTATCCTGGTACATGAGGCAAAGTCAGTTTTTGTAACCATGCTCATCGCATTGCCATAGACATAGCAGGGCTTGTCTGTGTCGATATGTACTCTTTTGGTGTTGTTGCCTCGGAAATAAACCTTGTTACCTGAATCAGAAATTGTTGTTTCAGTTGTGGTATTAGTGGCACATTCAATCCAGGTGACACCATCAAAACTGTATTCAAAGGGCGCACCGTATTCTGGAATTGACAGAGACAGTTGGGTATTCGCCTCAATGATTTCGATGGTCAGCGGCATAGAGTACATGTCTTCCTTCACCGTCCAGCCTTCGGGGATGCCGTCAACATTGCCGTATGCATCTGGGCCAATGGGCCAGTCGTTCATGTCAGCGGCTTTGACAAAGGTACCTGTAGCGGCTACACCCCACAACCAGTCTGCTGTGCAATAATCAGCCGAGATGTCGGTGGCGAGGCATTTCACATAGTTGAGTGAGGTACACCCCCCGAACATGGTGGAATAGCAGCCTTCGGCCAAAGTTGCGGCAGGCAGGTCGGGAGCGGTTGTCAGATTCTTGCAATTCATGAACATGTCGCTATAGCAGGCTTCCGCCAATGTCGTTGCCGGCAGGGCAGGCGCGGTGGTGATTGCCGTACCCGAGAACATCTCGCTATAGCACCATTCGGCCAAGGTGGTTGCCGGCAGTTCGGGGGCTCTTGTTATGTTCGGAGCATCGGCGAACAGCCCGTCATAACAATAAGGAGTCAGCGTGGTGGCGGGCAACACAATGTCCTTGGTTGGATGGTTCAAAATGGTGGTGCCGGGATGTTCATAGTCACTGGTTTGGAAAAGGTGGAAGAATGTAAAAGGCTCAGTCAGCGTGGTGTTCGTGGCATAGCCATCCTTGTCAATCAGACTCGTCATGTTGCCATACACATAACACGGGTTAGAACATTCAATATGGAAGCCTGCCCAAATCTCCAAGTCATCATCGTTGATATAGCAGGTTCCATTGTCGCCACGGAAACTGATGACATCATGGGCAGCAAGGGATATTGGAGTGTTCCAGGTGACATCCGTCCATTCGGCATCATTCAATTTGTATTGGATGGCACCGAGCGTTGCACCCTCATCCAAATTCACTGTGATTGTTCCCGCTTTCACCGCCTCAAAGGTCAGCGGCGTTTCACGTATTTGTGATCTAAGCTCAGCCCTTGTGTAAATCACAGTAACCGACTCGCAGTCATAATAGAAAGTTCTTGAAATGACTTTGACAAGTTGACCGTTAACAACTTGATATACAGGAGACGTGTCGCTGTAGGAGGCCGAGAGTATGCCGAGAACACCGTTGATTCCCGCATCCTCTCCCGCTTCATCAACAATAGTGGCTTCTTCACCGTACTCGGTAGCTACAAACGCTGCACAGGCTCTGGCAAAGTCAGGGTTTGTATCATAAAGATCCTCGGAGGAGGATGAAATGACCGTTTCATTGGGCAGGCACGCCTGTGCAGCATTAGCAGCGTTCATCCAACCTGAGTTCATCATTGACTCATAGTCAGCGTTTGAGCATGTCGCAATCCCAACGTCATTTGTGGCCCCAACAAGGCTTGGCACCAAATCGTAGCTGTATTGCCCATTCTCGAAACCGGACAAGCAATCTTTCACTGCGCCAAGTACGGTTGTGCTTTGTCTTATGTCCTCTGAATACAGATAATAGAAAGACTGTTGTCCATCGAGCAAAACCTCGCCAACATACAAAGTCGAGTACTGTCTAATAGTTATCTGTTGTCCCACGACGTTGATCACCGTTTGTTGCGCCCTTGCAGTTAGCGGCATCAAGATTATCATGCACAAAATTGCCGCGAATGTTGCGAGCGTCCTTTTTCTTGGGTGGATTAGGAGATTTTTGCTTCTCTTCATCAAAAAAACGTAAAATCTATTCATTGTTGTTTGGTTAGTATTGTTGTCAACACATAATAATAATGGGTCGCAAAAATACAAAATAAGTGGACTGATAGTCCAAAATACTATCAATTTTTATGGGGAAAAGACGGAATGGCTCGACTGGTTTGTTTTTATCCCTTCGTCAACTTTTGGAACGCCTCTTCAATGCTCAGGTCCTCTTTTTGCAAGGTCTTGATGATAAGGTTGTTCTCTACCGACCACTTCATCAGGTTGGCGCGGATGTCGGTGTCGCCTTGCGGCTCAAGGATCCAGTGATTGCCCTTCACGCGTTGCACGCGACCCACCTGTGGGATGCCGTGGAGTAGGGCTTCGCTGACTTCAGTCTCGAATTCAACGATGACTACGTTGCTGGCGGCATTGTCCTGCTTCAGGTTCTCGATCTTGTCGTCGGCCACCACCACACCTTTATTAATAATAATGGCGCGTTCGCAGATGGCTTCCACTTCCTGCATGATGTGGGTGGAGAGCAGCACGGTCTTCTCTTGGCCGAGGCTTGAGATGAGGTTGCGGATGTCAATGAGTTGGTTGGGGTCGAGACCGGATGTGGGCTCGTCGAGGATGAGCACCTGCGGGTCGTGCATCATGGCTTGGGCGAGGCCCACGCGCTGGCGGTAGCCCTTCGACAGGGCGCCAATCTTCTTGTGTGCCTCTAGACCAAGACCCGTCTCCTCAATCATCGCCTCGATGCGTTTGTGGGCCGCTTCGCCTTTCAGCTGGTGCACGCCGGCCACGAACTCAAGGTATTCGCGCACGTACATGTCCAAGTATAGTGGGTTATGTTCCGGCAGGTAGCCCACGATGCGCTTGACGGCCATGGGGTCGTCGGTGACGTCGTGTCCGTTGACGCTCACTGTGCCCGAGGTGGGCGGGATGAAGCAGGTGATGATTTTCATCAGCGTCGACTTGCCCGCGCCGTTGGGCCCGAGCAGTCCGACGATACCTTTATTGATAGTGAGCGTCACGTCATTGAGGGCGAGCTGTTCGCCGTAACGTTTGGTGATATGGTTGATTGAGATGGACATTTGCTTTAGATTTGAGGCTGCAAAGTTAGGAATTTTGCGGGAATGGACAAAAAAGCGATAAAAACTAGAAGAATTATGATGTAATTAAAAAAATAGTTTTTATATTTGCAGCGTTAATTATAAGCTAACTGCAACATGAAAACAAGACTCCTTTCTTTATTGGTTTTTCTCGTCTTGGCATTGCCACTTCGGGCGCAATGGAGTGAAGACCTTGACACGCTTTGCCAAGCTCGTCTGATGGTGATGTATGAACTCACTTACCGCGAAGACACTAATCACATGGACCGCGCCAAGAAGGAGCGGATGCTGCTGCTCATTGGCGATGAAATAAGTTTTTTCCAAAGCTATAATGCATATAGAAGCTTGAATGAGATGAGGGAAAAATGGAGAAAAGGCATTTTTGAAACAGTAATCCATGTAAAATCGGATGATATTTCTCGTTATCAGTTCAAGGTTTACAAGAACCATCCACTTGGCAAGATTACCATGATTGATAATGTTTTTATGACAGGGGTGTTTTTATATGAAGAGGATTATCCTTGCATGACATGGGAATACACCGAAGACACCGCCACCATTAACGGCTATTTCACCCAGAAGGCCGTTTGCGACTATGGCGGTCGCACTTGGGAAGCATGGTTTGCACCAGAATTGCCCTACAACGATGGCCCATACATGTTCTGTGGCTTGCCCGGGCTTATCGTGAAGATTGCCGACACGCAAGACCATTACCGTTTCGAGATGGTCTCGGCGGAAATTCCTGAAGACATGTTCATCGAATGGGAAAATCAGGATTATGTGAGAACCACCAAGAAGGCGTTTTTCAAAGCCTACGACGACAACTTGGCCAACATCGTTGAAAATGCCCTGCCCAACATCCTCGATGCCGACAAGAGCGACATTCAGAAAAAGCTATATTATTACGCAGTTACGAAGAACAACCCCATCGAACTCGACAGGAAATGAAACCGCGTTGGCTGCATATCGCCTTGTTTTTGTTGCTCGGCAATGCATTGTCGGCGCAAACGGTGCTCACGGGTACGGTGAAGGACACCGAAGGCGAGACCTTGCCCAACATCAAAGTGCTGGCCTACAAAGCAGGTAGCCGTATTATTGTAGCATACGCTGGAACCGAAAATGACGGGAGCTATAAAATCAGCGTCAACGCCGAAGCCGACAGCCTCGATGTGGCCACCTCGTCGCTCTTTTTCGACAAGCAGACCAAGCGCATCGCCAACCGCAGCCAGACGGTGGATTTCACGCTTCGCGAAGAGGTGCAGGAACTGAAAGGCGTCACCGTGCGCGCCCGCAGCATTGAGCAAAAAGGCGACACGCTGGAATACATCGTAGGCTCCTTCGTGCAAAAGCAAGACAAGAGCATCGAGGACGTGCTGAAGCGGATGCCTGGCATCGAGGTGGCCGACGACGGCAAAATCACCTACCAAGGCCTGCCCATACAGAAGTTCTACGTCGAAGGCATGGACCTGATGGGCGGGAGCTATGCTGCCGTCAGCAAGAACCTGCCACATCAGTCGGTGTCGTCGGTCGAGGTGTACGAAAACCACCAGCCCATCAAGATGCTTGAAGATAAGGTCGAGTCAGAACAGGCCTCCATCAACATCAAGTTAGCCAAGGACGTGGCCCTCACCGGCACGGCCAAGGTGGGCTTGGGCGCGTGGCCCTTCCTTTGGAACTTGAACCTCACGCCCATGCTTTTCTCCGGCAAGGTGCAGATGTTGGCCGCCTACCGCACCAACAACACGGGCGACGACCTGACAATGTACACACGGATGCTCACCATGCAGCAATTGCAAGGCGAGCGGCCCGCCAAGTTGGGCAATGCATTGGGCATCAAGCAGGCCAGTATGCCGTTGTTCAACAGCAACCGTTATTTGGACAACCACACGCACCTTATTAATTTGAACACGCTGTTCCCCGTCAGCAAGAGCACCACCTTGCGCGTCAATCTCTATTACCTCAACGACTTGCGCAAACAGTCGGTCAGCCAGAGCAACACCATTTACCTCGCCGCCGACACCTTGGCCTACACCGAGCAGATCGACAACCGCCTGCGCGACAACCAACTCTTTGGCACCATCACGCTCAACCGCAACGACAAGGCCTATTATTTGGACGACAAACTCAACTTCTCCAAGGCTTGGGACAACGCCTTCGGCCTCGACGTGAACAACGGCCTGCCCGTCAGCCAAACGCTGAAAACGCCCGCCCTTTCGGTCGACAACGAATTGCGCCTCATCATCCCCGTCGGGAAACGCCTGTTGGACTTCACTTCCTACATCGGCTATGGACAAACGCCCCATCGTCTTGAGGTGGAGCCAGGACAATTCGCCAACTTGCTTAACGACAGTCTCCCATATTCCAAGACCACCCAGCAACTCAACACCCGACAATACTTCGCCGACCATGCCGTCAGCGCCATCTTCACGGCGGGCCGGTTCACCATCCGCCCCAAGGCAGGCTTCCTTTTCGTGGAGCGGCACATCGCCTCGCAACTGACCTTAAGCGACGGCGAAGCCGACTGGCAAAGCGCAATGGCCGCCGATGCGCAAGTGCGGCGGCGCAACGTGAAGCCCTACCTCACCGCAGAGGTCGAATACAAGCGCAACCGCTTCAGTGCCGGCATGGACTTGCCTTTGGCCCTGCAAACCGTCGCGGTGCAGAGCGAATCCGACGGCGACCAGATGACGAAACTGCTGTTCAATCCAAGCCTTTGGAGCCGCCTCAAGCTCGGCAACTTCTGGACCCTCAACGCCTCGGCCCACTTGAGCCACAGCATCGAGAACTACGACACTTGGGTGGACGGCTACCTCCTCACCGACTACCAGGATTTGGTGTTGCGCAAGGCACCGCTGTCGTTGTCAAGAACCGTTTCGGGCAGTTTCGGAGTGCAGTTCAAGGAACCGTTCATCTCGCTGAATGCCGACATGCGATATGGCCTTGGACACACGCATAGCGAAAACATGTACCGCTACGAAGTAGGGGAGGGCGGCGTCAGCACCCTGCAAGTCGTTTCGATGCCCAACAACCGTTTCTACCAAACCATGAGCGGCAGCGTGAAGAAATACTTTTCTCCCATCCGCACCAGTATTGGACTGAAGGGCAACCTTTTAGACTCGCGTGGCGTTTCATTGGTCAATGGCGCATTAATGAACACGGAAGCCTTGTCCTACAGTCTATCTCCCTCTGTGATGTTCAAGGTGACGGATTGGCTCAATGTGGATTATTCGCTGAACTACAATAAATTGTATTCTTATATTGATGCGCAGAAACGCAGCGAAATCACCTATTGGCGGCATTTCGGCAAGGCCTTCGCTTTCCTGAAACGCAACCAGACCGTGGGCCTTACGGCGGAATACTATCGCCACCAAGGGCAAAACTACCTGTTTGTGGATGCCAGCTACGAGTTTTCCATCAAGCAGCCCAAGCTCGACTTCGAGGTGCGCTGGAACAACATCTTCAACAGCAAGCGATATGTTTCCTATTATTCGGGGGCCTTCTCGGTGCAGGAAACCGTCTATATCCTCCGCCCGATGGAGGTTTTGGCTTCGGTGAGGTTCAGGTTCTGAACAGTCTCGCGTCCCGTGTCTCGCAGTCCCGCGTCAAAAAAAATCACTCAAAGTATTGTCAGTAACCAAAAAAGTAGTACTTTTGCGGCCTCGTTAGTAAAGTCCATCATCGGTCTTCTTAACGTTCTAACGCATTGATTTATGGGCGAAAATGAATTAATGCAAAAAAAAAGTTGGAGCGTAAAGGAGAAAGGTGTATTTTTGCACGCCCAAAAATAGGGTAGTGTCTTATAGAATTGGATAAACATTATTAAACACAAAATGAACTACTTAAGTTACAAGACAGTAAGCGTCAACAAAGAGAATGCCAACAAGAAGCTGAAGGACAAATCCTCGGCCGTTTGGCAAGCGAGGTTGCCATGATTCTGCGTGGCAAAAGGAAGGCATGCTTTACTCCCCACAGTGATTGTGGTGATAATGTCATCATCATCAATGCAGAGAAAGTCGTGCTGACAGGAAACAAAATGACCCAGAAGTACTACATGCGCTACACGGGCTACCCGGGTGGCCAGCGTACTCGCACCGTTGCCGAACAGATGAAGCGCAAGCCCATCTTCGTGCTCGAACACGCCGTGCGCGGCATGCTCCCGAAGAACCGTCTCGGCGACGCCATCTTCAAGAACCTTTACGTCTACGAAGGTCCTGAACACAAGCACGAGGCCCAACAGCCCCAAGAACTCAAAATCAACACTCATAAGCAATACAAGAATTAATCATGGAAGTTATCAACGCTTTAGGTAGAAGAAAGACTGCCGTGGCCCGTATCTACATGAAGGCCGGCAGTGGCAACATTACGGTGAACAAGCGCGACTACAAGGAGTACTTCCCGACGAGCATCCTCCACTATGTGGTTGAACAGCCTATGATGCTGACCGAGACCCTCGGC
>CAJOIS010000016.1 GCA_905234645.1 uncultured Bacteroidales bacterium | reverse complement strand
TACCGTTCAGCGTGTCGCAGTTGCCGTCGCTCACGAAGGCGTTCAGGACCATGTCGTGGTCGAGGGTGAAGCTCATGACAGCGTCGTAGCCTTCCGGAATATCCGAGAAGGGCAGCGTGTAGTTGTCATGGAGGTCGTAAGGCACGTTCGGGTTGTGCTCAGCCCACATCTCGGAAGTCCACATGCTCCAAGGCTCACCAGCGGTGATGTTGGTGATAGGATAGGCAAGTTCGTACACATCTGGGCAATAAGGAGTGTAAGGCTCGGCAATGATTTCATAGAGGTGCGTGCTGCGTTCGGTGGTGTTCACGGCGAGCAGGCTGTTGATTTCCTCAGTGCTGGTCCAGTCGATGTTGGTGTTGATGTAGAGGTCGACAGCATCTTCAATGCCGGTGTTCGGCACGATGAAGGGATACTCAGTGGTCACTGAGTCCATGCTGAAGTAGCCGTTGTTGTGCAGGAAGTCGATCAGGACAACCTCAACGTCTTCTTCACCGTCGTTGTAGAGTTGGAAATGATAGGGCTCCATCCAAGCACCGTTCGGGCGTTCGATGTAGAGCAGGTCTATCAGTTCTTCAGCGTCGCTACCCACGCCATAGGTGGCCAGGGTGTGGAGGCCTTCCTCGTAGACGGGCTCGTCGCCACTGGCAGTGGTATAGTTGAACTGGGTCTTGGGCAGGAAGTTCTGAGCCGAACCAGTAACGGCTGACAAGCTACTGTAGTTGTAACCTTGCCATGCGGCGCCAGTCACACTTTCACCAGCCCAAGTGACTGACTTGTAGTTACCGGTGGTGGTGTTGTACACACCAACCAACAGGTTACCGCCGTTGTACTGGTAAGGCGTGGTGAAATTGATGGTCATTTCATTACCAGTGCCGTCGAGAGCACCTTCGTAAACCACGGTGCCAGGACCATAGAAGCTGCTGATAGTAGCATCGGCCACTTCGCTCACGAAGACTTGCCAGGTGCTAGTCCATGCCTCAGTAGCCGGAGAAGTGGCGTAGAACGTGATGGCATTGATGGTGCCACCATTCATGGCGCTCAGCTCAGCGGCGGGATACACCATTTCGCTCTTCAGGTAAGCATCGGCATAGTAGCCGTACACCGGAACGTAGGCGTTGGTGGTGCTACCGTCGTGCACAGTGATTTCACCACCACCGCCACCAGCCGTGATTTCGATTTGGATGTTGGCGCGGTTGGGTGAGACGTACTTGTTGCCACTGTACGAACCGAGGTTGTACGGATCGGGGTTGGCGCTGTCACTGTGGAAAGTGGCAACTTTGTCAGTGGCAGAGGTGTAATAGAAGTAACGCGTGCTGTAGCCCGAGGTGTACTCGTGGATACCAATCATCAGGTTGCTTGTTCCGTCGTATTCAAACGGAGTGTCAAGCGTGATGGTTGACCAGCCGGGGCTGAAAGTCACGGTGCCGCTAAACACCATGTCGGAGGCCGTAACGGTCTCCCAATCAGTGACGCTCGATGAAGTACCTCCAAAGGCACTTCTCGACACGTTTTTCATGAAAACGTCGATCGCGTTAGTTTGCGCGGCGTCGCTTTCACGCAGGTTGAAACTGATGGCAGTAATCGTACCAGCAGTTCCAATTTCGTCGGCAGTGTAAATCTGCTCAACGAACGAGTAGCCCCAAAGGCTGTTGTACGGAGTCACGTATGTCGTGCTCGTACCGTCACCAATGGTAACTACATCAGCCTTTGCCACGCCTATAAAGGCGAGCAAAAGCGTCATCATCAAAGAAAATACTTTCTTTTTCATAATGAATTTGATTTGGTTAATAAATAAGTGAATTGATTGATTTTTAAATTCTTTGTTTCGCGTTGATACACAACGAAATAGCTTCCGTTACAAGACATAACGGAGGCGGCAGTTGTCAAGCCTGAATACACCGAAAAATGGTGGTAATTCATTAAAAAACGCGTTTTTTACTAATTAGTTCGCTTATAAGACTATTATATAAGGTAATACCCTTAGTCTGATTTTATCCTTGTAGGGTAAATATTGTGGATTTTAAGGATAATTTTTAGAAAAGGAGAAAAATTTTTCCAAAAACGCTTGGCGTATTGAAAAATGTTGTATCTTTGCAGCCGCAAAGGCAAGGGGCATTAGCTCAGTTGGCTAGAGCGCTTGCATGGCATGCAAGAGGTCATCGGTTCGACTCCGTTATGCTCCACAAACGAAAAACCCGCTGGACTCAGCGGGTTTTTTGTTTTGCAAGCTGACATCAGGATAGCTTATCATGGCTTTGCTCCCGCGTCGCTCTGCGTTTCCCCCTCTTGAGGGGGATAAAGGGGGAGTCAACAAGGCCTCAACCTCAACCCATCCCATCACCTTCCACAGCCTGCTCAATTATCCAGTTAGCTATCGTCTCTGCATTATTTCTTACATCACCATCATTTACTCGTATCACCCTCAAACCTATTGCACGCATTTGCCTGTCACGCTCGGCGTCACGCTCTTGTGCCTCTGCGGAGAAATGCGAATAACCGTCAATCTCTACCACCAAATCCAGTTGTTTGCAATAGAAATCTGCAATGTAATTCAATATAGGATACTGTCGACGAAACGCATAACCCATATTCTTTGCCCTCAAACATTTCCATAATTTGACCTCAGCAAGCTGATAGCCTTTCCGCAAATCACGGCTAAACTGCTTCAAACGCTTGTTATACGGTAGGAAGTTGGGGCCAAAAGTCAAACCCTCTGGGTTGATACCTTGGCTTGAAAGATATTCTGGGGTGATGTCGTGATAGAACATGTGAATATATTGTTATGCTAGGAGATGTTTTTACTTCCCCGCCCTTCGGGCACCCCCTCTGAGAGGGGGAAGCCTACCGGACGCTGGATTGACGGGCACTTCAACCACTCGAGCCTTCTCAGAGGGGGAAGCCTACCGGACGCAAGACTTACCGGACACTAATTTGAAGTTCCTCTATTGCCCTTTGCAGCACCTCATCCATTGGGGCGTAGAGAGGATAGAAGCCTTCGTCGTCGAAGAGGTCGCGGGCGATATAGGCCTTCAGCAGGATGTCGGACTCGCGACGCGCCACCTGCCTCTGCTCCTCGGTACCCTTGATGCCCTTCTCCCCTGCCATCGCCACCAAGGCGTCAAACATGGCATCGGTCACGACAAAGCCCTTGTCGAAGGCCTCCACGGTCTTGTAGCGTTGCAGCTCACGACGGTGGCGGTCGGTGTAGTCGAAGGCATACTGGTAAAGCAGGCCTTTGTTGACGATACGGTTGAAGTAGTATTCCGTGCTGTCGTCGACGAGAGGCACGTAGATGTCAGGCATGATGCCACCGCCACCGTAGACGGTCTTGCCCTTGGGCGTGGTGTATTTTAACGAATCGGCGAAATGGATGCTGTCCTCACTGAACAACTCGCCATTTTCGTAACGTTCATAGGATTCGAGCAGGTATTCCTCGATATCGCCGTTGTAAGGCTTCTGAATGCAACGTCCCGTGGGCGTGTAATAACGTGCCACGGTGAGGCGGATGGCAGAGTTGTCGCTGAGCATGATCTGTTCTTGCACCAAACCCTTGCCAAAAGATCGGCGGCCGATGATGGTGCCGCGGTCATTGTCCTGCAGGGCACCGGCCACGATTTCGCTCGCGCTGGCCGACTCACTGTCGATGAGCACCACCACAGGGATGTCCTCCAACATGCCACGGTGACGCGCCTTCATGTACTGGCGCGGACGGTTGCGGCCTTCGGTGTAGACGATGAGGCTGCCCTTGGACAGGAACTCGTCGGCGATGTCGACGGCAGCGGCGAGGTAACCGCCCGAGTTGCCACGTAGGTCGAAGATAAGCTGTTTCATGCCTTGTTCCTCCAGATCCCCTATCCCCTTCTTGAACTCCGAGACGGTGGTGGCGGAGAACTTGCTGAGCTTGAGGTAGCCGATGTTTTCATCGAGCATATAGGCGATGTCGACGCTATAGGTGGGGATGGCGTCGCGGGTGATGGTGTAGTCGAGCAGACCTTCCACGCCACGGCGCAGCACACGCACGCCGACCTTGGTGCCTTTGGGGCCTTTCAGCTTGCGCATGACGTCTTCGTTGGTGAGTTTCTTGCTCGCCACCAACGTGTCGTCCACATAGATGATGCGATCACCTGCCATGATGCCCACCTTCTCGGAGGGGCCGCCCTTGATGACGTTGACGATGGCAATGGTGTCCTTCTCAAGGCGGAACTGCACGCCGATGCCATCGAAGCTGCCCAAAAGCGGGTCGTTCACTTCGTTGAATTCATCCAAGGAGATGTAGGCGCTGTGCGGGTCGAGCTTCTCCATCATGGCGGCGATGGCTTCGTCCTGCAGCTGTTGGGCATTGGGCACCTCGACGTAGTCGTTGCCGACATACCACATCACCTCGTCGAACTTGCTGCCGCCTTCGACGTTGACTTGACGTTTGCCAAGACCTTTATTAATATAAAGGCCCATAAGGATGCCCGCCAATAACAGCAAGGCAGTCCAAATGGGTCTTATCCTATTGCTTTCCATATATCACACAGTCAATCAAATCGCTGCGCTCGACAGTTCCAGGTTGCGGTCCACCTTACGGAAGAGGCCTTGCAGAATCGTGCCGGGGCCCACTTCGATGACAGAGCGCACGCCCGTGGCCAGGATGTTGTTCATGGTCTGCGTCCACATGACGGGCGAGGTAAGCTGGGCGACAAGGTTCTTCTTGATGATTTCCGGGTCATTGACCGACTGTCCCGTGACGTTCTGGTAGATGGGGCAAATGCCTTGGTTGAACGTCGTGCCGTTGATGGCTTCAGCGAGTTCGACGCGGGCGGGTTCCATCAGCGGGCTGTGGAAGGCGCCACCCACGCTCAGCGGGATCACACGCTTGGCACCGGCTTCCTTGAGTTTCTCGGAAGCGGCAGCCACACCTTCGACGGAGCCGGAGATGACGAGCTGTCCAGGGCAGTTATAGTTGGCGGGCACCACCACGGCATCCTTCACCGAGGCGCAGACACTCTCGATGACGGTATCGTCCATGCCAATGACAGCAGCCATGGTGCCAGGCTGGGCCTCACAGGCCTTCTGCATGGCTTTGGCGCGTTTGCTCACCAGGCGCAAGCCGTCTTCGAAGCTCAGCACCTTGTTGGCAACGAGGGCCGAGAACTCACCGAGGGAATGGCCTGCCACCATGGTGGGATCGAAGTCCTCGAGCATGGAGGCTAAAATAACAGAATGAAGGAAAATGGCCGGCTGGGTCACCTTGGTCTGGCGTAAGTCCTCTTCGGTACCTTCAAACATCACGTCGGTAATCTTGAACTTCAGGATGCTGTTGGCCTTCTTGAACATGTCCTTGGCTTTGGGGAACTTGTCGTACAAGTCCTTTCCCATCCCTACAAACTGGGCGCCTTGGCCGGGAAAAACGTATGCTCTAATCATTATTTAATTTAAAATTTAAAATTTAAAATTCAAAGATTCAAAATTCAGTGCAGATTGCTGCCAATGAGTTGGAAGAATTCCTCTCGAGTCGACTCGCGCTCGAAGGCGCCGATGAAGTCGCTGGTAGTGGTCACTGCGCTCTGTTTCTGCACGCCTCTCATCGACATACACAAATGTCGTGCCTCAATGACGACGGCCACACCCAAAGGATGCAACGCCTCATTGATGGCGTTCTTGATCTGCGTGGTCAGGCGTTCCTGCACCTGGAGGCGGCGCGAGTAGGCCTCCACCACACGGGCGATCTTGCTCAGCCCCGTGATGTAGCCGTTGGGGATGTAACCCACATGCGCCTTGCCGATGAAGGGAATGAGGTGGTGTTCACAGAGTGAATACACCTCGATGTCCTTGACGATCACCATCTGGCGGTAGTCCTCCTTGAACTTGGCCGACAGCAGGATCTCCATCGGGTCCTGTTGATAGCCATGGGTGAGGAACTGCATCGACCTGGCCATGCGCAACGGCGTCTTCAGAAGGCCCTCGCGTTGCGGGTCTTCGCCGAGGAGCTCCAGGATAGCAGTGTAATGCTCCTGAAGTTTGGCCAGCTTTTCGGGGTCGTACTGCTCGATGAGCTCGTATCCGAAACGCTTCCTAAGCTGTTCGTCCATCATCAGCCGATTTTTTGCTTGGGCATCGCCACCGTCGATTGCTGTCCCATGGTGCATTTGCCCGTGAACTGGGCACCCACCTCGATGAGCAGCTGTTTCGTATTGAGGTCGACTTCCACCTTGGAAGTGGCTTTCAGGGCGGTCAGTTCATCCGTGTTGATGTTGCCCTTCACCACGCCCGACACTTCGGCTTGTTTGCAGGAGAGATCGCCTTCCATGACACCGGTCTGGCCGATGACGACCTTACCGTTCGATTTCAGCGAACCGATGAGACGGCCGTCGATGCGGATGTCGCCATTCGACTCGATGTCGCCTTTGATGGTAGTACCATTGCCAATGAGGTTGCGTACTTGCGATTCCATTATTGCCATAGTTTTACTGTTTGTTGGATTCGATAAATTGTATATATTCGTTCAAGTCCTTGGACTGATAATAAACGGGATAGTTCTTGACGGAGATAGGCGTGATGGTGTAATACGACTTGTCGATGCCACCAAACACATAGTCGGAGAGGAACATCGAGGTGATGTAGTCGTCCGCTTTCCTTTCGTTGTCGAAGTTGCCGACCGTCACGATGGTGTAAGTCTCGTTAAGGACAACGCTGTTGATGTTGAAGGTCTGCGTGCGGTGTTCCTTCTTGTTGAAGTCGCTGATACGCACCTTCAGCGGGTCGATGCGCACCATCTTGGCGTTGCACACCATCATCACGAAATGCTGCGTGTTGGGTTCGTAAGTGTAAGGCGACTCCTTCTTGATCTCGGGCTCCTTGCCGGCCTCTTCCTTCTCCAGATTCTCGAGCACCATGCCCAGATGATATTCCTCGTTGATTTCCTCCAGCACGCGACGGGCATAGGGCGTGATGCCGCTGCTAGGATAGGTACGCACCAGGTCGTAGAGGGCAAAGGCCATGGTGTCGATGGAGACAAGGCGGCCTTGTGCCACGGCATGGAGGAAGGCGAAGCGTGGCATGAATGCCGTGTCGGACTCATACATCTGCATGGCGCGTTCGGCATTCATCTTCACGCGGTAGTACTGTCCTTGCTCGAAAGCGTCATACGTCTTGCTATAGAAGTCGGAGGCTTCGCGCTCCTGAGCTTGCATCCGCTCGAAGTAGGTCGGGTCGTTGATGAACTCAGCATAGCTTGAAGTGGGGTATTTGTCGAAGATCTTGCCTTTGTAGACCAGCGACTGCTCCTCGTGGTTGAGGTCCTTGTGCATCTTGTACAGGGCATACCAAGTAGGCAACTCCATGTTGTTGCCCGGGTAGCGCGTGTCGAGTTGCTCGTATGATTCGATGGAACGCGGCAGGTCGGAGAGGCGGTCCATGTAAATGAAGCCAAGATGATACAGTCCGTCGGCGATGAGCGAGTCGGCTTCCTCCTTTTGTTCCATGGTTAAGGGCAGGTTTTGGAGGTAATAGCCGCGGTCGTGGGTGGTGTAGTTGGCTGCCAGCGAGTCGCCTGCGGCCGGCTTTGTCGATGTCGTCTCGACCTCGCCGTCGTCGGAGAAGGCATTGGCGAGGCTGCGCTTGTCGCTGATGAACCAGTTGTCCTCGTTCTTACGCATGCCCCACTTGCGGGTGAACTCCGTCATGCCCCTCGAGACAGTGGTGGGGTTGTAGAAATACCATGTGGCGCCACCGCCCTGTGGGCCTTGTTCCTTTTCGTTGATGTTTGACTGGCTTGTGGTGGATCCCATCAGGGCCAGCTGTTCCTCATAGTCCTGGCGCTCACGTTCCAGCTGTTCCTCTTCGATGACCTTTGCGATGATGGCGTCGATGAGTCTGTTACGTGAGACGGAGTCCATGGCGGCTACACGCATCAAGCTGTCCTGGTCGTGGACGACGCTGGCATACATTACTAACTCGTTGAGGGTCTGTGAGATGTTCATGATGCTGTCGTAGCCTTCTTGCTTACGGTCCATACCTGAGACGGCAGTGTCATAATAGGCCTGAGCCATCTCGTAGTTATTCCTATCGAAGAACATGGAAGCCACCTTGAGCGACGACATCGTCCGCTGGATTTGGTTGTTCTTGAATGCCGCCACTGATTTCCTCAGATAATTGATGGCCTTGTTTTCGTCGCCCTCGCGCAGGGCCAGTTCGGCCATAGCGTAATAGATGCGGTCGCAATATTCTTCGTTTTTCGAGTCGCGCAGCATCTTGTTCATCATCTTGTAAAGCGCGGCAGCGTTGTTGGCGTTGCCCATCTTGGCCATGTTCATCTTCGACTCGAACACCATCTCGTATTCGGGGTTGCGCTTGATGACCTTCTTGAACTGTGCCGTGGCGCGTTGCGAGTCACCCTGTTGCATATAAATCTGTCCCAGGATGAACATGGCACGGGTGCGTAGATCGCGATCGTTATTGAGCAGGATGCCGCTCTTCAGGTAGGTGACGGCTTTGTTGTAGTCCTTCACGGCGATGTAATAGTCGGCAATGGTGAAGTCCATATTGCGCCGCAGCTCCTTTGGCAGCTTGGTCACCCCTGCCGACTTAGCCAACAAGGTTTCGATCATGGCCACGGCCTTGGGATACTCTTCGGTCTGGATGTAAGTCTTGACGAGCCACATGTTGGCCACGAGGGCGATGTCGTTATAGCTGTATTCCTCTGCCACGAAGTCGAAAGTGCGCTTAGCGGGGATGTAGTCGTGTTTGAAGAAATGCGCCTTGCCCATGATGAGGTAGGCGTCGTCGATCCACTTCACGCGTTCACGGTTGTTGAACTTCATGGAGTGTTTCTGAACGCAGATGGAAGTCTTTTCGAGAGCTCGGTCCATGGTCGAGTTCATCGACATGCCGTTTTGTTGGGTGCCGTAGTTATAGACCCTCAGCACCTTGGAATAGTCGTCCTGAACCTGGGTGCGGAGCGTTTTCTCGCCTTCCTTGAGGCTCGCTTCGCCGTTGAAATAGATGTTATAGTGGCTGGTGAGGTTATGGAACATGCGGCGGGTGATTGTGTTCTTCTTGGTGGAGCAGCCGCTGAGCAGCAGCAGTCCGATGACACAGCCTATCGCCACAATTATGTTGGTTCTTCTTTGCACTTTCGTTGTCGTTTTATAGCAATAACTCCAAAATGTCCCTAATATTTCAGGAATCTAAAAGTCATTCACGTTGTCCGTACCATTTCTTGGCCTCTTCCAGCAGTCGGGCTTCCGTCGGCTCCTCCAAGGCGGAGCGCATCACGACAGCGACGCTGTCGGTGCTGGCCTGGAACTCGTCGAGCAGCAGGCGGTCGAAGCCGGCCTGACGGTAGCTCATGATACCTGCCCCTTGGCTTTCGATGGTCTGCATGGCCTTGGCCTTATAGTCGTCCATGGCGAGGTACTGCATCAGCCCTTCCGCGAGCTTTAGGCTGTCTTCCGACCAATCCACGGTGAGAGGCTCATCCAGCGACTTCAGCTCATATTTCTTGCAGAGTTCGGGAAGTTGGCTTTGGATCTGCTCCACTTGGCGCGAGAACTCGACAGAGAGACGCTGGGCGCGTTCCTTCTCCACGTTTGCCTTGATTTTGGGGACATAGATGAACGCCAGGATGGCGAGAATGGCTGCCACCACGGCGATGATGATGATCTTCACGAAGGAATGACCCTTGGAGATGGCGGAGCGCACATCGCTGATGCTATCGAAACGCTGTTCGCGTGAGAACTGCGTACAGTGCGTGGCCACGGCGCCAAACTGCTTCGAAATGTTGCGTTCGCCGATGAATTCCATGATCTTGCCGATGGAATAGACATCGGCACGCGAGTCATAGTCCTCGCCCTTGATGATCTCAGGCGCGATGAACTCCATCTCCTTGATGAGCAGTTCGCGGTCAGCGTCTTGTTTTGTCTCCGGCACGCCGATGTCGATGAGCTTGGCACGGCAGTCGGAGGCGGTCACCATGATGTTGTCGGGGTTGAGGTTGCAGTGCACCACACCGTTGCGGTGCATATAGTACAAACCGTCGCACACCTCAGTGAGGACGCTCTTCACCTGTTTCTCCGACAGGGTGCCGACGCGCACGTGTTCGGCTAGCGACTTGCCGTCGATGTATTCGAAGATGATGCAGTCGCCCAGGCCTTCGATGGTCACAAAGTCGAGCGCCTTGCGGATGTATTTGTTTTCAAAGATGGAGGTGGTTTCGTATTCCTGTTTGAGCGACTCCTTACAAGCGGGGTCGTTGGCGTATTCTTCCTTCAAGGCCTTGACAATGACTTTCTTACCATTGAAATTGGCGGTATAGACACGGCTGTTCCCATAGCGTGAGGTATGGAGCAGACGGAGGTCTGTGTAGTCTTTTGAATAGTTGTTTTCGGACATTCCTATTAATATATTTGGGCGCAAAGATAAGGCATTTTTCCGAAACTTTGGCAAAACTTGTTCGGAAACTGTATTTTTCGCCTTTTTTCTCCTGAAATTCAAAGATATTGTGTATCTTTGCGCATTGAAAAACGAAAGGAGAGTAAAACATGACACAACTCACTTTGAATGTAACCGACGAGAGCCTGATTCCGATGTTACGGAAGTTGTTCCGTTCCATGGAAGGCGTTGATCTTGCCCCACGTCGTCGCAAGAAAAGCGGCATTGAACTGGCGTACGAGGATGTCGAGGCGGGGAGGGTTTATCATGCCAAAGATGGTTCCGACCTTATTCGCCAATGTTTAGACGAATGAATTATGTACGAGGTTATTTTTACCAACCAGTTCAAGCATGCCGTCAAGCGCTGCGCCAAACGCGGACTTGATGTCTCAAAAATTGCAGTGATTGTAGATTTTCTAAAAGCAGAAGGTTCCCTACCACAAGAATACCATCCTCATAAGCTTTCTGGCTTCAAAAGCAACAATACTTGGGAATGCCATATCCAACCTGATTGGCTACTCATTTGGGAGCAAAACGACACCCAACTTACACTTTTGATGCTCAATACAGGGACGCATTCGGATTTGTTTTGAGCATTTCCCAAAATCTTTGTTCTATCGCAGTTAACAATCGCTCTTCATTCGTGAAGCGATTCCGTCATCGTGATGTCAACGTTCACGAGATAGACATCGACATCATTCAAATGGCAAAACCTTCTCAAATTCTTATACACGGTCTTCACCTCCCCTTTCGATACTTTATACAGCATATTCGTCCAAAAGACAAGCACTGTATAGTCTTTCTCCGCTTTGATTTCCGGGAAAACAGCCTGCATTTCGCTTAACTTGACCGTATAGCCATCCAAAGGCACGGAAGTAGTTGGCGGGAACTCGTCGAATTGATGGTTATAGTTCCAATTCAGGTTGAAGCCCAACGTGGGCGGACAGTAACAATTGATATGGAATGAAACGAGACTGTCGCCATGGAAGTACATGATTTTCAGCGACTGGTAGAGGTTTTTCATCTGCATGGAGTCTGCGCCGAGTTCGCTCACTTGCATGAATTGTTTTTCGTTGCAGACCAAGGGTGTAAATTCAAAATCCTTGGGCAGTTTCTTGTAGAATTTCTCGCATTGCTCCGCGTCGTAGCTGTTGATTTCTCGGAAGCCGAAGAGCATGGGCATCAGAGTGTTGCATCCTGTGAAAGTCAGCAGAAGCCCAAACAACAAAACCAATCTGCATCTTTTCATGGCTCAAGTATTTTCATCGTTTCTATACTCTAAAATATCCCCCGGCGTACATTGCAACTCGCGACAGATGGCGTCGAGGGTGCTGAGACGGATGGCCTTGGCCTTGCCCGTCTTGAGGATGGAGAGGTTGGCTTGGGTGAGGCCGATACGGTCGGCCAGCTCGTTGGAGCGCATCTTACGCTTGGCAAGCATCACGTCTAAATTCAAGATAATCATAGGCGATTCATTTCTTAATTCTGAATGTGGAATGCTGAATGCTGAATGGGTGCAAAGCCCAGCGTCGCATCGCGACATTCAGCATTCATCATTCCTAATTCCGCATTCATATTGTAAGGTTGTTTTCCTCCACCGCGTCGGCGGCCACTTTGTACATGAAGGCGAAGAAAAGAAGGAAAAAAGGCATGATTAAATTGTTGGCTTGTACTCGAAACGCAAACTCGTCATGATAAAGAATCATTTGATTCGACCAGCAAAGAATGTATATGAAATACACCAAAGCAAGCCAAAATAGCAAATGCACATTATTTTTGGGGAAGACTACACTCTCGCGAAGTCCCTTGAGGATGTTCAGTACAACTTTAATCCACATCCCCATCATTAAAAATGAACTAAGTACATACAGAGAAAAAAATGAGAGTTTTACTATACCATTTTGCAACCAATCAATATCGTTTTTCCCATTAAGGAGCTGAATAAAATGTAACGCCATAAATACCGTATAAACGCCACAAAACGCCAAAGCCACATAGCAGCACAAACAAATCTTTTTTTGAGTATTATTTGTCATAGATGAGTATTTTTGAAGTTTAACAATGCTACAAAAATACAACTATTTATTGAATCACAAAAAGAATTATTTGAAACTCTTCGCTCCCTTTCATAAACGCACCTACACAATCATCAATTCCAAAAGAAAATATCACTTGGTTGGTCTTAAATGTCCCTTATCTTCGGCAACAACACCGATGATTCGGAGTATGGTTTTAGGCGACTCCTCATCGTTCGATTTTACTATTATTACCTTGGTAAAACTACCTATTTTGCTTGTATTATATTTGACCTTTATACTCGCCGTGGCGTTAGGGTCAATTGGTAGTTTAGGCCATTCAGGTATCACGCAACCACACGAAGAAAACGCTGAAATGATTAGCAGTGGAGCATTTCCCTTGTTTGCGAACTTGAAGACATGTTCTCCTTTGCTACCTTGCACAATAGTATCAAAGTTGAAGACAGTTTCCTCAAATATGATTTTGGGGGCAAGATAATCTTGTGCCTCCAAATGCAAAGCGGCGTAGATAATTGATGCTAATATGATTGTTTTTTTCATAGTTCATTCTTTTTGAAATTGTCTTTCGTAGTTTTCCTTGGCTTCTAAAAGTTTAGAGTAATCACCAAGGTTTCCAGTTTCGTATACTATTTGCTTATCAGGTGAAATTAGATAATAATACCCAAGTGCTGGAATATTAATTACACTTCCTATGCCTTTAGCATAATAAATGATTTCGCTCGTATTTGTCTTTTCCGCTATATCACGTATTAACTCTACATTGTCGGAACAATGGTTTATTGCCAGCACTTCAATGCCATCATTTTCCAACATATAATGGCAAAGCGAATCTTTTTCTAATCCCATTTCCTTTAAACAGGCAACACAAGGCGCACAATTAATGCTCCAAAAATCAATCAAAAGCCAGCCCTCCTTATCTGCAATTGTAGTTTTATCACCATTTATCTGTTCAATAGGATAATGGAGTAGATTATCGTTCATACTCTTATTAGTGGAATATGAACGACTCAAGGGTGGATGCTCACTGTCGTGATGACTATAATTCTTGTATTTGGGATTGTCAAGCTCAAACACTGAATCAATATATTGCTGCATATTAGTGTAATCCAAGCTACTTAATCTGATATAATCCTTTTTGTTTTCATATTCAAGCGGATACAAAACTGCAAAAACGCTATCCATAACTTTAGTATTAGGATTGACGAAGCACTCGACTTCATAATAAACGGGTATTCGCTTGCCAGCCTTCGGGTCATAAGAATACATAGTGTGAGATGTACAATGAAAACTAATGTATGAATCTTTCTTTATAATAACTGTATCTTGGTTTTTAACATCGGAAACTAAAGAATTCATCAATCCGACACCTAACTCTTTTTGCATTGGATAGAGGTAATAAGATAGATAAAAAAAAGTGTTCGAAATAAACTCCATAAATCCATAGCTATGATAGTCGTCCCAAAACAACTTCTTGTTAGTATATTGAACAATTTCAAGATTGTCATGATCTATCTCTATATATTTGCCTTTATCTATCCAAAACGATTTCCTAATCCTTTCCCCGTCTTCTGATAGATATTCACACAAAACACCTGGATTATCATTATCATAGCGAAGGATTAGATGATAATAGCTCTTCCATAGTTCAGCATTGTCCTTGTGATGTGTTTGTGTAAACTCAAAACTAACCCACTCGTGAGTTGAAGCAAAATCTTTTGCAAGAGCCTCGTAGTTTTTTTTTTGCGATTTCTTGGATTTCATTCCGAAACAAATCACAAGCCCTACCACTAGCATTAACGGCAAGATTACTGCGGTTATTCCCTTATTGCTATATCTATATCCCATATGATATTTTGAAAGCGATTAATTGACGCAAGGATATGTATTGCCAACTTTAAGCCACCAGTTTTCACATATCCTTGCGCCAATAACGACTAGAATATGAATGATAGTCTATGCAAATAATAACCTAATCAACTTAAATGCGCTGACCGCACTTGAGCCTAGGCTAAACCATGGAGAAAAGTCTTCCAAACATCTTCCACCCTGCCCATCATTACAAGGATTACAATGCGAATTAATCCAACTACCACCTTTAGTACACTCATTAGCACAATTATCTCTACGACACCAGAGTAACCATCTTGGCATAAAGCCTAAACATGTCGGAGAATCTATCTCAGTAATATCATATTCATCTCCATTCACACTGACCTTGTAGAACTTTCCCTCATCCTGAAATCCAAACTCGTAAACGCCAGTGTTTACTCCAGCATCGGCATAATACCTAGTTGTACTTTGTAAGACCACCTTTTCCGTGAAAGATTGCATCAACCACATAGTGAACGTAGTTTCATCTTCCACATCAAGGATGGTGACTTTGATTTCAGGAAGTTCTGACTGATTAAGGGGCAAACTATCTATTACTTGAATAGATTCGATAATAAACCTATCTTGATCATTCTTGGTTTCAGCTACCTCGTTGAGTTTTTGCTGCAATTCAATCATATCAAAATGATACGTCATTTGCCCCGTGGCATTGTCAAGGGTAGCAATAGGTTTCCTACCCGTTTCTTCCACTGTTTGTTGGATAGCATTGGATTCCTTTTCCTTGTTACAAGCAACAATGGTTGCTGCCGCTACTGCGAGAGCCAAGGCCCCCATTAAAATTCTGAACTTTTTCATTTTTGAGTTCCTTTCATTTAATTTGTTGATACTTAGTTTGTTTTGCTTCTTTTGCAAGCTTTTCAGCCCACTTTTTTGGTGTCATGACGCTGCAAATATACAAACAATTATTGATTTACAATAATTTTTTGTTGAATTTTTGAAATTTTTTCAGAATAAAAATGGCTTTGACGCGAAATCGCGGCAAAACTTGTCTGGAAACTGAGATTTCTAAATATATTCTATCGGAAATCACATAGTTTTTACGATGAATCTCAGAATGGTTGGACCTTCAAAAAGGCAATCACTTGTCTCCATAATGTCCGTATGTTGAAATCACAATCACAATGATTTCCATATCGTGGATTTCATACACCAAGCGATGCTTTTTTGTGATGCGGCGCGATCACTGACCTGCCCTATCACCAGACAAAGGTTCTGGTTTACCCGTGCCTGTTCTCGGATGCTCAAATAATTCATCAATCAACCTGATGGCTTTCTTGAAAGCTGAAGGCTCCTGACGTTTTAGTTTGGCCATATCGTCCAAAGCCTCTTTCTGATACCGAACCTCATACATGGTCAAAGCGCTTCAAGAAATTGACGCATTTCTTCGGGAGAAGAAAAAGAGACATACTCGCCCTTTTCGTAATCTTCCATACGCTTATCTATCATAGAAAGAAACTCATCCTTGGTCATCAAGGCTTCATCCTCCTGCTTTTGACGGGCAAGTTTTCTCAAATAAACCATAGCCTTTTTCATCAAATCCGAATCCTCGGCAATGATGCTCAAACTACGGTAGACATCGGCATTCATCTGAATGGTAGTCATTGTTTCCCCTCCATTTTTTTTGCAAAAATAGACAAAGTTTTTGAATTATCCTGGAACAGGCTCGGTTTTTTGTTACTATTTCGCTGGAATTTGAAAGACAAGCCCCTATTCGCCGTCACGGTCCGTCCAACCCTCCAACAACCTAGTCGGCAGGCGGCTTCCGTTTCTTCTTTTCGATATTGATGGGCGTGCGGCGGCATCTATCCCCTCTACGCCATCCATTCCCTGAGAATGCCGTCGCAGATATAGCGCCTCGCAAGAGCTTAGTGTCCCACAGGCGGAGGCTGTCCCACGCTGTCATTTCCTGATTTTTTCAACTAAATGCCCATATTTGGAAATAACTGAGAAAACTAATTAATTCTCATTCTCATTAATAGGCTCTATGGCCAAAATTCTCATTTTCTCATTTTTCTCATTTTTCTCATTCTTCTCATTTGTCTCATTTGTCTAACACTGACTTCACTTCTGCGCAACACTGACTCCAGTTCTGTCTAACTCCGATACAACTCTGATACAACTCTGATACAACTCTGACTTACCTATGATTTGGCACTGACTCCCCAAAAATCGTCATCGCGGAAAAAATTCCGCAGAATTTTAAAAAATCGCGGAAAAAATTCCGCAGTTTTGAAAAACTCTCCCCGATTTCAAGAATAAATGTGCCATTTTGTCAGTTTTTTGTATTTTTGCCGCTCGATAAAAAAGCGATGAGCGAAATTAGTTTACATAAAAGACACGAGACTACGGGACGCGAGACGGCCCTTCGACAGGCTCAGGGACCTTTTGTCCCGTGTCCCGAAGTCCCGTGTCCCGAGTCAAAAAATTGAAGTTTAATAATTAACTGCAACATACGAAAATGAAGATTTCTTATAACTGGTTGAAACAATACGTCAACTGCGATTATTCGGCTGAGAAAGTCAGCGAGGTGCTCACCTCAACGGGCCTCGAAGTGGAAGACTTGGATCGCTTCGAGTCGGTGAAAGGCGCACTGAAAGGCGTCGTCGTGGGCAAGGTGCTCACCTGCGTCGACCACCCCAACTCCGACCACCTGCACATCACCACCGTCGATGTGGGTGGCGAAGAGCCATTGCACATCGTGTGCGGTGCGCCCAACGTAGCGGCTGGACAGAAGGTGCTCGTGGCCACCATCAACACAGAACTTTGGATTGGCGACGAGCACATCACCATCAAGAAAGGCAAGATCCGTGGCGAGGTTTCGGAAGGCATGATCTGCGCCGAAGACGAGCTGCAACTCGGCACCTCACATGAAGGCATCATGGTGCTGCCCGACGACTACGAAGTAGGCAAGCCCGCCTCTTTCTATTTCCCTGTAGAAGAAGACTATACGATTGAAATCGGCCTCACCGCCAACCGCAGCGACGCCACCTCGCACATCGGCTCGGCCCGCGACCTTGTGGCCGCCCTCAACCAGCGCGAGAACACCACCCAATACCACCTCATCCGCCCCTCTGTGGACGACTTCAAGGTGGAAAACCACAACCTCGACATCGACGTGGTCGTTGAAGACACACAGGCCTGCCCACGCTACTCTGGCGTAACCGTCAGCGGCGTGAAAGTCGGTGAGTCGCCGGCCTGGCTGAAGAACCGCCTCGCCGCCATCGGCATCCGCAGCATCAACAACATCGTCGACATCACCAACTACGTGCTGATGGAAGTCGGCCAGCCCATGCACGCCTTCGACGCCGACAAAATCACGGGCAAGAAGGTCGTGGTGAAATGCATGCCCGAAGGCACGCCTTTCGTCACCCTCGACGGTGTGGAGCGCAAGCTCAACAGCCGTAACCTCATGATTTGCAACGCCGAAGAGCCCATGTGCATTGGCGGCGTGTTTGGCGGACAAAAGTCGGGCGTGACCATGGAGACCACCAACGTCTTCCTCGAGAGTGCCTACTTCAACCCTACCAGCATCCGTAAGACCTCTAAGTTCCACGGCTTGCAGACCGACGCCTCGTTCCGTTACGAGCGCGGTGCCGACCCGAACATCACCCTCTACGCCCTGAAACGCGCCGCCTTATTAATAAAGGAGTTGGCCGGCGGAACGATTTCATCCGAGATCAAGGACGTGAAGAATGGCGACTTCGCCCCCGCCCGCGTAGACTTGAAGTTCGACTACCTGAACAAACTGGCTGGCAAGGTCATCGATCCAACCCAAGCCGTCAACATACTGAAGAGCCTTGAATGTCAAGTCGTGGAGCAAGACGACAAACACGTGGTCGTCGACGTGCACACCAGCAAGGTCGACGTGACGCGTCCCGCCGATGTGGTGGAGGAAATCCTCCGCATCTACGGCTACGACAACATCGAGATCCCGAGCCGTATCCACGCCTCCATCAGCCGCGCCACCAAGCCCGATGCCGACAAGATGCAGCAGAAGATCAGCGACATGCTCGTCGCCAACGGCTTCTACGAGATCATGAACAACTCGCTCACCAAGGCCGCCTACAGCGAGGCCTTCCCCGCCTTCGACCCAGCCCAGAACGTGAAGATTTTGAACCCGCTCAGCAGCGACCTCAACGTGATGCGCCAAACCCTGATGTGGGGCGGATTGGAAAGCATCGCCTTCAACCAGAACCGTAAGGTCAGCGACATGAAGTTCTTCGAGTTCGGCAGCGTGTATTTCTTCGACGCATCGAAAGTCGGCGACGAGACCAAGCCGCTCAAACCCTATAACGAGCACACCTGCCTCGACCTCTTCCTCACCGGCAACAAGCAAGCCGAGCTGTGGAACGCTCCCAGCAAGGCCCTCGACTACTTCGACCTGAAGGAATACGTCATGGGCGTGCTCAACCACTTCAAGTTCGACTTCAAGGCCTTGGAAGCCAAGGAAGCCGACCTTCCGCATTTCGATTATGCCACCACCTATTGCGTCGATGGCAAGGAGATCGTCACCCTCGGCAAGCTCAGCAAGAAGACCTTGAAGCACTTCGACTTGAAGAAAGACGTCTTTTACGCCACCTTCAACTGGACCTTGATGATGCAATGCCTGGCCAAGGCCAAGGAAGTGCACTTCGAGCCGCTGTCGAAGTTCCCCGCAGTGCGCCGCGACCTCGCCATGATCTTCGACAAGAACGTCACCTTCGACGAGGTGAAGAAAGTCGCCATGGCCGCTGAGAACAAGATCCTGCAATCCATGAGCCTCTTCGACGTCTACGAAGGCGAGAAGATCCCCGCAGGCAAGAAACAATACGCCATGAGCTTCGTGCTGATGTCGCCCACCACCACCCTCACCGACAAAGTCATTGAGAAGACCATGGGCAAGATCCAAAGCGCGATGGAGAAAGAACTTAATGCAGTATTGAGATAAATGCGGAATGCGGAATTATGAATGCGGAATTATGAATGCGGAATAGAGCAAAGCCCAGCGTCGCATCGCGACATTAACTGCGTTGAATCTTCGATTTCCAAATTCAGCATTCCGAATTCCAAATTAAAAAAACTATGGATGTTCAAGCAATAAAACGGACTTTCGGAATCATCGGCACCGACCCTGAGCTCGACCGCGCCATCACCATCGCGGCGCAAGTGGCCGCCACCGACCTCACCGTGCTCATCACGGGCGAGAGCGGCACGGGTAAGGACGTGTTCCCGAAGATCATCCACCAAAACAGTGCCCGCAAGCACGGACAATACTTCGCCGTTAACTGTGGCGCCATCCCCGAGGGCACCATTGACTCTGAGCTATTCGGCCACGAAAAAGGTGCCTTCACTGGTGCCATTGGTGAACGTAAAGGTTACTTCGAGATCGCCGACAAAGGCACCTTGTTTTTGGACGAAGTTGGCGAGTTGCCTCTCTCCACACAAGCCAGATTGTTGCGTGTGCTCGAAAATGGCGAGTTCATCCGCGTGGGCGGCAGCAAGGTGATGAAGACCGACGTGAGAATCGTGGCTGCCACCAACGTCGACCTGCCCGTAGCTATTGAACGAGGCCGTTTCCGCGAGGATTTATATTATAGGTTGAATACCATCCCGATTCATATCCCCGCCTTGCGCGAGAGGAAAGGCGACATCCCGCTGCTCTTCCGCAAGTTCGCTGCCGACTTCGCCGAGCGCAACCACATCCCCGCCATCACCATGACACCCGATGCGTTGAAGATGATGGAAAACTACCGCTGGGACGGCAATGTGCGCCAGCTGAAGAACGTCACCGAGCAGATCTCCATCATGGAAACCGAGCGCAACATCACGGCGGAGACTCTGGCGAAATACCTGCCCATCAGGGTGCAGAGCAACTTGCCTGTGCTGTTGCCGCGCGAAGACACGCCCGAGGGCATGTCGGAGCGCGACTTGCTCTACCGCGTGCTCTTCGACATGAAGAAAGACATCGCCGAACTGCGCGCCCAAGTCAACAACATAACGGGCGGCCAGCCTATGGAACAAGGCTATGTGCAAACCAACCCTGTAACGCAAATCGGCGACACCGTGGTGACGCGCGTCAGCCAAAACGAACCTGAGGTCAACGAGCAGGAATTCACCGAGTTCGTCCCCGCCGAAGAGGCGCACTATGGGGTCGTCTCGACAGGCTCAACGCCCGAAACACTCTCTCTCGAACATCACGAAAAAGAGATGATTATCAAGGCATTGGAAGCCCACAGGGGCAAGCGCAAGGATGCCGCCAAAGCCTTGGGCATCAGCGAACGCACCTTATATAGAAAAATCAACGAATATGGCATAAACCTATGAGGAGCAAGGCGAAAATAATGGTTCTAGTGTTGGCTTTGGCCTTTGTCTGCCACGGCTGCGGCATCTATTCCTTCTCGGGCGCGTCGATACCCGCGGAGGCCAAGACCGTCTCGGTGGACTACTTCCCGAACCACGCCCAGCTCGTCAACCCGCTGTTGAGCAACAACTTCACTAACGCCTTGCGTGATGCCATGACCAACCAAACCACCTTGGACATGGTGGAAACGGGCGGCGACCTCGCCTTTGAGGGCGAAATCACCGACTACAAGACCATGCCCGTGGCCATCACCTCGGGACAGACCGCCGCCATGAACCGCCTCACCATCACAGTGAGGGTAAGGTTCAGCAACCGCATCGATGACACAAAAGACTTTGAGCAGAACTTCTCTCGCTACGAAGACTACCCTAGCGACCAAGACCTGAACTCGGTGCAGGAGTCGCTGACAGCGACAATCATAGAGCAGCTGGTGGAGGATATATTCAATAAAGCATTGGTAAACTGGTAATTAATAAATGCGAAATAATGAATGCGAAATAATGAATAACTGAACAACCGAACAACTGAAGAGATGGACAGCAAGCAACTGATAGGATACATGATGAGGCCGGAGCTGCTGAAAGGCAACGCGGTGCAGGAGATGGAGGCTTTGGTGGCGGAGCATCCCTATTTTGCCATCGGGCAAGCGCTTTTGGCCATCGCTTACCAGAACACCGACGACAAGCGTTACGACAGCCAGCTGAGACACACAGCGGCCATCATGCCCAACCGTGACAAGTTGCGTCTGTTCACTTTGATTGCCAAGCACCGTTTTGAAAGCGAGCCTGACATCCCCACCCTACCCGACGAAGCCGCCCCGGCCGACAACGTCTTCTCCAACATCGAGACCATCGAAGCCAAAGAAGAGCAAAACTGCGGCATCATCCATGAAAAGGTGTTCATCATCCCCGAGATCGACCTCAGCGGTAGCCACGAAGAGCTCTCCGCCGAGATGGCCTTGCTCGATGAAAAGCGCAAGTCGCTCGACGAACTGAAAGCCATCATCGCCAACCGCCTGAAACAAATCGAAGAAGAAAAGCAAAAGAAAGAGACCGAGCAGCCTGCTCCGAAGAAACTGTCTCGTAAAGAATTGATAGACAAGTTTATCCTTGAGAATCCGAGCATTTCGCGTCCAAAAGCGGAGTTCTACAACCCCATATCGGTGGCGCAAAACAGCATCATCGACCAGGAGAACATCGTGAGTGAGACCCTGGCGAAAATCTATGAAAAACAAGGGTATTTTGAGAAGGCAATATCAATTTATGAAAAATTAGGCTTGAAATATCCAAAAAAAAGTCGTTATTTTGCAGCCCAAATTGAAAGGATACAAGAAAGTCAAACATTAAATCAATAAACATGTACACTTTAATAGTAATTTTAATCCTGATTGTCAGCGTGTTATTGGCATTGATCGTTCTGGTTCAGAACTCAAAAGGTGGTGGTTTGGTGTCCAACTTCGGTGGTGCCAACCAGATGATGGGCGTTCGTCAGACGACCGATTTCCTTGAGAAAGCCACATGGACAATGGGTGGCATCCTGGTTGTGCTCTGCCTGATTTCGAGCATCACCCTGCCGAAAAACTCAAAGGAAGGCACTCCGAAGAGTGAAGTCAGTTCACAAGTCGAAGCCATGCTACCTAGCGCTCCTGCCGCTACGATGGATACTCCAGCTTCAGCTGAACAAGAATAAGGCGCATACAAAGTCCCTCAAAAAAAAAGCCAAGGCAGAAAAACGCCTTGGCTTTTTTGGGTTGAAATGCAAAGAATAACCCAAATATTGAAAAAATAGCCGTACTTTTGTATTTTTATTCAAAGCGTTTCCATGCACAAGATATTTTTGCCCCTATACCGTTACTTCAGCAACCATAAACCGCTGATGTATATTGTATTGGCAATCACTTCATTCCTCTTCCTTTTCTTTGGACTTAAACTCACCTACGAAGAAGACATCTCCAAGTTGCTTCCCTCTTCAAGCGTCGAGAGTCAACTAGCCTTCAGTTCCATCGAATTGAAAGACAAGATTTACCTCCAAGTGACCTCGGCTGACGAACCATTATCGCCCATAACACTGTGTGAGCGAATGGATGAATTTATCGATTTCCTTTTCGAGAAAGACTCGTCGAACCATTTCATTTCCAACGTTCTATACAAAATGGAGCCCGAGTTGGCCATCAATGGATTGGATTTCGTGCTGGAACATTTGCCCTCCTTTGTAGACACCTCGGCTTATTCTGCCTTTGAAGCTGCCTTGCAGCCCGAGGCCGTGGAAAAACAGATGTGGGTTAACTATGAGCAGATGATGGAAGACGAGACGGGCGACATCACCCAAGCCATCGCCTACGACCCGCTCAACCTGCGCCAAGCCGTCATCGGAGACGCCATGGAAGGTGCCATCGGGAATTTCAACATCATCGACGGTCACCTCTTCTGCCCCGACAGTACCGTGGCCTTGGCCTACCTTGCCCCTGCCTTCCGCTCGCTCGACTCTCGGTCATCCACCGCATTCAGCCGTATGTTGGAACGCGCCCAAAAAGAATTTGAGACTTCACATCCCGACGTGAAAGTCTACGCCCATGGCGACCCCATCGGCAGTGTATCCAATGCCGGTCGCATCAAATCAGACCTTGTGGTGACAGTGGGCATTTCTATCGTCTTGATTCTGATACTTATCGGGCTTTGCTTCAGAAGCTTCCCTTTCATCTGGAAACTGTTGTTGCCCATATTCTACGGCGTAGCGTTCTCGCTCGCCTGCATCTATTGGATCAAAGGCGGCATGTCGCTGATGGCATTGGGATTGGGTGCCATCGTTTTGGGTGTGGGCATTAGCTATTGCTTGCATGTGCTTATCCATCATTTCTTTGTGGGTGACCCCGAAAAGTTACTTCTGGACGAGTCGACACCCGTGTTTTTGGGGTGCATCACCACGGTAGGCGCCTTCTGCAGCCTACTCTTCACCGACAGCGACCTGCTTCGCGACTTTGGCATGTTCGCCTCTTTTTCTTTGTTGGGTAGCACATTGTTTGCCCTCATCTTCCTGCCGCATTTCCTACCCAAGCGCAATGCCAATGCCGACGGCAAGACCTTCCGCCGCATCTCACGCCTTAACAACTTACCGTTCGACCGCAAACCGTGGTTCCTCGTACTGATAGCGATTATCATCGTTGTAGGCATCGTCTTTTCACCCAAGGTGCAATTTGACAGCGACTTGCGCAACCTCGACTATAACTCACCCGAAGAAGTGACCGCAGAAAGCCTCTTCAATGAAAAGAACAACGACGGCTTTTATCACCTTTATTTTGCCACCGTCAGTACCAACATCGACGACGCTTTGGAAGCCGATAAATCGCTGATGATCAAGTTGGATTCACTAAAAAAGCAGGGCGTAGTCCATTCCTATACCGACTTGATTCCCAAGCTCTTTGTTACCATGAGAGACCAAGAGCAACGCATTGCCGCATGGAACGCATATTGGACCGATGAACGAAAAAATGAAGCCATCCGCATGGTGGACAAAGGTGCTCTTGACTTCGGCCTCGACCCCATGATGTTCTATGAATTCAAAGAGCTGCTTAACGCCGATTACGAGCCTGCCTCACTGCTGGAAAGTGGTGTGGTGCCTGAGAACCTGCTCGGCAACTTCATAGAATGCAACGCCGACAACCAATACATGGTGTTCACCGACGTCTCCATGAATTTCGACGAAAAGGACATCGTCACCGACGCCCTGGTGCTCAACCCCAAGACCTTTGTCCTGGAGCCGTTCTATTATTGCAAGAGCATGGTGGAGGTCATCAATGACGACTTCAACATCGCTGTATGGATTTCCTCACTGTTCGTGTTGCTCATCCTGCTGGTGTCGTTCCACAACCTCATCACTGCGCTGCTATCGTTTATTCCCATGGTGCTCAGCTGGTTCATGGTGCAGGGTTACATGGCTCTCATCGGTTTGGAGTTCAACCTCGTCAGCATCATCATCTCAACTTTCATCTTCGGTGTGGGCGTCGACTACAGCATCTTCATCATGGAAGGTCTGCTCTCTCAAGCCCGGACAGGCAACCGCGACATCCTCACTTGGCATAAGGTGGCCATTTCCTTCTCGGCAATTATCCTCGTCATTGTGGTGTCGTCACTCCTCTTCGCCGTACATCCCGCCATCCGGTCCATCGGTCTCAGCACCCTTATCGGCATGGCTTCAACGATAATGATTTCCTACGCTTTACAACCCTTTGCTTTTTGGCAAATGATGAAGCTCCCGTGGTACAAGCGTAGCGTTTTGAAAAAGAAATCCAATGAAAACAATTGAACTTGATAGTCTGACTTTCGCCGCGATGTTGCGCCAAGGCGCAGTGTCGTTGGGTAAGGACAAAAAAGTCATCAACGACTTGAATGTCTTCCCCATCCCTGATGGCGACACGGGCGACAATATGCTGATGACCCTCAAGGCTGGCTGTAACGCCATTGAAAACCATCTTGGAACGCTGTCAGAGCTCGCTTCGGCGGCTTCTTCAGGAATGCTATTGGGGGCAAGAGGCAATTCCGGCGTGATCCTGTCGCGTATCTTTGCAGGCTTGACCAAAGGCCTGCAAGGCGTAATTGTCGCTGACACAAAAGCTTTTGCAAAGGCCATGGATGCGGCTGTCTCAGAGGCATACAAAGCCGTGCCAGTGCCCGTCGAAGGCACCATCATCACCGTGATGCGCGAAGGTACGGCAGGTGCTGATGCCAGCCAAGACCTCAACCATTATTTTGAGACCTTATTGGAGTCCATGCAAAGCTCCCTTGACCATACGCCTGAATTGTTGCAAGTGCTGAAAGACGCTGGTGTGGTCGACAGCGGAGGTGCAGGACTACTGAGCATTTTCCGTGGCATGAATGATGCCTTGAACGGCAAGATTTCTCAGGAAGAAATCGAACCTACGGCAGCTGCACCTGTCCCGACGGTGGAATTAAATAAATTCGACGAAAACAGCAAGCTCGAATTCGGCTACTGCACTGAGTTTCTGCTCCGCTTGATGCGTTCCAAAGTAGATTTGGACAGCTTCGACGAGAAAGAAATCATTGACTATCTCAACAAGGTAGGCGAATCTGTTGTGGCTTTTCGCGAAGGCTCCATCGTGAAAGTGCATGTGCACACCTTCAAGCCTGGCGAAATCCTCAACTATTGCCAACAATTCGGCGAGTTCCTGACGCTCAAGATTGAGAACATGACTTTGCAGCATCACCAAACAGTGAACCAAAACAACGCCTCATTCAAGCTGCCGCCAAAGCCATACGGCATCGTGACGGTAGCCTCGGGCAAAGGTCTCATCAACGCCTTCCGGGAAATCGGAGCCGACGAGGTGATTGAAGGCGGACAGACAATGAACCCATCCACACAGGACTTCTTGGATGCCTTTTCCCGCATTAACGCGCAACACATCCTGGTCTTCCCGAACAACAAGAACATCAAGATGGCCGCTGACCAAGCCGCCGAACTCTATAAAAACGCTGATATCCACGTGCTTCCGTCGACTTCCATCGGCGAAGGTTACTATGGCATCGGTTACATCGACCGCGACAACCCCAACATTGACGATATCATAGATAGCATTACTGAAATTATGCAATCCGTGGTGACAGGCATGGTCTCCACCGCCATCCGCGATGCTGAAGGCGAGCAGGTGAGCGTCCACACGGGCGACTATGTGGGCTACAGCGGAAAACAACTCCTCTCCGACAGCCCCGACCGTGAAGAAGCCGCCAAAGCCCTCGTTGAGCGTCTGGGTGCAGCCTCTCGCGACGTGATGCTGGTCTTTTTCGGCGAGGAAGTCCCACAAGACGAAGCCGAGAGACTCGTGGCCGACCTGCAAACCCAATACAAGAACCTTGAAATTATGTTGAACAACGGCAGACAGCCGGTATATGATTATATTTTTGTATTATGCTGACCTTTTTTAGCGACACCGATTGCGACATCACCCCCAAAGAGTGCGCCGCATACAACATCAAACTCATCAGCATGCCCTACACCGTAGGCGAGCAGGTGATTTATCCTTACATCGACTTCAAAGAATTCGACTCCCACAAGTTCTACGACATGCTGCGTGCCGGCACCATGCCGACCACCAGCGCCATGAGCGAAGAGGCTTATATCCAGCATTTTGAGCCTGAATTTGCTGCTGGCAATGACATTATTTATGTGCATTTCTCGTCGGCCACCTCTAACACTTTCAACATCATGCATCAGGCATTGGAAAAGCTGAAGCAGAAGTATCCCGAACGCAAGTTCTATGAAGTTGACACATTGGGTATTACGGCATTGTCCTACAACGTGGTGCTTGAATGTGCCGATTTGTACAAGGCAGGCAAGACCGCCGAGGAAATTGTGGAATGGGCCAAAGTGGAAGTGCCAAAGTTTCCGATGTATTTCTTCGCCGACGACCTGAAGTTCTTCCGTCGCAGCGGTCGTGTGAGTGGATTGGCAGCCACCATGGGTGGATTTATCGGCATCCGTCCCATCATATATTTGGACAACGATGGCAAGATGGTCTCCATCGGTAAGGAAACTGGCCGTGCCAAAGCCATTGCCCGTTTGGTAAAATATGTGGAGGAACTCGGCGAAGACGTGAAAGCCCACCGTGTGGTCATTGGCCACTCTGACGCCCTCGACATCGCTGCCGAGGCCGAGCGCCAACTGAAAGAGAAATTCGGTGAAGACCTGATTGTCATCATCGTTCCCGTCAATCCTACCATCGGAAGCCACTGCGGGCCTAACGCCATCGGTATCTGCTTCCATGCCAAACATCGTTAATTAAAAAGCTAAGGTCCCTGAGCCCGTCGAAGGGCCGACCGAAAATGACGGTGCTTCGACAGGCTCAGCAACCTGCACCAACTGAACAACTAAACAACTGCAAACTGAACAACTTTCCATGATCACTATCGAACAGGTACTGACCCAAAAACAGCAGAAGGAATTTCTAGATTTTCCGCTGAAACTCTACAAGGGCAATCCCTACTTCACACCGCCTTTGTACATGGACGAGAAGAAGATTTTCCGTAAGGACTTCGTTTACAACGACATGTGTGACACCATCCATTTCAACGCCTACAAAGACGGCAAAATAGCTGGTCGCATCTCGGGTATCATCCAACGTGCCGCAAACGAAAAAACTGGCAAAAAACAGATACGTTTCACCCACTTCGATGTCATTGAGGATGAACAGGTTGCAAAAGAGCTCTTCAAGGCTATAGAAAACTGGGCGCGTCAGAAAGGCATGGATGAGGTCGTGGGGCCTTTAAGTTACTCCGACTTGGAACGCGAAGGACTACTCATCGACGGCTTCGACTATCCAGCCACCTTCGAGGAGACCTACAACTATCCTTATTATCAGTCCTTTATTGAGAATCTTGGATATCAGAAAGATGTCGACTGGACAGGTAGCCGATTACGTGTTCCGAAGGACTACGACGGCGAAGTTGACAAGTTGGCGGCCTTCGTGATGAAACGCTACAACCTGCACCTCGGTCCAGCACGCAACACCAAAGATTTCATTGACAAATACGCCGACGGCATCTTTGAGCTATTAGATAAGTCCTACGAGCTGCTGTACGGCACCGTGCCCTTCACCCAAGGCATGAAGAAAATGATGATTGACAACTTCAAAATGGTCATCGACATCAGATATGTGGCCGCCATTCTTGACGAAAATGACAAGATGGTCTGCTTCGGACTGGCCTTCCCCGCCATCGCCGATGCAGTGAGACCTTCAGGCGGAAGACTGACTCCGCTTACATTGATAAGGCTCCTCAAAGCGCTGAAAAAACCTGATGTCATCGACCTCTGCCTTATCGGCGTCGACCCCGAATGGCTCAACCGAGGCGTGAGCATCATCATTTCCGCAGAGATGATGAAGATGCTCAAAAACGTCAAATATGCCGAAACCAACATGAATCTGGAGGATAATTACGCAATACAAAACCAGTGGAAACGATTTGACGAGGAGAAGATTAAACGACACAGATGTTATGTTAAACAGTTGACAGTTAAGAGTTGATAGTTATGATTAAGATTTTGATAGATTGTTTTGGTGGCGACCACAGTCCTGAGGCCAACGTGGATGGTGCCTTGGCGGCCTTGGCCAAGATGCCTGACCTACACCTCATCCTGACGGGCGACGAGACCACATTGCAAAACTATCTGAAAGGCAAAACCTACGACGCCTCACGCCTTGAAATCGTCCATGCACCCGAGGTCATCGGCTGCGAGGAACGCCCCATCGACGTCATCCGCCTGAAGAAGGAAAGCTCGATGATCAAGGCCGTGCGCCTGCTCCGCGACTGCGACGACATCAACGCGATGGTGAGCACTGGCTCCACAGGAGCGCTCGTCGCTGCCGCCCTGACTCGTATCGGTCGTGTGAAGGGCGTCATCCGTCCCGCCTTCTGCCCTATCCTACCAACCATGAATGGTGGCATCGTCGGCATTTGCGACAGTGGCGCCAACGTGGAGGTCACACCTGAACATCTGAGGCAGTTTGCCATCATGTCGAGCCTCTACATGGAGAAAGTCTACGGCATTGAAAAACCGCGTGTTGCGCTGCTCAACGTGGGAAAAGAGGCAGAAAAGGGCGACGAAATCCGACAAAAGGCACACATTTTGCTGAGTGAGACCCCCGAAATCCATTTTGTGGGCAATATGGAGAGCCGCGACCTGCTATCGGGCAATTACGACGTGGTGGTTTGCGATGGCTTCTCGGGCAATGTGTTGGTGAAAACCACCGAAGGAACCGCCCTCGAGCTGCTGAAAAAACTGAAGAAAGACATCTATTCGAAGCCGATATACAAGCTAGGCGCCCTGCTGATGAAGCGGATGTTCATGGAGGAAAAGGAGTTCATGAACTACCAAAACTACGGCGGCAGCGTTCTGTTGGGTACATCGAAGACGGTGGTGAAAGGCCACGGTTCCAGCAAGGCTACAGCGGTGGAGAAGTGTATCGAGCAAGCCTATAAGATGGAAGTCAGCTCTTTGTCTTCCAAGATGGAAGAGATTATTATGAAGTATGAACACTATGAGTATTGAATGAGGAATGCAGAATTAGGAATATTGAATTTTGAATTTTAAATCTTTGAATCTGAATAACATGTACGAAATTGTAAAATCCACCCTCGCGCGTCAGCTGCGCATCGACCCAGAAAGGGTCACGCTCGACGCCCAAATCAAGAGAGACCTCGGTGCCGATTCCGTCGACATCCTGCAATTGCTCATGCGTCTTGAAGACGACTATGGCATCACCATCCCCGACCAGGCTTTGGCCAAGTTTGAAACCGTCAACGATGTAGTCACCTATTTGGACAGCTTAAAGAAATGAAACATATCACATTGATTCTCATTGCGATGCTTCTTTCCATAACCGCATTCGCACAACAAACCTTTGACACCGACTTCACGCAAAGCAAGCTGATGAAGGTTTCGGGAAAGACCACTGAAAAAGTGGGACATCTCGTCTTTGACGGCAACGACCACCTTTCCATGATTTACAGCGAACCCGAGGGCGAGTATTTCATCATTGAAGGTAATATGGTGAAAATCAACCTTGATGGCAAGAAAGCCGACCTTGATGCCGCAAAGGTAAAGACCGTCAAGTTGCAACGCGCCACGTTATTGAACTGCCTTTCGGGCAACTGGGAACAAGCTGCCGAAGACAACAACGCCGAACTCACTGTGACTGAAGACAAAGGATTCCGCAATGTCCTCATCAAAGCCAAAGGCAAGGTACCGAGAGGCGGATATTCCTCCGTGGAGCTCACCTATCGTCTTTCCGACGGCGTGATGATTAAGATGGTGCTGGAGGAAGGCATTGGGATTATTAATACATACGAAATCAAATAGAATTCGTCTTTTCCTCAACAATCTCAGGTCGAGCATCCATTAGTGATGCACCCCAGAATAGTTCTGCATTGGTGGTAACGATATAGCCTTCATCGATGCCGTAAGGCACGTATCCTGAAGGAATCAGGTTGACATAGCTGTTACGGTCAACGCCTGGCACATTATATTCTTCCTGATAATACGACAGGCTTCCCCAGCAGGAGAACCAATAGGTATTCTTCGCCATGTAGGCATAATAATCGTCCACTTTGCTGCTGCCTTCGCCGAAAGCGTAGTGCATGATCATTTTTTTGCCAGCAATGTAATGCTCACGCATCTCTTTGAGCGACAGCGGTGTGCCATCCCTATCTGAAACATAATGTCCGCCCATGTCGGTGTCGAGCATCGCCCATTTATTGAGTTCTGGCAGCCATACCTCATTGACCACATGACAATCCGGGTCGTCTTTGTCTTGCGACATACATGTGATATACCTCGCCTTGATGTTTTCCGCAAGGAGCAGCTCAAACGTCAAGATGCTATGCAAACGGCAGTTGAACGCAGGTGCGACATCCTTTGTGTATTCCCATAATCCGATGGCATTGACATGTTCCGGCCATTTCCTTTGGTTGTCGTGTGGAATGTTCGAGGCCACAAACTTACCGATAGCAATGGCTTTCTCCCATGTGTCGGCATTTTCTGGAAACAGCGTGTCCAGCTGGAAATAATCGCGAATTTCTTTTGCCCTCACCGAATCCTGAACGATTTGCATGGAAAACACGTTGGTGTCGGCGGCATATTCGCCCGATGAACGCAAGGCATTGACTCTGTCTTTGTACAGACCAACATTGTTTTTTCTGAAATATACATCGTAGTTGGGCGAGATGATCCAAGTAATGATTCCAGCAATGAGGGCAAGTCCACCAATGATGGCTAAAAGGTTTCGGATGATTGAGAATGGTTTTTTCATAACAAATTTGTTCGCAAATTGTACGGCATTGACATTCAATTTTTCCGCAAAAATATTGAATAAGTTCAAAAACAAAACAATTTGGCGAAAACAAATACTTGATTCCCATGATAAATTGCGGCTGCCACACCATTGTCGCCGACTGCGTCACAATGTCGCCAACTGCGTCCCCGCAGTTGGAAAAATGACAATTCTTTCAATCTGCAGGACGCTGATTGCAACAATGAGGTTATCAAAACTATTTGGCATTCTCATTTCTTTTCAATAAATTTGCGATCTCAAACCCCAGACAATGCAAATGGAAGATAGCACACACATTATGGTTACAATTTGCGAGGACGCAAATTGCGACAATGAATTTCCATATTTCGACCAAAGCGACTTTGACGAATTGAATTGGGGAACACATCTCCCCCATTGGCATCAAGACGGCAAATACGTTTTCGTAACCTTCCGATTGCATGATTCCCTGCCACAAGAAAAGCTTCAATGGCTATACGAAGAAAAAGAAAGCTGGTTGAAACGGCACCCTCAACCATGGAACGAAAAGACAACAAAAGAATACATCGATAAGTTTGGGAAAGCCGTCGACAAATGGCTAGACTCCCATTTTGGAGAGTGTTTGCTCAAGAAAACCAGTAACAGAAAAATAGTTGAAAATGCTCTGCTTTTCTTTGGTGGCAAACGCTATGAATTAATTGCCTCGGTCGTGATGCCCAACCATGTGCACATGCTCATAAAACTTAATGAAGAGCATAAACTGATTGACATCATGCGTTCAACCAAGAGCTATACAGCCAAGAAAATCAATGAAAACGAGAATCGGACTGGTCCTGTTTGGCAATCGGAGTCATACGACCGTTTGATAAGAGACCAAAAGCATTTTGACAACGTTGTTCGTTACATCATAGCCAACAACAAGGATTTGGCCTGGGTTAAAGCTTCCATTGTCGCCGACTGCGTCTCGCAGTCGGAAAACTAAATGCTTTTACGCTTTTCAATCTGCGGGACGCAGATTGCGACAATGAGATACGCCCTACAACCTAACAGGATAATTCCGCCCCAGGGGCTGTAGGGCTGTCACACCGTGGCAGCCAAAAACCATTTTTCATTATGCTATGTGATTATTGAATCTCTTTTTTCTAATAAGAATCAAAACAATTATTACTGCAAAGAGAACGGACGAAGTTGCAACTAATGCCGTATTAGCAGAAGATAATGATTGTATTTCTTCGTCTTTATATTCAATCTCTTCCTTTAGTTCAGATACCTCATCATTCAATCCTTCAATTTCCTCGTTCAAATAATATACCTGAGACTGCAACTCTTGGAGTTGGTATTCTGGAGTTTGACGATATGCATGTAATGCTTGCAAGTACTGATCAACAGTTCCTTTTGGATTATGTAATAGCCAGTTTCTAAGGCCGAACTCTGTACCAAACTCTCAATTTGCCATGTTTCTTCACGTGATGCATTTGGATGTGTCATGCATCATTGTTGGAATTGGGGTGAGGAAATGATTAAGTCAACGTTCATATTTCACCATGTATTTAGAAACTGGGTAGCCCTTTCGAGCTACCCAGTTTGGTATTTATCACATTTATAATATGATAATCAGCGGGATTTATTTCCCTTCGCTCAGCTTCTTATAGCCTTCGTAGCGAAGCTTGGCGAACTGCTCCTTGGCCTCCTCGGGGAAGGTCTTCACGAGCGAGTTGTAACGCACCTCACCCATGATGAACTTCTGGAAGTCGGCCCAGTTGGGCTCCTTCGAATCCAGGTGGAAGCCATTCTGGCCAGCTTCTTCCTCAGCGGGGTTGAAGCGCCAGAGGTGCCAGTAACCGCAGTCAACGGCAAGCTTCTCTTCCATCTGTGAGTGACCCATACCAATCTTGATGCCGTGGTTGATGCACGGGGCGTAGCAGATGATCAGCGACGGTCCCGGATAAGCCTCAGCTTCCTTGATGGCCTTGAAATATTGGGCCTGGCTGGCGCCCATGGCAACCTGAGCCACATAGACGTAGCCGTAGCTCTTGGCAATCATGCCGAGGTCTTTCTTGCGCACCTTCTTACCAGAGGCAGCAAACTTGGCGACAGCACCGGCAGGCGTAGCCTTGGAGCTCTGACCACCCGTGTTGGAGTACACCTCGGTGTCGAGGACGAGAACGTTGACGTCTTCGCCGCTGGCCAGGACGTGGTCGAGGCCACCGAAGCCGATATCGTAAGCCCAACCGTCACCACCAAAGATCCACTGGCTCTTCTTGACCAGATGATCCTTGAGGTCGATAATCTGCTTGCAGTAGTCACAGCCGCATTCCTCACAAGCCTTGAGGATACATGGAGCCAGTTCAGCGGTCTTCACGCCGTCTTCACGGTTGTCGATCCACTCTTGGAACATGGCCTTCAGTTCCTTCGTGCAGCACTTGCAGTTGGCGATGGCGTCCTTCATGATACGCTCCACGCGGTCGCGCATCTTGCGGGTAGCCGTGGCCATACCGAGACCGAACTCAGCGTTGTCCTCGAACAGGGAGTTGGCCCATGCCACACCCTTGCCCGTGCGGTTGTTCTTGCAGTAAGGCGTCGCAGGAGCGGAGCCGCCGTAGATGGACGAGCAACCCGTGGCGTTGGCGACGAGCATGCGCTCACCAAACAGCTGCGTGATGGTCTTGATGTAAGGCGTCTCGCCGCAACCGGCGCAGGCACCCGAGAACTCGAACAGCGGCTGTGCGAACTGGCTGTTCTTGATGTTGGCATACTTGTCGAGGAGGTTGTCCTTGTAGGTGACCTTCTTCTGACCGTACTCCCAATTCTTGGCTTCGTCGAGTTGGCTCTCGAACGGTTTCATCACCAGGGCCTTCTCCTTGGCGGGGCACACGTCGGCGCAGTTGCCGCAACCGGTGCAGTCCATGACGGAGACCTGCATTCTGAAATGCATGCCAGCCATTTCCTTCGGCATCTTCATGTCGACGGTGGTCATACCCTTAGGAGCCTTCTTCAGCTCGGCGTCGGTCATGACGACGGGACGGATGGCAGCGTGCGGGCACACCAGCGAGCACTGGTTGCACTGGATACAGTTGGCAGGATTCCACTCGGGGACGACGGTGGCGACGCCACGCTTCTCGTAAGCGGTGGTGCCAGCCGGGAAGGTACCGTCGACGATGTCCTTGAAGGCGCTCACGGGCAGGTCGTTACCACACTGGGCGACCATCGGGCGCATCACCTTATTAATAAACTCGGGATCCGCATCGTTGTGCTCGAAGACGAAATCGGTGGTGCAGTCGAGCTTGGCCCATGCTGCGGGGATCTCAACCTTGGTGATCTCGCCACCGCGGTCAACGGCAGCGTAATTCATATTGACAACATCCTCACCCTTCTTGCCGTAGCTCTTCACGATGAACTTCTTCATCTGCTCGACGGCCAGGTCGTAAGGAATGACGCCCGAAATCTTGAAGAAAGCGCTCTGGAGGATGGTGTTGGTGCGGTTGCCCAGACCAATCTCGGCGGCAATCTTCGTGGCGTCGATGATATACATATTAATATTGTTGAGGGCCAGA
>CAJOIS010000015.1 GCA_905234645.1 uncultured Bacteroidales bacterium | reverse complement strand
CGGTGGCCGTGAGATCGGTTACCTCTATGGCGCTTACAAGAAGCTCGCCCGTGAACACAGCACTGGCGCTCTGACTGGTAAGAGCTATGGCTGGGGTGGTTCTCTGATTCGTCCTGAAGCCACTGGTTTCGGTGCTATGTACTATGTTGAGCGCATGGTGAAGGAAAAGAAAGAAACCATGAAGGGCAAGAAGATTGCTCTGTCTGGCTTCGGCAATGTGGCTTGGGGTGCTGCCACCAAGGCTGTTGAGATGGGTGCCAAGGTCGTTGCTATCTCTGGTCCCGATGGCGTCTGCGAAATCAAGGACGGTATCACCAAGGAGATGATCGACTACATGCTTGACATGCGTGCTTCCAACCGTAACAAGGTTGAAGACATGGCCACCAAGTTCCCGAAGGCCGCCAAGTTCACTGCCGGCAAGAAGGCTTGGACTGTCAAGTGCGACATCGCTATGCCTTGCGCTTTCCAGAACGAGCTCAGCGAAGACGACGCCAAGATGCTTATCAAGAACGGCGTGAAGTTCGTTGCTGAAGTCTCCAACATGGGTTGCCAACCCGCCGCTATCGCCGCTTTCCAGAAGGCCAAACTGCCGTTTGCCCCTGGTAAGGCTGTCAACGCCGGTGGTGTTGCCACCTCTGGCCTTGAGATCTGCCAAAACGCCGGTCACATCAACTGGACTGCCGAAGAGGTCGATGTCAAGTTGCACAAGATCATGAACGACATCTATGACATGTGCGTTGAATACGGTAAGAAGGGTACCACCATTGACTACGTCAAGGGTGCCAACATCGCCGGCTTCATGCGCGTGGCCAAAGCCATGCTCGCTCAGGGTATCATCTAATCCCAGAGTTCAAAGGTTTTTGCAAGGCGGCTCCAAAGGCCGCCTTGCTTTTTGTTAGCAAAGGTCCAAGAGGTCGCTGAGCTTGTCGAAGCGTCGAAGGGCCGTATCAAACAAATCAGTAAATGAAACAAACAACGTTATGTTATCTTGAGCGCGGCAGCCAATACCTCATGTTGCACCGCACCAAGAAAGAGAATGACCTCAACCACGACAAATGGCTCGGCGTGGGCGGCAAGTTCGAGGAAGGGGAGAGCCCCGAGGACTGTATGCTGCGCGAGGTGTGGGAGGAGACGGGCTTCACCGTCACGAAATGGCGCTACTGCGGTATCGTCACCTTCGTGCACAACATCTACGACGACGAGCATATGCACATCTTCGTTTGCACCGATTGGACGGGCGACCAGATTGAATGCGACGAGGGCGACCTGGAATGGATCGAGAAACAACAGCTCTTGGATCTCACCATGTGGGAAGGTGACAAAATCTTTCTCCGCCTCATCGAGGAGCATAGACAGTTCTTCTCGTTGAAACTGACCTACGAATACGACACGCTGAAGTCCGCTGTCTTGGACGGAAAACCACTGTAAATGAACTTTTATTGCTTTTTTGGTACGTTTTTTGCCTATATTTGCGTTTTGTAATATAGTAAAGTCCAAGCAAAATGGCAAAAAAATCGAATTTCAAGTCTTTGTATTTCTATAATGCCTTGATCGCCCTCCTGTTTTTGGCGGTGACTCCTGCTTGGGGGCAAAACCTCATCACCAATGGAGATTTTGAGGCGGGGAATACCGGCTTCTCAACAGAATACCATTATTACACTTCGCCCGATTATGTTTTAACTCAAGCAGGGGTGTATCATGTGAAAAGGAATCCCCACGACTTCCATAACCAGTTCTTCGACATGCACGACCACACTGGCAATAACGGCAGATTTTTTATGGCCAATGGTTATGGATTAAACAGCTCGAAGAAGGTTTGGTATAAGACTGTCACAGTTCAACCTAATACTTATTACAGTTTTACTTTTTGGGCCACGCATATCAGCGCAGGGAATGGCGAGGCTTCTCGCGCAAGATTCTATGTCAAAATCAACAATACGCAAGTTGGCGAGTCTTTTATGCCTCAGTATGTCAATGGCGGCTATTGGGACCAATCTCCAGTCTACAGGTGGAATAGTGGGACTTACACACAAGCCACCATTGTAATTTATGATGGATGCGTGATGAACTCAGGTATGGGCGATGATTTTGGTCTTGATGACATTTCTTTTGTTCCTGATGTGACTTACGGCGTTGATGCAATAGATGATCCGGATATTTTGGCTTGTCAAGGCGTCGCGGTGCCTATAAATGTGTTGGATAACGATATCGTCACTCCTAATGCCGGCGATGCTGTGGTTTCGATGGTGTCGGGAATGGGACCATCTCACGGAACATATACTATCTCAAACAACATCATCTATTACACTTTTACCGGCGGGAACTCTACCACCGACCAATTTAAATATCGTGTGACGAATCATGGCGTTACCGATGAAGCATGGGTGTATATCAACACGAGTCGTACACCAACGGTGGCAAACATCACGGCTCCCGGACCGATATGTACTGGTGGTGCATTAGGTATATCCACGCCATCGGTGGATCCCAGCGTGACGGGACATTGGGAGTACAGTTCGTCCCAGAATGGCACATTCCAGACCTTTGACCCGAACAACATTCCTGTTTCCATGAACGGCAAATGGGTGCGCTATTCCGCCACTAACGGTTGCGGAACGGGAAGTAGCAACGCGGTGCAGATTACAGTGACCAACGGGCCGACTTTCTCGGGTCAGACGCCTCAGATTCCGGCAATTTGTGCAGGTCAAAGCCTTAATCTGTCAGCACCAGCATATAATAATAACGGATCGCAGATTCTCGCCTCCGGTTGGGTGGTATCACCGACGCAAGATGGTGAGTACACTTCTTTCAACTTGAACAACATCAATGCTTCCTATAACGGATGGTACATCCGCTATATGGTGGAAGGCAGTTGCGGATTTGTCTATAGCTCGCCAGCCCGCCAACTCGTGGTAGGCGTGGCGCCTGACATCACTGGGACCTTGGAAACGCCGCCTGCCATATGCGCTGGCGACAATTTGATTGTGACAGTTCCTGACTATGAGGGTGATGGAACGGGAGCGTGGGAGATTTGCCAAACATCATCTGGGACCTATCAATCTTTTAACATCCAGAATGTCCCATTCAGTTACAATAATTGGTACCTTCGCTATAAGGTGAGCAACAGTTGCGGCAACGATGTCAGCAATGCAGTGCAAATCACGGTGGCCGATACGCCGACTTTCTCTGGACAGACGCCTCAGATTCAATCAGTTTGTGAAGGGGGGAGTCTCAACCTTACGCCTCCGGCGTTTTCGGCCAACGGTCCTCAAATCCTTGATCAAAGCTGGGTGGCGTCGCCGACGCAGACGGGTAACTATACGCCCATTGATTTGAACGACATTCCGCTTTCTTATAATGGATGGTACATTTGTTATATGGTAGAGGGCAACTGCGGAACTGCCTATAGTACGCCCGCGCGTCAGCTGGTGGTGATTGCCACTATTGATGTGACAGGTGCCCTGCAAGCCCCCGATGCCATCTGCTCGGGTGAAGACTTGGCAGTCACAGTGCCGAGTTATAGTGGCAACGGCACGGGAGGATGGGAGGCCTGCCAAACGCAGAACGGTACCTATCAGCCTTTCGACATCCATAATGTTTCGACCAGTTACAACAACTGGTACCTACGCTACAAGGTGAGCAACAGCTGTGGTAGTGATGTCAGCAATGCCGTGCAAATCCATGTCTATGACGCCCCTGTGCTATCTTCCATTTCCGCTCCTGCATCCATTTGCGCCGGGGGCAGCTTCTCCCTCACGGAGCCTAACATCCAAGACAATGGTGCGACGATAACGAACCAAGGCTGGCAAATCCAGATCAACGGCAGTTGGCAGACTTTGAACAATAACAATATCCCGTATGAGTACAACGGGCATCCAATTCGCTATTTCGCCACCAACAGTTGTGGAACGGTTACCAGCAATGTTGTACAAGTTACGGTAGTCAACGGCCCCAGCTTCTCGGGACAAACGCCTCAAGTACAGCCGATTTGTGCGGGAGGTAGCCTTAACCTTACACCGCCGACCTTCTCAGCCAATGGCTCGCAGATATTGAGTCAAGGCTGGGTGGCTTCTCCAATGGAGCTGGGAGAGTATACCGCCATTAATTTGAATAATATTTCTGGCTCCTATAACGGATGGTATCTTTGCTACATGGTTGAAGGGAGTTGCGGGTCGATTTATAGCTCCCCAGTTCGTCAATTGGTGGTAGGCACAGCACCTGATATTACTGGGACATTGGAAACTCCGTCTGCCATCTGCGCGGGCGATGACTTGACCGTGACGGTACCTGGCTATGAGGGTGATGGAACAGGAACGTGGGAGATATGCCAAACCCAATCTGGAACCTATCAATCCTTTAACATTCAGAATGTGCCATTCAGTTACAACAACTGGTATCTGCGCTACAAGGTGAGTAACAGCTGCGGCAACGATGTCAGCAATGCCGTGCAAATCACGGTGTCCGACATGCCGGCTTTCTCAGGTCAGACGCCTCAGCTTCAGCCCGTCTGTGAAGGGAACAATCTCAATATTACACCTCCGACATATTCGGCCAATGGTCCCCAAATTCTCCATGAAGGCTGGGTGGCATCGCCAACGCCGACAGGTGACTATACACCCATTGATTTGAATAATATTTCATTGTCTAATAATGGATGGTACATCTGTTATATGGTGGAGGGTAGCTGCGGTACGGCCTATAGCGCCCCTGTGCGACAACTGGAGGTGATTGCCCTCCCTGAAGTGACAGGTACCCTACAAGCCCCCGATGCCATATGTGCAGGTAGCGACTTGGAGGTCGCAATTCCGAGCTTCAATGGAGAAGGCATGGGAGAGTGGGAGGCTTGTCAGACGCAGGACGGCTCCTATCAGTGTTTTGACATCCACAACGTTTCAATGGATTATAACAACTGGTACATCCGCTACAAGGTGAGCAACGAGTGTGATTCGGATGTCAGTAATGCAGTCCAAATACATGTCAACGATGTCCCTGGAGTTGCTGCTGTTGCAGCACCTGCAGCCATTTGTGCCGGCAATAGTTTCTCCCTTGCGACACCTGACATCCAAAACAACGGCGCAGCGATAACGGACCAAGGCTGGCAAATCCAGGTCAATGGCAGTTGGCAAGCTTTGAACAATAACAACATCCCATATGAGTACAATGGGTGTCAGATACGTTATTTCGCTGAAAACAGTTGTGGAGTGACCTATGGTATAAATATGGCGGTTACCGTGAACGACGAGCCATTGGTGGGAGAAATAACGGCTCCAGTGGGCATCTGTGCTGGAGAGTCGTTCAACCTGACCACGCCGCAAGTTATTTGGCGTCATGCCAATCAGGGTACAGGTCGTTGGGAGATTCAGATCAATGGCCAGTGGCAGACGTTGAACAATAATAATGTCCCGCTAAGTTATAATGGCTGTAATATCCGTTACAAAGCCATCAATGATTGTGGTATGGCCTATTCGCCCAATAACGTGCAGTTGACGGTCTATTCCACCGATCCAGTTGATGAAGGTGAGATTACGGCATGCGATGTGATTTATCATCATGGCACGTTGTGCAACCATAATGGAAACTATTCTGTCGATTCCATCACGCCAAATGGATGCACCGTTCGGGTGTCGTGGCATTTCACCTTGGGTGAGGCGTATTATGCTCCTGTGCAGTATCAGGAGTCGTGCGATTCATATTACTGGTCCAAGACCCGTAGGACATATTATGAAAGCAATGTGTACGACACGCTCATCATAAGCAACAATCCCCAGGTCTGCGACAGTACCTTCACCTTGGACTTGACCATCAACCATGCTCCTAGCATCTTGAATGATGTGCAGGTGCCACCAACAATTTGTGCGGGCAATCCGTTGGCGGTTATTACGCCCCAAGTCGAAATGAACCATATCGTTGGCGGCACCCAGAGATGGGAATATGCTACCTCTGCCAATGGACATTTTACCGAATTCGACCCATTGACGAGCAACCTTGAATTTGGAACCTATTATCTCCGTTTTGTGGCCGTCAATGAATGTGGAGAGGCGGTTAGCAATGTGGTGCCTTTCCATGTAGACGCTATCCCAGTGGCCAATATGCAACTTTCCTCTATGCAGGTGTGTGAAGGCCAAATCCTTGATTTGCCCGATGTCGACGTGACTTGGAACAATGAGAACGAGAATGACCGCGTAGCCCAATGGCAGATGTCGTCGTCACCGAATGGCACTTTCACCGCCATTTCACCGACATTGCCTATGCAGCTGAGCTATGATGGCAACTGGTTGCGCTTTATGGCCCATAATTCTTGTGGTGAATACATCGTCGGCCCCGTATTGATAACAGTGATGGCGGAAACGGAGGAGTGGCTGGAGCCCATCCAAGCATGCGACTCCTACACCCTTGAATCGGGAAGTGTGGTTGCGGAAAGCCAAGTGATTGATTACGAGTATTATGATCCTTGTTTCCGTGTAGTCCATCAACCTATCGAAATCAGCCACAGCGATCATGTCACGGAATCCATTACCTCATGTCATGAGTCGTTGGTATGGAATGGGATGACTTTCTACCATTCTGACCAAACCCAGTATTCGACGGTGACACTCAGCAACCAAGCTCAGTGTGACAGTGTAGTGGAATTGCACCTTGATTTTGGTGATTTTTCCAGCTACACCTACGATAAAACCGCATGTGAGTCATACGTTTGGGATATGAATCCCGACCATGTCTATACCGAGAGCGTCAGAGATTCGGTCTTTGTGGTTGCTGTAGACGAAGACGATTGCGACACGTGGTATTTCCTCAACCTCACTGTGGGACATGAAGTCATAGTGGATGGGGGAGAGATGACCGAGTGCAGTGGTTTTGTATGGCATGGCGTCCCGTATTATGCCGATGCGGTCCTTTATGATTCTTTGCTGACGGTCGGGACCCGTTGCGACAGCGTTGTGACCTATCAGTTGCACGTCATCGCTCCAGTGGCTACTGACACTAGCATTATGGCATGTAATCCTATCTGGTGGCAGGAGCATTTCTGTGAGGAAGAAGGCGATTATCAGCATACCTTCCAGTCGATTTATGGCTGCGATAGTATTGTGACAGTCCACTTCAGCCTTTCGGAGCAGTTGCAAACTGATATCGACACGTTGTCGTGTGAACCTTTCCGGTGGTATGAACATTATTGCAATACCGACGGGATGACGTATAGCCACCTCTTCCATACAACGCAGGGCTGTGACAGCACGGTGTTGTTGCATGTTTCATTGAGTGGAGCGGTGGTGACGACACTGGATGTCATGGCCTGCAATTCATACGAGTATAACGGGGTGGTTTACGATGAGCCAGGTGAGGTGTACATTGATTTGGAAGCATTGCTGACCCAAGCGGGTTGTGATTCTATAGTGCAGCTCAGAGTTGAAATCAAAGACTCTGAATCTATCGGATGGATTCATGGTAGCCCATCGGTATTTGTGGCCTCCAACTTGGTCAGCGGCATCTATCAATATGAGATGGACACAGAGGGCGTGGAAGGCGATGTCTCTTGGTCTTTGACCAATTCAGAATGGCGGATTTTGGAGGCAGCCAACGGCCATTGCCGAATCCTCGTGACGACACCGGGCTCGGCATTGCTGAAGGCCAGTTTCTATGCCGAGGATTGTGGCGAGATGGAACGTGTCTTTGAGATTAACGCTGGTTATTATGATGTAGATGAACAGGAAAGCCAGGAAGTGAATGTGTATCCGAATCCTACCAAGGGGACGCTAACTGTTGAGGCCGAAGGCATAGAAAGCATTCGTTTGATTGATGTCTTGGGTCAGGTGCTTGAAACGAGGGATTGTGACCGCAAGGATAGTGTTATACTGAATCTTCACAATTATATGCCTTCGGTATATTTGCTTGAAATCAAAACGCATAATGGCGTGGCTATGAAGCGTGTGACCCTGTATCGATAATTGGGTCAAATAATTTGGTTAAAAGAACGGAAGCGATTGTATTATTTCATAATTTTGCGGTCTAATGGGATGCCGTAAAAGAAATAGGGTTTTTCTGTCGTTGTTGCTATTATGGCTGCCGATGTTGTGTATGGCTCAGCCTGTGGTAATAACGCCACCTTCTGCGGTTATTGAACCGGGGGAGTCGGTTACACTTACGGCTTCTGGAGCTATGTATTACCAATGGTCTCCGGCTACGGGACTGTCGACTACCGATGGGCCTGTCACGGTGGCGTCTCCAATGGTGACAACCACCTATACTTGCCATGGCTACGCACCAGGTGCCGAGAATGTCGTCAATGGCGATTTCAGCCAAGGCAACGTAGGCTTTAATTCCGCTTATCAGTATAATTCCAACCTGTGGGGCGAAGGCACCTATTATGTGGATTACGATGCCAGCCTGCACCATGAGAGTTTTCATGGGTTGGGACATGGTGGGACGGGCAATTTTATGATTGTCAATGGCTCAACGATGCCGAGAACCAATGTCTGGACAGAGCAAATTACGGTCGAACCGAATTCCTACTATGCTTTTTCGACTTGGGTTTGCACGCTGGCAGGACAAGCTAGCGAGGTGGCTTTGCTCCAGTTCAGCATCAATGGCGTACAGATTGGCGAAGTCTTTTCGGCTCCACCACAAACTTATGTCTGGGAGCAGTTTTACGAGCTTTGGTATAGCGGCACCTCCACGTCTGCTACCATTACCATCTTGAACCAAAATACGGTGGGTAGCGGCAACGACTTCGGACTTGATGACATTTCCTTCTGTGAACTGGTCGAGGTTGGCGCTCCGCAGTGCACGGTTTCGGTGGAATCGTTGACCGCTACGGCAACTGCTGATGATACAGAGCTTTGTGAAGGCGCATCCACCACACTTCATGCCATTCCTTCGGGCGGTGTGGGCGACTACTCCTTCAGCTGGACACCTTCCAATACGCTTAGCGATGCATCGGCAATGGATCCCGTGGCCACGCCTGCCGTTGGTACTACCACCTACACTTGCCTCATCAGTGACGGACTAACCACGGTGGCTGTCAGAGTGACCATTACGGTTCATCCCAATGTGGAAACAGACATCTTCCAAACTATTTGCGAAAACGACACTTATCAATTCTTCGACGATAATTTGCACGTTCCAGGAGTGTATGACCATACACTTCATACACAATACGGGTGCGACAGTACCATACATCTGCATTTGGACAACTGGCTGACATACGAGACTAGCATCACTGACAACTTCTGCGAAGGCAGCACTTATCTCTTCTTTGGTCAACAACTCACCACCCCGGGTGTCTATGACCATACCTTGCAAACGGAGCACGGCTGCGACAGCGTCTTCATTTTGAACTTGGGTGTTTGGCCGACCTATGAAACCAACATCGTTGCTGATATTTGCGAAGGTGACACGTATCTGTTCTTTGGTCAGCAACTTGATACCACTGGTATCTATACTCATACGTTGCAAACCGTTCATGGCTGCGACAGCACTATCATCCTGAGCTTGGGCGTCTGGCCGTCCTATGCAACCAACATCACAGCCAACATTTGCGAAGGCGACACTTATTCTTTCTTCGGCCAGCAGCTTAGCACCGCTGGAGTGTACACCCAAGCATTTCAGTCCGAGCATGGTTTTGACAGCCTTATCGTCCTGCATTTGGGGATTTGGCCAACATACGAGACCAACACTGCTGACAACATTTGTGAAGGCGAAACCTATTCTTTCTTCGGACAGCAGCTTAGTGATGCCGGCATTTATACCCATACCATGTCATCCATTAATGGATGCGACAGCACCATCATCCTAGACTTGGGCTTCTGGCCAACATATGAGACCAATATCACTGATAATATCTGTGAAGGCGATACCTTTTCATTCTTCGGCCAACAACTCAGCAATACAGGCATCCATGCTCACACCTTGCAGTCCAGTCATGGCTGCGATAGTACCATAGTCTTGAATCTGATGGTGTGGCCTGTTTATGAGTCTTACCTTACGGCAAATATCTGCGAAGGTGACGCCTATCAGTTCTTTGGACAGGAACTTAGTGACGAAGGCATCCATTCTCAAACCCTGCAGTCCAGCCACGGCTGCGACAGTACCATCGTCTTGGATCTGGGAGTTTGGCCGATCTACGAGACCAACATTGCAGACAATATCTGTGAGGGTGATACCTATCCTTTCTTTGGCCAGCAGCTCAGCACCGCGGGGATCCATACCTACACATTGCATTCCGAGCATGGCTGCGACAGCGTCATCAGACTTGACCTCAGTCTTAACCCTGTTGAACAAAGCGAGTTCACTGTCTCCGACGACGAAAACTGTGACGAGTATTTCTGGGATCCTAAAGGGCACGAGATTATCAGCACCGATCATGATGATCTCTATTATTCTGCATCGGGCACTTTCCATAGGACTTATCTCAACCAAGCTGGCTGTGACAGTGTTGTCACGATGAACGTTCATTTCGACTATACTCCTGACCCCACTGCAATCATGCCTGTCGACCCCGACAACACCGCTCCGCATTGGGTGGTGACTGCCACGGAGTTCCAAATAAACGCATACGATTTCCATTTATGGGACAACAATCCTTTATGCATTTGGGATACTGTCACATGGAGCATTGAAGGGCCTGTGCAATGGATACTAGAGCCATATGGAGATAAAGCGAAATGCTGCAAGGTCTATGTGTTGGATCATGTGAGTGATACCGTTTGGTTGAAAGCATACGCTTTCAATCGTTGCGCTCCTCAAGACGGTGTTGAGCGGAAGTATTGGTTGGTATGCTCGTTTTATGGGGTGGATGAACAGCATGAAAATCATGCTGACTTTTCGGTGTCCCCCAATCCCAATAATGGCATCATGAGGCTCTATCTTAAAAAGCTCTCGGGCAAAGTGGGTGTGAGGGTGTATGACATGAAGGGTAACCTTGTCGATGCTTTTTCATGTTACAGCGAACTGCTGGACGGTTCAATTCAATATGATATGCATGACCGTGCCGATGGTGTCTATTTGTTTGTAATAACAGGTAAGGAAGGCGCGGTATCTAAAAAGGTGATAATTAGTAGATAAGAAAGATAGAAAAATGAAAGACAAACGAAGAATCAGGCTTGTTGTCCTTGTCCTATTGGGGGCTTTTCTCCTGTCATCTTGTACAAAGAACGATGACACTACCATCGTGTTGATTGGAGAGGAGCTTTATATTGATGACATCCTGACTGTGATCCCCGACACTTTGAAGCCTGTCTTCGACGGTGTTTTTGGATCCATCCCAGAAGGTCCTGTTCCTCCAAAGATCGAAGGCTCCTATGTGGTTGACCCCAAACAGCGTGTCAGCACAAATGTGGAGGGCTGGCCATTGACTGTCATCGAACCCAATGTTTATCTGAAGTTCTCGGAACAGCACAACGGTGTGGTCACCATGGATCTGAATGAAGCCACTGAACAATTGACAGATACGGTTTTCGTCATGGGTCACAATGAGGACTTTACCGTGTATTTCGTAGAGGATAAATCATACGATGTGCCCTTTGGTGAACAGTCGTTCCATGTGAGGGTAAAGCGTGGCATCATCATGAAAGGTACTACCAGCTCAAATGGCCTTTCCAATTTCAAGATTGCTTCTGTTATCATGGAAGCAGAAGACAATTCACAAGGCGTTTTGGGCCAGTATTCGCCTGGGTCGTTCTTCGTCTATCGTGATGGTAACGGTTTGGCCGAGAATTTTGAATGGTAATGTAGATGTAAATTTTGTTTTGAGTCATGAAGAAAAGCATATTGATAGCATCTTTTTTGGTTTTGTTCGGTATGGGTGCCATGGCCCAGACCGATGATGCGATTTCTATTGGCGTCAAGGGAGGCGTTATTTTGCCTAGGATGATGTATCTCAACAACACTTATGTGAGCAGCCTTCCCCAAGCGCTTCAGTTTAAGCCGACGGGAGGCGTGTTTGTCGACATCCCCCTGGGTAGCATTGTGGCCGTTGTTCCTGAGTTTGATTATGTGCAGCGTGGCACAGACATTACCTACGAGCATATTTCCGGCATGCAGGTGCATTATAACCTTGCAGTCTCGTTTGTTGATTTTCGCCTGCCTTTAGAGTTCCGTATCCCTATTAAGCCTTATCTGCAGCCTTATGCCACGCTCGGTGCTGAGGCAGGGATGCGTCTTGGCGGTACGATTCATATGGATAGAACGGATCCTGCTTCTCTTGACACGACCATCTATGTGGGCGATGCCAACTTCGGCAAATTTCACGCTGGTGCTTTTGCTGGTTTAGGCGTTCGTAGCTTGGTGACCATCGGCGGTTGTGATATGTTGTTGAAACTCAGCGCCACCTATCATCAGGGCCTCCTCGACACTTATACGAGACCAGAAAGAGAAGAAACAGCTATGGCTGTCAATGTGAATGCATACAATCTTACGGGAAGACGTTTGCCGCAAGGCATAGAGGTGTGTCTTAGTATCGGCATCCCGCTGAAAGCCCGTGAGGATGATGCTTGCCGAACATTCTCTCATGACCGCTATCGTCGTCGTGGCAATGGCAGACAGTTCTTCGGCTTCTAAAGGAATCGCTGATGATTCAACAAGATTAAACCATGCAGTTCTTGTATCCATCCATGTTGTGGGGGTTGCTTGCCTTGGCAATTCCAATCCTCATCCACCTGTTTAATTTCAGGCGGCATAAGCTGGTGTATTTCAGCAACACCGCCATGTTGCGGAGCATACAGCAGGAAAACGCCAAGACTAGGAAACTGAAATATCTGGTCACCCTTTTGTTACGCTGTCTCTTCATCGCGGCTTTGGTGCTGGCTTTTGCTTTCCCATACAAACCCGAGAAACAGCTGAATGTCAATACGGAGAGTAACCTCATCGGCATCTATATCGATAACTCGATGAGCATGAAAGGACAGTCGCAGCGGACGACCATGCTTGAAGATGCACGTCAGTCGGCGCGCGACTTGGTGCACCAACTCAGTCCGTCGAGCCGTTACCTGCTGATGACCAACAGCTTCGAGATCCAGAATGAATACCCGATGAATCAGGAGGAGATGCTAGACCAGCTTGATTGCATGAACCCCGATGGCGCTCCCGCTTCCATGGGAGAGGTCATTGACCGTTTCGAGATGCTGGGCAAACAGCATGGCTTTGAGACTTCGACCTTGTTCGTGTATTCCGATTTCCAGACGAACACCTTCGACTTGACGGCGGCTAAGGCCGACACGACGATGCAGGTGATCGTCGTCCCGATGATGCCTGAGTTCAAAACCAACCTTTACATCGACTCGGTGTGGCTGGCGTCGCCAATCGTTCAGACCGGCCTGACCAACGATCTGATGGTGCGCGTCGTCAACCAAGGCGACAAGGAAGTAAAGGGTTTACCTGTCAACTTCACGATGAATGGCAATATGGCGGCTTCCACAACCGTCGACTTGGAGAAAAACGGCACGGCGGAGCTTACCATGCAGTTCGTGGTGGAGCGCAACGGCGAGCAGAAATGCAGTGTCTCGCTGATGGACCATCCTATTATCTTTGACGACAACTACAACTTTGTGCTGAGCGTAAAGCCCAGCCTCTCGGTGGTGGAGTTGGGTACAGAAAAATCCAACTGCGCTTTAATATTCGAAGACGACGAGCAGTTCCGTTATATCTTGATGGAGCCATCTCGTTTCGATTTGGGTGCGATTGCCCAGGCGCAGTTGCTCATTGTCAACGAGACGGCGAAGCTGAACGAAACCTTGCAGCAGACTTTATTGGATGCCGTCTCCGAAGGTGCCAGCTTGATGGTGTTTCCGTCGGTTGACGACCCGAAGAGCAATGGCTATCTGTATCAAAGGTTGGGGCTGACTTTGGTTGAGGCTGACACCAACAGCACGGCGGTGGAGGACCTGGCCATGCAGCATGCCTTCTTCAGCGATATGATCCTCGACATGCCGCAGCATCCCGATTTGCCCAAGGTGAAACGTCATATCCGTCTGCGTTCCAATGGCATTCCCACGCCTTTGCTGACGTTGAAAAATAGCGATCCGCTGTTGCTGTCGGAGACAGTGGGGAAGGGGCAGACCTTCGTGATGGCCACGGCGCTCAGTTCCCAATGGAGTGACTTGGCTGACAATGCCATTTTCGTTCCGACGATGGTCAAAGCGGCCTTTATGGGCGGCAAAATGGGGCGTTTGTCCTATACCATTGGAAAGGATAAGATGTTGGTGCTGAACGATATGAGACTTGAAGGTGACCGTCAGTTCCTCTTTGCCAACGAAGACCGCAGCTTTGAAATGATGCCTGCTTCCGAGGTGCGCAACGGTAAGGTGTATCTCTATCTGAACGATAACCTGCCGGCAGCAGGATTCTACAACCTGCTGGTGAATGACACCATAAATCGTGTCATGGCCTGGAACGAGAGCCGTGTGGAGTCGAAGATGGTCTTTGCCGATCGTGACGACATTGAGCCGCAGTTCAAGAAAGCTGGACTCAACGTGGCCGCCGTTTTCGATACCTCCGATTTTGCAACCGCCGATCTCGTTGAGGCCATGGTGCACCAATCCTCGCTGTGGAAATGGTTCGCACTTATTGCTTTGCTGGCATTACTGGGAGAAATTTTAGTGCTGCGTTTTTGGAAGTGATTTTTTTCTTACCTTTGCACCCATTAGAAAAATCTTATGGATATCGAAGACAAGACGGAAAACGAACCCTTGGACGAGCAGCCGATGGATGAGCCTATAGAGGGCGTGGAAGATGCTCAGGCTCAAGAGCAAGAGGATGAATACCATGTCATACCGCTGAAGGGAATGTTCGAGAACTGGTTTCTCGACTATGCCTCTTATGTCATCCTCGAACGTGCCGTGCCCGCCATCGAGGACGGCCTAAAGCCTGTGCAGCGTCGCATCCTGCATTCTATGGACGAACTTGACGACGGACGTTTCAACAAGGTGGCCAACATTGTGGGTAACACGATGAAATACCACCCGCACGGCGATGCCTCCATCGGTGATGCCCTCGTGCAACTTGCCCAAAAAGACCTGCTCATCGACACGCAAGGTAATTTCGGTAACATCCTCACTGGCGACGATGCCGCTGCCCCGCGTTATATCGAGGCGCGCCTCTCGAAGTTCGCCAAAGAGGTCGTTTTCAACCATAAGACCACAGACTGGACCCGTTCATACGACAACCGCAACGCTGAGCCTATCTCGTTGCCGGTGAAGTTCCCGCTGCTGCTGGCACAAGGCACCGAAGGCATCGCCGTGGGTCTGGCCTCCAAGTTCCTGCCGCATAATTTCAATGAGCTCATTGATGCCTCCATCGCTTATTTGCGCGACGAGCCATTCACGCTCTACCCCGACTTCCCGACGGGCGGCATGATGGACGTGACCAACTACAACGATGGCCTGCGTGGCGGCAAGGTGCGCATCCGTGCGAAAATCAGCCAACCTGACAAGAAGACGCTGGTCATCAGCGAGATCCCATACGGCACCACCACGGGCAGTCTCATTGAGAGCATCGTGAAGTGCAACGACAAGGGCAAGATCAAGATCAAGAAAATCGACGATAACACCGCCGAGCAGTGCGAAATCGTTATCTACTTGAATCCTGGCGTTTCGCCCGACCAGACCATCGACGCGCTTTATGCCTTCACCGATTGTGAGGTGTCTATATCGCCTAATGCATGTGTCATCGTCAACGACCATCCGGCATTCATGGGCGTGAGCGAAATCCTGAAACTCAGCACTGACCGTACGATGGAACTGCTCAGTTGGGAACTGCGTATCCTCATCGAAGAACTTGAGAACAGCTGGCATTGGATTTCGTTGGAGAAGATCTTCTTTGAGAAGGGCATTTACAAGGAGCTGGAAAACAAGGAATATAAGGATTGGGACGAGATGTACACGGGCATCGAACGTCGTTTCGACAAGTACCGCAAGCTGTTGAAACGCGAGGTAACTCGTGAAGACGTGGAGAAACTGTGCGAGAAGCCTGTCCGCAAGATTTCGAGATTCGACATCAAGAAAGCCGATGAACAATTGGCTGACATCGAGAAGAAGATGGAAGAGGCCAAGTACAACCTCGACCACATCGTGGACTACACCATCGACTATTTCTTGCATATCAAGGAGAAATATGGCGAAGGTCGCGAGCGCAAGACCGAAATCCGCAATTTCGACAATATCTCGGCTGTGGCCGTGGCTGCCAACAATGAGAAATTGTATGTCAACAAGGACGAGGGCTTCGTCTGCACAGGCGAAGGCCTGAAACGTGAGAAAAACAAGGAAGCCTACGAATATGTGAGCGACTGCTCCGACATTGACGACATCATCGTCTTCCATGAAGATGGCAAGTATTCGGTGGTGAAATTGCAGCCGAAACTCTTTGTGGGCCAGAAGGTCATCCACGTCGCTGTGTTCCGTAAGAACGACGACCGCACTACCTATAATGTCGTCTATCGCGATGGCAAGAACGGTGCACCGCACTATGTGAAGCGCTTTGCCGTGAAAGGCATCACCCGCGACAAGGAATACGACCTTACGCAGGGCAAGCCAGGCTCCAAAGTGCGTTATTTCTCGCCGAATCCTAATGGCGAGGCTGAAATCATCAAGGTGACGCTGGTGCTGTTCAACAAGAAACAGAAGACCGTCGACTATGACTTCGCCGAATTGGCCGTGAAGGGTCGTGACGCGAGGGGCAACCTGCTCACCAAGTACGAGGTCAAGGAAGTGAAGAAGGGAGGGGAAGGCGTTTCCACACTTAATGCTCGTGACATCTGGTATGATGACACCGTGCGCCGTCTCAACGCCGACAAACGTGGACAACATCTTGGTGCCTTCGAGGGTGATGACAAGATCCTGCAAATCTTCAGCAACGGTGAGTTCAAGATTTCGGGTTTCGATCTCAACACTCACTTTGATGATGACATGGTGGAAATTCGAAAGTTCGACCCCGACGAGGTGTTTTCCGTCATCTACATCGAAGGCGAGACACAGAAGCATTATTTGAAGCGTTTCACCATCGAGGCCGAGACCAAACTGAACAGCCGAGTCTCTTTCATCGGCGAACATCCAGAGGCAAAGTATTTGGGCATGAGTACCGATGACCTGCCACGCCTGTTGCTAAGTTACAAGGTGAGCGAGGCAGGCAACAGCTTCCCCGACGACGAGGTCAATGTGGAGGAGTTTATTGGCGTCAAGAGCTACAAGGCCAAAGGAAAACGCTTGTCGACTAGAGAGATTGACAGTTTCAATTTCTTGGAGCCTTATCAACCCGAGCCGAGTGAGGAAGAAACTGAGGCTCCTGATTCTGCAGAAGGGTCGAATGATACCGATGCAGCTGAAGAACCCGAAAACGAGGAAAAGAAAGTGGTTAATCCCGCTGATGTGCCCATGGAAATTGTGAGACCTCAAGGCGACGGCGTGCAGATGGACTTATTTGGAAATGATTTGGAATGAAGAGGCTGATATACATAGCATTGCTGTTGGTTATCACGCTTTCGGGCTGCCAGACGGAATTGAAGTTGGCCAAGAAATATATGGCCGAGCGAAACAGCATCCAGGCTGCCGTCTATTTCCCTGAACAGGCTGTTGTGAAGGCAGAATACAATACCCAATATGGCAGGCAGACCGAGGTGCTGAATGGCTTCAGCCAGGATTTGTTCTTGGATGTGATGTACAATGCCTATGCCAAGGAGATGGGACGTTATGGCGTGGAGGTCTATGTGCCCGCCGACATTGATCATGTCCCTGTCGACTCGACGCATTGGCTGGTGATGCTCTCGCGTATGGAAATCTCTGGCCGTATCACTGAATATGAGGACTATCTTTTTAGTGACACATACGAATACAGTTACAAGCATCCTCTGAATACGGTCAATGTGGCCGCGTGGTTTGAGATCAACGATGGCGACTGGAAACCTGTGCAGTTTTGTGAACACAACCTCATAGATGGCTTCGACTCCAAGACGGATTATTCATTCTGGACCAATAAGATAGACTATAGCTATACCATTGACACACTTGAGCTAAAGGACGTCTATAACTATTCCGTGTATTTAGGTAAGCTCTATGCTGGCTATACCTATGACTACATGATGAACAGTTATGTAGGTGACGAGCTGAAGAAAAGAGGCTATTCCTATCAGATGTTGCTGCGCTATGACCCTTATAAGAAGCAGCTGCGTTATGCTGAAGAGGAAGAGGGGTTTGTGGAAGTTGAATAGTTTAGAGTTGAGAGTCAGTTGTATAGTTTAGAGTTTAAAGTTTAGAGTTGTTTTAGAAGGCTAAACTTTTAACTCTTTTTCGATCATTTCTTTCAATTCGGATGCTTTTGCGGTTTGGATTTCTCCGCCTGAAACCATGCTGATAGTTCCCGTTTCTTCCGATACGACCAATGCGATGCAATCGTTGACTTCGGTGACACCGATGGCGGCGCGATGGCGCAGACCGTAGTGACCGGGGATGTTGGTCTTATTGGATACAGGGAGGATGCAACGGGCCGCCGTGATGCGGTTATGCCGGATGACCATGGCACCATCATGTAACGGGCTGTTCTTGAAGAAAATGTTCTCAATCAGCGAGTGGCTGATGTCCGCATTGACTACCACACCCGTCGAGACGATGTCATCCAAGTTGTTTTTGCGTGTCAGCAAGATGAGAGCGCCTTGTTTGATGTTCGACATATTGAGGCAGGCCTTGGTGACCGAATCCACATCCAAGTCGATGTTGCTCCTGACTTTCAGGAACTTGAACTTCCTTGACAACTTTCCTTCTTGGGCTTGGGCGCCGATGGTGAACAAGAAACGCCGTATCTCAGGCTGAAAAATAATGATGAGCGCAATGAAGCCCACGCTCACAAAGGCGCCGAGGATGGCAGTCAGCATTTCCATTTGCAAGTACTTGACCACTTGCCAGATGAGAAAGATGGCCACGATGCCGATGAAGATGCTCATGGCCGAGGTGCCTTTCAACAGGCGGTAAAGGCCGAAGAACAAGGCAGCCACAAGGATGATGTCGATGCAGTCGAAAACGCTGAATTGTATGAAGAGATTAATCATGACTCCTAATTTGTCGCAAAATTACAAGGTTTTTCCGATACTTTGATGAAAAGTGCCGACTAATTCTATGGCCTCGCGCGCGTTTTTCACGTCGTGGACGCGCAGGATGTCGGCTCCGTTGAGCAAGGCGATGGTGTTCAACACAGTGGTGCCGTTCTCTGCGCCTTGTGGCGTGGTGCCTAGCACTTTAAAGATCAGCGACTTCCTGGAAATGCCGATGAGGATGGGCAGGTTGTTATAACGATAGCGCTCCAAATCGTTTAGCAGCTGATAGTTGGCTTCCAGACTTTTCCCAAAACCTATCCCTGGGTCAAGGATGATCTGCTGGTCACCATAGGCTTCCAAGGTCTTGTGTTGTTGGGCGAAGAAGTCCATCACGGTCTGATGGATGTCACCAACTAGGGTATATTGGTGCATAGTCGCGGGCGTGCCGACGCAATGCATCATCACGTAGGGGATATGGTTCTCGCCAATGTAAGGCAGCATCTCCACGTCAAATAGTCCGCCCGAGATGTCGTTGATGATGTCCGCTCCTTCCTCGATGCAGGCCTCCGCAATGTTTTTCCTGAAGGTGTCGATGGAAACCAAAGCCTCGGGAAAGGCTTTTCTTATGGCCTTCATAATGGGGACGACACGTTGCATTTCTTCGTTTTCGGTGGCGATGGCGTTGTTGGGCCGTGTGGAGCAGCCTCCGATGTCAATAATATCAGCGCCTTCGGCAAGCATCTGCTCGCAATGAAGCAAGGCCTTGTCCATCTCGTCATAACGGCCTCCGTCGGAAAACGAGTCGGGCGTCACGTTGAGGATGCCCATGATGGCGGGGCGGTCGAAAATATAATTCTTCTTTCTTGAAGTAAGCTTGAACATTTGGCTATTTTTTGCAAAAGTAGAAAATTCTATGTTTTGGCCGAAATGTGGGAGATTATTTTTAATTTTGCTCCTCAAATTATTGATAACAGTTATGAGTGTAACTTGGAAAACAATGGCAATGGTGTTGCTGTCAGTAGTAATTGCTATTGGAACGGGCTGCAAGAAAGAAAAGCCTGAGAATAATGGCAACAACAATGACAACGGAGGTGACAACACTATTACTGAAGAAGTACGTGTGACTACTTACACGCCGCAGGATATCACTGCCTCTACAGCCGTGTGTGGTGGTGATGTAATTGTGACGCAAGGACTTACGCTTAGTGAAATAGGAGTATGTTGGAGTACGAGCAGCAACCCTACTTTGGAAGAATCCCGTTTGTCAACAACCGATTGGAATGCACCTTTTGTCTGCACCCTAACGATGTTAGAACCAGATACTAAGTATTATATTCGAGCATATGCTTTGCGTGGATTGATATGCTATTATGGGGAAGAAAAGAGCTTTACCACTGAGTCAATCGATGTAAGAGTTACTACCTTTACGCCACAGGATGTCACGGCTACGACAGCTGTTTGTGGCGGCGATGTTGTTGTGTCTTCCGGGGGTGCAATTGATGAGCTAGGTTTGTGCTGGCGTACGAGTGATAATCCTACGGTAGAAGATTTCCATTTTTCAACCACAAATTGGGCGGAACCTTTTGTATGCACAATAACAGATCTTGAACCAGGAACGACTTACCATGTTCGAGCCTATGCTATACGTGGTTTAGAATGTTATTATGGTGATGACAAGTTTTTTACCACCCCGCAAATTATAAATCCTGAACCATCAATTGCCGTTGTGACGGGCGGCAACCATGTGTATGATGGCCAAACCATTGATCTTAATCAAGATTACACCCTCGGTTTTCGTTGTGCTTCCAACAGCCAAACCCTAAAAGAGCTGTCCGAGTTTAATATTGTTACTAAGCTTTACGATTTGGAAAACAATGAATTGGATACCTATGAAGATCTCCTTAACATCAACGGCACTGAATTCGTGTTCGACCAAGATATTAGATTCGAACTCAGAGAATTGATTGGCAAAGTCACATTTATTGCTAATGTGACCGACGTTGATGGCCAGTTGAACAGTGCCACCGTGAACCTTAACCTCAACATGGCTGAACAACCTTTGACCGTGGTTGATTTTGAGTGGTATCGTCAAGGCAACATCCAATATGGTCTTGAAGAATATGGCCTTTACTGGTACCAAAATGCCAAGTACCCCTTCGCTCAAATCAAACCCATGGAAGGTGCCACCCTCTACATCTTCGATAGCAGTATTTGGGACGAGGTTATCTACGAAAGTGAAAAGATTGCTATGTTTGCTGAAAATGCCATTACTGCCGATGTATACAACAATGTGGACGTGAATCTCACTAGTGCCACTTATAACGATGTCATTGGTACTTATTATAATGGTGGGTACCATCTCATCCATGTGACGAGCAGCAGAACTCTTGCCTATCAAACCCCTTATGGCTTCACGTACTACATATATGGTCAAGCCAAATAATTATACTAAGTAACCATACATATCATGCAAAAGAAAGACACAAAAGCCCAATTTCATAGCGTATTGGCGCAATGCCGCAAGCTGTTTGTCGACAAGATGAAGGACTACGGCCCGGCTTGGCGCATTTTGCGCACGCCATCCATAACGGATCAAATCTTTATAAAGGTTAAGAGGATCAGGACGCTGCAGACGGCAACAGAACGTCTGGTCGACGAAGGCATCGAGCCTGAGTTCATCGGCATCGTCAATTATGCGGCAATGGGCATCATCCAACTCCAACTCGGCGTGGTCGACCAGCCCGACTTGAGTGCCGAGGAAGCTACGGCCTTATACGACAAGGTCACCAACGAAGCCTACGAGTTGATGACACGAAAGAACCACGACTACGATGAAGCCTGGCGCGACATGCGTGTCAGCTCCATCACCGACCTCATCATGAGCAAGGTGCTGCGTACCAAGTCCATCGAGGACCATAACGGCAAGACTCTTGTTTCTGAGGGCCTTGACGCCAACTATTACGATATGATCAACTATGCGGTGTTTGCGCTGATTCTGTTGAACGAATAAACCCCGCCAAATCTCACGACCATGAAGAAAAAAACAAACGCTATGCCATGGATCAGCATCATCGTGGCTTTGGCCTCGGCAGTAGGTATCTATTTTCTGCCCGAGTACCATTTCTGGTTTCTTGCCATCCTGTTGCTTAACCTTTTGGTTTCTTTAGTGTTTAGTAAAAGATACAGCCCTGGCGCGTTGACCATCTGTCGCCTTTTGGTGGGCGCCTTGTTTATCTTCAGCAGCTTCACTAAAGGCGTTGATCCTTTGGGGACAAAATACAAGATGCTGGATTACCTTGCGGCCTATGGCATGACCTGGCTCAACGGTGCGGCCTTGGTACTGGCCATGCTGATGATCTTGGCCGAATTTATCGTCGGTATCTGTCTACTGACCAAGGTGTATCCACGTTTGGCAGTGCTGGGTGCCACCCTGCTGATGCTGTTTTTTACCATCACAACATTGTTTGACGCCTTGTATGATTTGGTGCCCGACTGCGGTTGCTTTGGCACGGCTATCAAGATGAGCAACTGGCAGACATTCTACAAGAACCTTGTCATTGATGCGGTGCTTATCCCGCTGATAATGAACAATAAACAACTGAAGAACAATCTTGATAAAGGCGTACAGCTCCTTATCGCTTGTGCATTCGCCTTGGCGTTTTTGGGTTTCGAAATCTACAATTACCGCCATTTGCCTGTTATCGACTTCATGAACTGGAAGGTGGGTAAACAGCTGACAGTTGAGACGCAGGAATCAAGCAAAGTCTTTTTGACATACAGGAATAAAGCCACTGGCGAGACCAAGGAATACCTCTCACCCGACTATCCCTGGAGCGACTCGGTGTGGATGTCGCAGTGGGAGTTTGTCGACCAAAGGATTGAGGGTGGCAGCAACTACCTCGGCTTTAATGCCATGGACGAAGAAGGCAATGACATCACCGAATCCATACTCACTACTGAGAACCTGTTGATGTTCACCTCCCATGATTTGTCAAAGGTAAAAGAAAAGGAATGGGAAAAGGTTAGGGAGATTACGGCAGTCGCGGAAGAGCATGGGCTGACAGTGATTTGGGTGGTTGCCAATGAACCTGGATATGTGAAACAGTTGCAGGAACGATTTGATTTCTTCTATGAAGTGTATTATGCTGACGAGCTTGAAATCAAGCCTATAGTACGCTCTAACCCGGGATTGATTTGGCTTGACAACGGCTTGGTCAAAGACAAATGGAGCTCTGTCGACTTTTCGAAGGCTTTGAAGGTTTTGTGACAAGATGGGGAGTTACATCATCAGGAAGTTGCTTTACGGTATCGCGGTGCTTTGGGGTGTCGCGACGCTGGTGTTTTTCCTTTTCAACATCCTGCCTGGTGATCCCGCTCAGATGATGCTTGGTCAACGTGCCGACCAAGAGTCGGTGAACGCCATCCGTGAGGAATTGGGCCTCAACCAAAGCCTTGGAAAACAATATGTCGACTATCTGAACGACCTCGTCCCGATTTCTTTCTACGATGTGTCGGAGGGCACGCAAAAGCTTGATAAGATTGGGCGTTACGCCAAGTTGGCGACTATAGGCTCAACGGCGGTCGTGTTGAAAGGTCCCTACCTCCGCATGTCCTATCAAAGCAAACGCAAGGTCTCTGCCATATTAGGAGAGGCCTTCCCGAATACATTGTTGCTGGCTGCCGTTTCCATTTCCATAGCCATGTTGTTGGGTTTGGTGATCGGCATCCTTACGGCAGTGATCAACACGAAGTTCCTTAATAAGCTGACGCTTTTCATCACTACCATAGGCATGTCGTTGCCTTCGTTCTTTGCGGCTATCCTGATGGCATGGATTTTTGGGTTTTTGCTGGAGCATTATACTGGCTTGAGCATGACGGGAAGCCTGTACACCGTCGATGAATACGGCAGGGGAGAGTTCTTGAGCCTTCGCAACCTTATCTTGCCGGCCTTGACTTTGGGTATGCGTCCTTTGGCAGTAGTGACGGAATTGACACGTACCTCCCTGTTAGAGGCCATGTCGATGGATTATGTCCGCACGGCACGAGCGAAGGGTTTGAAGCCTTGGCGTGTCATATGTGTGCATGCATTGCGTAATGCCTTGAATCCAGTGGTGACGGCAGTGTCGGGTTGGTTTGCCTCCTTGCTGGCAGGCGCGGTCTTCGTAGAGTATGTCTTTGACTGGAAGGGCATCGGCGTGGTCGTGGTGGATGCGTTGGACAAATACGATTTCCCGGTCATTATGGGCGCGGTGTTGCTTATCGCTGTCATGCTAATCATAGTCAATATCGTGGTAGACATCATTTATGGAATTATTGACCCCAGAGTAAGAATTAGTTGAGGATGAATAAAATAGGAAGATACGAATTTGTGGCAGAGCCTTTCCACTGTGACTTCTCGGGGCGGATGTTCCTCGGACATCTCGGCAACCAGATGCTGAATGCGGCGGACTTCCATTCCACAGACCGTGGCTTCGGGATGAAGTACCTGATGACCATCAACCGTTCGTGGGTGTTATCACGCTTGGCGATTGAGATGGAAGAGATGCCAGCCCAGCATGAGCATTTCACGGTGGAGACTTGGGTGGAGAGCGCGATGAAATATTTCACCAGCCGTAACTTCTGCGTGTCGGATGGCAATGGCCATATCTATGGGTACGGTCGTTCCGTTTGGGCGATGATCGACACGGAGTCACGGCAACCCACCGACATCTTTTCCATTGACAACGGCGCCATTAACGACTGGATTGTGGATGACAAGCCTTGCCCCATTGAGAAAGGCGGTCGTGTGAAAATGTCGGAAAATGTCCCGCTGATTCGGTCGATAGATGTCAATTACAACGACATAGACATCAACGGGCATGTCAATTCGGTGAAATACATCGAGCATGTGCTTGATCTTTGGGGCGTTGATTGGTATCGCGAGCACCATCTCAAGCGCTTTGAGATAGCCTATGTCGCAGAGGCGCATCAAGGTGAGAAGCTGAGCCTCTATCGTGAGCAAACCGCTGAAAAAGAATATTGCGTGCGATTGGCCAAAAGTGATCCTGTTTTGGGGAACGAAGTGGAAGTGTGCCGTTGCAAAGTGGCATTTGTCAATAAAAACAGCAGTGAAGTATGAGAAAGTGGGCCGTTTTGTTGCTATGTCTGATGCCGCTGCTATGTAAGGCGCAGTTGATGGCATGCCGCAATTTCATAAATGATGGCTACAACTTTTGGCTGTATCTTCCCGATGATTATGAGACTTCGGAGAAAAAACCTCTTGTGCTGTTCCTTCACGGAAAGAGCCTCAGCGGAAACGACTTGAATTTGGTGCGCAATTATGGCTGCATTGATGCGGTATCGCGTGGACGCATGATCGATGCGGTGGTTGTCGCCCCGCAAACCGCTGAAGCTTGGCAACCCTCAAAGGTGATGGAAGTAGTTGACTGGGTGAACAAGAACTATATGGTTGACATGAACCGCTTTTATGTGATTGGCATGAGTATGGGTGGTTATGGGACCCTTGATTTTGTGGCGACCTATCCAGACAAGGTGGCTGCTGCGATGGCTCTTTGTGGTGGCGCCACGGTGCCTGAATTGTGTGGCCTCAACGAAGTGCCATTGTGGATTATGCATGGTACAGCTGACACGGCTGTGCCAGTAGGCTGTTCCGAGCGTGTAGTGGATGCCATGGTGGCATGTGGCGATACGACACGGCTGATTTTTGACCGTTTCAAAGGTGTGAATCACACCCGACTGGCACGCGTCTTCTATCTTGAAGAAACCTATGATTGGCTCTTTGCCCATACATTGGCTGACTCTGCGCGGGTACTTGACAGAAACATTGAAATCACGGTAGAGACATTGAAATCGGCTTACAACGATCTGACCCGAAACACCAATCTGAAAGTCATTGACGCCAAGAATCCCGCCGATGCGGAACGCCGTTATTACATCGTCAAAAAAGGCGACACATTAAGTTCGATTGCCGTGGAGAATAATACCACTGTATCTATCTTGTGTAAACTCAATAAGATGAAGAAATCATCGGTGTTGAGGGTAGGCCGGAAACTACGGGTGAAATGACACGGTAATGGAAAAAGATGTATCTTTGTCTTTTAAAACCTGATGGAATTTAACCTTAAAATGAGAATAAAATGAGAAGCAAAATCGTTGCAGGAAACTGGAAAATGAACCTCAATTTCGATGAGGCCGAGACTTTGGTTGATGACATCCTTGACCGCCTTGACGAACAGGACGAGCTGGATTGCGAAGTGATCATCTGCCCACCGTTCCCCTATCTTGAGATGCTGACGGACTATGAGTTCGACGAACAACGTTTCAATGTGGGCGCACAGAATTGCAGCGCCTACGACAAGGGTGCCTATACGGGCGAGGTGTCGGCCAAGATGCTGAAATCCATAGATGTGGACTACTGCATCGTCGGTCACAGCGAGAGAAGGAAATATTTTGGCGAGACCAACGAAATCCTTGCCGAGAAGATCAACCGTCTGATTGAGAATAATATGTCTCCAATCTATTGTGTTGGAGAGGTGCTGGAGGAGCGTGAGGCAGGCCGTCATTTCGATGTCGTCAAGGAACAGCTGGAAAAGGGCCTGTTCCACTTGGACGGTGACGCCATCTACGACACCATCATCGCCTACGAACCCGTTTGGGCTATCGGCACAGGTAAGACCGCCACACCCGAGCAAGCACAGGAGATGCATGCTTACATCCGTTCTTTGATCAAAGAGCACTACGACGAAGCCACAGCCGACGAGATTCGCATCCTCTATGGTGGCAGCTGCAATGCCAAAAACGCCACCGAGCTGTTCTCGCAGCCCGATGTCGACGGCGGCTTGATTGGTGGTGCCTCCTTGAAGGCTGAAGACTTTGTCTCCATATGTAACCAAGCCTCACATATCGGTGAAGAATGAAGACTTTCGAGTACACTTTTACTGCTCCAGGTTCCGACATTCAGCATGACATGTTGGTTACCATGCTGGCTGAGATGGGTTTTGATTCGTTTATGGACGAAGGGCAAAGCCTTAAGGCCTATTGCTCGGCGGATTGTCGCGATGACGTGGCTGTGGAAACCCTCTTGGATGAGCCGTCGTTTTCTGATGTTCGTTTGTTAAGGGTGGAGGAGATGCCCGACAAGGACTGGAACGAGCTTTGGGAGGCTTCATATCAGCCCGTGGTGGTCAACGAGCGTTGCCGTGTGCGTGCCCCATTCCATGAGGCCGACCAGAGTTTTGAGTTCGACCTCGTCATTGAACCCAAAATGTCGTTTGGTACGGCCAACCACGAGACTACTGCACAAATCATCCAACTGATGTTGGAAACGGACTTCCAAGGAAAAGAAGTCCTTGACATGGGAAGCGGTACTGCCGTGTTGGCCATACTTGCCAAGAAGCTGGGAGCGACATATGTCGTTGCTATTGACAATGACGAGTGGGCCTATCGTAATGCCTTTACCAATTGCGAGTTGAATGGCATCTCTGACATTGAGATTGTGTTGGGAGATGCTTTGGCCATCAAAGGATGTTATGATGTGGTTTTGGCGAACATCAACCGCAACATCTTGCTTCGCGATATGCATTATTATGTGGATGCGATGAAAGCTGGTGCCCACATCTTCTTCAGCGGCTTTTACACTGAGGATTTGGAGAGCATCAAAGGCGAGGCCGAGAGGCTGGGCCTTCGTTATCGCCGTCACCTAAGCCGTAACAACTGGGTGGCTGCAGAGTTTGTTAAATGATTGATAACAGGTAGATTAGAATGAAAAAAGGAATCCTTGTTGCTGTATTGTCGCTTTTTTTTGGCATGTCATCCGCTTTTGCCCAGGCTTTTTTCTCCGCGGAGAAGAATGCATTCTATGACCAGCTGACGGCTTATCTGAGTTCGTCCACATCGAAGCAGGATAGGGACGAGGCTGCCAACATGATGAAGGCTTTCCGTGGCGTATGGGACAGCTATTATTCCGATGCTGAAGTCAATTCGGTGATCCGGCTTTGTGAACTGTTTCATTCGAAGGGCGGTGCTTTGGCCTATCCCAATACCTTCAATTTTGTGGCTGTTTTGCAGAGGATTCCTACGGCTGCGGGGTTGACCCATAAGGACGTGAACAACTGGCTGACCTACACTGAGGCCAAGGCACAAAAATCGATGAATGGTATGGACAAATATTTGTCTTCATGCCACAATATTTTTGTCGAGAAGGTGCTGTCGGCGAAAGGCAACTCCAAGTGGATGGTTCGTGACGCGCTGATGGGGTTTCCTTCGACGGAAAAGTTTGAGCTGACAGTGGATGGCACACTGGTGCTGGCATCCCAAAATGACGAGTCGGTCATCAAGTTGACAAAGGGCGTTTTTACCATGGAAGAAAACAGCTGGAAAGGTCAGGGTGGTCGTGCCGACTGGTCGCGTTTCGGCATTTCGGCGGATAATGTCTTTGTGACCTTGCCCGATTTCTATGTCATTGATTTGAACCGATCGGAATATGCCATAGATTCGGTCATGTTTTTTGAGCAAAAACACTTTAACCGCAATATCCTTTGCCGTTTTGAGGACAAGGTGATGGTCAACGCCCCGAATGACAAGACCATGTATCCGCGCGTGAAATCATACCGTTCTGATTACAGCATTCATGACCTAATGAAAAATGTTGATTTTGAGGGTGGTATCGGAATGATGGGTAATATGGTGGAAGTGTTTGGTGGCGTGCAAAACAAGGCTATGCTCCATTTCCGTCGCAATGGCACGGAAGTAGTGAAGGTGGAGTCGTCGCGTTTCACGATGTCGGACGATGAACTTTTGGTTGCCGACCGCGCGATGATGCGCCTTTATCTGCCCGATACGGTGGCCGGTCGCGTGAGTTTGGATTCCATTTACCATAACGATTTGGGCTTCAGGTTCGACAACAAGAAGCGGAGCATGATGGTTTTTCGTTCGGACAAGAACTACAGCGAGGCACCTTTCCATGACTATTACCACGGCGTCGACATCTTCATTGAGGCTATGTATTGGAATGTCGATGAGGCTATCGTTGATTTCTGGCGCATGGAAGGTGTCAACCATACGAGTGAAGGCGACGTGGTGTCGACGAACTATTTCAGGTATGAGGATTTCAAGCGCTTGCAGGGCCTCGACGGCACACACCCCATGATTCGCCTTGAGAAGTTCCTGAAAGGTTTTGGCAATGTAGAACGGCAAGTGCATTTCTATCTCGGCGACCTTACTTCGTATCTCGGTTATCCTACGGAACAAGTCATCACACTCGTGTTGCGCCTGCAGGCAGAAGGCTATATGGAATATGACGCCCAAACCCAATGGGTGACGGCCTTGCCTCGTTTCTTCGATGTAATAGATTCCTATAGGGATGTCATTGATTATGACGTGATCAAGTTCCACACGGTGACCAAAAACCGTCAACCTAACATGCGTCTCGACTTGGCCACCAATGATCTGCTCGTTTATGGTATCACCAGCCAAATTGACGGTTATGATGGCTCAGCCATTTCGTTGAGCGACCGCAAGCATGTGGTCATCGTGCCCGACAATGGACGTGTCACGCTGAAAAAGAACAAGAACTTCAGGTTCTCTGGCGGCATCTTGGCCGGTATGTTCGAGTTCTTCACCAAAGACTGCCTGTTTCTTTACGATGAGTTTACCATTAAGATGAATAAGGTGGACTCCCTGCGCTTCTATGCCCGTGACAACAACCGCATCATCCCTGTGGACGGCACCCTGGAAAGGCTGAAAGGTCGTTTGCTTATTGACAAGGGCGATAACAAGTCAAGCCGAGAAGTCACGCCTGAGTATCCTATGTTCTATAGCGATGCAGAAGGTTACAAATTTTACAGGAAAACCAACGGAGGAGTCTTCAATCCTGGCAACCTCGACTCTGTGGCATCATCTGCCGACCTGGAAGGCAAGTTCTATTACAGCTTGTATCCATTCCTTGTCGACAGCCTCAACGACCTTTCTATGAGAAAGGTGCGTTTCGATGGCCATTTGGTGTCGGGCGGCATTCTGCCCGACATTGAGGAACCCTTGGTGGTGATGGACGATTATTCCTTGGGTTTCAGACATCAAATCGGCAATGGCGACACGGATTCCTATCCCATGTATGACGGATCGGGCCGACTGCATGAGATTGTACACCTTTCGTCAAGTGGTTTCTATGGCTCGGGTGTGTTGGATTACCAGACTTCGCAGTTTAGGTCCGACCAGTTTATGCTATATCCGGAAATGGTGACAGCCATTACCAATGAGTTCAAGATGGTGCCATTTGAAGACGGAACGGGCTTCCCGATGGCATCGGCTGATGCCTTGAAGCTCAGATGGGATGTCTTTAAGCCCGAACTGACTACAGAGACCATTGACAAACCAATATGCATGTATGGCGACACTTACTTTAGAGGTAAGACATCATTGTCGCCCGACGGTTATTCTGCCGATGGCAAGTTGCGCTTTGGCCTGACGGAATTCGACTCCGACCATTTTGCTTTGGACTCGCGTACCTTTGTGGCCGATTCGGCGAACTTCCTCCTTTATTCTGCCGACAGCACCTCGGTCGCTTTTTCGGCCACCAACTACAGGGCCAATGTCGACTTTGACGAGCAAAAGGTGAAATATGACTATCTGGACATGAACAGCAACCTGGACTTCCCGATGAACCAATACGTCTGCTCGTTGAAAGAAGCCGAATGGGACATGGCAACAAACAGCTTGCGTTTGTATAATCCCATGGAGTCCTTTGGCGACTATGCCACGGCTACAACGCATGAGGAGCTGCTTGCCGTGCATAACAACGCCTCCAAGTTCATCTCCTTGGTGCCCGGGCAGGATTCTTTGCAGTTCTATAGCATGAATGCCGAATACGACATGACGAACTATGTGATTCACGCCCATGACGTGAAGATCATCCGTGTGGCTGATGCAGCCGTCTTCCCGTATGAACACGACGTCGACATCAACGCTGAGTCGAAGTTGGATCCCGTGAATGGTGAACTGCTCGCCGATACTTTGAATCGTTTCCATCTTTACAAAGATGCTGTTATCGACATCCAAAGCCGTAACAATTACATGGCTCAAGGCTATTGGGACTATGTGGCTGCCGACGGCACTCGCACGCCGGTATTCATGGATTCCATCGCCCCCAGGGCTGGCGTGACCCGTGGTGTCGCCTATCTCACCGATGCGAGTGCCATTGAGCTGAGTCCCCAGTTTGCTTTCAAGGGCAAGGTTACTTTGACGGCTACCGAGGAATATGGCATGTATGACGGTCATTTTGCCTTGGAAGGCTTCAATCCCAAGCCCTCTATGACCTATGAGGTGGTTGAAACCGTGGGCGATAGCCTGGTGACCAAGATTGTGGAAATGATGCCGTCGTCGGATACCCTAGCCGCCATGTACCAATGGTTTGCGTCAACGGCTACCATCAACCCAGATGTGATACAAATACCTATTGACCTGGCGCGTATCCAGAAGGAAACACCCGAGATCTGCAGCGGTCTCTATTACGAGCAAGCCATTGACGGTGGTTACTTTGCCTCGTTCCTCACGCCAAAGAAGGGCAGGAGGGAGAAGGTGGAAGTGAATCCCTCCAACGGCACATTGTGGTATGACCCCAACAAGGAGCGTTTCGTGGTGACCGAGAAGCAAAGCTACGATACATGGCTCGCGCTTGATTCGCGTGGCTTGGTGGAGGGACAGTGCAGCTCAGACCTCGGCTTTGACCTGCCCTTAGTTCAGTTTGCCGTGCATGGTAACTTTGAGCAATACCCTAATGATAGCCTGACCTTTAGTGGACTGAATGTGTTGAATGTCCCTGTCTTCGACGACGAAATCATGCAAGGCATGGCTGAGGTGTATGCCAACATGGCGGGTGAATCCATTGACCTGACGCAAACGACATTTCTGCATTATTTCCGTTCCGAAAACGATGAAGAGAAGGCTGGAGAGTTGGCGCAAGCCATAGAGTTGGAAGGCTATCCTCAGATGGAATCTTCGGACTTCTATTGCCAAACGCTCGTTATACCCGACCTCAAGATGGTGTGGAACGACAACATGCACGCTTTCGTTTCGGTAGGGAAGATTGGCTTAGGCAACTTTGGCAAGCATGTCGTGAACAAGTATGTTGACGGATTCGTGGTGTTCGACCATCGTTTGGGCAACATCACGTATTTCTTCCAGAATGACATGTTTATGACCTATATCAACTATAACTGTGGCGATGGACAGTTGCAAGTGCATGCCACCTATTCCGACATTAACCAGAGAATGTACGACACGAAGGAGAAGAACCGCACAGTGAAGAAAGGCGACAACCGTTTCCAATATGTGGCGGTACCTTATGAGTCGATGCTGGATTTCCTGAATCGCTTGAAATATGCTGGATTTAGTGTGGGCGGATTCTAAAAATGAAGTTTTTTTTCTTCAAAAAAGCTTTCCGTATCTCTTTTCTTTGTACTTTTACAACTTCAAATTTGAAAGACAAATAAAAACATAACGATATGAAATTCATAGTATCAAGCCTTAAACTATTGAAGAATCTCCAGGCCTTGAGTGGTGTTATCGGTACGAAGAACACCCTTCCGATCTTGGATGATTTCTTGTTTCAGTTGACCGAGAACGAACTGAAAATCACGACCTCAGACCTTGATGTGACGATGACGGTCAGCATGGTTCCAGATATGGTGGAAGGCACGGGCGAGGTGACGATTCCTGCCCGCCTGTTGCTCGAAATCATGAAGAACTTCCCTGATGTGCCGATTACCATCAATGTGGATAATAGTTCTTTGGCCGTTGAGCTTATCGCTGGTGAGGGCCGCTACAAACTGGCAGGTCACAAGAGCGACGAGTTCCCGCAGCTGCCCGTGATGACAGAGACCTCGGTCTGGGAAATCCCTGCCGATGTGCTGGCTCGCGGCTTCGAAAAGACCGTTTTCGCTACTGGCGTGGATGAGATTCGCCCCATCATGTCGGGTGTGTTGATGGAGATGTCGGAGAACTACCTCACCTTTGTTGCCACCGATGCCCATAAGCTGGTGCGCTACAGAAGGATGGATGTCAAGTCGGACGTGGTAGCCTCGTTCATCATGCCGAAGAAGCCCATCAACCAGTTGAAGAACATCCTTGCCGGTCTCGCCGACGAAACCGTCCGCATTGAGTTCAACAAGACCAATGCCTCGTATGTGTTTGGCGACTATGTGCTGATCTGTCGTCTCCTCGAAGGCCGTTATCCGAACTACGAAGCGGTCATCCCGAAGCAGAATCCTAACCAGCTCACTATCGACCGTCAGACTTTCCTCTCGGCCATTCGCCGTGTGGCTGTGTTTTCCAGCAAGGCCACGCACCAGGTGCGTTTCCGCATCACGGGTCAGGAAATCATGCTGACAGCAGAGGATATCGACTTCTACAACGAGGCCAAAGAGCGCTTGGCATGCAGCTACACGGGCGACGATATGGAAATCGGCTTCAACTCACGTTTCTTCCAAGAGATGTTGGGGAACTTCGACTCCAACGAGGTGAAGCTAGAGATGTCGGCTCCCAACCGCGCAGGCATCCTCACTCCCGTCGACAATGAGAACGAGGCAGAGGATCTTTTGATGCTTCTCATGCCGGTGATGCTCAATGCCTAGGTGACAGAACAATTAAGGCATAAAAAATTTTTTTTTTTTTTTTTTTTTTTTTTTTTTTTTTGTTGGATGGAAAGCAGCATTATTTCTCTGCCACGGTAACGGTGGTGTTGCTAACCATGGTCACGGGGAAGGTCATCCCTTGCTGCGACATGGTCATGGAAACATTGCTCTTGGTGTTGCTCTGGGTGACAAGGCCAGTGTTCGGGTTGATGCTGGCGGTGCCGTTGTATGTACCTGTGATGTTGTCGGTGTTTTTCAGGAGGGTACCCGTGAAGCTGACGTCAACGGTTTTCTTTGTGATGGCGGTGACGGTGTAGGTGTATTCAACGGTCATCTCCATATCGCTGACACTTTGGGTGGTGCTGGCTTTCCAGGTGCTGCCCACGCTGATTTCTTCTTCCGGGAGTTTGATGATTGCGTTGCCCAGATTGTTCATGGATGCTTCTTCGGCTTCGCTAGTCTTGTTGCCTAAGGCATCATAGGTGAGGGTGGCGGGCTTCTTGATTACTTTGTCGAATTCTTTCGTTTGATCGGCCACCATGGGACTGGTCTTTTCAGGGTGCTCGGAATCATATTCCAACTTCATGCCCATGTTTGAGATGGACAGTTTGATGGATTCCACTTGTGCCTCAAATTCGGTTTGTTCCTCGGTGGCGTTCTTGACGGTAAAGCTTTGGCCGATTTCCATGGTCTGGTTCGCGTTAACGGTTTGGCCTTGCACCTCAATCATTTGCATAATGGTAGCCTTGGAGTTGACAATGTAACTCTTGCCTTGTTGGGGGTGCAGCCTAAGCGTGACGCCGTTTTTAGCTGTGAAAGACAACGTTGCCAGTCCGACGAGGACCAGGAACATAGGAATAAGGTGTTTCTTTGAGCTTTTCATTTTTGTGTATGTGTTTTGGTTAATACTAATGATATGCTGTTTTTGTTGTTATACAATTTCGATCCGAACAGGTCGTTGTTGGCAAAAAACATGCCATGCCATGTAAATGGGCAGGCAAATATCGTGAAAAGTGGTGATGTGACAAAATAAAAGCATAAAAAACGATGATTTTCCTTGCGTGTCTAAAACTTGACTATCTTTGCAGCGTGAATTGTTGGGATTATCAAAAATTAATTCATTTAAATACAAACATTTAAACAAACAACTATGAAGAAAAGTTTACTTTCATTGATGATGGTGTGCTGCTTCGCCTTTATCGGTGTCGCACAAGCACAAAACATGGTTAACGGAATCGACGTGCAGACGCTTTCCGGCATGTCCACTATGGTGTCCAACGACAGGGATGTCACGGACTTTGCAATTTTGACCTATGCTCCCGATGACCTTTCGGATATTGATATTTCCGTTGTGGGCCTTCAAGGTATAGCCTTCTCTTGGGGTGCCATGTTCCCGGCCTCTATGCTTGCCCAGTATGCTGGTGCTTCCATTCAAGCTGTTCTCTATATTGATGGTGGCGATGCTCAGTTTGCAGGAAACTATGAGGCTCGTATCTATGTCGGTGGCGATGCTGAGGGTGGTACGCTGGTGAGCCAGCAGGCTTTTGAAGTCACTGGTTTGGAGGAAAACGCTGGTTTTATGACTATCTTGTTGGATACCCCTGTGACCATTGATGGCACTGAGAACATTTGGGTGATGTATTATCAGGATGGTTCTGTCCAGTATCCTGCTCTTGCCATTCCTGACATGGGCAACCCCAATGATCGTTGGGCCTTTGTTGATGGCTATGGTTGGTTTGACCTGTCTGACATAGGTGGAACCTATTCCTGGCTCGTTTGGGCTTATATTGACGGTTGGGATATGATTGGCGAGAACACCCAAGAAGTGAATGTGTATCCCAATCCCACCTCGAACTTTGTGACCGTTCAGGCCAATGGCATGAACCACATCACCGTGTTGAACACCATCGGTCAAGTGGTGTACGATGCCGATGTTGACGGCAGCCTGCAAATCCTCGACATGAGCCAGTATGAGGCTGGCGTGTACATGGTGCGCGTGGCTACCGAGAATGGTGTCGGCGTGCAGCGCGTCGTGGTGAAATAAGATTTCAACCAACATTTAAAAACAGCGAGCCGCTCCATTCGGGGCGGTTCGTTTTGTTGTCGCTTTGCGTCATTGCGAGTAGGAACGACGAAACAATCCAGGTTAGTGTTTTATTATCTGGATTGCTTCGTTCCTCGCAATGACGCAAAGCATGTTTAGAGTTTCGGCCTTGCAGCGACCAAAGCCTTGCCAGCGGCATTGGATATTTTCGAAACCTTCCAAAAAGTGCAGTTTGCGTTTGTAATTTATTAATTATTTGGTAAATGGGAAAACCATTGATTTGCGATTGGCTATTGGGCAATAATCTGCAATTCGAACTAACGAGACGCCCCAATCGGAGCGGCTCGTCATTTCTTATATCAACGCCGTAAAATAAACTGGCAAACAAGTAACGACGTCGTCTTTCTGATAATCCTTGGTGTAAAGTAGGATGCGTTCTCCTATTCTCGAAGGGTACTTCTTACAGAATTCATCCAATGACTTGTGCGTCTTATACCCCGATGACTTCACCTCAATGGGAACAAGTTTGTTGCCCCGCGAAATCAGAAAGTCCACCTCGTAGTTTTTGTTTCCGTTGCCCGTGGGAAAAGTGTAATAATACAATTCGTTGCCTGCCGTTCGGAGCATCTGCGCAATCAAATTCTCATAAACATAGCCTAGATTAGCCTTCAACTTGTCAGACAGAAGTTTTTGATAGATAACATTTTCGGTGAAGTTTTTGTCCCAAAATGCCAAAGTCACGAACAGACCTGTATCGGCAAGGAACATCTTGTAGGAAAACAAGGATTTGGTCAGTCCCATGCCCACATTGGGGTCGGTGACATGGTGCGCAAGGTTGATGACCATGCTCTCCTGCATCTCCGAAACAATGATTTCCGTGTTTTCCGAACGACGTTCGTCAATGGCAGTTTCAATCATGTATCGGGAAGCGTTGCCCGAGAGTTGTGCCGGAATGTCCTTGAACATCTTCGAAGCTCTTCCCGAAGGGTCAATCTTGTTGAAATCAACTTCATATAACTTTAGGATTTCCCGCTTCATGTCGTCCACCTTTTGCAGATTGTTATATTGCAGGTATGCGTCCACGGCTTGGGGCATTCCACCAACAAGCATGTAAAGCCGCAAGTCGCGCATCCAGCGTAGATGAACTGCCTGACCCATAGGGCGGCGCATGGCAAAAACTTGCCTGAGTTGGTCGGGGCTGACTTCATTGCCTGTCGCCCAATAAAACTCCTCCCAATCCATTGGATACAAAGTCATGCTCATTTCCTCGCTGGGTATGACGATGTTTTGGATGTTTTTCCGAATGGAAATGAGAGAACCCGTTTCCAAATAGTCGTATCGCCCATCCTTGACTAAATGCTTGATGGCTTGTCGAGCCAATGGTTGGTTTTGCACCTCATCAAACACGATGACAGACTCCCGCTCGTAAAGGTTCACTTTCAAAAGTGTTTGCAGGCGCACGAAGAAATAGTCCAAGTCCATCATGTCCTCAAATAGTTCGTTGATTTGCTTTGACGGCTTCGAGAAATCGATGAGGATGTAGGATTTGTACTCGCGTTTGGCAAATTCTTCAACCAAAGTGGATTTGCCGACGCGTCTCGCCCCCTTAATCAGAAGCGCGTATTGTCCTTTCCATTGCTGTTTCCATTCCAGCATTTTGTCATATAGTTTCCGCTTGAATATCATAAAAACACCTAACTTATTGAAAATCGCTGCAAAAATAAGATGTTTTGCAGTAATCCACAAATTTTTTCTGTCCAAATTTGCAGTAATCCACAAATTTTTTCTGTCCAAATTTGCAGTATTCTGTCCAAATTTGCAGTAATCCACAAATTTTTTCTGTCCAAATTTGCAGTAATCCACAAATTTTTTCTGTCCAAATTTGCAGTAATCCACAAATTTTCGCTCCAAAACAATTTGAGCCGCCCCAATCGGAGCGGCTCGTCTTTGTTGGCTGCTGTCACTGCGAGGAACGAAGCAGTCTAGGCCATTACTTTGAAGCATATACTTGTGGTATAGATTGCTTCGTCGTTCCTCCTCGCAATGACGCGAAGCGCGTCAAAGGAAATCAAAGTTTCGGTCCAGCGGCGACCAATGCCTTACCCGCTTCGTTGGTCGTGAACTTCTCGAAGTTCTTGATGAAGCGCGAGGAGAGGTCTTTGGCTTTCTCTTCCCAGACGCCCCTGTCGGCGTAGGTGTCGCGCGGGTCGAGGATGTTCGGGTCGACACTTGGGAGGGCGGTCGGCACTTCGAAGTTGAAATACGGGATCTTCTTGGTCGGGGCCTTCTCGATGCTGCCATCGAGGATGGCGTCGATGATGCCGCGCGTGTCCTTGATGGAGATACGCTTGCCCGTGCCGTTCCAGCCTGTATTGACGAGGTAAGCCTTGGCGTTGCTCTTTTCCATGCGCTTCACTAACTCCTCAGCGTACTTGGTCGGGTGCAGTTCAAGGAAGGCTTGGCCGAAGCAGGCGCTGAAGGTAGGCGTAGGCTCGGTGATGCCGCGCTCGGTGCCGGCCAGCTTGGCGGTGAAGCCGCTAAGGAAGTAGTACTTGCATTGTTCGGGTGTCAGGATGCTGACAGGAGGCAGCACGCCGAAAGCGTCGGCACTGAGGAAGATGACGTTCTTGGCGGCGGGACCAGCTGAGATGGGACGCACGTTCTTCACAATCTTCTCGATGTGTTCGATGGGGTAGGAGACGCGGGTGTTCTCGGTCACGCTCTTGTCCTTGAAATCAATTTTGCCGTTGGCATCGACGGTGACATTCTCCAGCAGGGCATTGCGCTTGATGGCGTTATAGATGTCAGGTTCGCTCTCCTTGTCAAGGTTGATGACCTTGGCATAGCAGCCACCTTCGAAGTTGAAGACACCTTCATCGTCCCAGCCGTGCTCGTCGTCGCCGATGAGCAAGCGCTTCGGGTCGGTCGAAAGGGTGGTCTTGCCCGTGCCGCTCAAACCGAAGAAGATGGGTCGGTGTTGGCGGAGCAGTGCATGGCGGCGATGCCTTGCAGCGGCAGGTAGTAGTTCATCATCGAGAACATGCCTTTCTTCATCTCGCCACCGTACCAAGTGTTCAGAATCACCTGTTCGCGGCTGCTGACGTTGAAAGCCACGCAGGTGTCGCTGTTCAGGCCGAGTTCCTTGTAGTTGTCGACCTTGGCTTTCGAGGCGGTGTAGACGGTGAAGTTCGGCTTAAACTCAGCCAGTTCCTCAGCCGTGGGTTTAATGAACATATTCAGCACGAAATGTGCTTGCCATGCCACTTCCATGATGAAGCGGACGGCCATGCGGGTGTCCTTGTTGGCACCGCAGAAAGCGTCGACCACATAAAGGTTCTTGCCGCTGAGTTGTTTCTTGGCGAGGTCTTTCACCTGTGCCCACACTTCTTCACTCATCGGGTGGTTATCGTTCTTGTAGCACTCGGTGGTCCACCAAACGGTGTCCTTCGAGTTTTTGTCCATCACGATGTACTTGTCCTTGGGTGAGCGGCCTGTGTAGATGCCCGTCATCACGTTGACGGCGTCAAGTTCGGTCAAAACGCCCTTGTCGTAGCCTTCGAGGGCAGGGTTCATCTCGTCTTTAAAGAGCTGCTCGTAACTCGGGTTATAGTAAACGTCTTTCACACCGGTGATGCCGTATCCGGCCAACGCGGCTTTGATTTCTTCGATGTTTTTTGCCATAATTGAAATGTTTTAGTTGAATAGATGTGCAAAGGTAGGGAATAATTCAATTGGTGGAATGGAAAACACTTTATTCTTTACAAAATAGTTGTAACTTTGCAGCAGAATGAAAATGAAAATACTTGTTTTAGGTTTGTTGATGCCGATAGTGGCATTTTCACAAACGGAGCAACCCAAGATGCGCAAGAACGAAATCAAGGTGGCATTGCTCTCGTTGGCGAGTGGCACATCGAAGGTTACTTATGAAAGACTAGTGTATGATTATCAGAGTATTGAGGTGACGTTTGGGGTTATTGGTTGGGGCTTTGACAAACTGAAGAACAGCAACCCCAAAGGGACGGCATGGCGGTTGGCATACAAGTTCATTCTCGCTAATGAGCGAAATTTCAATAACCAAATGTGTGGCTTTTACATCAAGCCAGAGTTGTGTTATTCAACATATCATTATAACCATCTCACCGAAGGGAGGCTTAAGGTTGATCGTATGGCCTTGATGGGGGTTATTGGTTACGATTGGGTGCGACGATGGTTCGTTTTTGATGTTTATGGTGGCCTTGGATTGGCATCGGGAAACAGCAACTTTAGCAACTACCATCACGGCTTCATCGGATGGAGCTGCGATAGTCCCACGGCGTTCACTGCAGGGTTTAGGGTTGGGGTGGCTTTTTGACGCGGTTGCCATAATTTGACAACCTACAAGTTTCAAAATATTTTTCGCCAAACATGACATTCCGGCGTCTCACCACGCTGGTCGAGGTAGTCCTGATGGTAGTCCTCGGCGGGGTAGAAGACCATGGTCTGCCGGATCTGCGTGGCGGGATGATAGCCCATCTGCATCAGCTCGCCAAAGACTTTGATGGCCGTGTCGCGTTCCGTGGTGTCGTTGAACCAAATGGCGGAGAGATATTGAGTGCCGATGTCGATGCCTTGGCCGTCGGCCTGCTCGAAGTCGTGTATCTCGAAGAAATAACGTACCAAGGCCTCATAGGAAGCCTGTTCAGGGTCGTATTCCACTTCGATGGTCTCTAAGTGCCCCGTAGTACCCGTTTTGACTTGTTTGTAGCTTGGGCCTTCAAGCTCACCGCCCATAAAGCCGACCGCCGTCTTCGTCACACCCTTGAGGCGTTTGAAATAATACTCTACGCCCCAAAAGCAACCTGCTGAGAAATAGGCTTTTGCCATAGGAGTTATTCTTTGACAATTTTGATGATGTTGTTGTTTCCAAATCTGTCGCTGACACGCAAGAAATAGATGCCTTTTTTGAAACTTTCCATGTTGATGGTTTCAACTTTCTCGGCTTGCAATACGATTTGTCCCAACAGGTTGAAGACTTCGGCTTTTTCCATGCCTTCAGCTTCAATATGCAATAGGTCTTTCGTGGGGTTGGGCCAAACATGGATTTCAGATGAGCTATTCTCAGCCATGCCTTCCAAAACCATCAGTGTCAAACCGATGACGCTATCGCAGTCGGCGCCATCCAGCATGGCAGTATAATAGCCGGGTTCGGTCAAAGGACGACTTCCAAACCAATACACATCACTTTCGTAAATGGCATCCTCAATCAAGGTGAGAGAGGCGCAGCTTTCGTAGGCGCCAATATCAATGCGGCCTTTCTGCAGGCGAGGGGCTCCGGAGATGTCGATATTGCCGGCACCTGTGGTGTTGGGTTTTCCGGCGTTAAGGCAGACGCTGCGCGAATGCAGACTCCAATCTTCGTTGTGGTAGCTGGCACCTGCGCCATTGGGCAGATTGCGAAAACGGACATAGACTCCAGGCTCGTTGCCGTTGTTCTCCGCTGGCAGGTTGATGATTTCTGTGCCGTCCACGCCGCCTTGCACAGCGCAATACTCGTAATCGCTGACATCATCTGCTTGGCTGGGTTCTCCATTAGCGATGTTGCCCCAAAGGATGCAATTATAGTATTTGTTGTGGTGATTCTCGTTGAAGATGCCTCCGGTGGTTTCTGTCGCCAGGTTCATCACGATGTCGCAGTTGTAGGCGGTGAATTTGCCTCTAGCGTACATTCCACCGGCGTTTTTGGCCGTGTTGTTGCTGAGGATGCAGTTTTTGAATACGGGTTCGGCGCTATTATAAAGGTAGATGCCACCGCCTTTGGTTGAGGATGTGTTATTGCTGATGCTGCAGTTGGTATAATTGGCGCCGACGCGGTCGCAGATGCCGCCACCCATTGATGCGCTGTTGTCCCTGACGACAGTGTAATTTAGGCTGACACGAGCCGTACCACCTGTCGAGTTGATGTAAATGCCGCCGCCGTACATGGTGGCGTTGTTGTGCTTGATGGTGCAGTTGGAAAGGGTGACGTAGTTGTTGAGATAGACGCCAGCACCACTAGCGCCAGATCCGTTCTTGATGGTGAAACCATCCCAGATGGCGGCAGAGGCTGAATTCAGTGCCTCGTCCATCATCAGCACACGACGTTCGTTCTGACCGTCAAGGATGGTGGTGTTCTTGTTGAAATTGCGCAGTGAGAGGTCGTAATCGGGAGCTTCGTCACCTTCAAAGCCACCATAGATGTGGTTGCCTTCGGTGATGTAGAAAGCGCCTTCGGAATTGGTGACGTCGCCATAATAGGTGCCTTTTTTCACCCATACCATGGTGCCGTTTCCTCTGGAAAATGCTGTCGCTAACTCTAGTTTGTCGGTGGCGTTGTCCCATGACGATCCGTCGCCTTGTCCGTCGGGGGTGACGTAGATGATGCCGTTGGCATCGGCTTGTATCTCAATGGGATAGATATGGGTTACTACGGCCTGGTTTTCGTTGAAGCTATTAACATCGTAGGTGCTGTAGTAACCGTCGCCACTGCCACTCCAACCGAAGTTGAAGTGCATGAGGTCGTCATTGTCGTAGCCGTCGCAGACGAAGGCATGACCACTGCTTTCGTGGGAGCCGGAATAGTAAATAGGGTGGGAGAGGTCGAGTTCAGCCTTCAACATGGCAATCCATGCTTCTTCTTGGTAGCTGCTCTTGTTGAGGTATTTGGCACCGCAGTATCCGAAATAGGTGCGCAGGGCGGTTTCCACGTCAGGAGAATAGGCTCCACTGCCACTGGGACCGTAGTTCATGTTGACACTTACGCCGCAGTGGTAGAGTAGGGTGGCCACGGCATCGTTGTAGTCCCAAACATCGTTGGGCATTTGGCTCCATTGGTAAGTGGTGTTGCCGAAGTCGGCGCTTTGTGTTCCATATTCGCTGTGGTTGTAACTATGCGAGCCGAAGCCGTGTGCGGGATGATTCCAATATTTCATCACCTGCCCCATGGCAGTTGCCACACATCCGGCATAAGCGTGTCCGCAGGGACCGCCGCCCCAGCCGCCCCAGCCGTAGCCGGGAGCATCGGGACAGTATTCGTTGTAGTAGCAGTCTTGGTTCCAGTGAGTGCTGACCAAAGGATCCACCGTCTGTGCGTTCCTTACTCCAAAAATGCCTTGTGCGGCATTCTCCCATTGCTGTTGTATGTTTGCTTCAGGTGTGATGCCATTGGCAACGGCGAAGTCGATCATTTCGCTATAGCGCCCAATCCAGAAACGGAAGTTGTCGGGTGCGTTTTCCATGTCGGGGAAGTTACCCTGGTCAGACCAACCCAACACGGGCGGAAGGACGGTGTTGCTTGATACGATGACAAAACCTTGTTCTCCAATGTTGTAGATGTATACACCATCGGACGAAACCAAATTCAATCCCAGGCTTTTATATGCTTTGGTATTGGCAAAGGCTTGTGCGGTCTTTCGGGCCGTTGCTTCGTCGACTTTTTGTGCGGTTTGGGCAAATGTAGTGGAAAGAGTTGCAAATAATAGCGTTAATACGAGAAATAGTCTTTTCATAGTGTGAAATCGTTAGATCCAACATCGTTAAATTTTGTCGCAAAAATAGCATTTTTATGAATAGAAAGAAAAAAATGTGCTCAAACGCTAAGAATGTGCGCATTGTAAGAGAATTTTTTGTACTTTTGCAGCCGCTTTCAAAAAGACCTATTTTTATGATTAACATAACCTTCCCTGACAACAGTGTCAGACAATATGAAGCCGGCGTTACGCCGTTGGATATCGCCAAGAGCCTGAGCGAGGGACTGGCACGTAACGTGCTGTCAGCCAAAGTGAATGGCAAGATGTGGGATGCCATGCGCCCCGTCAATGAAGATGCCACCATCCAACTCTTCACTTGGGATGACCCTGAGGGCAAGGCCACGTTCTGGCACTCGTCGGCCCACCTCATGGCTGAGGCCATTGAGGCTTTGTACAAGGGCGTGAAATTCGGTATCGGCCCTGCTGTGGATGCTGGTTTCTACTATGACATCGACACGGGCGACATCACCCTGACAGAGGCCGACCTCGTTGCCATTGAGAAGAAGATGCTTGAGCTGGCCCGCGAGAAGCAGACCTTCGAGCGCGTTGACGTGAGCAAGGCCGAAGCACTGAAGTATTTCACCGAGAAGGGTGACGAATACAAGGAAGAACTCATCAGCGAGTTGGAAGACGGTACCATCACCTATTATAAGAATGGTGCTTTCACCGACCTCTGCCGCGGTCCCCATATCCCGAACACGAGCTTCATCAAGGCCGTGAAATTGACGTCTTTGGCTGGTGCTTACTGGCGTGGCGACGAGAAGCGCAAGCAACTCACCCGCGTCTATGGTATTACCTTCCCGAAGCAGAAGGAACTCGATGAGTACCTCGTGCTCCTCGAAGAAGCCAAGAAACGCGACCACCGCAAGCTGGGTCGTGAGCTGGAGCTCTTCATGTTCAGCGACACCGTCGGTAAAGGTCTCCCGATTTGGCTGCCCAAAGGCACCGAGTTGCGCCTCCGCCTGCAGGAGTACCTGACCAAGATCCAGAAGGAATATGGTTATGAACAAGTCATCACGCCTCATATCGGTGGCAAGCAGTTGTATGTGACTTCTGGTCACTGGGATCACTACGGCGAAGACAGCTTCCGCCCGATCACCACGCCGGAAGAAGGCGAGGAGTACCTGCTGAAGCCTATGAACTGCCCTCACCATTGTATGATCTTTAAGTGGAAACCGCGTTCCTATAAAGACCTGCCTTTCCGCTGCGCTGAGTTCGGCACGGTGTACCGTTACGAGCAGAGCGGTGAGCTGCACGGTTTGACCCGTGTGCGTTCGTTCACCCAAGACGATGCCCATATCTTCTGCCGTCCCGACCAGGTGAAAGAAGAGTTCATCCGCGTGATGGAAATCATCGAAATCATCTTCAAGGCGCTTGACTTCAAGAACTTTGAAGCACAAATATCGCTCCGCGACCCCAACGACCATGAGAAGTATGTGGGTACGGACGAGAACTGGGCCAAGGCTGAGGCCGCCATTCAGGAGGCCTGCGCCGAGAAGGGTCTGCCGGCTCATGTTGAGTACGGCGAGGCTGCCTTCTATGGTCCGAAGCTCGACTTCATGGTGAAGGACGCCCTCGGCCGTAAGTGGCAGCTGGGTACGATCCAGGTGGACTACAACTTGCCCGAGCGTTTCGACCTGAGCTACATCGGTGCCGACAACGAGAAACACCGTCCTGTGATGGTGCATCGTGCCCCCTTCGGCTCCATGGAGCGTTTCGTGGCCGTGCTGCTTGAGCACTGCGCCGGCGAGTTCCCGCTGTGGCTGGCTCCCGACCAGGTGATTATCCTCCCGGTGAGTGAAAAATACCTCGATTTTGCGAAAAATTTGCAATCGTATCTGAAAAAATCCGATATTCGCGCCCTCATTGACGAGCGTAACGAGAAGATCGGCCGTAAGATCCGCGACGCCGAAATGAAGAAGTATCCTTACATGCTCATTGTTGGCGAGAAGGAAGCTGCTGAGAATCAGGTGTCTGTGCGTAAGCATGGTCAAGTTGATCTGGGCACGATGCCCACCGACGACTTCGCTGCGATGATCAGAAAGCAAGTTGAGGAGGAACAGAACAAGAGATAAACAATAAACTGAATATAAATTTAATATAGGAGACTAAAACAATAGCACAGATTCCACAAAAAGGTAGGCCTGGACAGAAGCCTAACAAGGACAAGGACGGATTCAACCACCGCATCAACGAACAGGTGAAAGCCCCGATGGTGCGTCTGGTGGGTGAGGGAGTGGAACCCAACATCTACCCGCTGCGCGAAGCGCTGAGAATCGTGGAGGAACTGGGTGTCGACCTCGTCGAGATCCAACCCGATGCCAACCCGCCCGTCTGCAAGGCGATGGACTACAAGAAGTTCGTCTTCGACCAGAAGAAGCGCCTGAAGGAACAGAAAGCCAAGGCTACCAAGGTTGTCATCAAGGAAATCCGCCTCGGACCCCAAACTGATGACCACGACTTCGAGTTCAAGCTCAACCACGCCAAGCGTTTCCTCCAAGAGGGTTCCAAAGTGAAGGTGGAGGTCTTTTTCAGAGGCCGTTCCATCGTCTACAAAGAACAAGGTGAGATCATGTTACTGAAGTTCGCGCAAGAGCTGGAAGAATTCGGAAAGGTGGAGATGATGCCCAAGTTGGAAGGCAAGCGCATGCAGATGATGATAGCTCCTAAGTCAACGAAGAAATAAACTCATTTTTAATACTTAAAACTAATTGTAAAATGCCTAAAATGAAGACCAAGTCCGCTGCCAAGAAGCGTTTCCAAGTAACCGGCGGCGGCCATCTGACACATCCTGACCAAGAAGAGCCAGAAGAGAAAACGCAACCTCGACCACACTGCAATCGTTGAGAGAGCAGACGAGAAAGTCGTGAAACAAATGCTTCTCATGTAATTAACAAAATGTGTAATTTGTCTCAGCAGAAAAGTTCTCGAAAGGAGCGAGGCGCTGGACGAAAAAATCAAATGAAATGACAAGATCAGTCAATGCAGTGGCTTCAAGAGCCAGAAGAAAGAAAATCCTGAAGAAGACCAAAGGTCAGTTCAGCACGAGAAAAAATGTCTGGACTGTGGCGAAGAACTCTTACGAAAAGGGTCAGACCTACGCTTATCGCGACAGAAGAAACAAGAAGCGCGAATTCCGCAGCCTGTGGATTGTCCGTATCAACGCCGCCATCCGCGAGTATGGCATGAACTACAGCCAATTCATGGACAAGCTCACCAAGTCAGGTATCGAGATCAACCGCAAGGTCCTTGCCGACCTCGCCCTCAACAACCCCGAGGCTTTCAAGGCTATCGTTGACCAAGTGAAGTAAATTGCGTTATTGTTACGATAACAACGAAGTCCCAACCCATCGCGGTTGGGACTTTTTTCGTATCTTTGCAAGCCAACGAAAAAATCCATGAACTTCAAACTCGTCTCCGATTTCCAGCCGACAGGCGACCAGCCCGAAGCCATCAAGCAGTTGGTGGACGGACTGGAGCGCGGCGACCGTGCCCAAACGCTTTTGGGCGTGACGGGTTCGGGCAAGACGTTTACCATCGCCAATGTGCTGGCACAGCTGAATAGGCCCGCCTTGGTGCTGAGCCATAACAAGACCCTTGCGGCACAGCTTTACGGTGAGTTCAAGCAGTTCTTCCCTGAGAACGCGGTAAACTATTTCGTCTCCTATTACGACTACTACCAGCCCGAGGCATTCATCCCCGCCACCAACACCTATATAGAAAAGGACCTCGCCATCAATTCAGAGATTGACAAGATGCGTTTGGCGACGACATCGGCATTGCTGTCGGGGAGAAGGGACATCATCGTGGTGTCGTCGGTATCGTGCCTCTACGGCATCGGCAACCCCGACGACTTTGGCAAGAACGTCATTTATTTAGAACGAGGGATGAAAGCTAGCCGTGACGACGTTGCCAAGTCCTTGGTGGGCGCTCTTTATGTACGCAATGAGATTGAATTCACGCAAGGCAAGTTCCGCATCAAAGGTGAGACCATGGATGTGTTTCCTGCCTATGCCGACATCGCCTACCGCATTGTGTTCTGGGATGACGAAATTGACAGTTTGGAGAGCTTCAACCCCGTGACAGGACGCAAGATAGAAGCACTATCGGAGCTGATGCTGTTTCCTGCCAACATCTTCGTCACCTCACAAAGCAAGCTGAACTCCGCTTTGGTTGAAATCCAAGACGACATGTTCAAGCAAGCCGAGTATTTCCGTGAGATAGGGAAGACGTTGGAAGCCAAGCGTCTAGAGGACCGTGTAAACTACGACATCGAGATGATGAAGGAACTCGGCTATTGTTCTGGCATCGAGAACTACTCACGCTATTTCGACGGGCGCAGTCCTGGCACACGACCTTTCTGCTTGCTTGACTATTTCCCCGATGATTTCATCACCATTATTGACGAGAGCCATGTCACCATTCCCCAGATCCGTGGCATGCACGGTGGCGACCGCTCGCGCAAGCAGACCTTGGTGGAATACGGTTTCCGCCTGCCTTCGGCCTTGGACAATAGACCTTTGCAGTTCGATGAGTTTGAGGCACTCACGGGACAGACCATTTATGTCAGCGCAACGCCTGCCGACTTCGAATTGCAGCAGAGCGAGGGCGTGTATGTGGAGCAGCTGATCCGTCCCACGGGCCTGCTTGACCCGCTCATTGAAGTCAGGCCGAGCCTCAATCAGGTTGACGACCTTATCGACGAAATCCATAAGGTAGTGGAGAAGAAACAACGTTCCCTTGTGACAACCTTGACTAAACGTATGGCCGAGGAGTTGAATACCTACCTTAACGGCTTGAAGATAAAGACAAGGTACATCCATGCCGATGTCGACACAATGGAGCGTGTGGAAATCCTGCAAGGGCTCCGCATGGGCGACTTCGACGTGTTGGTTGGCGTGAACCTTTTGCGTGAAGGCCTCGACTTGCCTGAGGTGAGCCTAGTGGCCATCCTTGATGCCGACAAGGAAGGATTCCTGCGCTCCGAGCGTTCCTTGACACAGACTGCTGGTCGTGCCGCCCGCAATGCTGAGAGCAAGGTCATCATGTATGCCGACACCATCACCGACTCGATGCGTAAGACCATTGATGAGACTGCCCGCCGCCGTGCCAAGCAGATGGCCTATAATGAGGCTCACGGCATCGTTCCCAAGACCATCGTTAAGGCCATCGACAACTCCTTAGGCACCTTGAAAGGTGGTCAGAAGACACCTTATTCACAGGAAAGTCCTTTCCCGACCATGGCCGCCGAAGACAAGCCGACATATCGTACGAAAGAACAGCTGCAGAAGGCCATCCAACAAGCCAAGAAGAACATGGAACGTGCTGTCAAGGAGATGGACTTCCTTGCTGCGGCGAATTACCGTGACGAGATGTTCCAGCTGCAAATCGAAATCGAGAAAATGCAATAACCATGTCTGCCCAGACCCGCTTTATACTACAGCAATACTGGGGCTATCCCAGCTTCCGTCCTTTGCAGGAGGAGATCGTAGACTCGGTGATGGCGGGGAAGGACACTTTGGCGCTGCTGCCCACGGGTGGCGGAAAGAGCATCTGCTTTCAGGTGCCGGCCATGGCGATGGAGGGCCTATGCCTCGTCATCACACCGCTCATTGCGCTGATGAAAGACCAGGTGGCGCATCTCGTGGACAAGGGCATTCCCGCTGCGGCTATCTATTCTGGCATGCATCCCGATGCCTTGGAACTTGCCTATAACCAAGCGGCTTTCGGCAGGTTGAAATTCCTGTATGTCTCACCGGAACGCTTGCAGACCAATCCGTTCCTTGAGGCGCTAAAGAGGATGAAGGTTTGTCTGTTGGCCGTCGACGAGTCGCATTGTATCTCACAATGGGGCTATGACTTCCGCCCGCCATACTTGAAGATTGCCGACATTCGGCCCTATATGCCTAAGACACCTGTGCTGGCACTTACTGCCACGGCTACTGCCAAGGTGGTGGACGACATCCAAGTCCGGCTTGGTTTCAAGGAGAAGAACGTCTTCCAAAGCAGCTTCGAACGCAAAAATGTGACCTATAATGTCTATCATGAGGCCGACAAATACGGTGTTTTATATCGTAAGTTGAACGCCATGACGGAAGGCAGTGCCATTGTGTATGTGCGTAACCGCAAGCGCACGCAGGTCATTGCCGACTGGCTCAACTCAGTGGGCATCTCGGCCACTTTCTATCATGCGGGCTTGGATGCCAAGACGCGCGACGAGCGCCAGGACCTGTGGATGAAGGGCAAGGTGAAGGTTATCGCGGCTACCAACGCCTTTGGCATGGGCATCGACAAACCCGATGTGCGCCTCGTCATCCACATGGATTTGCCAGATAGCATTGAGGCTTATTTTCAGGAGGCGGGTCGTGCAGGCCGTGACCTGAAGCCCTCTGAGGCTTTCTTGCTCGTTTCGCCAGCTGATATTGAGAAGTTGCAGGAGAACTTGGTGCAGTCTTTCCCTGAGTTGGAGCGAATCAAGTTGATTTATAATGCCTTAGGCAATTACTTCAATATACCAGTTGGGGCGGGGGAGAATGTTTCCTATCCTTTGGTGATTCATGACTTTGCCAATCGTTACGGCTTTTCTGTCGTCGAGGTGTTCCACACTTTAAAGATCCTTGAAAAGGAAGGTTTTCTTGTGATGTCCGACAGTTTCGACGAACCTTCCAAGGTGATGATCAAGGCTTCGCGCGACGACATCTACGGCTTTCAGGTCAACAATCCGCAGTATGGGGACCTTATCAAGCTCATGCTGAGAAGCTTACCGGGTGTGATGAGCGACTTCGTGAAAATCAACGAGGAGGTGATGGCTTCAAAAATTGGCACAACATCGGAGAAAGTGATCGAACAGCTAAAGAAGTTGGAATCCTACAATTTCATTTCCTATGCGTCGCGTAACGACAAGCCCCAGGTGCTGTTTCTATCTGCCTTTGTCGGTGTAAGGCATTTCGGCCTATCTAAAGAAAACTATTATGACCGGAAGAAGGATGCGGAGGAACGTGTGAAGGCCGTCGTCGACTTTGTGAACAACGACGAGGAATGTCGCAGTGTCCAGTTGCTACGTTATTTTAATGAAAAGACAAAGAAAAGCTGTGGACGATGTGATGTGTGCATGAGAAAAACCACAAACAGAGTTTCTTATGGCGCAATCGAAGACAAAGTGAAAAGCGTGATGGGCGTGACCGCCTTGCCGGTGAAAGAAGTCTTGACACGATGCGGCGAATACAATGAAAACCAAGTGTTGGATTCCATCAGGTTTCTTGTCGACAATGGCGTTCTGCAATTGGAAAGGGATGGCTCTGTAAAAATGAGGGAAAACAAAAAAAGCCGTCAGTGATGACGGCTTTTTCTTGTTACTGAATAATAGATATTATTTCAGGATGTTTGCAGCGGGTTTGAATCTGACGACTTTCTTCGCAGCAATCTTAATGGTCTTGCCCGTTCTGGGGTTGCGGCCTTGTCTGGCGGGGCGCTTGGTAACGCTCATAGTACCAAAACCAACGAGGGCGACTTTACCGTCCTTCTTCAGTTCTTTTTTGGTGACATCCATGATGGCGTCGATGGCTTTTCTTGCATCAACTTTGGTCATGCCAGCCTTTTCGGCAACGGCAGCGATTAATTCTACTTTATTCATAATTAGTGTAATTAGTGGTTAAACGTTTACACGACAAAAATAATGTATTTTTGACAAATGCAAGCTTTTTTTACAAAAAAATCATCTTTTTTCTAAAAAATATCGAAAAAAATGCGAAAAATACCTATTTGTCTCATTCATTGAGGGTTTTCCAAGTGCCATTTAAGGCTGTTCCTCTCAAAAAATCGGCAATGGGCATAGCCTTTTTTCCCGCTTGTTGGACTGCTGTCAAATGGATGAAACCGTCTTTTAGGGCAATTTTGACGTATTTTTTGTTGTCGGTAACGACGTTTCCAACCGGAACTTGGGGCAAGCAATGTTCGACCTCAGAAGCGTAGATCTTCAAATCAATGGTTTCTCCATAGTCGGACTGCAGTCTGGTGTGTGCTGCAGGGTAAGGCGAAAGGCCACGGATGTGGTTGTAGACGGTTTGGCAGTCTTGGTGCCAGTCCACGTTGCAGAACTCTTTTGTGATCTTCGGGGCAGGTTTCAAAGCTGTGCTTTCGGCTAGTTCTTCTTGGGGTAAGGCCTTGACTTTGCCGTTTTCAATCTTTTTGATGGTCTCTACGACGACTGTGTTGCCCAGTATCATCAATTCGTCATGAAGCTCGCCTGCGGTCTCGTCAGGGCGTATGGCGACTTTCTCGCGCATAATGACGGCGCCTTTGTCGATTTCTTCGTTAAGGAAGAAGGTGGTAAGACCCGTTTCAGTCTCTCCGTTGATGATGGCAAAGTTGATGGGCGCTGCACCTCTGTATTGGGGTAGGAGTGAGGCGTGGAGGTTGAAGGTGCCAAGTTTGGGCATCTGCCACACTACGGCAGGCAGCATCCTGAAGGCCACCACGATGAAGAGGTCGGCTTGGTAGGCAGCCAGCTGCTCAAGAAATACAGGGTCTTTCAATTTCTCGGGCTGAAGCAGTGGTAAGCCGTGTTTCAATGCGGTTTCCTTTACGTCGGAATACTGAATCTTCCTTCCGCGTCCTGCGGGTTTGTCAGGCATAGTGACGACGACAGCCACTTCATAGCCGGCCTTGAGAATAGCCTCGAGCTGTAAGGCGGCGAACTCGGGTGTACCGAAATATGCAATTTTGATTTTTTTCTCCATGGATGTCAAAAAAAATCCTGACTCCGGAGAGCCAGGATGTTATTGTGTTTTTGCTCTATTATTCTTATTTCATTTTCTGTTCGAGATAAGCGATGTTCTTACTGATCTCGAAAGCTTCGTTGCTCTGGGGGAAGTCCTTCTTCAAGGTCTTGTAGGTTTCCAAAGCCTTGGCATTGTTGCCCATGATTTCATAAGTCATGCCCAACTTGACAAGGAACATGGGAGTGGTGAAATCGTTGGGGCTCTTCTTGGTAGCCTTTTCGTAGTAAGTCACAGCGTTCTGCTGGTCGCCGAGCTGCATGTAGCAGTCGCCAGTGAGCCCCAATGCCATAGGAGCCAAAATCTTGTCGTCGTTGGTGTATTTCTTGAAGTAGGTGATGGCGTTGTTGTAGTCACCTTCCTTAAGGTAGCAAAGACCGGCATAGTAGGCAGCCAGCTTGCCTGACTTGGTGGAACCATAATTGTTGACGATGTCGAGGAAACCGGGATGCTCTTCGTCGCCATTCAAAGCGGCGGCATAGTTCTCGTTTTCCATGTAATATGAAGCGAAGTCAACGGCCTTGCCAGCCTGTTCTTCGAAGTTGATTTGCTGGGTGAAGATTTGGTTCATGGCCGCTTGGTTGCGCTTTTGGTTGTATTTGGTGATGCCAAAGATGCCAAAGGCGATGACTAACAGCGCGATGAGGATGATCCACAGGGTCTTCTGGTTGTTTTCAATCCAAAGTTCGGTTTTGCTTAAGGCTTCTTCTACGTTTTCAAGCCTTTCGTCTCCTTGTTTAGTGTTTTGCTTTGCCATATCGATTCAAAATTTGCGTGCAAAAGTACGCTTTTTCGGCTTACCATCAACCTTTTTTTTTGATTTTTTTCTTTTTTCGTATTTTTGCGCACCTAATTATTAAAGAGTAAAACCAATGAAGAAATCTGTTGTGTATGACGGGCGTGAATTACAGGATGTTGGGATGCGGGAGAATGCTGCCCGTGATGCGGCCATGCTTGAGTTCATGACGCAGTTCATCACGGATGAGCGCCGTCAGCGCTTCGAAGAGGTTTTGGACTTTCGCACCCGCCATATTACCGTTGTCTTGGAGGATATCTTTCAGCCCCACAATGCCAGTGCCGTGCTGCGCAGCTGTGACTTGAGAGGCATTCAGGACATCCATATTGTGGAGAATACGAATCATTATGACGTGAACCCCGACGTGGTGTTGGGCAGCACGAAATGGCTTAACCTTCAGTATTACGAGGGCGAGGAATTCAACACTCCAACGGCCTATCAGCACCTGCACGACAAGGGCTACAAGATCGTGGCCACATGTCCGCATCGCGATGACTTCACTCCTGACACATTGCCGCTAGACCAACCTGTTGCCTTGGTCTTCGGCACCGAGAAACTCGGTCTTTCGGATTATGCCGTCGAGAATGCCGATATGCATGTCCGCATCCCTATGTATGGCTTTACCGAGAGCTATAACATCAGTGTCTCTGCCGCCTTGCTGCTGTATTCGTTGACGAACCGTCTTCATGCCTCCACCGACATCGGATGGCACCTCACGGAAGAGGAACGCAATGCACTCCGTCTCGTTTGGACACGCCGTTCCCTAAGCCGTATTAGGCAATATGAGCGGAAGTTCAGGGAGCTGCATCCCGAATTCTATGATGGTGAGTAGGCACAATATGTCAAGATTTTTTACGTTTTTTTTCTTTATAAAGGCAAAAAAAGTGTAATTTTGCAGTGAAATAGTCTCTGGAAATGAAAAGATTTTTGATACTTGTTCTCGCCTTGGCCGTTGTGATCCTGCCTTCGTGCAAAAAAACACGCTATTGTAAATGCACGACCATCCAGAACGAGGGGGTCGTTGACTTGGGCGAGGATTACTACACTATCGAGGACGGCTCTTCCTGCTCCGACAAGTCCAAGGAAATCGTAGGCTGGGGCCAGGTGATCTGCACCGAGGTCTCAGAAGAGGAAGTGACGGGCGAGGAGCACCATTGGTGGAATGACCTGTTCGGCAACAACAATAATAATAACAATAATAACCATTGATACTATTGTTAACCCATTAAATAACAAAGAAAATGAAGAAAGTATTATTAGCTCTTGCCGTAGTTGCGCTTTTCGTCTGCGCAAGCTCATGCAACAAACAACAGAAGTGCCAATGCACGTATAAGATTGGTGCCCTTTCCTATGAACCTGATGTCTTCCTTACCGAGGAAGGTGAGACCTGCAGCGACTATGAAGATTCCTTTAACGCTACTGCGGGTATAACCGAGGCAGAATGCCATAGAGTGTATTGATGACATTGGTCAACCAACGAAGGCACATGCCCACGCGTGTGCCTTTTTTCTTTCCATGAACAAAATCTTTGGCATAGTTCCCATCGTCATGAAAGTCCTGCTCGGACTTGTCTTTATCGCTTCAGCCATTATGAAGATTGTCGATATGGACCAGTTCGAGATTTATATCTATAGCTACCATTTCTTTAGTCTCAATTTTTCATTCTTGGTGGCTCGTGCAGCCATTGTCCTCGAACTTGTGCTGGGCATTGGTTTGATTTCCAATACGATGCATAAGCTCTATTGGTGGGGTAGCATGGCCATGTTGTTGGGCTATACCTTATTATTAATTTACGCGCTTGTTATTGGACGCACCGACAATTGCCACTGCTTTGGCGACTTCCTCCAATTCGATCCCAAGCAAAGCTTGATTAAAAATGGCGTATTGATTATGCTTTTCCTGCCGCTTTATTGGATGGGAGAATGGGAGACGCGCTTTCGCTGGCTTATCCTTTGCCTTGCCGTTGTGGCCTCGACGGTTACGGTTTTCGCCGTCTCGCCGCCTGACAATTTCATCTCTGCCAATACGGCGCAACACAACCTTCAGGTGGAGCCTTTCAACGAAATACTGGATGAGGCTCCTTTGGACAGCCTCAACCTCCGCGATGGCAAACAGGTGGTCTGTTTCTTCTCTACGGGTTGTGAATTCTGCCAGATGGCAGCACACAAGCTTTCCCTGATGCAGCAGTTTTATGGTTTTCCCGCCAATCGCATTACCTATGTCTTCATGGGCAGCGAGGAAGGCATTACAAGATTCTATGAAAAGTCGGAATCGGCACCATATCGTGATGTGCTATATCCCGACGCGGTCCAGTTGTTAAAAGTCATTAATGGCATCTTCCCGACCATCATCTTTATGGACAACGGCGAGCCTATCTACGAATATGGCTTTCGTGGCATGAAAGAAGAGGAAATCAAGGCGTTTATGGCAAATTGAGGTTCCTGAGCCTGTCGAAGGGCCGAAAGGCCAATGTTATGGCCTCCTAAACCTGTCTCCCGTCTGTTCAATCACCTCTTTTTTCCAAGAATCAGGGTATCCCGGCTGTTTCGGGCGGGCCGGATAACCATAGTCGTTGCGCTTGAATTGTCCGTTTTCCTCTTGCTTGATGTTGCTGTCCAAATACTTTACTAGTAAATAGTTGTCCAGCTCTTTCCAAGTGGCTACGGTGTTGTGCCCTGCTTGGTTGGAGAAGTCGGTGAGGTAGGCAATGGCTTTCTGCGGGTTTTGGGCGTAGAGGCTCAAGGCTTGGTTGTCTGCATAGTTGACCTGTTCTTGGTAGCCGCTCTCCAGTTCGTTCTGCACGGCTTGTATGTCGCCTATGACACGGTTATAGAAGAGGTACTTGAAATGCGCCAGTCGGTTGAAAACCCAAAAGGCGGCGTTGTCGCTGTAGGTCAGCATGTCGCCGTTGCCCACACGGTATTCTATCGGCACCTCGCTGATGGAGCAATAGAAGGGCGTGTAGACGGTGGAGTTGGTGTCGTCGACGCCGAACCAGATGATGCCGCCGATGGGGTTGGGCAGCCAGCTGCGACTCTGTGCAATGAAGGAGAAACCTGTTTGCACTACCTCGATGCTGCGCTCGTTGAGGTAGGGCTTGCCTTCATATTCCCAATAGAGCGGGTTGAAGCGGAAAGGTGAGCCGAAGGGGCCTGCGCCAACATCTTGGGTCTTGTCGTAGGGCGTTCCTTGGAAATGGTCGCGTTGGAAACCCATCATGTCGCTGAGGCTGACTTTGCGGTTGGGCTTTACATATAAGGGCATGCGATGGGTGAGGTCTTTGCCGATGACATAGTCCCAGTATTCGTCCATGCCGTCGCAGACCTTGTTGAACATAGTCCACACACGGAAGTCGCACACCCGGGCTGCACTGAAGTCGACGGGCGCGTATGCTGCGCTGAAGTCGAAATCCTTGTCCTTGCCGCTGAAGTAGCCTTTGCTGCGGGCGAAGTCGATGACGTCGTGCTTATAGATGACTTCCACCTCTTTATTATAGAGCTTCTTCCAGTCCTTGTCGGTGATGGAGGTCTTGCCGTTGCGCAAGGGGAAGGTGGTGATGCGTGCCGCGTTGGCATGGCCGCTCACATAGCCGTCGGGGATGCGGATGGCCACCCACACGGCGCCGCGGTCGGCGTTGATGGTGTCGCCTGTCAGCATTACCTGGGGCGTGTAGCCCTTGGGCATGATTTCCATATACCACACCTCGTTGGCATCGCTGATGCTGAACGATTCACCATCGCTGCCATAACCGTATTCCTCAACTAAGTCGGCCATGATTTTGATGGCTTCGCGGGCTGATGTGCTGCGTTCCAATGCAATGAACATTAAGCTGCCGTAGTCAACGATGCCTGTGGGGTCCATCAATTCTTCGCGTCCGCCAAAAGTGGTCTCGCCGAGGGCGACTTGGTTCTCGTTGATGTAGCCCACCACTTGGTAGGTGTGCGGTGGCTGCGGCACGCTGCCACGAGGGGCGTTTGTGCCACGGTCGTAGCAAACGCGCACGCTACCATCGGGCCAGTCGGCGGCAGGGGTGAAGTACAGTTCGCCGTAACGAATGTGGGAGTCGGCGCAGTAGCTGATCATGTTGGAGCCATCCACGCTGGCGCCTTTGGTGATGAGGAAGTTGGTGCATGCTTCTGCTTTGCTGAAGGCGGCAAGCAGGACAACGAAGATGAGGTACTTGATGGTTTTCATGGGATGTTAGATTTTGGGACAAAAATAAGATTTTTTTGCTATTTTTGCACAAAATAATTCAACAATGCAATCAACCATCCCATTGGCGGAACGCCTGCGTCCCACGACGCTTGATGACTATATCGGGCAGAAGCATATCATCGGTGAGAATGCCGTATTGCGCCGTGCCATCGAGAGCGGGCGTGTGCCTTCCATGATCTTTTGGGGACCGCCTGGCGTGGGTAAGACCACCTTGGCCTTCATCATCTCCAAACAGGTGAAGCGGCAGTTCTTTCAGCTGAGTGCCGTCAGCAGCGGCGTGAAGGAAGTGCGTGATGTCATTGACAGGGCAAGGATGGCCCCTGAGGCACCTATATTATTTATTGACGAAATCCACCGTTTCAGCAAGTCGCAACAGGACTCGCTGTTGGGAGCCGTCGAAAAAGGTCTTGTCACGCTCATCGGCGCCACCACCGAGAACCCGAGCTTCGAGGTCATCTCGCCTTTGCTGTCACGTTGTCAGGTGTATGTGCTCAAGTCGTTGGAGAAGGAAGATTTGGAAATCCTTTTGGCAAAAGCCGTGAAGGCTTTGGAATGTGATTTCGGTAAGAAGATTACCGTCAAGGAACCAGAGGCGTTGATGAAGATCAGTGGGGGAGATGGTCGCAAACTTTTGAACGCCATAGAATTGGTTGTCACCTCGTTGAACGACCTTGATGAGACCGCTGAAGAATTAGTCGTCACCAATGACTTCACGACAAACTGCATCCAGAGCAACTTGGTGAAATATGACAAGCAGGGCGAGATGCACTATGACATCATCTCGGCCTTTATCAAGTCGATGCGTGGCAGCGACCCCAATGCGGCATTGTATTATCTTGCCCGAATGATCGAGGCTGGGGAGGACCCGCTGTTTATCGCTCGCCGCATGCTCGTTCTCTCCTCGGAGGATATCGGCAATGCCAACCCTAACGCCTTGCTGTTGGCCAACGCCTGCTTCGATGCTGTCAACAAAATCGGTTGGCCCGAGAGTCGCATTATCTTGTCGCAGGCGGTGACTTATCTGGCTTCGTCGCCGAAAAGCAATGCTGCTGTGGCTGCCATCGACGCGGCGCAGGCTTTGGTGCGTCAGACGGGCGACCTGTCGGTACCACTGCATCTCCGTAATGCCCCGACCAAGTTGATGAAAGAGCTCGGCTACCATGACGGTTACAAGTATGCCCATGCCTATGAGGGTAACTTCGTGGAGCAGGAGTTTATGCCAGCCGAAATTTCTGGCACGGTTTTGTATGAGCCACAAGATAACCCCCGTGAGCGTGAGTTACGCAAGAACCTGCGGGAAAAATGGAAGGAAAAATATGGCTACTGAAGGAAACATAGAAAAACCCACCCAAAGTGTCAGCGTGTGGAACAGGGTCTTGGAGACCAGTCTGCGCCTGCCTTTCGTGAAAGTGGATCGTGAAGAGTTCCTCTCCAAGGAGCTCTCCAAGTTCTGCACCCCGATGGAGGTGATGACGGCCTTGGACGACAGTCCAGTGAAGGTGTTGAACAAGAAAGAGATAGACAAGCTCGCCAACCAATGCATCAGCTATCACCTCACCATGGTCTGTGGCACTTCGGCATTGATGGGTTTGCCGGGAGGTTGGTGGATGGCGGGTTCCATTCCGGCCGACATCACGCAGTTCTATGGACACATCTTGTCATTAATGCAAAAGCTCATCTATCTGTACGGCTGGCCGGCTTTGACGGATGTCAACAAACAGCTTGACGACGAGTCGCTCAACATTATGACACTCTTTGTAGGTGCGATGATGGGTAACAAGTTGGCAGTGGAGGCCTTGACCAAGGTGGTGGGCCAGGTGTCGAAGAATGCAGGGATAAAGATTTCGGAAACGGTGATGGCGCAATATGCCATCAAGATTGCGCAATGGATTGGCATTAATATGACCAAGGAGGGCTTTGCCAAGGGAGTGGGGAAGGTGATACCTTTAGTGGGTGCACCTATTTCTGCCACCATCACCTATTACACATTCCGCCCCATGGCACGGCGACTGAAGAAACACCTTGACGAGTTATACGAGATGCGACATTAATGGCGCGTTTCGAGTTGGCATACAAAAACACCCATGTCATTCCCTATGGGTGTTTTTGCGATTTATTAATGCTTGAATTCGCTATCGTAGATGTCGTGCAGCTTTTGGTCGGGCGTTTGAAGGATGGCTTTGTAGTTCAGTTTCTTTTCCGTCATGAGCCAGTTGGTGTATTCGTCGACGAAGCTCTTGATCCCTGACTGTTCCATCTTGATGTAAATTAGGTTGAGTTTGGCTTTGGCTTCGGTCTCGTTGAGGCTATCGTTGGCCATGATCATGTCGGTGAGTTTGTCCATTGCTTTTTCCATACTAATGCGCTTTTTTTGATGATTAAGAATGCAAACATAGGCAGAAAAACCGGTTTTGTCAAGAATTTTTTCAAAAAAATCGCTCATTTTTTTCAAAAAACTCTTGCATTTTTAGAAAAAACATTATTTTTGCAGCGGTTCTTATCATAAAGACCTGTAGCCGTTTATACGGTTGCAAGTAAAAGGTTTCATAAATTTTGGTTTTTGGTTCTTGAAAACCCTGGCGTTGGCTGGGGTTTTCTTGTTTTTGGAATCCAAACGACTTCTTTGGGGCAATTTTGGGGTAAATCTGGTACAAAAGGAAAATCCGCAGCCTGTTTTTCAACAAGTTGCGGATTTGTTTCGTAGCCCATAGCGGAATCGAACCGCTGTTTTAAGTGTGAGAAACTTACGACCTAACCGCTAGTCGAATGGGCCAAAAAAAGGTTCTTTTTGCGGA
>CAJOIS010000014.1 GCA_905234645.1 uncultured Bacteroidales bacterium | reverse complement strand
CAAGGGCTTGGTGACGATGTCGTACGCCCCCGGCACCTGGCAGTTCGATTTCACGACGCAGTTCAATGGCGATAGCCGCGTGCCCAATCTGGATGGCAATGCCACCGCGGTGGCCCGCCAGCAGAATATAGAACGTTCTCCGTTCTATGTGATTATGAACGCGCAGATTACCAAGAAGTTGGGCAAGTGCTGGGAATTGTATGTCGGTGGCGAGAACCTGACCAACTACAAGCAGAAATATCCCATCATTTCAGCAGAAAATCCCGCCAGCGAAGACTTCGATGCTTCGATGGTATGGGGTCCTTTGAGTGGCATCCGTGCCTATTTGGGCGTACGGTTCCAGATCAAGTAAGCTGTTTATTTGGCTTTGGTCAATGCCGCTGCGCCGAGGATGGCCGCATCGTTATCGGGCAGTTCCGAAACACGCACATCCACGCTGCCGTCATAGACAAAACAGAGGTGCTTCTTGAAAGACTCACGAGCGGGTTTGAGGAGCACCTCGCCGGCCTTCACGGGACCGCCCATCAGGAAGATGGCTTCGGGACCGCTGAAGGCCACGGCATTGGCCATGGCGATGCCCAGCCAATACCCCGTTTTTTCGAATACCTGAATCGCTAATGGGTCGCCATATTTGGCAGCGTCACCCACCATCTTGCTGGTCAGGTCTTCGGGCTTGACTTGTGCCAAAGCACCATGGTAGTCGGGTGCAGCTTCCATCATTTCCAGCGCTGTGCGGCGGATGCCTGTGGCGGAGGTGTAGGTTTCCAGACAACCTTTGCGTCCGCAGCCGCAAGGACGTCCCTCGGGGATGAGGATGGCATGACCGAGTTCTCCGGCACCACCCGTCTTGCCGTGTACCAGCTTACCGTCAACGACAATGCCGCTACCCACACCTGTGCCGAGGGTGAACATCACAAAATGCTTCATGCCTTTGGCGCCACCGTAGACGAGTTCGCCATAAGCGGCGGCGTTAGCATCGTTGGAGACGACGACAGGTACGTCGATGTGCGCCTTGAAGTCGCTTTCAAGGTTGACAATACCCTTAAAGTTGAGGTTGGTAGCGTTCTCAATACAGCCTGTGTAGTAGTTGCCCGCTGGTGCCGCAATGCCGATGCCGTCGATAGCATCAACATGGTTTTCGGCCATCAAAGTCTTGATTTGGTCGCAGATGTCCGACACATAGAGGGATGCGTCGAAGTATTTGTTGGTGGGCAGGTTTTTCTTGGCCAAGCAGCGGCCATCGTCGCGCACCAAGCCAATGTCGGTGTTGGTGCCGCCAATGTCGATACCTATAGAGTAAGTGTTCATGATAATGTCGTTTTTGATGGTGCTAAAATACGGTTTTTTGGTCATAACGGGATAAAAAACTATTTTTGCAAGCAAAATCAACAACCATGTACACCAAACGAACCTTTTTAGCCATTCATATCCCGACGGGTACCGATTATCCCGCCATGGTGGAGCGACTGAAGAAAAACCTGCCACACGAAAAATATATCAACTACTGTAGACCGGAAAACATCCACTTGACGCTGAAATTTCTTGGTAGTACGCCTGTTGACGACATCCCCAACATCATCGAAGCATGCCAAAAGGTGGCCAAGCGACATCAACCTTTCACCATGGATTTTGATCGCACAGGATATTTTGGAAGCAACAATGTGCCTCGGGTGCTGTGGCTCGGCATGAACGACCAGCCCAAGGCCTTGTTCGATCTCGAAGCCGACCTTCTGGATGCCTTTGACGACTTGGGCTATCTTCGTGACCGTCAGAACTTTGTACCGCATCTTACGGTTTGTCGCATCAAGTCACTGGTCGACAAGCAATTCTTCTTGAAGGTTTGCAATTCCATAGAACAGAAGACCTATCTCCATGCCGATGTGAAGGAATTGGTGTACTTTCAGAGCATCTTACAGCCTACAGGGCCGATTTACAAGCCGCTGAAGAGAATCCCGCTGGGCTGATTTTGGCACTAAATTTGTCGTGAAACGCCTTGTGGCAACAAAAAAAGCACTAATTTTGCAATTTATTAGGCCTGTATGAGTTATTTACAGGAACGAACAATCAGAAATCAAAAAGCCATAAAGCAATGAAGAACAAAATCACAACCGTTATGATGGTTCTTTTGGCCGCGTTCATCACGTTGGGAGGAACCACCAGTTGCAAGAGCAAAAAGCGTCTTGCCAAAGAAGCCGCTGAGGCTGAGTATAAATCAAGAGTTGAACAAGCCGTTAAAGACCTGAACGCCATCCTCGATGACGAGACCCTTTGGACGCTCGAAGAGAAAGAAGCCCGTGTGCAGACCATCAAGGATTGGAACCTGCAGAATCCCGAAGTCGATGACCTGCTCTTCCAAGTGGAGAAAAAACTCGCTCGTGAACGTGCCCAAAGAGATGAGGAAGAACGCCAAGCCGCAGAGGAACATGAACAGGCCGCTGCTGCCGATGCCGTTCTTGGACGCAACTTCAGCAGCATCGCCAATGCCGGTAGCGCCAGCCAGGCCAACCGTGTCATCAACGAGACTTTGGGTTTGTTTGAGTCGCCCAACGTGCCGGTGCTCATTATCATCAAGCAGAATGCCGGTTTCAATGACTACGACCGTCCGACGACCATCGAGAAGTACCTCAACTACTTGAAGGACCAGAAGAAGGCTACGGAAAAGGTGTTTGAAATCAAATACAACAACAACGGAAAGATTAACGAACTTGAACTGATAAAGAAATGAAAAAGATCATAGCCACTTTAGTGATTGCCTTGTGCGTTGTGGGTAGCGCCATGGCACAGGACGAACTGAGTTTCGAACGCAAGCAAGCCATCGACAGCCTCGCCTTGGAGAAGGTGAGAGACCTGAGCAAATACGTCAAAATCGTTGGTTCCAAAGAGACCTCGTTCAGCGAGGCCAACCGTGTTATCGACCGCGCCGAGGAACTCTTCATGAGCGATGCCGAAATCGGTGTTTCGTCATTGGGTTCCAACCAAATCACCTATTATCGTGTCCGCAAGTACTTCGAGCACCTCATGCGCCTCAACTATGACCGCGTCGAGATTGAATGGTACAACATCGAATATGTCAGTGACTTGCAACGTCAGCCCGACGGCACCTATGTGGGTGTCATCACCATCTTCCAGACCTTCCGCGGCTACGACGCCGAAGGCAACATGGTGTATAAGGACATGACCAAGAAAGACATCACCGTTTACGTGAAGCGCAAGGACACCCAAATCGGCGGCCGCACCATTGGCTTCTGGGATGTGTTGCTTGGCGACATGCGTGTGAAAGAAACCACCAATAGATGAGAATAGCTAGAAATATAATCATTCTGGCACTTACCTTCGCCTTCGTCTGGCCTGTCGCAGGTCAGACGATTGGCGATTTTAAGATGGACGAGACCGAGCTTTATGCCATGACCAAGCAGATGGGGCAGTTCATGCGACGCTTCAACTACGAGGAAGACCAATTTGGCTATAAGCTCAACCCCAAGGACCCCAACTACCGCAGCAACGAGATGCGCCGCAAGTCGCTGCCCATTCTTTTCGACCAGGAGAAATATGGCACCCAGACAGACTTGCAACGTTATTTCATTGAAGATGTCACCAAAGGCGATTCCACCTATATGACATTTCTTGGAGGCCGTTGGTATTCTGAGGTTTCCACCACGTTCAAGTACAAAGGTAAGGATGTCAAGGTGATGCTGTTTTTGGCGGTCGAAAAAGAGGGCTTGGGTTCCAAGTGGGTGCTTACTAATGTGTATTTCTCGGAATTCAACAAGCTCTTTCCAACGGGCGAACTCGCTGAAAAGGAAAAGCATTTTTTGCATCCGATGAGTCATGAGCTCGACTTCATGAACATCTACAAGGCGTTCCAAGACCCGGAAGTCATTGAATATTACGCATCTAAAGATTTTACCCCCGATTATCTGACCCTGTTTTTCTACGAGATCAAGCAGGGAAAACTGGTGTTCCAGCATGTCGACTCGGTCAAATTCCATGTCTTCCAAATCAAGGACTGGTATTTTGAAGTGTCGTGGTTCAACCGCTCGGGTCTCAACTCGGGCTGGCTGATGTCGAACGTCATCTACATGCCTGAAAAGGAAAAAACCAATCTTATCAAATTTTATCAACCATGAAAAAGATAGCCATACTCTCCGTTTTGTTGTTTGGCTTGGCCTTGGGCAGTCAGGCCCAGAAGCTCTCGAAAGACGAGGTTACCAAGTATGAGAGCGAAATCAGGAATATGATCACCTACCTGGAGGAGACGATGAATTTCATAGGTGACAGTACCTCTACCGCAGCGGAGAAGGAGATTGTGTTCACCGAAAGCTGGAGCAAGATCTTCATCGACGACCAGGTGCAGGTGGAGGACGATCTTGACATTAACCGCAAAACGCCCATTAACAAGGACGTTCAGGCATATCTTAAGGATATTGACTTCTTCTTCAAATGGGCCACCTTTAAGTTTGATTTGCAAAGCATCTCCAACGGCACCAGAGACGATGGCAGTGTCTTTTTCAAGGTTACATTAACGCGGCACTTGACCGCCAAGACCATCACAGATGAGACGGTCGACAACGTCAAGAACCGCTTTGTGGAAATCAATCTTGACCGACTGAACAACACCATGAAGATCGCCAGTATCTACACCTCCAAAATCAATGAGAAGGAAGCCCTTCGCAATTGGTGGAATAGCCTGACGATGAATTGGAAGTCACGTCTCGGAAGCGGCATCAAACTATACGATAGCATTCCCATGGAAACCGTCGGGATGATCAGTTCGGCAGATTTCATGGCTTTGTATCCTTCCATTGACCCGACCACGGGTGAGACCATACTCAAGGACAAGTTCTTCAAGAACGACATGGCTGAACTCGACGCCAAGCTGAAATTGGTGACGCAAAAACAACGTGTCGACATGTCGGGTATCAGCGAAATCATCTCTTTGGATCCACTCAGTGAGATGTCGAATCTTACCTGGCTCGACATCTCTGGCACTTCCATCGAAGACCTTTCTCCGATACGTAACCTCAATAAACTAAAGGTGTTGCGCGCCAACTCTACCTTGATAGAGGACCTTACCGCGTTGAAATACAACATCACTCTTGAGGAACTTGAAGTGGCCAACACCAACATTAACGACATTGGGGTGTTGTCGTCATTGAGAAACCTGCAGAAACTCAACCTTGCAGAAACACAAGTCAATAGGATTTCCAATTTGAAGAACTGCTCCAATCTGCTCTCTCTCAACTTGAGCGCAACACGCATTGCCAATATAGGCATACTACAAGACTTGACTCAACTGAAGTCTTTGGACATCAGCAATACCGCGGTCCGCGACCTGGGTCCTGTCAGCAACCTGAAGGACCTGCAAAGCCTTAACATCTCGGGTTCGGCTGTCAGCAATTTACAAGCCTTGAGTGAGATGGAAAACTTGCGTGAACTTTATTGTCGCAACACCTCCATCCATGACCTTTCGCCATTGAAGAGGAACCGCCGTTTGAATAAAATCTACTGCGACCATTCCAACATCAGCGATGCCGAAGCCAGTGACTTCGTCAAAAGCAATCCCTTCACTTTGGTTATCTACGACACCGAAGCCCTGAAAACATGGTGGAACAGCCTTCCCATGTATTGGAAAGCCCTGTTCTCAAAACAGATCAAAGTCGACACAGAGCCTACCACAGAGCAGTTGCACCAAATCATCAATATGACGGAACTTGACCTGTCGGGTAATACTTTCGTGCAAAACCTGATGCCCGTCAGCCGCCTGACAAACCTTCGTTCGCTGAATATTTCCAACACTGAAATCAATTATTTACAGCCCATCCAAGGTTTGGCTAACTTGGAGTCGCTCGATATCTCTCATACCTATATCAACGACCTCAAGTCCTTACAAGAATTGGAAAACCTGAGATATCTCAATGTCATGAACGCACCTGTCAACGACCTTTCAGCTTTGGTGAATGATTCCCATATTGAAGTGGTCTATGCCGACAGTACTGTCATTGGCAAGAGTCAGGTTATGGCATTGAAGGAAAGCCAACGTCAAGTGATTGTGGTGTATCAAACCGAAACATTGAAAACATGGTGGAACGGTCTCGACCCCACTTGGCAAGCCATATTCCGCAACGCTGTTGGCTTACAGACGGAAACGCCCACGTCTCTTGAGTTGCAGCAAATCGTGGATCTGAGGGAATTAAAGATCACGTCAGAGTCTCCAATAAAATCCATCGAACCGCTTACCAACTTGATGTGGCTTGAACGTCTTTCCGTCAACAATCAAGAAGCCCTTGGCCAACAAGGAGTTTTTGCTGGAGCTTAATGCCCAAAATAATCCCATCAGCAGCTTGAAGCCTATCGAGGAGAGTCCGCTCTTAGAGTTGCTCAATATTGAAAACACACAAGTTGACGATTTGGGACCGCTTTCAAAGATGCATAACCTCATCACCTTGAATGCCAGCGGCACTCCGGTTAAGTCGCTGAAACCCTTGTCGGGCCTGCAAAAGCTGGAGAACCTGTTCGTCAACAACACATCCGTTCGTAGCATTTCGCCCGTTGAGAACATCCCGACGCTGAAGCAGCTTAAGGTCTATAACACAAAAGTGAAGAAACGTGCTGTCGAATCCGTACAACAAAAGCGACTGGATTTGAACATCATATATTATTGAAGATAAAAGTATTTGAAATCTTTTTAAAAGCGTTTTCCTTTGCGGGGAACGCTTTTATTTTATATCTTTGCAAAATCTAGGTAAATATTCAATTATCAATTATAAATTTTCAATTATTTCGACATGGAAATCAGAAAGTTAGAACAAATGTTTGAGGTTTTGCGCAGCAAACCCAAAAAACGTCTTGTGGCCGCTTATGCCAACGACGACCATACCATTTGTGCAGTGAATGCTGCCGTTAAGGAAGGTCTCATCGATGCCACCCTCATCGGTGACGAGAATGTAATCGCCGAAGTTTGCAAGGCCGAGAACATTGATATCAACAACTTTAAGGTCATCCATGAGCCGGTTGATGTGAAAGCTGCTACCATGGCTTGTGATCTCATCAACGCAGGTGAGGCCGACATCTTGATGAAGGGCTTGCTGCCCACCGACAAGTACATGCGTGCCATTCTCAACAAGGAGCGCGGCCTCTGCCCGCCCAATGTAACGCTGGCCCATGTTGCCGTCATCGAGAACCCCAACTACCACAAGCTGATGGTCGCCTCTGACTGCGCTATCATCCCGTTGCCTGACATCAAGCAGAAGCAACAGTTGCTTAAATATGTGACCTCCGTAGCCACCAAGTTGGGTGTCAGCTGCCCGAAGGTCGCCATGGTGACCGCCACCGAGCAGATGAGTGCTGGCATTCCCGCCTGCGTCGATGCCGCCATCATCGCCAAGATGGCTGAACGCGGCCAAATTAAGGGCTGCATGGTGGAAGGCCCCATTAGCCTCGACCTCGCCCTGGATGCCGAGACTGCTGCCATCAAGGGCATGAAGAACCCTGTCGCTGGCGATGCCGACTGCCTCGTGTTCCCCAACCTCGAAGCTTCCAATGTGTTCTACAAGTGCTGCACCAAGTTCGACAAGAGCGAGGTAGGCGCCATGCTGATGGGCGCCAAGGTACCTTGTGTGCTCAGCTCACGTGGCGACACGTCGAAGACGAAACTGTATTCCATCGCTTTGGCTGCTATGATGGCATAAACAATTCAAAAAACATAATATTATGGCATACAAAATCTTAACGATAAACCCCGGTTCCACCTCGACTAAGATTGCCGTGTTTGAAGGTGAGGAACAAGTCTTCAAGAAAAACCTCAAGCATAGCGCCGAGGAAGTCGCGAAGTTTGAGCACATCTCCGACCAGAAGCCTTTCCGCACCGAAGCCATTATGCGCGAGCTGAAAGAGGCTGGCATTGATGTCAAGGAAATGGATTGCATCGTGGGTCGTGGCGGTTTGCTCCGTCCGCTCGTTTCAGGTGTCTATGAAGTGAACGATCTTATGATCAAGGACCTTACAGATGGTTATAATGGTGAGCACGCCTCCAACCTCGGTGGCTTGATTGCCAACGACATCGCCAAGGAAATCGGCGTTAAGGCCTACATCGCCGACCCCGTCGTGGTCGACGAGATGGATGAAGTGGCACGCTACTCGGGCCACCCGCTCTTCCCGCGCATTTCCATCTTCCATGCCTTGAACCAAAAGATCATCGCCCGTCAGCTGGCTAAAGACCAAGGTCGTAAATATGAGGACATGAACATCATCGCCATCCATCTTGGTGGCGGCATCTCGGTCAGCGCCCACAAGAAAGGTCGCGTGGTCGATACCAACAATGCCTTAAATGGTGACGGCCCCTTCACCCCTGAACGCGCTGGCTCCCTGCCTGCTGGCTTCCTTGTTGACGCTTGCTTCAGCGGCAAATACACCAAGAAGGAAATCGGCCAGATGCTGAAGGGCAAAGGCGGCTTTGTTGCTTATCTTGGTACCAATGATGCTCTCGAAGTGGAGAATGCCGTGAAGGCCGGCAACAAGGAATGGGAGAAGGTCTACAAAGCCATGGCTTACCAAGTGGCCAAGGAAGTCGGTGGTCTTGCAGCCTCGGCTTTCAGCATGGATGTGGATGCCATCTTCCTCACTGGAGGTATGGCCTACGACAAAGGTTTCTGCGCTTTGGTGAAGAGCCATGTGGAGAAGATCGCCCCTGTGTACGTTTATCCTGGCGAAGACGAGATGAAAGCCTTGGCATTAAACGGCTTGCGCGTCCTCAACGGAGAGGATACGCCGAAGGCTTACCAAGGTTAAGTTAAATGATTGTAGAGACGGTGTGCACACCGTCTCTACTAATGCAAACAAAAAAACCACCACTTGAAAAAGCGGTGGTTTTTTGTTTTGGATGGTCTAGAGATTATTCTTCCGGTTGGGGGAACATCTTGGCGACCATTTCGTCGTCGGCATAGAAGACATTGGCAAGTTCTTCAGGAACGATGTCGGAATACTTGGCGATGTCGTTATAGGCATCTCTCAATTCGTTGACCATTTCCTCGGAGAATTCCTCGCCAGCTTCGAACTTTTCGTTCAAGGCCTTGACGATGTTGTCGTACTTCTCAATGTAAGGGGTCATGATTTCACCGCATTTGGCATACTCGACTTTGTTGTATTCGGTAGCCATTTCGGAAATCTTGTCCATGATCTCCGCATTCTCTTCTTCGCTGAAACCAACAAATTGGTCGTCTTTCATTTCGAATTTCTCAGCAAGGCTGTTCATGAACTCATTCTTCTTGTCGCCGAAGGAGGTGACGAAGTTGATGAGGTCTTCAGCATTGTCGATGGCTTGAATTTCAGTCTGTGCTTTGGTGAAGAAAGCGCTAACCTCGTTCAAGATGGCGTCTTTTGAAGGACCCGAGCAAGCAGCAAAGGCAAAGCCCATGACCACTGCAGCAATGATAAGCGTAAATTTTTTCATGATAAATTGTTTTAATGTGTTGATTAGGTTTGCAAAAGATGCGGCAAAAATAGGAATAAAAGAAATTGCATGACGCAAAAACTTCAAAAAAACGAAATATTGTCGTCAATTATTGGCACAAGCCGCTGTGGCAACACTAATCTTAATGCCCGAAATGTTCTCCAACCGCTGTGCACACGATTCCAAGGTGGCGCCCGTGGTCAGCACGTCGTCGATGAGCAAAACATGCTTACCTTGCAGTTCTTCGGGGAAGCGCACTTCGAAGATATCCTTCACGTTTTGGTAGCGTTCCTCTGCCGTCTTATGGGTCTGTGTGGCGGTATACACGGCACGGACAAGGTATTTGTCGCCGATGGCGATGCCAGTCACTTCGCTGATACCTTGTGCTATTATCAGGCTTTGGTTGTAGCCACGTTGTTTCTCACGTTTGGGATGCAGCGGGACGGGAATGAGGTAGTCGATGCCTTGAAACAGCGGCGCATCTTTGATGCTCTCGCCGATTTGCTGGCCGAGAAAGATACCGGCCTCCTTGTTGCCTTTGTATTTCAGCTGATGGATGAGGTGTTGTACCTTGCCCGACTTGGCGAAAAAGAAGCAAGAAGTAACGGCGTGAAAACATACACGGCCATAGAACATTTGTGCAACAGGGTTGTCAGGGTTGAGTTCGTAACCGGTATGAGGTAGGGTATATCGGCATTTAAGGCAAACGGTCTCCTCGTCCTTAAGCAAAGCATCACCGCAAGCCGCACAGACACGTGGGTAGAACAGGTTGAGGATGCTGTAGAGCCAATTGCGGAATACCATGAAAAACAGGATTAGTTACTGCCGAAATGAATGTATTTTTTCCTTGGCACCATAGGTTTGACTTTCCCCACAACATTGGTCGTGTCAAGCACATTTCCTGCATTTCTGGTTTCGGAAGTTTCGTTCATGTTGTATTCGACGGCGAAATCCAAGGAATCGGGAAGGAGCTCGTCGGGGCGGCCTTGCTCGCGCAGCACTTCGTTGTACATCTTTCGGTTACGTTTGAGCGTGGCTTGGAAGCGCGCCGATTTGTTGTATTTGTCGTAAAGATACTGTATGGGGTTGGCCGTGATGGTTGGCATGCCGTTGCCGGCTGGCACGCGGCTCAGCCAGAGTTCGTCGAGGTCTTCGTTCAGGCGCTTCAACTCATCGGGCGTTTCGATGCTCGGCATGGTGATGAGCATTTCTTTGAAACCTTCGTAATTGCTGAAGGGTAACACGGTCACTTCGCGCAGGGTGATGGTCTCGGGGCGTAAGCGGATGACGAGGGTATCGCGTGAAGTCAGTGTCGTATCGAGGGCGACGAGACGTCGGGAGTAGCCGATGCAACTCACCCACAGCGTGTCGGTCTGGTGGGCTAGGATGTGAAACTTGCCTTGTAGGTCGGTGATGGTGCCGCAATGTGCCATCTTACTGATGACGTGGGTGTTGCGGATAGGATGGAGGCTGTCGGCAGTGACCACATATCCATAAAAATCCACGCGTTTGGGCTCGTTTGGGTCGCCATTTTGCGCGACGACGGCGAGGCAGCACAGCATCAGGGATAGTATGAGTAGAAGTTGTTTCAAGCCTTGCGGTTTTGAAGGTGCTAAAATACGACAAATAATGAACGATAAATTGTTTTTTTTATTTTTGCAGGTGATATAATTCTTTGGAGACATGAAGCGGATGCGTGTCATAGGACTGTTGGCAGTGCTGGCTGTGTTGGCGGCCTGTGCGGATCGTAACGCCGATTATGGTTGGTCGGAGAACGCGCCGCGTGTGGTGGCCATCGATAGCTTGTTGCAACAACAGCCCGACAGCGCGTTGAGCTATCTCTTGTGGTTTGATAGCATCGACTATGGGGGTGCGAAAGTGCCTTATTACCATTATCTCGACCTCATGCTTTCCGAGGCGGCCTTCAAGGTGCGGCGCGAAGTGGTGATGCCCGACAGGATCAGGAAGGCGACCCTCTGTTTCGACAGTCTGGCTGCGGTCTATTCCAAAGCCGACAATGTGGCGTTTCTTCAGGCACGGGCGCATTATATGAATGCCATCGGCATCAACAACGGCATCATCTACGAAGACGACTCCATCACCATGATGTCGTGCACTGAGTATTACAAGGCCTTGGAGGTAATGGAGAGCCATTTTGCTGACGAACAGCTGACGGGACATAAGGCGGCTTTCATGGCTTTGATCTATGCGCGCTTGGCCAACATCTATTCCGACAAGTTCCTTATTGAGCCGACGGTCAATCTGTATGAAAATGTGCTGAAATATAAGAAGAAAGCTGGCAACCCGCCTTCGAGTATGGCTAACACCTTGTTTTTCTTGGGGTATGAGTACGAGAAGTCGGAGCAGTTCGACAGCGCCTTGTATTATTACGACCAGTCGTTGGCCTGCATGAAAGATACCACAGGAGTGCTGTATCGGAATGTCATCAACCGCAAGGCACTCTCGTCGTATCAGGTGGGGCACGACGCTTCGTCATCCGTTGCCGCGCTCAAGCGTATCGCCGTGGCGGGCAGCGAGTTTGAGATGCACGACCGCCTGTTGGGCGTCGGCTATATCTATAAGCTCGATCAGCAGTACGATTCGGCCGTCGTCTATCTCAGCCGTGTCTTCGACGAGGCACCCAACCTTTTCCTGAAGACCCAGAGTGCCGACCATCTGCGTGAGATATACGAAGAGCTCGGCGATGCGGAGCGGGCGGGCGAATATGCCCGTTTCGTGGCGCAAAACACGCCACCCGAGTTTGGCACCAAGGCCGACGAATGGCGTTTCACCAGTCTGTTTCAGGAGTACCAGCAGCAAAAGCAGGATCGGGCTCGTCTGCAGGAGGCGCGTGAGAGCCGAAGCCGTGTGATGAAATTGGCGTTGCCGTTGCTTGCCTTGCTGCTGGTGGCTTTGGTCTGGATTGTGGCCTACCGCAGGCGTCACCAACTCCTGAAGGCCGAGCAGCAGGTGCTGACGGGGCAGCTGCAGGAACAAGGCGAGGCCCTCTCTGCGATGCAGAAGCGGGTGGAGGCTGCCACCTTTGCCGAGGAGCCCGTCTGTCGGCAGATCCTCGATGTGGTGCACGAGCAGCAGTTCAAATCGAAGATCGACTACCTTGTCTATAAGGACTATGCCCTCAGCAAGGAGCAGCTGTTGGCTTTGCGCGAGGCTGCCGACGTGCATTTCGGGCAGTTCACGACGAGGATCAAGAAAGCCTATCCCGCGTTGACCAAAGGCGATGTGGACTATTGCTGCCTCTATCTCTTGGGGTTGGAGGAGGCCGATGTCGCGGCACTCATGCAGCGAGCCTACAACACGGTTTGCGAGCGTACCCGTAAACTGAAAGCCATTTTCGGCAGCGAAGACTCGATTTCCACGACACTTCGCGTTTTTGCAAAAAATGGCACAAACGATTGATTTTCAACTTCTCCATTAAAAACCGCACCAATCCGCACCCTGTTTTTCTTGCGTGTTTTTTATAGTGGGGGTACTTTTGTTTCACAAAACGGACAAAAGTATTCACCTTAAAAATCACAAAACAATGAAAAAGTTATATGTTACTTTGACAATTTTGGCTAGCTTCGTGATGATGGCCCCTTCATCGACCTATGCTCAACAAATCGATTTGTACTATGCAGGCGTAAAAAACGATACAATCGCGGTTGTATACAAAAACGACAAATTATTGTATACCAATTTTGAGGAAGAAAGCTGGTGGGTGGGTGTTATGGACTTGGCCATTATGGATAATGGCGATGTGTTTTATGCTGGTGACGGTAGTTATGGCGCATATATCTGGAAAAACGGAGAACGACTGTCTTCGTGTGGTTACAGATCAACGATTAAAAGTATTTGCTATAATGATAATGAAGGCATACTTTATTCTGTAGGAGACATCTTCTTTGAAGAAATAGTACAGCAGAAAGGTGCTATTTGGAAGGATGTAGAATTGTGGGATACCCTTGGTGTGTCACGCGCTTTCTTTAACGACATTGATTTTATGGATGGTCATCGTTACATTCTCGGGACGAATCACATGGTCAATGGTGTGGGAGATCTCACCATCTGGAAAGACGAAGAGCCAATTTATGTGCTTGGAAGAAGTTGGGAAGGGTCGGGGATTCGAACAATTATCTGCCATGATGGTCATGTGTATACTTGTGGAGGATTAAGGACAAATGTCGGTCCCTATAGTTACGACGGGATGATATGGAAAGACGGAGAAGTGTTATATAATTATGGCAGTTATGCATGCATTAGGGATTTCTGTATTGACGGAGAGGATATTTATGCTTGCGGCGAAATCAATGTCGAAAATCAGGAGCAAAAAGCAGTCGTATGGAAAAACAACGAGGTGTTATATGAGTATGACTATGCGTGTTTTATTGAACTTTATACGATTCTAAAAGTCGAAGGAGATTTGTATTTCGGTGGAGCAGGTTTTTACTATGGCAAACAGCCCGATGAAATGTTGAATTCATCGTATGGGGTATTGTTCAAAAACGGTGAGGCCGTCGAAATTGACCCTGAATGTACAGTCGTTCAAGCATTGGCTGTGCCTTCGAATACCAATGCATTGCAAGAAACAGAAACATCTTCATTGGCGGTTTTTCCCAATCCTACGAACGGAATTCTGTCTGTAGAGACGTGCCATGGCGCGTCTCTACAAACGGAAACCTACCGCATCACCAACCTGATGGGCCAGACTGTCCTAACAGGTAGCCTCAATGCCGATACCCAACAAATTGATATCTCGCATTTGCCTAACGGGATGTATCTCATCAGGATGGGGGGCGCTACACGGAAATTTGTCGTAAATAAATAATTATTTCTCCAACATTTTCTCCAACCTACTGTACCAGTCCTCCCCGAACTTCCGGATCATCGGCTCGCGGAGAAACTTCCACAGCGGGATGCCGTCGCGTTCACCTTTGCGCTTGGCGGGCACGCAGACGCTCCATTCATGGTAGAGGATATGGGTGAAGCCGTCTTTTTCCACTAGTCGGATAGGGTAGAGGTGGCACGAAATGGGTTTCCAGAAGTCGCATTTGCCCTCTAGGTAGGCCTTTTCGATGGCGCAGAGGGCCGTGCCGTTCTCGTGGAAATAGACGAAGGCGCATTCCTCGCCGTTCACCAAAGGAGTGACGAGTTCGCCTGTCTCGTCGTAATCGTAGACGTCGTTGTCTTCCACCACCTTAATGCCTTCGGGGCGCATATAGGGTTTGATGGCTTCGAGGTTGTCTTCAATGCGCTCTATCTCAGCAGCTTCGAGAGGCGCACCGGCATCGCCGGCCACACAGCACCAACCTTTGCAGCGCGGCAGACAGCAGCAGAACTGGGCGTTCAGGAATTCGTCAGTGACGACTACATTATCAAGTATAATCATGGCGCAAAGATAGTTGTTTAATTAATTGAAAGGTAAAGGAAAAAAGACTAATTTTGCCGCGTTTTAAGCTATCAGCTATAAGCAGTCAGCTATCAGCTCGGTTTTGACCGGCTGAAAGCTGATTGCTGAGAGCTGAAAGCCAATCTTGAAATTTTGAGATCTTCAAATCATTAAATCATGGCATTTAACCTCAGAAACAGAAACTTCCTGAAGTTATTGGACTTCACTCCGGAAGAGATTAAGTTCTTACTGAAACTTGCCGCTGACCTCAAGGCCGCCAAGTATGCAGGTACCGAACAACCCCACCTCACGGGCAAGAACATTGCCCTTATCTTCGAAAAGACCTCGACCCGCACCCGCTGCGCCTTCGAGGTTGGTGCCAAAGACCAGGGTGCCCATGTGACCTACCTCGGTCCCACTGGTAGCCAAATCGGCATCAAGGAGAGCATGAAAGACACTGCCCGCGTGCTGGGTCGCATGTTCGACGGCATCGAGTATCGTGGCTTCGACCAAGCCACCGTCGAGGAACTGGCCAAATACGCTGGTGTCCCCGTGTGGAACGGTCTTACCGCCGAAGCGCATCCCACTCAGATTCTGGCCGACTTCCTCACCATTCAGGAGCATACCGACAAGCCCCTTAACCAGGTGAAGTTCGCTTATATCGGCGATGCCCGCTACAATATGGGCAACAGCCTGATGGTCGGCGGTGTGAAGATGGGTATGGACATCCGCATTATTGCCCCCAAGAAACTGCAGCCGGCCAAAGATCTTGTTAAGAAATGCCAGGAAATCGCCAAGGAAACCGGTGCCAAGCTCACCATCACCGACGATGTGGAGAAGGGCGTGAAGGATCTTGACTTCATCTACACCGACATCTGGGTGTCGATGGGCGAGCCCGACAGCGTGTGGAAAGAGCGCATCAATATGCTGATGCCCTACCAGGTCAACGCAGCCCTGATGAAAAAGACGGGCAACCCCAAGTGCAAGTTCATGCATTGCCTGCCTTCGTATCACAACCTGGAGACCAAGGCTGGCCGCGACGTCTATGAGAAGTTCGGCTTGAACGGCATCGAGGTCACCGAGGATGTGTTCGAGAGCGAGAACAGCATCGTCTTCGACGAAGCCGAGAACCGCATGCACACCATCAAGGCCGTCATGGTGGCCACGTTGGGTGACTAATTTTAGTCCAATAGCATCAAAAAGAAAGGAGCCTCAACGAGGCTCCTTTCGTGTTTTTAGGCGTTGCCTATCCTTCATCAGTGGCTGACCACAACGCGTTGGTTGCTCACCGTGCCGTCGCTTTGGCGGACGTTGAAGAAGTAGACGCCATCGCTATAGTTGTCCAGGTTGACGTTGACGGACTTCGCATTGGCGGGAATGGTCTCCACCAAAGCGCCCAGTATATTGTAAACCTTTACGCTTTCAATGCCATTTTCAGCTTCGATGCGAACATTGCTGCTGGCGGGATTGGGATAAATCTTAGCTTCGGCTGACACTTCGGTGATGTTCAACACCTCGCCGTCAATCTCCACTTCAAACTCCAAAGTACCAGCGTCTGAAGTCAAGTAGATTTTGGTATGTGCCGTGCTCTTTTCCTCGCCTAAGTAGTTAGGCTCGATGGTAAAGACGAAATCTTCATCGTAGGGCAACACAAAGGGTAACTCGTTGCAGGTGATGGTCAGATACTGCACATCTTCCTCGTTCGCTTCTTCGATGGAAAGGATGTTGATATCGGCTTGGCTGAAGGCGTTGGCGTTGGTGACACGCACATCGGTTGAAAGTTGGTGGTCATCCAAAATGTAGTTATAATTCTCTGCAACCAATCCCAAATCTTGCAGAACCATCGTGGGCGTAGCCACTACCTTAACAGAGGACATGTCGCCATCGTACAAGGCAACCACGCCAATCACGTAAAACATATCAGCTTGGCTGTCGAACGAATAGGTGTTTTCGGGAGTATTCTCTGCCACCAATTCACCGTTGAGATAAACATTATAGCCAATAGGATTAGCCTCAGTGGGAGCGTCCCAAGTGGCTACCATTGTGCCGTTGCTAGTGGTATAGTCGGCCAAAATGAGGTTTTCGACGGGATATGGATGGATTTCGGTGTATTCGTAGGCGAAACGGCTATTGAAAATTGTTTTGCTGTCGTAGTTCTGCACCCAGATAGACACTTCGAGGTCGCTCATTTCCTCGACATGGGTACCAGACATGTTTTGGGTGAATTCCAAGCGCTGCAGATTACCAGCAACAAAATCAACCGTTGTGCCTTGAGCATTGGGTAACATCTTCATGAAGATATGGTGGAAAGTAGTCTCGCCGTTAGAGCCCACATTGCCGTGGGTTTCCTTTTCATTAACGGAGACATAAACGCGAGCGTTGACATCAACGTACGGCATGATATCAGCAATCACGGAGATGTTGTCGCCATCTACTGAGAACGAGCCTTTGATGTCCATGAAGGCAGGAATTTCGGCGTGTTGGTTGAATTGGTTTTGAACACCGCTGAAATTCAACGATTCGGCATCAAGAAATGCCATCGGCACAGCATTGACACCATAATAACCGCGGCGTGTGCCACCTTCTTCGGTGTAATACGGGTCACCGCTGCCAGGCCAATTCATCTGGTATTTGGTGTAGGTGAAACGACCTGGGTTGTTGTTGCAGAAGGTGTGCATCATATTGTTGGGTGACACACAGGGACCGCACGTCGATGATGAGAAATGCTCAATCATGGGAATTCTCTCTGCATCAGCCAAAGCTACATTAAAGCTCTTTGAAAGGGTGTTGTTGCCTGTGTCGTCGTCTTCCGCGCCGTTTACGGTGTTGAGAGAAACGGTTAAGTTATATGCATCAGGGCTGAGGGAAATGGGGGTGTTGAAGTTGATTGTGGTGGTTGCAAGCGAAGTGATATTCACCGTAAAGGTCTCAGTGACAGGTTCAAAACCTTCGACTTCATATACGGCTTCCACATCAGTGACGATGGTGCTACCGAAACTCTTGACATCGAAGCCAATGTTGAGTTCGCCACTGGGAACATAGCTATTCACATTGATTGAAGTGATGCCAAGGTCAAGGTTTTCAAGTGTAAAGATTTGGATGTCATCGAAATACCAATCGTTCATATTGTAGCTGTTGCCGTTGTAATAAAGGCAGAATCTAACATTGGCTTGTCCCATGTCGGCAGTTGTGATTTGTTGTGAAACCGTCCATGTGCCATTTGAACTATAGGCTTGGCTCCATCCCACATTCCAGGTCGTTCCGTCGTCGGAAGAAGTGGCGATGCCAATCGTGCTGCTACCTTGGTAGTTGTCAAGGTTGTGTTTGAAAGATACGGTAACGCTGCTGACGCCAGTGAGGTCGACAGCGGGCATCACAACGCGCGAGATGCCATTGAATTGAGGACTCCAGTTCATATGGAGCTCATTGGCTTGACCACCAGCATTGTTGGAGGCTGAGATTGACCAGTTGGTCGTACCAAGTCCCATGATGCTCCAGCCTTGAGGCATAGTCTGGTTATCGAAAGATTCATTAATGAACATGGCACGGTTTTGCGCCGTGGCCGCCGTTGCAAACAGCAACGCAAATACGAATAGTAAAGTTTTTCTCATAGTTGTAATTATTTTAAGTGTTTATAATTCGGAGAATTGGATGCAAAGATAGAAACAATTTTGGATGGTGATGCCTTTTTTGAAAAAAATCCAAAATCAAAACAACACCAATACACCAAATATCAGCACCAATAAGAAAGAATGCTTAACCTGTCGTCCCAAGAACGGGTCAAGTTGTTCGGGTTTCGTTTTTTGAATGGCTGCCAAGTCCTTTAAGAATATGGGGAAAAGCAGCCAAAACAGGAAGGAATACCATGCCGTGTGGTGCAAAATGAGATAGACAGTCAGGCAAACGAATGCCCCGACGATGAGCAGGCAATGATAAACAAAAGCCCTTTCCAACCCTAACTTCACCACGAGGCTGTTCTTACCCGAGGCGCGGTCGTTTTCCACATCGCGCATGTTGTTGATGTTGAGCACGGCATTGGAGAGGAAACCCATGGCTGTGGCAGGCAACAAAATGCTGAAATCAAGTGTTTTCGTGGCCAAATAGAAAGTCCCTGCTACGGCTGCCCAGCCGAAGAAGAGGAAACAAAACAAGTCGCCTAAACCTTGGTAGCCATAAGGATGTTTGCCCAAAGTATAAAACAGGGCAGCCAATACCGCCCCCAAGCCCATAGCAGCAAAAACGGCCAGTTCCTGCCAACTCAATCCAGCGAAAACGAAAATCAACAAGGCACCGGAAATAAGGCACAAGGCCGCGGTGACGGCCATGCCTTGTTTCATTTCCTTCTCGGTGATGGCGCCGCTTTGCAGCTCACGCCGTGGACCCACACGATGGACGCCATCGACACCTTTCTTGAAATCACCGTAGTCGTTGGCGAGGTTGGAGAGGATTTGGAGAAGGATGGCGGTCAAGGCACAGAAAAGTAGACAAAGCCAGGTCCCTGAGCCTTCGGTTCCTGAGCTTGTCGAAGGAGTCGAAGGGCCGGTTTTATAAGATAAGAGCCCACCTAATAGCACCCCAGAAAAAGAAAGCAGCAGCGTCCTCGGACGCGCTGCTTTCATCCATGTTTTAAAGGTAGCCATTATCTTCTACGGCCTCCGCCACGACGGCGCGGTGAATAATAATCGTCCTCATAGCGGCTGGTGCCACGGCGACCACGATTCGATTCTCTTGAAGAATAGCCACTTCGTGACGAGCTGCTCCTCGAGGAGCTTCCTCTTGAACTGCCACCTCTCGAAGCGCTTGAAGAACTGCCCTTCTTGGCGCCAAAACCGCGCTCGGCGTTACGCTGCTTGCGGCTCGGACGGTCGTCATCGTCGATGAAGACTTCGATGTCGTCCAAATGCTCTTTCCAATCGGGGTCGAGCCATTCACGGCCGTCGCGTGAGCGTTCCGATTTGTAATAGGTCCTGTCGTCGTCGAAGTCCTTCTTTTTCTTCTTTGACTTCTTCTCGGAGAATTCTTCGTATTTGGTCTTACGCTCTTTCTTCTCTTGGAAGTCGTCATGTTTTTCGCGGCGTTCGCTACCACGGAAGTCGTCGCGGTCGCGACGTTCCTTGCGCTCTTTCTTCACGCCAAAGTCTTTCTTTTCGCTGCTTTTCTTGCGTTCAGGCTGGTCCTTGGCCACCTCAACTACGATGCCGCGCGGGTTGCTGTGCGGGTCGGCGAAGCTCTCCAGAATCAGCGGAACGAAGCTCTCTTCCACGTCGACGTAGGAGAAGTCGGAATAGAGGTCGATGCGACCAATCGGAATGTTCTTAGAGCGAGTGATGTCGTTGATTTTACCGATGATTTTCTGCGGCAGGATGTGGTCGTTCTTGCCCATGCCGAAATAGAGGCGCTTCATGGTCTCGTCGCGGTGCTCACGCTCCTTTTTAAGTTCTTTGCGGTCTTTCTTCTCGTCGCGTTCGTTGACGTTGAGGTCGACGGCGTCCTTATAGTAGTCCAGGAAGCGGTTGAAGTTGAGCGCCACCATGCGGGTGATGAGTTCCTCGCGGCTCATCCATTCCAACTTGCGGAAGACGACAGGCAGGTAGTCGTCGATCTCCTCGCGGTTGATGTCGACATGCTCGATGCGGTCGATGTGGTTGAAGAGCTGCTTCTCACACACTTCCTTGCCCGTCGGAATCATACCTTTTTCAAACGGACGTCCCACGATTTTTTCAATCCTCTTGATCTTGCTTTTCTCGCGCAAGTTGATGAGGCTGAGGCAGAGGCCGCGCTTGTCGGCACGACCTGTACGGCCGCTACGGTGTACGTAGGTCTCGATGTCGTCAGGAAGGTTGTAGTTGATGATGTGCGTCAGTTCCTTCACGTCGATGCCACGGGCGGCGACATCAGTGGCCACCAACAGCTGCAGGCTGCGTTTGCGGAAGTGGTCCATGACGTTGTCGCGCATGCCCTGTGAAAGGTCGCCATGCAAGGCAGCGGCGTTGTAGCCGTCTTGGATAAGGTTGTCGGCAATCTCCTGGGTCTCCAGCTTGGTACGGCAGAAGATGATGCCGTAGATGGACGGTGTGTAGTCGATGATGCGCTTCAGCACAGAGTAGCGGTCCTTGGCGGCCATCATGTAGTAGATGTGGTCGACGTTGGCTGTGCCGGAGTTGCGTTCGCCCACGGCCACCTTCACGGGGTCGGTCATGTACTTGTTGAGGATGGCCTCCACCTCCTTCGGCATGGTGGCCGAGAAGAGCATGGTATGGCGTCCTTCCTTGGGCATGTATTCGAGGATGTCGTCGACCTCCTCTTGGAAGCCCATGTTAAGCATCTCGTCGGCTTCGTCGAGAATCATCGTCTTCACGTTGCTGAAATCAACGCGGTTGCGACGGATCATATCGCGCAGACGACCAGGGGTTGCCACGATGATCTGCGGTTTCTTGGCTAAGTCTTTAAACTGGAGTTCGATGCTGGCACCGCCGTAAACGGGCACAATCAGGATTTCTGGAATGTACTTGGCATAGTTGCGCAAGTCACGGGTAATCTGCATACAGAGCTCACGTGTCGGACAAAGGATCAACGCCTGCACGCAACGCTGCTCGGCATCGATTTTGTTCAACAGCGGCAAGCCAAAAGCAGCCGTCTTACCCGTTCAGTCAACATCGCTCTCAAGGAGCACAGGAATAGCTTTTTCCTGGATAGGCATAGGATTCTCGAACCCCAGCTCCTTAATAGCCCTCAACAGAGCGGGATTCAATCCAAAATCGGTAAATTGTGACATGAAATAATGAAATAGTGTTGATTCAGGCTGCAAAAGTAGTAATAATTAGCGAATTACCTCGTATCTTCCTTTATTTTTGGCCAAAAAAGGCAAGAATGCCCATTTTTATGTACATTTGCCCCTTGTAAATGAAACGGAGATCCTTATTTGTCATATTACTGCTGCTTGTGGTGACAACCACGGTTTTCTTTTGTGGGAGGCGATGTGGCCACGAATTGCCTGTCATCAATGTTGACAGTCTTTTCGTGGATATGAACAAGGAAATCGTTGCCAAGCGCACCACCTCGGCCGACAAGGTGTTTACAGGTTTGTCGCGCAATGGGTTGAACGGTGTGGTGCTTTATGCCGAACAGGGTCTGGTCGTCTATGAGAAGGCTTTCGGCTGGCGGGACTTAAACAAAAGGCACAAGGACTCATTACGCATCGACGATGCCTTTCAGCTGTCGTCGGACTCGAAGATGTTCACCGCCGAAGCCATCATGTTGCTCAAAGCGGACGGTAAGCTCGACTATGACGACGATGTTCGTAAATACATTCCAGAATTGCCTTATGAGGGAGTGACCATACGACAGCTGTTGACCCACCGTTCGGGTCTGCCGCGTTACGACTCCATGGCCGATGAGCATTGGCCCGACCGCAAAAAGCCTTTTTCCAATGAGGCCTTGATCCAGATGTTGGCTGAAAAGGTTCCCGACCCTTATGGCACGCCCGATGGCAGTTTCTTTTACAACAACATCAACTATGCCCTGCTGGCTTCGGTGGTGGAACGGGTAAGTGGTGAGCGCTTTGAGGACTTCATGCGCGAGCGTATCTTCGAGCCCTGTGGCATGTCACATTCATACATCTATTCCATGCGTAATGAAGCCGAAGTGTCGCTATATATGCCAGTAGAGGTACATGGACACGATATGTACCGAAGCGGACCGGTGAAAGCCCAAAACGACTATCTCAATGGCGTGATGGGCGACAAAATCATGTTTTCCACAGTAGAAGACCTCTACAAATACAATATGGCGTTGGACGAGAACGTGCTCTTACCTGACAGCTTGCAGGAAGAGGCATTTTCCCCAGGCTCACCCCAATGGAAAAACAATGAGAATTATGGTTTCGGATGGCGCCTGAGCAGCGAACACCCTAACGCCTATTTCCATTTCGGGTGGTGGAAAGGCTATCGCAGCCTTATCGTTCGCGATGTGGCACACCGTCGTTTCCTTGCTATCTTGACCAATACCACGCAGTTGATACCGGCTGATGTGGCTTGGGATTTCATATGCGACACCACCGTGATGTTGCCAGAAACGGTTTCGTGGTCGGCGCAATAAAAAAGCGCAGTTTTCTCATGAAATACTGCGCTAGTTTTTGTTCAAAGTACTTTATTTCACCACCAACCTAAACCCTTTGCCGTGTATGTTTTGGATGTCCACGTCGGGGTCGTCCTTGAAGTATTTGCGTAGTTTGGTGATATAGACGTCCATGGAACGGGCGTTGAGATAGGAGTCCTCTTTCCAGATCTGTTGCAAAGCCTTGGATCGCTCCAAGGTATTTCCCATGTTTTCGCACAAAAGCAACAACAGGTCGGATTCTTTGGAGGTAAGTTTTTGGACCTTATCATCTTTGATGAGTTCGTGTCGGGGTGCATTAAACGAAAAACGGCCCAATTGGAAAGTCGATGGTTGTGTTTGAGTATGCATACACCTGCGATGAATGGCTTTAAGTCGCGCCAGCAGTTCGTCCATGCTAAAGGGCTTGGTGACATAATCGTCGGCACCCAACATAAATCCTTCCAAAATATCATCGTGTTCTTTCTTGGCAGAGAGGAATACGAGAGGTATCGATGGACTGACGGATTTGATATGTCTGGCTAAGGCAAAGCCGTCCATGACGGGCATCATGATGTCAGTGATACAAAAATCGAATTCAGCAGAGCTGAAAGTGTTCCATGCTTCTTGTCCGTTGAGACATAAAGTAGTATTAAAACCGTTGGCGTCTAAAAAGGCTTTGAGAATCATCCCTAAACTTTTGTCATCTTCAGCCAATAAAACTCTGATCTGTGACATAAAAACGAAAAAAAATAAAAAACGATAAAATGGACACCCAAGTTACAGCGGCTAAGGTATCGTTGATAAAAATTGTTGCGCAAAGATAAGGGAAAAAACGTTTTATGGTTCTTAAAAGAATTAAAAATGTTTGGTTTGTTCTCACTTTTTGTCTTATCTTCGCAGCATTATTAATCCTAGTATCATGAAAATAGACCTCACACATGTTCAGCCTTATCTGAACAACGACATTAAAATCAAATTAGAATCAAGAATTCCGAGCGTTTATAAGACAGTGTACGAAAAAACGGGTGCTGGCAACGACTTCCTCGGTTGGGTCAGCCTGCCTTCCGAAATCGACGAAAGCCTGCTTGCCGACATCGAAAAAACCGCAGCAGACTTGCGCAAAAAGTCCGACATCTTTGTCGTTATCGGCATTGGCGGTTCCTATCTCGGTGCCCGTGCCGTCATCGAAGCCTTGCAGAACCACTTTGCACCGCTGACAAGCGACAAGCCGCTTGTTGTGTATGCTGGTCATAACATGAGCGAGGACTACCTCCACGACCTGATGGCCATCCTTGACAAGAAAGATTATTCCTTGGCGGTCATCTCGAAGTCTGGCACTACAACAGAACCCGCCATCGCTTTCCGCATCCTGAAGCAACATCTGGTCAAAAAATATGGCGAGCAGGAAGCCGCTTCGCGCATTGTCGCCATCACCGACAAGGCCCGTGGTGCCTTGAAGCAACTGGCCAACGTAAAGGGTTACAAGACCTATATCGTTCCTGACGACGTAGGTGGCCGTTTCTCGGTGCTCACCCCAGTGGGCCTGTTGCCTATCGCCATGGCTGGTATCGACATTCGTGCCTTGGTAAAGGGTGCCGTCGAGATGGAAAAGCATTGCAAGGCCAACCCGACTGTCGACAATCCCGTTTCCCAGTATGCCGTGGTGCGCCAAGCCTTGTATGCTCAAGGCCTGACCAATGAAATCATGGTCAACTACGAGCCGCGTTTGGTCTATTTCAGCGAATGGTGGAAGCAACTCTATGGTGAGAGCCATGGCAAGCAGCATAAGGGCATCTTCCCTGCCTCGGTCACCTTCAGCACAGACCTCCACTCGATGGGACAGTACATCCAGGACGGCCTGCGCAACCTCTTCGAGACCGTGATTTCGGTCGAGAACGCCAACCACGAGTTGCGCATCCCGATGGAGAACGAAGACCTCGACCAGCTTAACTACATCGCGGGCAAGCGTATCAGTGAAGTGAACCATAAAGCTGAACTGGGCACTGTGTTGGCACATGAGGACGGTGGCGTGCCGAACCTGCGCATCGTCATCCCTGAGGTCTCCGAAAAGGTTCTCGGAGAGCTGATTTATTTCTTCGAGATGGCTTGTTCCGTCAGCGGTTACATGCTGGATGTCAATCCGTTTGATCAACCTGGTGTGGAGGCTTATAAGAAGAACATGTTTGCATTGTTGGGCAAGAAAGGCTTTGAGGAGCAGACAGCGGCGCTGAATAAAAGGTTATCTTGAATGCTGAATGCTGAATTATGAATGCTGAATGATTAAAAACTACATGATATGGAAGATAATGTCATAAAAAGAAAAAGCAGGAACTTTGCCATAGATATCATTAGAGCCTATCAATGGTTGTGTGAAGAGAAGCATGAATTTGTTATGTCTAAACAGGTTCTACGTGCTGGAACCAGCATTGGAGCCAATGTGGCGGAAGGAGTTAGGGCACAGACAAAACCTGATTTCTATGCCAAAATGAGCATTGCTTTCAGTGAAACCAGTTATTGGCTTGACATTATCCATGCTACAGACTATCTTCCTGACGGAATGTTTAATGATTTGAATGACAAATGTGAAGAGCTATTGAGCATCCTAACAGCCATAACAAAAAACCAGCATAAATAATCTATGTCGTTTTGCCCCATTCAGCATTCAGCATTCCACATTCAGAATTAATTAGTATCTTTGCAGCCTCAAAATCAATAGTAACATCTGAAATGGACGTAAAACTCACAGTTTACATTCACCTACGACGACATCAAAGGCACCGTGCATGTGGTTGACAAGCTCACGGGCGAAGAATACGACCTCTTGAAGGAAGACACTGGCTGGTTTGATGCCGAGTTTAAATTTGATGTTTAAGGAAACAAATCTTATCGAAAATCTGTAGAGACGTAGCGCGCTACGTCTCTACCATTTATTTCTTGCGTTTCCAGGTTTGGGAGCGACCCAGCACCCCTGCTTTGTCCAGCGAGCCGCGCAAGATGAGTTCGTCGGTCTTGGCTTTGTAGGTCACTTTGCCATGGTAGGTCTTCTGGCTCTCGGGGTCATAGACCTTGCCTTTCAGATGGTCGCCGTTAACTTTCATCTCGCTGAAGAGTTGGGTGCCGACCACACCCTCGAATCCCTTGGGATAGGGCTCTTTCATCACATAGTATTTGCCATTGGCGTCTTTATCATAAAGCGTGGTGATGGTGCATTGGTAAGTGCCGTTTTCCTCGGTGATGTTGACGGTGGAGCGCAAATCGCCCGTTTTGTCGTCATAAGTGTTCCATTGGCCGAGCATCTTGCTCACTTGCGCCTGACCCATCACAGCTGTGGCGACGAAAAGGCATAAAAACAGGAGTTTTTTCATGGGACTAGTTTTGAAATTTGAGGGCAAAATTACAAAAATCGTGCAAAACCAGCGAAACAAAGGCCTTTAGTCCTTGGTCAGCTGCCTATACGTCACCAGATTAACCCGATACGCCGCACGGCTATCAGTCAATTCGTCGCGGCTTTGCTTGAGCAGGGTTTGGGCTTCAAGCACATCCGACAAGGCCACCAAGCCAGCTTCATAATAGTCCTCCGTGATTTTCAGGTTGGCCTCAGCATCGTTTAAAGCGGTTTGTGCCATGCCGATGCGCAGCCAGCTCTGTTCGAGGTTGAACCAGGCTTGGTTGGTCTGCATCTCCATCTTCTCGGTGAGGTCGCGGCGTGTGTTCTCGGCCATCTCGGCATCGAGGTCGTGTTTCTTTAGCTTATACGAGGTCTTGTGCCAGTCGGTGATAGGTATCTGCAGCATGGCAAAGATCATCGCGTTGGTCTTGGGGTGGTCAAAGACGGTGTGGTAGTTGGCGCTGCCGCCCACCAGCAAGGAAGGCAAGGCCTCACCAAGCGTCATCTTCTTTTTCAGGTCTTCGGCCCGCAGCGAGAGATCAAGGAGTTGGCTTTCGTTGCGCGACCGAACTGCTTCGTTGGCTACATGATAATAAGCCGCAGGCTCGGTCTCGAAGCCTAAAGTGTCGGTGAGGGTCATCGTCTGCCAGTCGGCACCGATGGTTTGCGCCAGGGCCATCTTAAGCAGGGTGATACCATCGGTCAGCTTCTTGCGGTTGAGTAGGCTCTCGTTCTGTTTCACTTTCAGTTTGTACTGGTCGGTGGGCATGGCCAAACCCGCCTCGATGGCACCGCTAAGGTCTTTGTCGAGGGTGTCCAAGAGTCGGTCGAGCTGATCCAAGGTAGTCAGTTTCTCTTGCAAGGCTACAATCTGCCAATAAAGCGTCTCGGTTTGCAATCGCACCTCGTCTTCCTTCACTTTTTCCTGTAGTTCGGCGGCTTCTATACCTAATTTGGCCAGCTTGTTGCCGTTGCGGATGCGGCCTCCCGCATAAATCGGCTCCGTGGCCATCGCGTTGAGTATCACACCATTCTGAATAAAGGAATACTCCTTTTCCAAGCCCATATTAGCACCGTATTCGGCATAAAGGGTGTAAAGGATCTGTCTCAGTTGCGCATTGTCGATGTCCTCGATACCGAAGCTAAACATCGGGTTGAGGGCATCAAAAGCCACGGCTTGTGCCGAAATGGTGGGGAAATACTCGGCTCGCGCTTCGTTTTTCGTTGCCCTTGCCTTGTCGATTTCCAACTGGCTGTTTTTCAGTTCGATGTTGTTCTCCAAAGCCATATCGATGCAGTCCTGCACGGAGAGACGAAGCGGTTCTTGTGCCCGGGCCGTACATGACAACAACAAAGCTAGTATGATGAGACACTTCTTCATGCCTTACTGTTTTTAAAGATTTGCCAATACATCACGGGCATCACGGCGAGGATGATGACCATCGACAGCACCACGCCGAAGCAGATGACCACGCCCATGGGCATCCAAAGCGGGTTGCGCGAGATGATCATGGGTAGCACACCCAGGGCAGTGGTGGCCGAGGTGAGGAAGATGGGCCTCATACGGCGGCTACCCGCTTTCATGGCGGCTTCCTTGGTGGGCAGACCCTCATCGCTGCGGAGCGTCTCGGCGTATTCGTACATGACGATACCATTACGGACGATAATACCAATGAGGCTGACAACACCCAAAAGGGAAGTCATGCCGAAATCGAGGCCGAAGAGCCACTCACCGAAAAAGGCTCCAAACATACATAAAGTACTGGAACACAGTGTCAACAAGGCAAGGTTGACCTTCTTGAAATAGGCCACAAGGAAGGCCAACATCACGGCGATGGCGGCAATCAGGCTCCATAGCAGCTGCGGGATGACCATGGTGTTGAGTGATGAAAGACCACCGTATTCTATGCTCACGCCTTCGGGCAGGTTGGGTGTGATTTCCGTGTTGATGTATTGTTGAATTTTCTTCATGCTCACCGTCTGTGGCTTCCAGAACTTCATGTCTGCTGCAACAGTGATTGTGTTTTTGCCGTTGTGGTGCACCAACTGGGCGGGATGCCAATCTGGACTGATGTCAGCCACCTGACGGAGCGGCACGTTGGTGCCAGGCACCATGGTGGGTATCAGCTGGTTTTGGACGAACTCGTAGTCGTTGGGGTCGTAGTTCTGTTGGGAGTACAACCTTACCGGGATGCCCCTGTCGCCTTCCCAAACGGTGGTCAAGGGTTGCCCGTTGAGGCTGCTGGCCAAGTCCAAGGAGAGGATGCCTTTGGTAAGGCCCAGACGGGCACATTCCTCAGGTCTCATGGTCACTTTTACCGAAGGTAGAAACTCGTCGTAGTCGGTGTGCACCCAGCGCAATTCCTTGTCGAGGGTGAGCATGTAATCCTTGATTTGTTGGGCTACTGGGGCGGTTTCCGTGTAGTCGTCGCCGTAAACAAATACCTCAACGGGTGTCGAAACAGCCTGATAATCAAGTTGGCGGAAGCGCACATGAGCTTCGTTGAAATAGTAGGAATACTTGTCGTCCATCTCTTTCAACAGGTCTTCGGTGGCGCGCTTCGAGGTGGTATTCACGATGAGTTGCGACAAATTGTTGGCGGGGATGCTGGGTGCGTAAGTCACATGGAAACGTGGTGCGGTTTCGCCGATGAAGGCAGTCACTGAGGTGACGCGTTTATCGGCGAGCATCATGTGTTGCAAGGAATCGCTGATACGCGTGGTGGCTTCGAGGCTGCTGCCTTCGGGCAGACGGATCTCAACGGCAAAGTTATCACGCTCGGCCATGGGCATCATCTGCACATTAAGGGCGAGGAACATTAAGACACCCAAGACAATGGAACCCACGCCCATCCCGATGGTGAACAGTGGATGGTTGAAACAATGGTTTTGTAGTTTGTCGTAAAGACCTTGCAGGAAAGCGAAAAACCGCATTTGGGCTTTCAGGAAGCCGTCATGCTTGGGCTTGTCGTCCGGCTTGATAAACATGATTTCCAAGGAAGGAATGACGAGCATGGCGTAGGCCAACGATGCCATCAGCGAGAAGCAAACGGTCCAAGGGAAGAGTTGCACGAAATCGCCCAATGGCCCTGTGATGATACGCGTCATCGGGAAAAACATGGTGGCGATGGCTCCCGTGGCGATGAGCATGGGCATGAACAACTCCTTGGCACTGCTCACAGCCGCATCGAAAGGCTTGTAGCCTTGGCTCAGCTTGTCGATATAGCCGTCGATATTAATAATGGAGTCATCGACAATCATACCGAGTACAACGATGAGTGCAGCCAGCGTGACTGTGTTCAACTCGATGCCAAAGAGATACATCAGCCCGATACTCATGGCTGTGCAGACGGGCAGACCTGAACTGGCAATGAGTGCCGTACGGAAAGGGAAGAGCAGCAACATGACAGCGATGACGACAATCATGGAGATGAGCAGGTCGCGGAGGAAGGAATTGACCGATTTCTCAACCACCTTGGGCTGGTCGGTGATGCGGTAGAGCTTCACGCTGTCGGGCAGGGTCTTTTTGAACTCGGAAAGCACGTTTTCCACTTCTCTGCCGTAAGCAACGATATTGAAGCCTTTACGCATCTCGACGGAGATAATCAAGGCATCGTTTCCGTTGAAGTTGACCACCTTTGAGGGAGGAGCCAAGCGGCGTTCCACGGTGGCCACATCGCGTAGGCGTACGGTGTTGCCTGCTGCGTCGGAATAGATGATTTGCTCTTCCAGTTCCTCTTCGGAGACAATGGGGTTCTCGATGTGTAGTGGCAGGTCGAAGTCGGAGGTTTCCATGGTGCCGGAGGTGGTGAGGAAGCCTTGCGAGGCGTATTGTAGCATCAATGTGTTCGGGCTGATGCCGTAGAACGACAGTTTTTCCTTGTCCACCATGACAGCGATTTCCTCGGTCTGTTCACCCATGACGCGCACATTGCCCGTTTGGGGAATGTCGCGTAGGCGACGGGTGAGGTCGTCGGTGTAGTCATGCATTTCACGGTAGGTCTTGTCGCTTGATTCCATGGCGATGAGCAGCGAGGAAGTGTCGCCGAAGTCGTCGATGACGGCGATGGCCAACACGCCCGCCGGGAAGGTCATGGCCTTGTTTTCGTTGATTTTGTTTCGGATTTTCGTCCATGCCTGAGCATAGTCGCTTTTGGTCATGTCGAGCATTACATAAATGTAGCAGATGCCATCCTTGGTCACAGAATAGGTCCTTGAGCGGTCCACTTCGGGCAAGGTGTACAGCATCTCTTCCAATGGCTTGGTGAGTTGTGCCTCCACCTCTTCGGAGTTGGCGCCTGGATACACGCCCGCCACGATGCCCTGCGGATTGCTGAAGGCTGGGAATTCGTCTTTCTTCATCTCGACTAAAGCGTAGATGCCGAAAGCCACAACAATAGCCACCACCACCCAGACGATTTTCTGGTGGAGGATGCTTCCGCTGATAATTCCCTTATCCTTTAACTTAGCCATTGTCTCATTTTTATGTCGGCGTTTCGACAGGCTCAACAACCTTAGCTTTTGCAGGTCCCTGAGCCTGTCGAAGGGCCGTTAATATGTAACTTTCATTCCTTCACTGACTTTCTGATAGCCTTCCACAATCACAATGTCGCCGCCATGCAGGCCTTCGCTGACTACCACGCCAGTGCCTGAATAGCCCGCAATAGTGATGGTTTGCCTCGTGGCGCGACCGTCTTTGGCCACCCAAACGAACTTGCCGTCGTTATTGATTAAGACTGTGTTGGCGGGGATGACGATGCCGTTGTCGACGTCGGCACTGAGCACCACCTTGGCAATCATACCGGGGGTGAAGTCCTTATCGGTCTCGTCGATGAGCACTTTGACGGGGTAGCTGTGCGTGAGCATCGAAGCGGTCATGTTCTTTTCGAGGATGTGGCCTTGACAGCGGCGGTTGTCGAGGGCGGGGATGAGGATCTGTGCCGTGTCGCCGATATTCACTTTGGCGATTTCGTTCTCTGGCACGCTGATTTTCACCGCCAAGCCTTCGGTGCTGATGATGCGCATGACGGGTTTCAACGGGGTGACGCTCTCGCCTTGCACAGCACTCAGGTTGGTGACGGTGCCATCGAAGGGCGCGGTGACGGTGTTGTCGGCCAGCATGGCATTGGCCAAGTCGAGAGCGGCCTGTGCCTTTTCGAGGTTGGCCACCATCTCGCGCCATTTGATCTCGGGCAGACTGCCGTTTTCGTACACTTTTTTCAGGCGGTCATAGGCGTCTTGGGCCTGTTCGAGGGTGGCTTGGGCTGAGCGTTGGGTGCTCTCCATCTGCGGCGACGACACACGCGCCAGCACCTGTCCCTTGCGTACCGTGCTGCCTTCCTTCACGTTGAGGGTCTGCAAGGTGCCGCCATATTTGAAGCTGATATCGACGGTGTTACCTTCCTCAAGATAGCCCGGATAGCTGTTGCGCACCAAGCCTCCTACGGTGTCGATGCGCTGCACCCCTACGGCAATGACACGCTCCTCAGCAGGGCCACCGATGAGCTTCTCCTTGAGCTGGCTCGGGTCGGTATCGGCGCAGCCTGCCAGCAGCAGAGGCAAAAACCAAAGGATATGTTTTGTTTTCATTTCAGTTTTCTTTTTGACTCGGGACTGCGGGACACGGGACTGTCTCGTGTCTCGCGTCTCGTAGTCTCGTGTCTATTAATTCCTTATTGCCGCCATGCGGATGTCATCACCATAAATCTTGAAAGTGCGATCATTGGTCTCGGCTTCGCCTTCGTAGGTCATGTTAAGGATGAGCGTGTTGTTCTCGTACATCTGTCCCGAGGCCTTGACGTGCAGGTCGTTCTTCAAGGTGAGCGAGTCGCCGGTGAAGAGCAGCGTGTTTTTCTTGAAGTCACGGAGAAAGATTTCATTGTCTTTGCACAAGGCGTGGGTAATCACCACCTCGCCGCCCATGGTGTTCATCACCACGAGGACGCTGTCTTTGCCGTTACCCAAGTCACTGATTTCCAGCTGTCCTATTTCATTGGGCAGGCTGACGGTATAGGAGGCGGGTTCGTCTTCGGTGTTGATTTCGTCCATGGTCACGCTGCCCGAGGTCTTAAATGAGTAGTCGCCGCGAAACAGCGGGGCATTCTTCTTCTGGCAGGAGGCTAAGGCCAGGAGGCAACAAAAGAGGATGGGAATGATTCTTTTCATTGGTGTTATTCTTTGATTTATGCGCAAAAATAAAAAGAATCCCCGACACCATGTTCAGGGATTCTTGGGTTTTTCAATAAGACGCGATTAATCGCGTCTCTACAAGGTTCATTTCACCACCAATTTCTTGGCTACCACGGCACCATTCTGTTCAATGATATTGACCAGATAGATGCCCTTGTGCCAGTTGGCGGCATCGATATTCACCACTTGGCCTTTGGCCTCGTGCACCTTCTGTCCGACAAGGTTATAGACCTCAACACGTTCCACATTGGCGCCTTCCACGGTGAATTGGCCTGTGGTCGGGTTGGGGTAGAGCTTGGTTTCGGCAGAAAGCTCGGTGACGCTTACCAATTCCTCGTCAATTGTAACATCGAAAACCACATCATTATGATCCGAAACAATGGAAATACAAGTGCGTATTTGGTCTTGTCTATTGCCGAGGTTGGTTTTTGGGGCTATGGTAATCATGAAGTTCTCGCCTTCATTTAATGTATAAGGCAGGTCATGATGAGTCAATTCCAAGAGGTCATGCAACATTTGGTTTTCGCATTCTATGATTGCGGTAATCTCGATAGGTGTATGTGTACCGTAATTGCCATTGGTTACATAGACTTCAGCCTGAGGTTCGTTGACCGTCAATTCAACCAAAGGTGAACCAGGTATATACAAGCCCAAATCTTCCAAACTACTGTTAATCATTGCACTTACGATTCTGTTGCCGATAGATGTGTTGATATTGATGATGGACTCGATATACTCTTTCATAGGAGGAACAATGAACATCACCTTTACCTGCAATGAACTTCCCGAAGTCAAAGTGTATGGAAAATCTTCTGTTAGGATGTGCAGATAGCCGTTATCAGATTCAATAGAGTTGATGACGACATCTCCTGTTGTTTCATTGATGATGTCAAAGTATTGAGTATTAGCAACTTCAAACCACAACGTATCTGGCGTAATAATCAATCCACCTGAAGGCTCATGCTCTTCCATGGTGAAATGGTGCGGGTCGAGGTCGGCGAAGACAGGTTGTGTATAGCGGTGTCCCGATTCATCAGCGCCAAACACATAATAGTCAATGCTCGACAGGCTCTCATAGCCTTTGATGTAGCCTACATATTCGTCAGGGTTTCCTGTGGCGGTCATGTGGGCCACTTGGTAAGCACCACCATCGATGCTGTAATACACAAGGAGCGAATCCTGCTTGAGGTTCTGTCCGCTGTAGGCGATGAACTTGGACACCACAGGTATGGAGTCTTGCCAAGCCTGCTCGCCGAAGAGTACGTCACGGTGATCGACGAAAAGCATGTTGAAGTCCATCACGCCACGGGTGCGGCAATGCAGGGCGTCGGTGTTTTCCCAGCCTGAGTAGCCGTTGTTGGTCACGCCAACAATGGTGTAGCCTGGCATGGCTTCCTGATACACAGCCAAGGCATCGTTGTTATAGGTGTTGTTGGAGCCTAGCGGCACATACACTGTCTTGTTCAAGATAAGGCTGTTGGTATAGGGTGCCAAGGTGTTGCCGCCTGGTTCCTGAACGCGATAAACGCGGTAGGGATAGCCCCAGCAGCAGTTAGTGGTTTCGAAATACTCGGCAACCTGCTCATAATACTGATACCGCGGGTTGCTTTGCGGTAACTGGGCAATCAGAATCTTGTCGGGAGCGAGGTACTTGCCCCAGCAGTCCACGTGGGCGATGTAGTCGCCCTGCGGGTCGATGGTGACATGATAGGGGTTGATGCCCAGATAGTCGTTCATCTTTTGGCGAACTTCGGCTTCATTGATACCATAGTCTTGCAGGTTTTCCTGAAAAACGAGGTCATCGCTCACACCGTGGCCGCGACCGTCTTCCATCATATTGCCGCCCGTATGTTCAAGTCGCATGCCGTACATGGGGATTTGCCAAAAGTTGGCGAACACCTGCGACATGTTGTCGTCGTTGGGGCGTGGACGGTTATAGATGTTGTCGACGATGGCGGGGTTGCGGTCCTCGAAAATGTACCACGGGCCGTAGTCGCGCACCCAATAGGAGTCTGACTGGGCGTTCACGAAAGTGACATTGCTCATGTTGACGCCTGCGCTTTGGAAGCTGCTTTGTGCTTGACTTTGATAGCCGCTGCTGACGATGCAATACACCTGACAGTTATTGGCCAGCTGCGCCACGAGGCTCGTCGGGATGCCCAATGGATAGCGAATCATCACGCCCTGCATAGGCTCAAACTCGGCCACGAAACGCGGCTCGCCCGTGGGCGGGTCGGTCTCGACGAAGTTCATGCCACGCGAGGTGTCGTGCATCTCTTCCTCGGAGAGATAGTGCCATCTCATCCAGTCGGGTTTCTTCTGGTCTTGGGCCTGCATCGTAGCGGCCATCAGAAGCAATAAGGTAAAGATTGATAAGGCTTTTTTCATAGTTCGAAAAATTTGCTGCAAAGATACTAATTTGGAATTGCCTGCGGCAAGAAATCTGTCAAAAATCTGTTTTTTAAAAATCAATCAAAAGACTAATTTTGAAAGATTTTTTGATTTGATTTTTGATAAATTTCTTCGCGAAGCGAATCCCGAATTACATCAGTTTCTGATAGAATTGCCACCACTTGTCGGGCAGCTCGTTGCGCATGGCCTGGTCGTAGTCTTCCTTCGAGCAGGGGATGAAGTGATGCCGCTCGTAGCGCGGGTCGCCGTTTTGCAGGAACGACATATCCATCCACCATTTGCCTGTGATTTTGTGGCAAAGGAATACCACATTCTCTTGACCTTCACCGATTTGCACGATATAGCGTTTGAAGTCGTTGCTCTCCAAGGTTGGGATGTCGTCTTGGCGGTTGGAGAAGCCTTCGATGAAATACCAAATCATCTCGGCGATGAGGTTGGCAGTACGTGCGTTGATGTCATAATGCGGATTGTATTCAAAGAAGCCGACGGACGAGAGTTTGTAGCTCATTCCGGCATAGCGTGTCATGCGGCAAGCCTCCTCACCGTTGAAGCCATTGGGCGAGGCGTTTTTCACACCAGGGGCATCAGCGGCACGGACAGCCGAGATATCGAAACTCAATAGATTGGCATTGCGGATGAGCGGCTCGGTTAATTCGATATTTGGCTTGATATTACCTAGGCGATAGGCATCGAAGAACAATTGTTTCATCAACTCAATGTTCTCTGTGTCAACATAATAGGATTGATATCCAATATTCGTGAAGTTGAACAGGAAATTAGGCTGATGCAGAATGATGTGGCTTAAGTAAGAGTGCGAGTTGAGCGCTTCCTTGTCGTTGCCAATGTCGAACATGGGATCAACAGCGGCAATGTTGATGAGTTTGCCCGTGGGTTCATATACCTGGTACATCGTATAGGTGAGGTCTTGCCCCGCCCCGATGACAATAGGCACGATTTTGTTTTTCATCAACTCGGTAAGCACTTGGTTGACGGCATAATAGGTGTCGTTGATTTCCTTGCCGATTTTGATGTTTCCAAGGTCGATGATATTCAGCTGAGGCCAATGGTTAAAGAGAGGATAAAGCGCTTTGCGGATATGATCGACGCCGTCAGCACAGCCTTTATTGTCGACAGCACCGCGTTCTTCCTTGACACCAACAAGAGCCAAGTCTGTGCCTTCCAAGGAAGGGAACTCCTCTTCACAGCGGAAAACACCAATGGTTTCGCCCAAAGTCTTTTTACCGGGACGGTAGCTCTTTCCGAAACATTTCTCGGATACCGGTTCAAGGAATATGCTGATGTCCATTTATTTTGGCTTATGGCATATGACTATGGCTTATGGCCTACGGCTGCTTTCACAAAAAGATGAATTTTATCTCTGTTGGAACAGCCATAGGCCATTAGCCATTAGCCATTGTCCGATTAATGATAAAGCTTCTGCCAGTTCTTATACTCACGCTCTCTCCACGGTGCGTTGTGGTAGGCGTAGCTGACGATGGCGGGGATGACAGTGGTGCCTTCGGCATAGACCATCTGTTGCAGTTCCTCGCTCACCTTGCCCCAGCTACCAGCTTCGAGCAGCGTCGACGACGAGCAGGCACCGTCACGCACGTCGGCAACGGTGATTTGAATGGCATATTTGTGCATGGGCACTTCGTGGCCAAGGATTTCGGCGCAGACTACGGTGTCTTGGGCGAAGTTCTTGGGCGTGCCGCCACCGACCATGAAGAGGCCCGATTGCGGACTGTTCATCTTGATTTCGGTGAGCTCGAGGAAGTCGGCTACGCTGTCGATGCTGACGTATGGCTTGCCAGCTTTCTTGCGGAGCCACTGGTGCTTGCCGATGCCAAAGCCAGCGGATGAGTCGCTGAAGGCGGGGCAGAAGATCGGCACGCCGCATTCGTAGCAGGTCTGGATGAGGCTCTCTTTCTTCACGCTGTGACCGTTGGCCAGCCATTTGCCGACCTCATAGAGGAACTCGCGGCTGCTGTAGGGACGGCACTCCAGGGTGTCGGCCACGTCGCAAGTGGCTTGGTCGCAGGCCTGAAGCTCTTCCTCGTCGATGAAGGTGTCATAGATGCGGTCGATATAAAGCTCACGCAGCTTGGTGTCGGGGATGACGTTCTCTTTTGTGCCGATGTAGTGTTTATAACCGAGGGCTTCGAAGAGGTCCATATCGATGATGCTGGCACCCGTGCTGACGACGGCGTCAACCATCTTGTTGCGAACCATCTCCACATACACCTGCATGCAGCCGGCGGCCGAGGTGGAACCGGCAATGGTGAGGATGTTGGTGCAGTCCTTCTCCGCGATCATCTGGCAGAGGATATCGGCGGCGCGGGCGGTGACATCTTGCGCATGGCGTTGATGAGTTCAGTCGAGTCGTACTTCTTGATGTCGATATGTTCGACAACGTCTTTCAGTAAGTCTTTTTTCTCCATTTTTCTATTTTTTAATGATTTGTGATTTCTCTATTGTCGCTTCGCGTCATTGCGAGGAGGAACGACGAAGCAATCCAGTAAATAAGCCTTTTGTCTGGATCGGTTCGTACCTCGCGATGACGCATCGTCGCGTCCATTCAAAGATGCAAAAATAGAAATTTATTTCGATTGTTACTCAATAAAAAAGCGACAGAAATCTTTCCGCCGCTTTCACTTGATTATTTCTTTTTTGCTGTCTTTTTCTTCGGTGCGTTCTTTGGGTCTTCCACGATAGCCATGCATTGCTCGTAGGTCAAGGTGGAAGGATCGGTGCCCTTCGGAAGTTTGTAATTGCTCTTCTTGTAGGCGATATAAGGTCCAAAGCGACCATTCAATACGTGCAGGTCTGGGTCTTGGTCAAAGGCTAAGATGATGTTGTCCAGGTCCTTTTGGCGTTTTTCGTTGATAATCTCGATGGCGCGGTCAATTTCCACCAAGGCGGGGTTGTCGGTCTTGGCCAAGCTGTAGAACTTGTTGTCATGACGGATATAGGGACCAAAACGACCGACCGCAACAATGACATCGTTGTCTTCATATTGACCAAGAAAGCGTGGAAAGTCAAAGAGTTTCAACACTTCCTCAAGCGTAACGCTTTCGATGCTCATGTCTTTCTTCAAGCCGGCGAAACGGGGTTTTTCCTCCGATTCGGTGTCGCCAATCTGGGCAACTGGGCCGAAGCGACCCACCTTTACATACACATTTTTGCCCGAGGCAGGATCAGTGCCAAGGAGCTTCTCACCGCTGAACTTACCCGAGTTTTCGGTGGTGGAGATGATTTGGTTGTGGAAGCCTTTGTAGAAATCACGGATCATGGTGTTCCATTCGCGCTGTCCCTCTTCAATCTGGTCGAACTCTTTCTCCACGTTGGCGGTGAAGTTGTAGTCGATGATGCTCTCAAAATATTGCAGCAAGAACTTGTTAACCAACACGCCAATGTCGGTAGGCATGAGTTTGCCTTTCTCGGTGCCTATGGTCTCCTTGCCTTTCTTCTCGGATATTTTGTTGTTTTTCAGGGTGATGATTTGGAACTCTTGAGGGGTGCCTTTCACGTCGCCTTTGGTGACATACTCACGCTTTTGGATGGTGGAAATGGTGGGGGCGTATGTCGAAGGACGGCCGATGCCCAACTCTTCCATCTTCTTGACGAGGCTGGCTTCGTTGTAGCGGAACGGCGGGCGCGTGTAGCGTTGCTGTGCTTCCATTTTGTCCATCTCGAGGGGCGTGCCAACTTCGATAGGCGGCAGGATGGTGGTGTCTTCTTCCGTCGTGTCGTCGAAGCTCTCGCGGTACACTTTGAGGAAACCGTCGAAGAGGATGGCTTCGCCTGTGGCGACGAACTGTTTCTTGTTGGTCGACACGCCGATGTTGACATTGGTGCGTTCCATCTGGGCATCTGCCATTTGCGAGGCGATGGTGCGCTTCCAAATCAGCTCATAGAGGCGGCGTTCGTCGGCAGTACCCTTGATGGTGGGCTGGTTGAGATAGGTTGGGCGGATGGCTTCGTGGGCCTCTTGTGCGCCCTTTGCCTTGGTGTGGTATTGACGGGTCTTCACATATTCTGCGCCGTAGTTCTGCTCGATTTCCTTTTTGGCCATGCCAAGGGCAAGACTCGACAAGTTGACAGAGTCGGTACGCATGTAGGTGATTTTACCAGATTCGTACAGCTGTTGTGCGATGCGCATCGTGTTGGCGACCGAGAAGCCCAACTTGCGGGCGGCCTCCTGTTGCAGCGTCGAAGTAGTGAACGGCGGTGCGGGATAGCGCACGGTGGGTTTCTTCTCGATGCTGTCGACTTTATAGATTGCGTTCGTGCACGACTCCAAGAATTTCCTGGTCTCTTTCTCGTTCTCGAAACGGTGCGGCAACTCGGCAAAGAGGTTGTATTCCTGTCCGTCTTTGGTGAAGATAAACTGTGCCGTCACACGGTAGGCGCAACCTTGCACGAAGTTCTTGATTTCTTCCTCACGTTCGACGATGAGGCGCACGGCCACACTCTGCACACGACCGGCAGAAAGGGCGGGCTTCACCTTCTTCCACAACAGCGGCGACAGCTCGTAACCTACCAAACGGTCAAGCACACGACGTGCTTGTTGTGCGTTGACGAGCCCCATGTTGATGTCGCGCGGGTTCTCGATGGCGTTGGTGATGGCCGATTTGGTGATTTCATGGAAGACGATACGCTTGGTGTCTTTTTTCTTCAGGTCGAGCACTTCGTAAAGATGCCACGAGATGGATTCTCCCTCGCGGTCCTCATCGGATGCCAGCCACACCGTGTCGGCAGCTTTTGACAGTTTACGCAACTCGGCCACCAGGGCTTTCTTGTCATCGGGGATTTCATATTCGGGTTCGAAGTTCTTGTCGATATTGACACTCAAGGTGTTTTTGTTCAAGTCGCGCACATGGCCTTGACTTGCCTTCACCGTAAATTCTTTCCCAAGGAAACCTTCGATGGTCTTGGCCTTGGTCGGTGACTCCACAATAACTAAATTCTTTGCCATAATTTCTTTTTTACGCTAAGGGTGCTCCAGCAGCCTCGATTTTTAACTTCGTTGAAATCTTTGATTCGACGTTAGTCAATGCTCAGCATTTCGCGTGCAAAATTAGTGGAATAATAGCGGACAAAAGAAATATTTTTGGTAAAAATTTTTTATTTTGTTGATTTATAGGTAGATAATTTTGTAATTTTGTAACATGGAAGAATTATTGCAATATGCCACCCACGCTGCACGCGTAGCCGGCAAGGCCATCATGGAGGTCTACGCCCAGCCTTTTGAGATTTATACTAAGGACGACGACTCGCCCGTTACCCAGGCCGACCTTCGCGCCAGTAATATCATCAAGGAAACGCTGAGACCTACGGGCTTACCCTTTGTCAGTGAGGAAGACCTGCCGCCTGACCGTTCGCAATACAAACGCTATTGGCTCGTTGACCCCTTGGATGGCACCGTTGAATTTGTGAACCGCAACGGCGAATTTACGGTCAACATTGCGCTGATTGACGACAAACAACCCGTCTTGGGTGTGATTTATGCACCAGTAACCGAACAATTGTGGTACGCTGATTGTGAATGCGGAATTATGAATGCAGAATGCGGAATAGCGCAAGGCGACGCTGGGCTTCGCCCTTATTCAGCATTCAGCATTCAGCATTCCGAATTTCCTCGTCCGTTCACGGTTTTAGTCAGTCGTTCCCATCGCACGCCCGAGGTGAACGCATATATTAATAAGGTATTGCGTCCCGCCCATCCTGACCTCGTCATCGACACGCAAGGCAGCAGCCTGAAATTCGCCCGTCTCGCCGAAGGCACCGCCGATGTCTACGTTTGCTACAGCAAGACCAAGGAATGGGACACCGCCGCCGCCGATGCCATCCTTCGCGCAGCGGGTGGCAAAGTGCTCCGCATCAGTGACGGGTTGCCTTTGGAATACAGCAAAAAGGACTATCCTAATCCCCCGTTTGTGGCTTGGGCGGCTTCTGGAAGTTACTGAAATGAGATTTTCAACGAAGTTTTTGAAATTTAGTAGCAACCTATTCAAAAAAAAACTATCTTTGTAACCGCTATTAATTTAATAGTCGTTAAATTAACAATGGTTAAATTAAATCTGAAAAGATATGAAATTCTACGATAGAACAGCTGAATTACAGATACTTGAAAAGAATTGGCAACAGTCAGCCAACCGTTCCTTGATGACCACACTCATCGGGAGACGACGCATAGGAAAGACCGCTTTGCTGTTGAAAAGTGCGGAAAACAACGCCTGTTTGTACTTGTATGTGTCAAAAGACAACGAACAAGTGCTTTGCCGCAAGTTCCAGCAACAGGTGCAAGATATGCTTGGTCTGCAATTGTACGGGCAGGTGGAAAAATTCGGTAATCTTTTCAAAGAGTTGATGAAATACGGTGAAAATCACCATTATACGCTTATTATTGATGAATTTCAGAACTTATTGGGCATCAATGCTGCCATTCCGAGTGAGATACAGGACATTTGGGACCGCAACAAGGACAAAACCCATGTTAACCTCATCCTCTGCGGCTCCATCTATTCCATGATGAAGCGCATTTTCGACCACAGCGACCAGCCTCTCTATGGCCGCCGTGACTCGCATCTGCGCCTGCTTCCTTTCAGCGTAGAAACGTTGAAAACTATTTTGACCGAGCACAATCCCGAGTACAAACCAGACGATTTGCTCAGCCTTTACATGCTTACGGGAGGCGTGGCCAAATATGTCGCCTTGCTGATGGATGCCCGCGCCACGACTAAACAGAAAATGCTCAACTATGCCCTGTCGCCCGACTCGCCCTTCTTGACCGAAGGCACCGAATTGTTGATTTCGGACTTTGGTCGCGACTACGGCACCTATTTCTCCATCCTTCAACTCATCGCTGGCGGCATGACCACACAAAGTGAAATTGACAGCATCATCGGGAAAAACACGGGAGCCTATTTGAACAACATGTATGAGGATTATCTTTTCATCAGCAAGAACACGCCTTTGTTGAGCAAGCCAGGTGTGAGGAACATCCGCTGGCAGATTGACGACTGCTTCCTGCGCTTTTGGTTTCGCTTTGTCTATCCTTACCAAGGCTTGATTGAAAGCAACCAACTTGATCTGCTAAAACAATATGTGACAGACAATTACTCGCAATTCACGGGACGCACTTTGGAGCGTTATTTCCAAGAGAAGGCGATGCAAAGCGGCAAGTTCACGAAAGTGGGCAACTGGTGGGATCGCAAAGGCAAAAATGAGATTGACATGGTGGCCTTGAACGAATTTGACAAGACTTGCCTTGTGGCCAAAGTCAAGCGTAACAAGGACAAAATCAGTCTGAAAGATTTGCAGGAAAGAGTGCTTGCTTTGCCATCGGAGTTTTCATCGTATCAGATTCGGATGGAAGGATTTTCTTTGGAGGATTTGTAGGCTAAAATGGTTTTCAAAATTATCGGTTACAACCAACAATTTTATCCAAAACCAGCAAAGTTTTTGCACTTTTCCAACAAATAGTTTGGAATGGTGCTTTGTTCAACCATTTTATTATCAATAATTTACATTTTTCTATAAGGGGAAAAGTTAGGACTGCCCTTTCAACCACATGACAAAAGCAGAGAAAACTATACCTTTGTTCCCATGAAACCACATCACTTGATATTGTTGTTCCTTTTTTCGGCTTTGGCCGCTTGTCATTCCTCATCCCACGATGTGAAGCCTTGGAAAACGCTCGTATTCAGTTGGATTCAGGCAACAAGGCGGAGGCCATGAAGTTGTTCAAGGAAGCGGAGCATTATGGCCTTATGGCGAATCAAAGTCTGACGGTGGCTCACGCGCGGTATCACATTGCCCAATGTTTAGGCTACTATGCTGACAAAAAAGAAGTCGTTTCGTTACTGAAGGCAGCTGCCGAAGGCTTTGGCGAAGATTACGCCGACCGTGCTGAAGCTTTGAGAGAGTTGGGTGATTTCTATCAGTTCCACAAGCAATTTGATAGTGCGGCGTATTCTTTGGACCAGGCTATGACTTACGCCGACCAAAGCGGATCAACAGAAGCAAAACGCAATGTCTTGTCTGCTTTTCACACCATGTATTTCAATATTGGAGATTACGAAAAGTCGGCCGATTATCTCAACCAGTTTTGGCAATCCTCGCTTTCTGATGGTGACGCCCATCTGCTCATGTACTATTATCACGATATGGGGAACATCTATCTTGAATCTGGCGACTTGGATTCTGCGGATTATTATTACAGCCGTTTGGAAGAACTTGTGTCCCAAACCGAGCCTAACGAAGATACTTGGTTCTATTACGGTGTCCTGTCCGATTTTGCCGAAGAGCGCGGTGATTATGAAACCGCTTGCAAATACGGCTGTCTGTATGAGGAAGGCGGCAAACTAAGAGAAATGGAGCAACAGGGAAACAATCTTGAACTCATCAGCCATAAATATGACAGCGAGGTGATGCGGAATGAGTTGAACCGGAAAATCATCATCAAGCAGCGCATCATCGTTATCGTCAGTTTGGTAGCGACTTTGGTTTTGGCAGCGTTGTTGGTTTCGCAAATCCGTTTGGCAAGACGGCGCAAACGTGAAGCCCAAATCAATGCCGAGCTATTCCACTTCAAGCAGCAGAACCAGGATTTGGCCCAAAAACACATCGCCTTTCGGATGCCCTGAAGAAGGAACAACGCATTATGCTATTATTAGACAACTATCTGAATAGCAACAAAAAAGCCATTCTTCTCAAAGACTTGGTAACGTTCGTTTACGGCGATAAGGACCATTGGGAGGCCATGCTTGAGGTGGTGGACCAGCTCTATCCCGACCTTATGGCAACCCTTCGGAAGAAATATCCCGACTTGGACGAGGACGAGCGGAAGTCCTACGTCCTTTCCTATTTCAAGCTCTCGCGCCAAGAGGAAGCGGATTACCTTGGAACCACCGTCAATATGGTTGACAAACTGCGCGGAAGACGGAGAAAAAAGATGGAAGAAGGCTAAAAACCTTTGGACTTTTTTCAAAAATTGTTTGGAACAGGTTGTAAAATATCTTGTTTGTTTTCAATAATTTACATTTTTAATAACTCGGAATTGCTTGGAATGCTCATCCGACCGCTTGACAAAGGCGGTAGTTTTGCAGCATCATTTCAAAATCAAAACTTATTATCAATTATTCACAATTTTAAAATCAAAAGCAATGAAAAGAGTTATTTTTCTGATTGGTGTCATGCTCCTTATGGCAGGAGCGGCCAAGGCGCAATCGAATTTGAGGAAATCGTCCACGACTACGGCGATGTGCCTTACAACGGCAACGGCGAATGTGAGTTCCGTTTCACCAACACGGGCGACGCACCCCTGCTGATTCAAAAGCCCAAGTCGAGTTGCGGATGTACCGTTCCTTCCTGGCCTATCGAGCCTATCCTCCCCGGCAAGTCGGATGTCATCAAGGTGACTTATAGGACAAACCGTATCGGCAACTTCAACAAGAGCATAACGGTTACCTCCAACGCCATCAAGAACTCCACTGTGGTGCTGCGCATCACAGGTCAAGTGCTTTGTCAACCTATGGAAACCCTTCCTGAAAAGACGGACAGCATCAGCAACGGCTCTCCCGTCAACAACGACTGATCTGAAGTAATTTTTTGGTTATCATAAAGCCGTCTAATGTTACCGTTAGATGGCTTTATTCGTGCTTCTTAATCGAGGTCAAGGTGTAAAATATGAAAGACTCTCGGATTCAGTAGCTTATCTCGACCTCCGCACTTTCGAACTGGACGAAATGCAGGAAGATAGCATTAGGACGATTTTTGCCCAAATCGTTGCCGACAGCGTTGAAAAGGGTGTTTGAAATCCCGTCATTCCCCATTTCGGGAATAGAATTAGCGGGGCTGCGCTTGGGCGCGGCTCCGCTAATTTTGTGGTTTTTGTTTGTAAGGCTGTCGTATTATGGAAGCTGCTGTTTTTCTGTGTTTTACGCTGTGTTATTTTTCCAGCTGCCTCTCAATTTCTTCCATCAGATACTCACCTTCAAGGTTGCGGGCGACAATCATGCCGTCTTTAATGAGGGCGTTTTGCGGGATGAAAGAGATGGCATACAAGGCGCCAGCGGCATTGCTCCAGCCTTGGAGGTCGGAGACCTGAGTCCAAGTCAAACCATCTTTTTCAATGGCAGCAAGCCAGGCTTCCTTGTTGGTGTCGAACGACACGCCAAGCACGTCAAAACCTTGCTCGTGGAACTTTTGATAAGCAGCCACCACATCGGGGTTGGCCTTGCGGCAGTCGGGGCACCACGAAGCCCAGAAGTCGACCAGCAAAAATTTGCCTTGGGCAAGTTCAGACAGCGTCACAGGGTTGCCGTCGGGGTCGTTTTGCGTGAAGTCGATGATGGGCTGACCCGCCTGCACGCGCTCCTGCTTCTCCACAAACTCCTCGGCCAGTTGCAAGTTGTTGTTCGTCAAGGTGCTGTCGGCATGGTGGATGTTGTTGAGCATGGTGCGCAGCTCGCAGGGACCGAAGGCCCACTTGTAGCGGTACATCACATAATGCGCCACGGGGTCGGTGGGGTTGTCCCAAACGAAGTCGAAGCAGTGCATCTTCAGGATTTCCTCGGCATCTTCCTGGCTCATCGTGCTGTCGGCCTCCAACTTGGCTTCAAGGGCGTTGTAGCTCTCGGTGAAGGCATTCAGGCGGTCTTGCGACGCGGAGCCTTTCACCAAAATGGCGTTGGGATTCTGGGCATCACCTTCAAGGGTCACATCGGTGTTGTCGGCGAAGAAAGAGAAGGGGCGACGCCAGCCTTTCAGCATAATGCCGTACATCTCATTGGCGTCGCAAACGGGTGTCGCAAACATGGCATCCCAGTTGACGATCACGGCCGAGTCGAGCACTTGTCCGTCTTTTTGTAGATAGACCGTTTCGCCATCGGCATTGGCAAGGTTCACATTGATGTTAAAGGTCTCGGTCTTGGGTTTGGAAGTGCAGGCAAAGAGCCCTAGCGCAAGAGCACACAATAGGATGAGTTTTGTTTTCATAGCGGGAGATATTAATTCGGAATGCAGAATGCAGAATGCGGAATGACCTATCGGGGTCCTTAATTCCGCATTCTTAATTCCGCATTATTTCAGGATTTCTGCGAGTTTAGCTGTCAGGTCCTCGCCTCTCAAGCCTTTGGCCACCATGTTGCCATCTTGGTCGAAGAGGAAGTTGGATGGAATGTAATAAATCATATAATCTTCGCTGACCGCGTGTTCCACGTCGCGTACCTGGTTCCAGGGCAGTTGGTCTTCTTCAACGGCTTTCAGCCAGTCTTCTTCGTTTTGATCGACACTGACGCCGATGACATCAAAACCAAGCGCGTGGAACTGCTCATAGGCGGCTTTCACTACCGGGTTCTCCTTACGGCAGGGGCCACACCATGAAGCCCAGAAGTCGACCAAAGTGAGTTTGTTTTGTGGAATCATTTCGGAAAGGATGACCTCGGTGTCGTTATTGGTCATCAGCGTAAAATCAATGAAAGGCTGTCCCACTTCAAGGCGTTCCTGCTTGGCGATGTAGTCGTTGAGGTCGTTTTTGTAAATCGATTCGGTGGTAAAACTTGCCACCAATTCTTTCAGTTGGTCAAGAGGGTAGTCTTGTTTCACACCATCAAGGATATAGTGCGTAACGAAGCTCTCGGGATGGGCCTTAATGTAGTCGTCGCGGAAGCTGTCCTGTTGTTCCATTAACGCCGTGCCAACCGTGTTGAGCGAGTCCATCAGAATGGTGTCATTATTGGCGAAGGCATCGTTCATAATGGCATAAAGTTCGCGGATTTGTGAATCAAATGCATCGAGTTGATCGTTGTAAGCGTCCAATTCTGCCTGGGTTTCCGATGCCATGATTTCCACATTCTGGGGATTGTTCATGTCGCCCACAAAAGCGACATCCTTATTGTCGGCGAAGAAGGGCATTGAACCACGTTTTCCTTTCAGCTTTAAGGCGTATAGGATTTGTGGGTTGTCCTTGGGAGCGGTCAGCACGGCAGTTTCGTTGGCGATGACGGCCGAATCGATGATTACCGGGGCGTTGTCGACATACTTTTGCAAATAAACGGTCTGGTTATTGCCGTTTGCCAAGCTGACATTGACCTTGAAGTTGTTTCCCTTTTGGTTGCAGGCGCTCAGCCCTAATGCGATTGCAAAGAGGAAAAATAGTTGCTTTTTCATTGTATTATGTAGTTTTATGAAGGGTTTACTCTCTTTTCTTTTCCCTTTTGAAGATGAACAGGATCATCATGATGAGGAAGATGGAAACGGGCACACTCAGCAGGATGCGTAGCAGCACCTGGCCTATCAGCCTGAAGCTGAAGGATTCGAGGAAGAACAAAGCGAAATGGTGGATAAGCACCATAACAAGGGCATACCTTAAAAACCAGATGCCGTCCAGTTGTCCAAGGTTGGGCTCCTGTATGTTCTCAAACTTTTGGTTACCCGAGATGAGTCGGATGACGGAAGGCCTACAGAAAGCCATCAGTGTGGTGGCGCCAGCGTGAAGTCCCGGTGTTCCTGTAAACAAGTCGATGGTCAAGCCCAAAACGAAACCCAAGACAAGAAGTTGCCATTTCGGCGTGTTGAACGGCAACAACATTATGAAAATCAGGTAAATATACGGATGAACGTATCCACCCAAGCGGATGTGGTTGATGACCAGCACCTGAAAGAGCACGAGCACCACAAAGCGGATGATTTGTAAAACGGTCTTGTTCATGTCATTGGAATTTGGCTTTGAGAGAATCGAGTTCGGGTTTGTGCAAATCCTTGATGACATAGACATGCCTCAGGGTGGAGAAGTCGGTGGCAAACCGGATTTTGGCTTTGCTCAGCGCGTCGACGGCTGTGGGGTAGAATTCTTCCACTGTGCCCACCATCAGGTCTTCGGGGAAGATGAAAGAGTGGGAGCTAGTCACGACGGTGTCGCCTTTTTGCAGGACGATATGCGTCGGGATGTCTTCCACCATGCCATAACGGTAGTTGTTGGTCTCCCATTTCAAGCCGGCAATCTCTTGATTGTTCTTGAAGCGCACGCCCACTACGGACTTGCTGTGCAGCAGGCTCATGATGGAGGCGTAATGGCGGCTTACGTCGGTCACCACGCCCACGATGCCATCCGTCGACATGACGCTCATCTCGCGTTGGATGCCGTCGAGGGTACCTTTATTAATAATGATATAGTTGTTGGCTTGGTTGGTGCTGTTATTGACGACCTGGGCGGGGATGTATTCGTATAAGGTATCGCCTTCGTTCATGTTGAAAATGCTGGCGGTGGTGTCGTACACGATGGACAGTTGTCGCCTGAGCATGGCATTCTCCTCGGCCAGTTGTTTGTTGGCGCTGTTGAGACGGAAATAATTGCCCACCTCGCTGCTCCACTCGTAGATTTTGCCCACCACGGCGTTGGAGGTGTTCACCAAGCGGTTGCGATGGAAGTTTTGGCTACGGGCAAGTAGCAAGATGGAAATCACTTCGAGCAATATGAACAGAATGACGAAGTGGTGTTTCAGTATGAAACGCTGAAGGTTGTACATGCCTTACTTGATAAGGAATGTGAAGCGGTCGAAGTTCTTCAAGGCAATACCAGTGCCACGGGCAACGGCGCGCAACGGGTCTTCTGCCACATGGATGGGCAACTTGGTCTTGGCGTTGAGACGCTTGTCGAGGCCGCGCAGCAAGGCACCACCACCGGTGAGGTAGATACCCGTGCGGTAGATGTCGGCCGACAACTCAGGCGGGGTCTGCTCCAAGGCGTTCAGCACAGCAGTCTCGATCTTCATGATGCTCTTGTCGAGGCAGTGGGCGATTTCGGCGTAGTTGACGCGAATCTCCTTCGGGATACCTGTCAGCATGTCACGGCCTTGCACAGCATAGTCATCGGGCGGATTGTCCAGCTGCGGGATGGCGGCACCGACTTCAATCTTGATGCGTTCGGCGGTGCGCTCACCCACGATGATGTTGTGCTGCTTGCGCATGTACTCCTCGATGTCGGCGGTGAAGTCGTCACCAGCGATACGGATGGACTTGTTGTTGACGATGCCACCGAGGGCGATGACGGCGATCTCGGAGGTACCACCACCGATGTCGATAATCATGTTGCCCGTCGGTTCAAGCACGTCGATGCCGATACCAATGGCGGCAGCCATAGGCTCGTGGATCAGACGCACTTCCTTGGCGCCAGCCTGTTCGGCAGAGTCCTTAACGGCGCGTTCCTCCACCTCGGTGATGCCCGAAGGAATGCAGATGACCATCTTCAGGCTGGGCGGGAACAACGTGTTCTTGAAATTGATCATCTTGATCATCTCGCGCATCATGTACTCGGCGGCTTGGAAGTCGGCGATAACGCCGTCGCGCAATGGGCGGATGGTCTTGATGTTCTCGTGGGTCTTTCCGTGCATCATCATGGCGCGCTTACCGACTGCGATGATCTTTTTCGTGTCGCGCTGCATGGCAACGATGGAGGGCTCATCAACGACAACTTTGTCGTTGTATATGATAATCGTATTGGCCGTACCCAAGTCAATAGCGATTTCTTTGTTGAGAAATGATAAAACTCCCATTTTTCGTATTGTTTATTCGTTTGTTTTTAATCGTTTGTCTGTTGTAGAGAGTCTCTACCTTGTTAATGTCTAAAATGTCTAAAACCGGTAAACACCATACCGATGTTGTTTTCGTTGCAGCAGTCGATGGATTCTTGGTCGCGCACCGATCCGCCGGGCTGCACGATAGCGGTGATGCCCGCTTCGTGTGCCAATTCCACGCAGTCTTTGAAGGGGAAGAAGGCATCGGAAGCCAAGACGGCACCGTTCAAATCGAAGTTGAACGAATGCGCTTTTTCTATGGCTTGGCGCAATGCATCCACGCGAGAGGTCTGCCCAATGCCCGAGGCATAGAGTTGCTTGCCTTTGGCGAGGACGATGGCGTTGCTGCGGCTGTGCTTTACAATCTTGTTGGCGAAAATCATGTCTTCCACCTCTTTCGCCGTGGGTGCTTTCTCAGTGATGACCTTGAAGTCGTCGGCAGTTTCCGTGTGAAGGTCTCTATCTTGGACAAGATAGCCGTTCAATGCGGTCTTCACGGTTTGGGGCCTATACTGGTCGGTCTTCAGCCACAGCACCACACGGTTCTTCTTTGAGAAGAGCAGGTCAAGCACGCCGTCTTCATAGCCGGGCGCCACGATGACTTCGATGAAGAGCTTGTTGATCTCTTCAGCCGCTGCCATGTCGACGGTTCGGTTACAAACCAACACGCCTCCGAAAGCCGAAACGGGATCGCCAGCCAATGCCGCAAGATAGGCCTCTTTGACGGTCGGACGGCAGGCGAGGCCGCAAGGGTTGTTGTGCTTGAGAATGGCGAAGGTGGGCTCGTCGAACTCACGGATGAGGTTGAGGCCCGCGTCGAGGTCGAGCAGGTTGTTGTACGACAACTCTTTGCCATGCAGTTTCTCAAACATCGCGTCAAGGTCGCCATAGAAGGTGCCCTTCTGGTGCGGATTTTCGCCATAGCGCAAGGTGGAGCCTTCCTCTTCGGTGATGCGCAGCGGCTTGCTGTCGTCGTCCTTCGTGAACCAGTTCATGATGGCGCTGTCGTAATGCGAGCTCACGCCAAAGGCATATGCGGCGAAACGACGACGGTCGTCAAGGGAGGTCTCGCCGTGTTGGTCCTTTAGCAGTTGGATGAGTTCTCCGTAGTATTTCTGCGAAGGCACGATGAGGACGTCGTTGAAGTTTTTGGCACCAGCGCGGATGAGCGAGATGCCGCCGATGTCGATTTTCTCAATGATGGCAGCCGCATCTTCGGTCTTTGCCACGGTCTCCTCGAAGGGATATAGGTCTACTATGACCAAGTCGAAAGGCGGGATGTCATATTCCTGCATTTCCTTTTGGTCTGACTCAAGCTGGGTGCGACCCAAGATGCCGCCAAACACTTTGGGATGCAAGGTCTTCACACGACCGCCTAAGATGGACGGATAACCTGTGAGCGACTCGACAGTCTTCACAGAAGGGTCTAAAGGCTTGATGAAGTCATAAGTTCCCCCCGTGGAGTAGATTTGTACCCCATTTTGTTTCAACAAGTCGACAATAGTGTCTATGCCAGTTTTATAAAATACTGATATTAAAGCAGTTTGAATTTTTTTCAAAGGTAGAAGATTTAGGTGATTTTAAACTGCAAGAATACCAAAAATCTATACACCGCGCAAGAGCCAAAAGCATTTTTTTTGAACAAAGATTTCAACAATTTTTACGTCATTTTGGTATGGAAAGGTTATGTAGAATGGGTGAATAATCCAAATAAATAATCTGTTGAAAATGAATGTAATAAAAGAAAAGTTGATTATAAACTACAAAAAGCATCTTGTCGTATTGTTTTTCTTCTTATTTTTACAAGTTCAAAATTACGTGGATGGAAACGAAGTGGATTTTAAACCAATCAGTTGACAAACAGCAAGTTGCCGACATTGTCAAGGTGCTCAATATCGATGAGAACCTTGCCACTTTGCTTGTTCAACGCGGAATTACGAACTACGAAGAGGCCAAGACCTTCTTCCGTCCCTCCCTCTCCCAATTGCACGATCCTTTCCTGATGAAGGACATGGACAAAGCCGTGGAACGCGTGATGCGTGCCATCAACGAGGGAGAAAAAGTGCTGATTTATGGTGACTATGATGTGGATGGTACGACAGCCGTTGCTGTGGTCTACACCTATCTCAAGCCGTTCTTTAAGAAGAAGAAGATTGAGTTCTATATCCCAGACCGCTATGAGGAAGGCTATGGCATCTCCATCAAAGGCATTGATTATGCGGCAGATAACGGCTTCAAGCTGGTCATTGCCCTCGACTGCGGCATCAAGGCGGTGGAGCGCATCGAATACGCCAACGAGCGCGGTGTCGACTTCATCATCTGCGACCACCACCGTGCCGGCGATGTCATCCCGAACGCCGTGGCCGTGCTCGATGCCAAACGTCCCGACTGCAACTATCCTTACGATGAGCTTTCGGGTTGCGGTGTGGGCTTCAAGCTGGTGACAGCCCTATCCATGAAGGGCTTGGGCACCATCGAAGAAGTGTACGAACTGCTTGACCTCTTGGCAGTGAGCATCGCTGCCGATATCGTTCCCATCACGGGTGAAAACCGCGTGTTGGCCTATTTCGGTCTGAAGCAGCTCAACAAAAAACCTCGTCCGGGTATCGAAGCCATCCTGCAACATGCCAACATCTATCGTCGCGATGAAGATCAGTTGGAAGAAGATGAAAACGTGTTGACTAGGGAGTTGACCATCAGTGATTTGGTCTTCCTTATCGGTCCTCGTATCAATGCGGCGGGACGAATTGCCAAGGCTTCCGACTCGGTGCGTTTGTTGCTTGCCGATAAAAAGGACCATGCCGAGAAACTGGCGGCGTCCATCAATGACCTCAACGACGAGCGTCGTGAGTTCGACAACCGCATCACCGAGGAAGCGCTCGGCATGATTGCTGACGATCAGGAGCTGAAAGACGCCAAGAGTACGGTGGTCTTCAACGAACGTTGGCACCGTGGCGTCATCGGCATCGTGGCTTCGCGCCTCACCGATTATTACTACCGTCCCACTATCGTTTTGACTCGCGCCAACGGCCTTATCACAGGTTCGGCACGTTCCATCAAGAGCTTCGACATCTACGATGCCATCGACCACTGCTCCGACCTGTTGGAACACTTCGGTGGCCACAAATACGCCGCAGGACTTTCGATGAAGCCTGAGAATCTCCCAGAGTTCCGTCGTCGCTTTGAGGAATATGTCAGCGAACATCTTGTCGACGAGGACTTTGTGCCCGAGCTTGAAGTGGACTTGAAGATTAAATTTGCCGACATCACGCCTAAGTTCATGCGTATCCTCAACCAGTTTGCGCCTTTCGGTCCCGGCAATATGGCCCCTGTATTTTGGACCGACAACGTCATTGACGCAGGCGGCTCGCGTCCCGTGGGCGGCCATCGTCACCTGAAACTCACCGTTTCGCAAGTGGGCGACGCCGAACAAGGCGTGGCACCTTTCTCAGGCATCGCCTTCCAGAAGGGTGACCTCTTTGATCGTATCCACAACGGCGAGCCTTTCAGCATCTGCTACCATTTGGAATACAACACATGGCAAGGCAAGACCAATCTCCAACTTAATGTGAAGGACATTAAGTTTGCAGAGGGGCTGTAGTTTGAAAATCAAAGTTTTACGATTTTCCCATAGACCGACGTTCCATCGGTCATTTTTGATTTTAGCAGATACAAACCTGCAGGAAGAGCACTCAAATCAAGGTCGAACTGAGGACTTGAAACGGCGGTTTCCATAACCACCTTGCCCGTCAGGTCAGTGACCACGAAGCTGTCAGGATTGGCAGATAGTTCAATATGCACCTTGCCTGTTGTAGGATTGGGGTGCGAAGTCAGGATGGGCTTTTCCAGTAGCATTGTGACGTTTAACACTTCATTGCTAATGGTCCAATTTTCGGCAAGGCTATTGTCGGAGTCCAAGTCCTTGAGTTGGAGGTAAGGTCCATCGCCATCGGCTTGTGTTGGCCACGGGTCGCTGTCGGAGTAATGCACCTCGTCGATGATGTTACCCCAAGCGTCGGCCAGCACGAGGTTCTCCGATTTGTTGGAGAGTTTGCGGGTGTATTGCCCGAAAGGCGTAACCCCATAATAATCCATAAACGTCAGTGAATCGGAACAGAGCAAAAGAGCCTCGTGGCCAGCAACGTGTGCGTTGTTCGGAAACTTGTAAGTGATACCCAACTCACGGAAATACACCCCCGTCAGATCCACCTCAGCATCACCATTGTTGGTGATTTCGATAAACTCCAGACGATCGCCGTCGATGCCCCACCAATCTTGAGGGTGGTAATGGATTTTGGAGATGACCAAGGGCGGCAGGTCGACATCAACGCAACCTTCGTAAGAACCGAAATTGTTATTCAGCCAATTGACGCGTTGGAGCAGCCAGGTCTTCATGTCGTTGACATATTGTGCATGCTGAGCCATCTGGTTCCAGCGTTGGTTGTCGCGCACGATCGCTTCGGCAATCAACGCGTCAATTTCATCGATGCGTGAGCAGACGACGTCGTAATTCAAGGGTTGACCGGGCTCGGTCAATTCAAACCAACGTCGGGCTAAATAACAACGGAAAAGATTGGTATCGAACAGGTCTTTCCAAAACTTTGGGCCGTTGTTGTCCTGGTTGTTGAATTGCCACACGTCGTAGCGGCTTCGATTCCAGCCGAAAGCATCGTAGCCAAAGGCGAGGTTGTAGTCCCAAACCGGCCCCGCTCTCAACTTGCCACAACGATCCTTATGGAAGAAGGTACTAATTGAATATACATCTACGTTTGAAGCATACTCCGCAATCATCATGAAGTCGACAAATGAAGGAATGTCGATAACCGAAGGGATGCCCGAAGTAACCGAAGTGTTGTGACTACCAGCAACATTCTGCAAGCTGGTGAACACACTGTGGATATAGTTGCTTTGTGTGTTGGTGATATTGGTTGGCTTGGGATAGTGATGGATGAAGTCTATGCTGGTGCCCCACCAGCCACCGCCATAGCCTTGCATCGTCCATGCCACGGGGTCGCCATTGGTTTTGTCGGCCTTGGTGATGTAACCGCCTGTCACTTCTGGATAATTGTTGCAGGTTTCGTCCACCTTCTCGATGTTGACGCGACCTTTGTCGGGCTTGATTTTCTCCATGAAGACATACAAGCCTTTGTAGTCGCCGTTGATCACCACTTCACAGAATTGTCGACGCGGGGCATATTGTCCGATGGTTTCGGAAAGTTCGTACGACAAGAAGTCGCGCATTCCCGTCTGGTCATAAGCCAGGGAGTTGAGAATCCAATCGTTCTCTTCGGGCATGCCGAAGATGCTGACGTTGTTGTTCGTAACGTTGTCGTCCTGCAAGGTCTCCAATCCGTATGGCTTCTTGTTTGAATACGACTGCGAAGAGCTGCCTCGACGTTCGATGCCGATACGGCCGTTGTAGTTGAGAAACTCAGGGTTGTCGATGTCGGACATGTAATTGCGTGAGCCATCCTGGTGCCAGATGATTTTCATCGTCCCTAATACCTTAGGCTCGTCAGGAATGTTGACGCCATTGTCGGTAGTGATGACCACGATAGGCAGGTTGCTGTCGGTAAAGTTCTGGGCTTTTACCGCCAAAAACGAAAATAACAACAAGCCGAACAGTAATGCTCTTTTCATATCACAATCATTTTTTCCAGAATTGCCACCATCTCTTTTGTCGGCCTTCCACCACACGGGCGTATCGGCCGTTCGACCTTTTCATCTTGGAGAAATGGGTTACCGTTCCCGCTTTCAGGTTACGGACGTGCGAGCGTGAGGCAACAAAGCCGTTCTCGTCGCTGTCGTCTATGCCACCGTATTTGTTCTTTTTTGAGGCATAAATTATGACATTGTCGATATACCAGCTGGAGACATACGCACCACGTCCTGAGAAATATAGACAAAACTGAGGAGACTTGGAAGGCCATTCCTCCATGTCGAAAGTAAGAAGATATTGGCTTTGTGTGATGCCACCTACCAAGGTGTCCTCCCAGATGCTTTCCCAGTTTTCGCCATCCTGTGAGATGCCAATGCCAATTCGGGCATCCACTTCAGCTTGCGTGGCTTCGAGACTGTGGTTGAATTGGAAGTTGATGACATCGTATTTGTCCAGCTCTACGATAGGTGTTATCAATTGTGTGGTGCCTGCAAAATTAATGTCGGGATACATCTGCATCTCACGAGGCTTGCCGCCAGCAAACGAGGTGTTAGAGATATACCACACCACCCAATCGTCACCTCTCGCATCCCAGCCCTCTTCGAGCCAAGGGTTGAAGAATCCCTCACACAACACCACGTCGCCTTGTTGAGCAAACAAGGGCAATGTAAAGATTATGGCAAGGAGCGTGAGTAAACGATGTTTCATGGGCTGTTGTTTATGTCACAAGTCTTCGATTCGGCTACAAAGGTATTAAAATTCTGGGAGTATGGGAATGTTTTTGGCTTTTTATTATTTTTGCAGTCAGAACAACAAAGGTATGCCAGCAAAAGAAAAAACAGTCTTTTTCTGCAAGGAATGCGGAAACGAGTCGCCGAAATGGTTTGGAAAATGCCCTGCCTGTGGGGCGTGGAACACCTGCGAGGAATCCTCCGTCGTCACGGGAAAAGAGTCCAAGTCGGTGAAGAAAAACATCGAGCTTGAAAGCCAGAGTATTCCCTTACCTATTAAGGAGATCTCCAATGCCAAGGAACAACGTATCATCTTGCCTTACGAGGAACTCAACCGAGTGTTGGGCGGCGGCTTGGTGCTCGGTTCGCTCACCCTCGTGGGCGGCGAGCCCGGCATCGGCAAGTCGACCTTGCTCTTGCAGACGGCCTTACAACTGGCTAGAAGAAAGGTGCTTTACATCTCCGGCGAAGAGAGCCAGACCCAAATCAAGATGCGGGCTGAGCGCATAGGCATCCACAACACCGACTGCCTCATCCTTACCGAGACTAACACGCAGGAGATTCTGAAGCATTTCAAGAACGTGCAGCCCGACATCGTGGTGGTGGACTCCATCCAGACTTTGGAGTCGCCTTATGTGGATGCCGCGGCGGGGAGTATCTCGCAGATCCGTGAAACGGCTGCCGAGATGAATAAGATCGCCAAGGCCTATCAAGTGCCGGTGTTCCTCATCGGCCATATCACCAAGGACGGTAGCATCGCCGGTCCTAAAATCTTGGAGCATATCGTTGACACGGTGCTGCAGTTTGAGGGCGACCGCCACTATGGTTTCCGTATCCTGCGCACCATCAAGAACCGCTTCGGCTCGGCCTCCGAGTTGGGCATCTTCGAGATGAACGCCATAGGCCTCCGCGAGGTGACCAATCCCAGCGAGATCCTCCTCTCACAACGCGACGAGGAAGTGAGCGGCATCGCCATCGCCGCCACCATGGAAGGGCAACGTCCCATGCTCATCGAGACACAGGCCCTGGTGAGCAGCGCGGCCTACGGCACGCCGCAACGCTCCGCTACAGGCTTCGACATCCGCAGAATGAACATGCTCTTGGCCGTGTTGGAGAAACGCGCAGGCTTCCGCCTTTCAATAAAAGACGTATTCCTAAATATTGCAGGCGGCCTCCATGTAGATGACCCCGCCATTGACTTGGCCGTCATCGCCGCCGTGCTATCATCGAATGCCGACATACCCATCCCCTCACGCTATGCCTTTGCCGCCGAGGTGGGTCTTTCGGGCGAAATCCGTGCCGTCACTCGCATCGAAGCCCGCATCGCCGAGGCCGATAAGTTGGGCTTTGAGAAGATATTTGTCTCGAAGTATAATGCCAAAGGATTGGATACCAAACGGTTTAAAATTCAGATTGTGCCGGTGGCTTCTGTGTATGAGTTGGGGGCGGAGTTGTTTGGGTAAAACAGTTTTCAGTACAAGGAAAATCTTGCCTAATAACAAAAGCATCCTTCTCTTTACGAACTATTATTCTTCTAGATTTGCATCAAACCGAACAGGGACTATGTATTCAGCGTCCTTTTCCATACGACCACCTCTCCAATACTCCAAATTCCAAAGAGCCATAACCGCTTCATCATCAAGAGACTTAAATCCAGAACTTTTTTCCAATTTCACTTTGGCGATTTTGCCGTTTCGGCTCTTCACCTTGAAACGCACATAAGGTGTCTTGCATTCAAAGTCGATTGGGTTTGTATGGTCTCCGATTAAAACAGCCTCTTCTTCGAGCAACTTTTCAAGACTGAAATTTTGTGCTATTGTGATGGGCCAAGCTGGTTCATAAGTACAAGAGACTTTCATCATATACAATATATCCACCTTTTCTCCTTGATACTCTGCTGCCTCGGATGGATTACTAATCAAATGGGCATATTCGAGAACTTTTTCATCCAACCCATAACCCAATCCTTTGAAAATTTTATAATCAGTTAATCTACAATCTTTTGTAATACGGAAAGTGAGGAGCACATTCCCTTGAATATGGTTCTTTTTTGCTTCTTCAGGATAATCTAAAACTGGACTGATGTGAGTGTAATAAAAAAGCGATACATAGTCCAATTGGAAATCCTTGGGCATCACATCAGGCCGTAGGATGTCACAACTGTCATAGTCATTGCGAAGGACAATCATATCTTCTTGTTCTTGCGCTTTGATTGCAAAACCAATGCTAAAAACTAAAATCAAAGTAAAATATATCTTTTTCATAAGGCAAAGTATTATTGGCTATTACAGCGCCGCCGCCGCATTTCGAATCTTCGCCATCCAACGAATGACATTTTTGTCTTTACGAGCGGTCTGAAGATTGTATTTGGTTTGAATGCGCATAAGCACATCGGCGGGTAAGCCAAGGGCAGCCTCAAAGAGCAAAGCCGTGTTGGTCGTAAGAGGACGATGGGCATTGAGCAGTTCGTTGAGTACGGAATAAGACATGCCGATATTTTGGGCAAACTCGCGCTGCGAAATGCCACGGTCTTCCAGTTCGTCCTTGATAATCTCTCCAGGGTGGGTAAACCTAAACGGAGTGAGATTGTTGGCAATCATTTCGTCTTTAATTCCTTCAACGTGTATCATAGTTTCTTCGATCATAAACAACGCTCGTCACATTTGTTGCGGGCGTTTTGATTTGTTGTCTTAAACTAGTAAAAAGGGAAGAAGAAGAAATAGGCGGCAACCCATTCGCGGGGAATGCCTTGGGCTCTACCGATGCTGGAACCGGAGCTGTTGCGCACGGTGCCGTCGCTCTCCACCTTGCCGATGCTCGCTCCAGAGCCGTTGCGCACCGTGCCATCATCGTAGAACTTACCGATGCTCGCTCCGGAACTGTTGCGGATAGTGCCGTCCCTATCGATCTTGCCGATGCTGGCGCCGGAGCTGTTGCGGATGGTGCCGTCGCTGTCGAATCGGCCGACACTAGCTCCGCTGGAATTACGTACGGTACCATTGCTTTCAATCGTACCACAACTGGCGCCGCTGCTGTTGCGAACGGTCTGCGCCATCGCGCCTGAAGCCATCATGAGGACTATCGCCATAAGAAGAATTCGTAGAGTTTTCATTGTATCATTTTTAAATGTTTAACAAATTAAAAAACCTCAAAAATTATTCCAAACAACGCAAGAAGAGGAGAAAAAGAAAGACGATGGAAAGAAAAAATGAGTACTTTTGCAAAAACACAAGAATGGATCAAGAAAAAGTCATATTGGGCATCGACCCCGGCACCATGGTGATGGGCTATGGCGTCATTCGGGAGCAGGGCAAGAATCTGGAGCTCTTAACGATGGGTGTGATCAATCTGAAGAAACTGGAAAATCAGGCACTCAAGCTGAAGAAAATCTTTGAACGGGTGCTGGAGATCATCAATGAATACCATCCCGACGAACTGGCCATTGAAGCACCGTTTTTTGGTAAGAACGTTCAGTCAATGCTGAAGCTGGGTCGCGCCCAAGGGGTGGCTATGGCTGCTGCGCTTTACCGCGACATCCCCATCTTCGAGTACTCGCCCAAGACCATCAAGCAGAACATCACGGGCAATGGCAACGCCTCGAAGGAACAGGTGGCCAAGATGGTGCATTTCATTCTTAAGACCGATGAGAACCCTGAGTTTTTCGATGCCACCGATGCCGTGGGTGCAGCAGTGTGCCACTCCATCTCAAAGGGTAAGGATGTGAACTATACCAAGCACACCACCGAAAAGGCAAAAGCGCATCGCAAGCCCGACTGGAGCAAGTTCATTGCCGAGAATCCAGGGCGGGTGAAGTCTTGAAAAATGGAACAATTTTTGCAGTGTTTTTACTTGTAAAACAAATAGAATTTACAATCAATAAAAAACATAAATAAATGATTATCACCATTATCTGCATCACCATTTTGGCGTATGTCATCGGAGGAAAGGACATCGACAAATTGTTGGAGAAACTGAAAGGCGTTGACTGGAAGGCCAAATCGTCCGATATCTTCGGGAAAATCGGCACTTATGCCAAAAAGGCAGGCCGGGTGGCCACTAAGCCTTTGCTACAACTCTATTATGTGCTGACCATGGGTGAGACAACCACCTTGGAGAAAGCACTCATCGTGGGTGCCATCCTATATACCATCATGCCCTTCAGCTTGATTTCCTTCAAGGCACATAAGATTCTCGGCATGCTTGACGAAGGCCTCGCCTTGCTTTATGTCGTTAAGAAGGTGCAGCACAAGATTACGCCCGAAATCAACCAAAAGGTTGAAGAGACCTTGGATGCTTGGTTTGGCGCACAAGAAGCTGCGTCTGCCGCTGAGCAATAAGAACTTTTCTGTGGTGGAAATAAAAGCGCCCGTCGTAGTGTTACGGCGGGCGCGATGCGTTATTATAGTCCTAGTGGACTAAAAGAAGAAGAAGAAATAGGCGGCAGCCCATTCACGTGGGATTCCCGAGGCTCTTCCAATGCTGGAGCCGGAGCCATTGCGGACAGTGCCGTCGCTTTCAATCTTACCGATGCTGGAACCGCTGCTGTTGCGGACGGTGCCGTCGCTGTCGATCTTGCCGATGCTGGAGCCGCTGCTGTTGCGGATGGTGCCGTCTCTGTCGATCTTACCGATGCTGGAGCCAGAGCCATTACGGACAGTGCCGTCGCTGTCGATCTTGCCGATGCTGGAGCCGGAGCCGTTGCGGACAGTGCCGTTACTTTCAATTTGACCACAACTCGAACCATTGCTACTGTAGACGGTTTGAGCTGTTGCACCCGAGACCATCATAAGGGCCAGGGCCAAAAACAAAATACGGAATACTTTCATATCGTTTAGTTTTATGAGTGATTATTCGAGGCAAAAGTAGGAATATTATTGAAATAATTTAACTATTTTTACTATGAAAAGCAATCAGAACACTGACGATAAGTGGTATCTTCCACTGCCATAAGTCTTTATCTCGTAGCCGTTTTCGGTGGGCAGACAGACTTCGGCCGTGGTGTTGGCAGGGATGACGATTTCCCATTCAAAGTGATTCCCTTCGCGCTTCCAGTTGCTTTCGATGCGGCCAGAGACGGAGTTGTAGGCGCAGTTCACGAAGTCCAATTCCTCGATGGGATAGGGCTTGAGTTGGATTTTGCTGTAGCCCGGCTCCAAGGCGCGGATGCCACCGAGGTATTCGTATTCCCAGATGATGAGGTCGCCGAGGAGCATGACGTGGTTGCCCGAGTTCATGGCGGGGTCGGCGGTGTTGCCGTTCCAGAGTTCCCAGATGGTGGTGGCACCGTTGCGGTACATGTAGCCCCAGCTCGGGTAGGTGTCGTTGGAGGCAATCTTGAGGGCAAGGTCGCCGCGACCGTATTCCGTCAGGCAGCGCATCAGTTGCTGGATGCCGACCACGCCCGTCGAGACATGACCGCCACATTCGTTCATGGTCTTGTTGATGATGCTCTCTAGAACTCTGTCTTCCAAGCCTTTGGGTACCATGCCGAACCACAAGGGCAGGATGTTGGCCGTCACGGTGTTGTTGGCATAGACGCCCGTCACGCGGTTGAAATACTTGTCGTTGAAGGCGATGGTGGAGGTGGTGATTTCCTGCTGGAAGAAGGTCACATCTTCATCGAAGCCCAAAATCTCGGCAAACTTGGCCATCTTGCCACAGAGGTAGCAATAAAATGGTGTGGAGAGCACCGTCGCATCTGTGATGCGGTTGGGGTCGCTGGAGTGGATGAGTTCGAGCGACTCGGGCGGCATGCACCAGTCGCCGTAGGTGTCGCGAGGCATGAGACCAGCCCGCATGTAGTCATTCTTCATGTGGAGCATCCATTTCTTCCAGGCCGCATAGTGTTGGCGGATGGGTTCCACATCACCGAATCGGGTATAAAGCATCTCCGTCACGGTGACCATGGCGCCTGGCCAGGTCATGTTGTCGGTGTAGCCGCGCCAATAGGGCGGGATGACATTGGCCAACGAGCCGTTGTCCCATTGGCTATCGTCGCCATCGGTGAGCCATTTGGCGTAAAGATGGTGGTTGTCGAAGATGTACGACTCGCCAAAGTTGCCCGTGGTGCGGTCGCCGGTCCAGCCCATGCGCTCGTCGCGCTGCGGACAGTCGGTGGGCATGCTGCGGTAATTGCCACGGATGCCCCAATAGGCGTTGTGGTACACCGCGTTAATGATCTCGTTGGAAGTCTCAAACGAGCCAGTTACTGGCATCTCGTCGTAAATGACCCAGCCCTCAAAATTGTCCAGATTGGGTGTTTCGCGCAGGCCGGAGATTTCTACGTAGCGGAAGCCGTGGTACACAAACATTGGATGCCAGGAAATGGGTAGAGACGTTGCGCGCAACGTTTGTACATTACAAATGTAAAGGTCTGTGCATTCTGCACCACGGAGGTTGGCCGTATATAGCAAGCTATCTGGGGTCAACAATTCAGCAAAGCGCAGGGTAATGACATCGCCGGGTTGTTGTCCGCGCACATTCATATTAATGAAGCCGACCATGTTTTGACCCATGTCGAGATACCATTTGTCGCCTTTTTGGAAAATACTGATGGGTTTCAGTTTCTCCATCACGGTGATGTTGGGGTTGGGTTGGGCGCTGAGTTGGCCTTCAGGAGCCTCTACCAGTTCAGCTTGGAGCCAAGCGGAGTCGTCATAATTGGGTTGGTTCCAATCACCAAGGTCGTAGTTTTCATCGTAGGTCTCGCCGTCCCATTCGTTGGCGGTGCGGATGGGGCCATGATTGGTGATTTTCCATGATTCATTGCTGATAATGGTCTCTTTTTTGCCATTTTTATAGGTAATTTCCAACTGCAATAGTAGTCGTGGTGTACCAAAGCCGAACACATGATTGGAGTCGTCCCAATTGGGGTTGGCAGAATTGTAACGGATGGAGGTATAACGACCGCCTTCAAGGATGATGCCGATGGCGTTGTCGCCGTTATTGAGCATCTCCGTGACATCGTAAGTGTTGAAATACACACGCTTTGAGTACCAGGACAGCGTAGGCTTCAACAATTCTTCGGGGGCGACTTCGGTGCCGTTGAGATATGCACTATACACACCCATACCGCTGACATAGAGCTTGGCTTCGCCGACTTCGTCACTGAGGGTAAAGTCTTTGCGAAGATAACGTGCCGCCAAGCGAGTATGACCTTCCAGCACATCATCCCCAAACTCATGACCAATCCATTTGGCTTGCCAATCCTCTTGGTTCAACAAACTGATTTCAAAGGATTTGACCTCGCTTTCCACTTTGGCTTTAGCATCTTTGTCGTTTTTGAGGGTTGCGATGACTTTCCAATAGGCTTTGTCGCGGCTTTTCAATTCCTTGCCCGCGTAGGGGATGTAAAGCATCTGGTTGGAAGGCACCATGCCCGAATCCCATAGGTCGCCGATGCCTTTTTGGGCGTTTTCGGCGGTTGTGGCCACAATGATGTGGTAGTTTTGTTGCACGACATTGCTTTCAGTTGTTTCATATTGCCAACTGAAGCGCGGTTGCGCTGTAGCCAAGGCTTGTGAATGGAACTGTTGCTCCACATTTGGGTTAATAATGCAAATATTTAACTTATCGTTGCAGGAAGCAAGGGACAAACAGATGGTTAAAAGGATGATAAGTGATAGGAAGTGTTTTTTCATAAATGGATGTTTTTCAAATGTTTATTAATTATTGCGAATTGCAAATCCGCGGGTTCAATGCGGTCGGATTACAAATCCGACCGAACCATAGGTATCAACTATGCAAAACTATTAAATTTTCCGGTACCTTTATGGTTTCTGGTTTTTTTATAACTTTGCCGCAAAATGGAAACCGAATGAAGCTGTTCCTGACCTGCGTTTTGTTTGTGGCAATGCTGTCCTTTGAGGCAACAGCCCAACAGCCAGATACGGTAGGCTGCAAGATGATGAGGATAGAGGCCGAGCAGCTACCCGAGCTCAACATCCCGCGTTACGGTCACTGCACTTTCTTCGCCAACGGTGAGCTGACGGTCATCGGTGGCCACACCACGGGTTTCGTGCCCACGGCCACGGCAGAGTATTTCAGCGATGGTGCTTGGCATACGGTGCATACGGTCTATGCGCATGACCATGGCATAGCAGTACCCATGAAATCGGGCAAAGTGCTGGTTTGCGGCGGTGCCAATGAGCCGTTGGGCATCGGACAAACCTACACTGCCGAATGGTACGACCCCGCCACCCACACCTGCGAAGGTTTCGGCTGCATGGACATGAAACGTAGTAACTTTTCTGCCACCGAAATCGACAGCGGTCGCGTGGTCATTGTGGGCAACTGGTTTAAGGATGACGGTATGGAATTGTTCGATGGCTACAAGACTTTTAGTAGCCTCAAGGAGGTCGCCGCCAAGCGTTCTTGTCCCTATATCCTTCGTACGGATAAGGACAATGTGATGATATTCAGCAGCTTGGATACAAAGCATATCAGCGGTATTCGTCCTGACAGCATTATCGTTGACCAACTGAACGGTGAGCCTTTCCATGCTCCGCTGCTTGACGAATGGCGTCCACTGGCCTACGACATTCCCCAGATGAGTGAGCGTTGTTTCATTGGCAATGAGGCTACCGGTGACTATGCTTATCTGCTGCCCGTGGAAAACGCCGAAGGTCAAATAGGATTCGTCAAGACTCAAGGTACCGACTTCAGTCTGTTTTCTACCATTTGTGCGGTGCCGATGGTGTTCCAAGGCGACAGCATCCTGTATCATTTTCCCATAGTGGACAGACAGCGCGGACGGGGCTATCTGGTAGGCTTCAGCCCAAGCAAACGGGTTTATGTGCTGTGTGTGGATTATACGGAGCGTCCGGCACCATTGACACTCTATTATACTGATCCGATGCTTGCCACAGGCCCCACTTGGCCTGTTGTCAACGCCGACGGCAATCTCATCCTTGTGGGTGGTCTCGGCGATTCCAACTACAATCCCCTCAAGTCTGTGGTGGTGCTGCGCGTCCATCCTGATGCGCCGTTGCTGGCCGCCCCTGCTTCGTTCCCCTGGCTGTGGGTTGGGATAATTGTGGCTCTTGTGGTGGTTTTCTTTTTCGTATACCTTATTATATATCGTGCGCAAAAAACAACACAGCATAAAAATGATAGGGTGGACGAGCATGACGAAGCCAACGAAACAGATGAGGTGGCCGACCTCGCGACGCCAACAACCAATGAAGCGGATGAAGAGCTGCTGCAGCATGTCTGCCAGTTGATGGAAGAGCAGCACCTATACTTGAACAGCGGCCTGAAGCTGTCCGACGTGGCGACTGCGGCAGGCTGCAACCGCAACACCTTGTCGGCCTGCATCAACAACTTGCGCCATTGTTCGTTCTCGCAGTTCGTCAACATGTATCGCGTGGAGCACGCCAAGCAGTTGCTCGGCCAGCCCGACACTCGCGCCTCGGAGGTGTGGATGGAGTCGGGATTTGCTAACGAAACGACCTTCTTCCGCGCCTTCAAGGCCATCGTCGGCATGACGCCTTCTGAATGGAAAAACAAGTAATCAGTAGGAATTCACTTACAATATATCATTTGTAAGTTGATTTTGACGATTTGTAAGGTACCGCCTTGCCTCGTTTCCCGATTTTTGCAATCATTTTTAATCTTATCACAAATCTTTAATCTTATTCACTATCTATGAAAAAAGTAATGAAGGCAGTAGCAGCCATAATGCTAATGACGGCGGTAGTATTCACCGCAGGATGTAACAAACCAGAAGATGAACCTAATAATGAGACCGTCGTAACGGTTACAACCATCACACCTTCTGACATCACTACAACAACTGCAGTTTGTGGAGCCACGGTCGTTGTAAGCGAGGGTGTTGCACTTGAGGAGTTGGGCGTATGCTGGAGTCTCCAAGAAAGCCCAACGGCTAGTGAAGAGCATCTTTCCACCGCTCAATGGAACGAGCCTTTCACCTGTACACTTACTGAACTGAATCCCAATACGGTTTATCATGTCCGCGCATACGCCAAGCAAGGCTCTGACTATTATTATGGCGCGGATAAAACTTTTATCACTGAGGAAAAACCTAGCGGAAATGGCACTTACAACGGTCACGATTACATTGACCTTGGTCTGCCAAGTGGAACATTATGGGCCACCTGTAATGTAGGTGCTGAAACACCTGAAGGCATAGGTAGTTACTTCGCATGGGGCGAAACTACGCCAAAGGCCGATTACGATTGGAGCACTTACAAGTATTGCAACGGCAGTGAAAACACCCTTACCAAGTATTGTAACGACGCTAACTATGGTTACAACGGCTTCACTGACAACTTGACTACCCTCTTGCCTGAGGACGACGCTGCCACGGCCAACTGGGGCAGTGGCTGGCGCATGCCCACCATTGAAGAATGGGAAGAACTGAGGAACAACACCACTAGCACATGGACTACGCTGAATGATGTGTATGGTAGGCTTTTTGCTTCGGAAAACGGCAATAGTATTTTCCTGCCTGCCGGCCATACCTACCTTTATGGTCAGTATTGGGGAGGCAGTTATTGGTCGAGTTCGCTCTTTTGGCACCCGGATTGTGGGTGTGACTTGAGCTTCGGTACAGGCGCTGTTGGCACAGGCGGTGGCAACCGCTACGAGGGTAATTCTGTCCGTCCTGTGCGGAAATAACCTCAACTGCAACACACACAAAGCCACCCTCGAAAACTCTGGGATTCCGTATTCACGGAACGGAGTGGGAGGGTGGCTTTTTTAGAACACCATCACGGCACCGCCGCCTTTGGCGAGATGCACTTTCACCTTGTTGCCCCACACTTGGGCTTGCTCTGACACATAGTCTTTGGCCACGCGGTTGGCGTTGGGACCGTCGCGGAAGATGTGCCCTGACTTGGCGCCAAAGTTGGGCAGCACACCGAGGTCGATTTCGATGTCGCGTTCTTCCCAGTTGGTGATGGCGCCCACATACCAATGGTAGTCCTTGCGGCGGGCGATGACGAGGTATTCGCCCACCTTGCCGTCCAAGACTATGGTCTCGTCCCAAGTGGTGGGCACGCTGGCGATGAACCTTGTGCATTCATCTTCCTTCATATAGTTGCTCGGACTGTCGCAAAGCATGTTAAAAGGCGACTCGAAAATCACGTATTCAGCGAGTTGGCGGCATCGCGTGCCTTGACTCATAGGCTCGGTATAGATAGCCGCAAAATTGTTCTTGTTGGCGTTCTTCATCGCGCCCTGGGTGTAGTCCATCGGGCCTGCCACCATGCGGATGAAGGGGATGGTGACTTCGTTGGTGACGAGGTCGCTCTCGTTGTCCCACTTGGCTTGCTCCAGACCGTACACGCCCTCATGGTTGAGCACATTGGGATAGGTGCGGTTGAGTCCCGTGGGCTTGTAAGCGCCATGGAAGTCGATGAAGAGGTTGTAACAAGCAGCGGTTTCGGCCATCCGGTAATAGAAATCCACAATCATCTGGTCGTCGCCGTCCATGAAGTCTACCTTGAAACCTCTCACGCCCATGTCGGAATAGTATTGGCAGACGTTTTCCATATCCTTGTCGATGGCGGCATAACCCACCCAAAGCACGATGCCGACATTACGCTCTGCACCATAGTCTACCAGCTCTTGTATATCGATTTCGGGCACCACCTGGAAGAGGTCGGCCTGTTTGTTGACAGCCCAGCCTTCGTCGAGGATGACATACTCGATGTCATATTGCGAGGCGAAGTCGATATAGTATTTATACGTGTCGTTGTTGATGCCCGCCTTGAAAGGCACGCCGTAGATATTCCAGTTGTTCCACCAGTCCCAGGCCACCTTGCCGGGCTTGACCCATGAGACGTCCTCTACGCGGCTTGGAGAAGCCAAAAGATAGACCAAATCGCTGTCGGCCAGTTCCTTGTCGCTTTCCGAGATGACGACGCAACGCCAGGGGAAACTGCGTTTTCCATTACTCTTGGCGATGTAATTCTCGCGTTCTTTCACGATCCATTGCAGGTTGTTGTGGCCGCCTTGTTCGCGGCTCTTGGGATAACCTGCGTGAACCGCCGTGAAGCCATGTTGGCCCTTTTCGTTGCGGAGATACAAGCCAGGGAAATCTTCCAAGTCGGCCTCGGTAATGACAGCTTTTTTTCCGTCTTTGAGTTCAACCAAAACGGGCAGGAAGGCCAACTTGTCGGGGTCCATCTCGCTTAAAGGCGTATGGGTATAGGTATTTTCAAACGAGTTGTAGAACTGTTGGCTGATGAGGTCGCCTTCTTGTCCGGCACGCCTAAGTACGTATGGGATAAGACCTTGATAATCTGCGTCGAAGTTGAAATCTGCGGTTTCGTTCTCCACGATGATGCTTTTCCGGAATTCAGTTGCGAAACGATAGGCCACACCTTCGTCATAAGCCCTGAAGATAACCTTATAGTTGCCTTTCATTGTCAAGGTCAATTCCTCATAGACCTCAGGAATTTCGGCTCGTTTGTAGAAGGGTGCTTCCACGCTTTGGTTGACAGAACGCGTCTTGGCGCTTTTCACGACGGGCTTTGAGCCGAGCATCGTCCCGTCAGCGAGTTTCATCCCAATGGCAGAAGGTGCCAAGACGCAAGTGCTGCCGTGCGTGACCGCGTAAGTGATTTGCTCACCCACATTAATGGTGACGGTGATGTCCTTGTCGGGCGATTGCAGGGTGTATTGCTTTTGGGCGAAGGCGCTCACGCAAAGCATAATGAGCACAATGAGGAGAAAATGCTTATGCATAATGGTCAGTTTTTGTTGTTTGCAAATATACATTTTTTCTGACAACCAATTTGTCACAGAGAAACAATTCTGTATCTTTGCCATTGCATCATAGGTGTGTTTTGTTTTAAACAGATGAGAATCAATAGTTTAAATATGGTATTATTGGTCACGGCAATTTTTTTTGCCATGGCTGGCTCATCCTATGGTCAAGAGACAGATACGAAACCTAGTATCTGGATGAACGGAGGGGTAGGCTATTGCATTGCTGACGCTTACGATAGTGGTGCGGCACCGATGTCTTTACTAGGTTTGGGCACAGGCTTTCAATCGGGTGTCAATCTCGAGTGGGGACGCTGCTGTTTTCAAAGGCAATCCCGTTATAGACTGGGTTTGTTGGTGTCACCCTTTCATGGCTATATTATCGGCATGAGCGAAGGTGCCGAATTCTTGTATAGTTTACGTGACAAGAAAAGTCACCGGCTTCATTTTTGGATAGGGGGGGGCGTTCACGGGGAAGGTAGCCTTAAGGTCCTTCCTTCAATGAAGACTTGCGCCGTCAGTTCGTCTGTTTATGGCAATTTCAGTGTTGAAGGCATGGTACAGTATGACTTTGCTTTCGTCCAAGATGACACGCATAACCTATTGACCGCATTTGTCAAGTTGAGATTGCCACTTGTTGGTGTCGTGAATTATCCGGGTTTTTCTTATATGGACAACTATGCCTCCAACATCAACCTGGTGAACACAATTCTTAGCACCTATGAAACCCGAGGCATCTTTTTTCCGGGTGCCAGTACCGATGTTGGCCTCAGGTTCAACTTGCCGAATGGCAATAGGATAGGACTTTCGTACCATTGGGATTATCTCACAACCCGTAATAGAGGATTTTACCGCTTCGACAACGCTTTCCATGCTGTCACCTTTGACTTTATGTTCAAGCTCAATTGATTGGTCTCATGAAATACAAAAAACATATCTTGCTTTGCCTTGTTTTGTTCGTCCTTGCCTCGTGCGAGCGTGCCTTCATCGATGGCAACGCAGCCGACGATCCGATCAATGTGTTTGATTACCTGTGGAATAAGGTGGACCAACAGTATTCCTTCTTTGACTTGAAAGGCGTGGATTGGGATTCGGTATACGAGGTCTATCGCCCGAAGGTGTATGACGAAATGGACGACGACAGCCTCTTTAAGGTTTGTGTCGCCATACTCAACACCTTAAACGACGGTCATACTTACCTGATTTCCGATATTGACGAAGCGCACAACGATTCGGTGTTTTATAGGATGTATGCAGAGAGGGATATTGACGAAGATGTGGTGAAGATGAATTATCTTACTGTCAATCACCACACAACGGGCAGTTTTTTGCACAATGCCATACGTGGTGGCAAGGTCGCCTATATCCGTTACTCCTCTTTTATGGATGATGTCGCCATGAGGGATTTGGATCATCTTCTCGACTTTTATGGGAACTGTGAGGGTCTTATTCTTGACTTACGCCAAAACGGCGGCGGTAATATTGACAATATCCGTCGTTTGCTGAGCATCCTCGACAACCATGGGCAAAAGCTTTATCAGACCCAAATCAAGTCAGGGCCCGAGCATGACGCTTTTACGGAATTAAGCACGGTTTATGCCACGGAGACCAACAATACCGATCCATATACCAAGCCCGTGGCGGTGCTCATCGACAGAGGTACATACAGCGCCGCCTCGTTTTTCTCGATTTGCACGATGGCATACGACAATGTCAAGTTGTTCGGCGACTACAGCGGAGGCGGCCTCGGTCTGCCCAATGCCGGTGCTTTGCCCAACGCATGGATTTACCGTTTCAGCATCACGCGCACAATTGCCCTCGATGGCGGCAACTACGAGAATGGCGTACCGCCAGACGTGCGTGTCATCCTTGACCCCGCCATGACAGCCCAAGGTATCGACAACGTGATTGAAACGGCAGCGGATTGGATTCTGGAATGAGGTTTAGTTTTTCCAGAAACTCCTCGAGAACAGCGTAATAATAGAGAAGAGCTCCACCCTTCCGAGAAGCATCATCAGCATCAGCATCCATTTGGCGACCTGTGGGAAGAAGACATACGAGCCGCCCGGCCCAACTTGTCCGATTCCCGTGCCGACATTGCTCAACGTGGCCACGGAAGCACCCAGTGAGGTCTCGATGTCGAAGCCTAGGGCTAACAAGAAGACGGCGCCGACTAGAAAGACTAAGAAATAGACGAAGATGAAGGTGATGTGCTTATAGACACCTCCTGTAGAAATGGCTTTTCCGTTGACTTTCACGGGCAACAAGGCATTGGGGTGGATGATACGCTTCAACTCAAGCAATGAGTTTTTCATGAAGATGAGATGGCGGAAAAGCTTGACACCACCCGACGTAGAGCCAGAACAGGCGCCGATGAACATCAACAGGAAGAGAATGACCCACAGGAATGCGGGCCAAGCCGTGTAGTCGCTGACAAAGAAGCCCGTGGTGGTAAAGGTCGAGATGACGCTGAAGAACGACTCACGGAAAGAAGAACCAAAGCTCTTGTGACATCCAAACAGCAATACCAAGCCGATGCCGATGCCCAAGAACACAATGTAAAGCAAGAAGGTCCTGAACTCTTGGTTTTTCAGGATGGTGAATGAACGCCAAGTCAAGGAGAGCAGGAGCAAGGAGAAGTTGCACCCCGACAATACCATAAACACGGTGATGACGACCTGTGAATAGTTGGAGAAAGCGCCGATGTTGGCTGTCCTCGTAGAAAAACCGCCCGAACTGATGGTGCTCAACGAATGACATAGGGCATCGTAGAAATCCATATCACCCCAATAGAGCAACAGGGTCTCCAAAAGCGTGAAGAACAAATAGATGAACCAGATACGCCTCACGGTGTGCATGATACGTGGGTGAAGCTTGTCGTAGTTGATGCCGTTGGTTTCTGAAACGAAGAGCTGCATGCCGCTCATACCGAGGTAAGGAAGGATGGCAAGCGAGAAGACGATGATGGCCAAGCCGCCAATCCATTGGGTCATGCTGCGCCATAGGAGGATGTCTTTTGGAACGGCCTCGATGTGAGTAAGTATAGTGGCACCAGTGGTGGTAAAGCCCGATAAGGCCTCGAAGAAACCGTCGGTGAAATTTGGGACACTCTTGCTAAGCAGATAAGGCATGGCACCAAACAAGGAAAGCACCAACCATGAAATGCAGACGATGTATACGCCGTCGCGCGAAGTGGTCTTATCGCCTTTGTGGTTGCGTGTCGCGATGAGCAGAATGAAACCAGTAAGCAGTGTGATGAGGGCTGAAAAAGGCATACTGAAAGCATATAACCCGCGGTGGAGATAGGTTATAGGGAGCACCATCAGCATGAAAAGACCTTCGATGAGCAGCAGTTGGCCTTCGATGCGGAGAACTAAAGGATGATTTATTTTGCTCTTAAAACTCATTAGTCTTATTTTAGTTCGGCCCTTTGACAGGCTCAGGGACCTTGGTTGGTCGAAAATACGAAGGTCGTTGAGCTTGTCGAAACGCCGTCATTTCTAATGGAACAACCTTTCCACAGTTGGGATGCCATTGGGCAGGGCCAGCACAACCACTTGGTCGTCGGTCTCGATCTGGAAGTCGTCGGTGGCGATATAGCTCTCGCCATCACGGGTGATGCCGCAGACGATGGCGTCAGTGGGCATGGCCAGCTGTCCTATGGGTTTGCGTGTGACCGCCGAGCCAGCCCTGACCTCAAACTCCACGATGTCGGCGTCGATGCCGCTGAGGCTCTTCAGGGTGGAAACTTTGGCGCCAAGGGTGTATTTCACCATGTAGCTGGCAGCGATGAGTTTCTTGTTGATGATGGAGTCGATGCCGATGTTCTGGGAGATGTCGATGTAGTCGATATTCTCAACGAGGGCGATGGTCTTTTTCACTCCAAACGACTTGGCCTGCAGGCAGGTCAGGATGTTGGTTTCGGTGTTGTCGGTGACGGCGATGAAGGCGTCCATGTCCTTGATGCCCTCGTCCTCCAGCAGGTCGAGGTTGCGGGCGTCGGCGTTGACGACCAGGGCCTCCGAGAGGTAATTGGTCAAATCCATGCAGCGTTCCTTGTCGATTTCCAAAATCTTGATGTTCAGGTCGTGTTCAAGACGTTTGGCGGTGATACGGCCCACACGGCCGCCACCAATGATCATCACATTATGGACGTTGATCTGCTTCTTGCCACTCAACTTGATGATGTCCTTGATGGCGTGCGGCTTGGTGACCACGTACACCATGTCGGCCACTTGAAACACCTCGTCGCCTTGTGGGATGAAGGTGTTCTGGCGGCGATGTATGGCGGCCACGCGGAATTCGATATGCTCGTATTGGTTGATGACTTCGTCCACGGTCTTGCCGAGGATTTCTGCCTCTGCCTCCAGCTTCACCATAAAGAGTTGCAGATTGCCACCTGCAAAGTCGTAGGTCTCCGATGAGGCGTTTTTCTTCAGTAGTGAGATGATTTCTTGCGCGGCGATGTCTTCAGGTGACAACAGGCCGTCGATGCCAAGGTCTTGGTACATACGCCACACTTCGGGGCTGAGGTTCTCCATCGTGTTGACACGTGCGATGACTTTTTTGGCACCGAGTTTCTTGGCGATGATGCCTGTCAGCAGGTTGATGTGCTCGTCGTGCAGCACGGCAATCAAAAGGTCGGCTTTTTTCACGTTGGCACGTTGTAGTACCGCCGTTGAGGTAGAGTCGCCCGTGACGGTCATCAGATCGCTGTGCGATTCCATCATCTTCAGCAGCTCCTCATGCGGATCCACAATGGTAATGTTGTGGTTGCTGCGCACCAAGGCCTCTGCCAAGTGCATGCCTACTTCTCCGTCTCCAGCAATTACGATATTCATTTCACTTCGGTTTAAAAGTACAAATGTATGTTTTTTTCTGAAACTATCACCAAATATCCGACCAAGTGACGGAAATCACATGGTTGGAGGATTTCTCGCCTTCCTTGAAGACATTCCCCATGCCGTAGGTGTAACGCACCTCCACGTACCAATAGCTAAACGCCGCAGTGAGACCATAGTCGATGTAGTTGTAACTGCCTCTTTCCCATGGAGTGATGTAGTGCTGTTTCTTTTTGCCTTTCACCTCCATTACTTCGTTGCCGCCGACACAAAAACCGATTTGGGGTCCGATACGAAGCCGAGGGATACGAGATTCGTCATGCTCGTCCTTCTTCCATTTGCGGAAATAGATATTGAGCAACAAAGGTATGTTGATGTAGTGCGACTTCTCCTTGTATCGTATGACGTTGTTGTTTTCATCCAGCCCTTTCTTTGAGCTTGTACCTTGTCCCGAATAGATGACGTCGATTTCTGCTCCGAAGACAAAATGCTTCGGGATAAGGGCGATACGAACACCACCTGTAAAATCGGTACGAAATCGAGTGCTATCGTTTCCACTGATGTTCATGGTAGAGAACGTGGGACCTAGCATCAATCCCCCGCCGATGCGTTGGGCCGTTGCCGAGAAAGCCACTGTCAGCAAAAGCAGTGTCAGTAATATATACCGTCCGTGTTTCATTCGGTTAATCTTCGATTTGACCGCAAAAATACAAGATTCAGTTGAAATGGACGCCTTTTTCTTATTTTTGCTCAATAATAAACAACGTCAAAAAAAATTGATAATCGGTTTTTTACTTTTTCTTTTTTGTCGGGTATTGTTGATAAAGACCAACTATTGAGGTATGTCAAAAGACCAAGAAATCATAGCGGCCATGAACAAGAATCCCCAAGAGGGCTTCCGCCTTCTTATGGCTTCTTACATGAAACCGGTCTATTGGCATATCCGTAGGTTGGTGGTGGCTCACGCCGATGCACAAGATGCCATGCAAGAGACCTTCGTTCGAGTCTTTCGTTCGTTTGCACAATATAATGAAAACCAGTCGCTTGCTGCTTGGATATTCTGCATCGCCACCAACGAGGCCCTTCGGCTTTTGGGCAAGCGCAAAGGCGAGGTCCAGCTCTCGTTGGACGAGACCTCCGACGACCTCTTCAACATTAAGGCTGACGATTATGTCGACTACAGCGAAGTCGAGGCGGTGAAGCTTCAAAAGGCCATTCTTTCGCTACCCGCCAAGCAGCAAATTGCCTTCAACTTGCGGTATTTTGACGAGATGTCTTACGACGACATCGCCCTTATTACAGGGTCGACAGCAGCCAATGTGAAGGCCAACTACCACAATGCCAAAGAGAAGATTGTAAATTGCTTGAAAACAAACGATTAGCTATGGAAAACGATTTGGAAAAAATGAACAAAACCATGCCTTACACCGTTCCAGAAGGTTTTTTTGAAGCGATGGAAGAGCACCTGATGCAGGAAGTGGAGCCGAAAAAGAATAGTCGAAAGCTTCGCAATGCAGCACTTTGGACAGGCTTTGCTGTGGCCGCTTCGTTGGCCTTGCTACTCGTGTTGCGTCAAGGATGGAACAACAATGAAGAAAAGTCGTTTGAACAATTGGAAATGGCATTCAACCAATTGAGCGATGGTGATCAAGAGCTTTTGTTGGAGTATTATGACGAAATCGATTATCTTGACAATAATAACTAAAAAAAAAGAAAAAACAATGAGAAACTTACTGAAAATCAACTTAATGGCTATTTTAGTGCTGGCATTCTACACCATGGGAATAGCCCAAGACCATCATCAACGCATGAGCCGCGAGGAGCTGGCTGACAAGCAAGCCAGATACATCGCCCAAGAACTCGCTTTTGACGAGGCAACCACACAACAATTCGTTGAGACCTTCTGCGCCTATCAGCAGGAGATGTGGGCACTGGGGCCAAAACACAAAGACGAGCCTACCACCGATGAGGAAGCCGAGCAAGCCATCAAGGAACGTTTCGAGCGCAGCCAGCAAATCCTTAACCTGCGCCAAAAATACTATGCAGAGTACAGCAAATTCCTGACCCCAATCCAAATCCAACAGGTGTACAAGATGGAACGTCGGGTCGGTGATCATTTGAGACAACACAAAGACCACGGCAAACCCCATGATCCACGCAAACCCCATAGTCCACATTTTGAGCCGAAAGATTGAGGAGTGCCAGACATATCGGATTTTTATTTGGTATGAGATGCTTCATAATAGTGATTTTGTTACTTTTGCAACCAAATTTGTAAACAATGAAAAAAACGTTTTCGTTGAGAACCTTGCTCTCTCTGCTATTTGTCCTATTGACCGTGTTGTGTATGGCCCAGCCTCCAGGTGGTGGGCGTCCTGGTGGCCGTCCTCCGGGTGGTCGTCCCCCAGGAGGCCGTCCTCCCTTCGGCGGTGACCGCCAGTGGGGACAGAACGAAGGTAACATGCCTACTGTGAAGCCGAAGAAAAAAGTCCGTGAAGGCGACACTTTCCAAGTGGTCGGCGTGCTGCGCGATGCCAAGACGGGCGAATATATGGCATTCGTTAACTTGGCCGTGCTCGACTCCATCGATTCGGAATTTGTCAAAGGTGGCGTCAGTAATCAGGACGGTGTTTTCGAAATCAATGGCGTGCCGCAAGGCTCTTTCTTGCTGCGTATTTCGGCCATCGGATATGAGAACTACACCATGCCTTTTAAGGTGACTAACAACACAAACTTGGGCACGATACGCCTTAATCCTGGAGTCACCTCGCTTGGTGAGGTCACCGTGGCTGCTGAGCGTCCACTTTATGCCATGGAAGGCGAGAAGCTCATCTACAACGTCAGCGAAGACCCATCCATCCAGACGGGTACTACCGAAGATGCCTTGCAGAATGCCCCTGGCGTTGAAGTCGACGTGGAAGGTAACATCACGCTGCGTGGCGTGTCAAGTGTGGAGATTTGGGTCAACGACAAGCCTTCGAAACTCACAGAAGAGAACCTGAAGACCTATCTTCAGACCTTGCCCGCCAACGCCATTGCACGTATCGAGACCATCACCAACCCTTCGGCCAAATATGCCACCGATGCAGAGGCGGTCATCAACATTGTAACGTCAGCACACATCAAGAGCAACCAGTTCGTCAGCTTCGGCTTGAACGGCTCTAGTCAGCCTTTCGTCTCGCCTTGGATCAGCTATATGTGGAAGAAGGAAAAACTGAGTGTCAACCTGTTCGCTTCGGGACGCTATAGCGATAGAATCAACACCACTGACAGCTGGGAGTTGAAAAGAGAAGATGCAGCTACCGAGGGATTGTACGACACTGTGTGGTACAGGTCTGCATCACAGGAAAGTGACAACCGTGGCATCAGTGGCAACTTATTTATGAACATCGACTATGAGATTGATTCCACCAGCGACATCTCTTTCGATGGAGGAGGCTTCTACAATAACAATCATAGTTATAGTAGCCGCCGCGATGAGCAGACTTTCTTTATGCAGCCTGTTGATAGCGTGTTTGCTTACAGCATCGGCGACACAAGCGTTACGAACTCTGGCTTCGGTCATTTTGGCATTGATTACACCAAGAAGTTTGACGATAAGGGACACAATATCCGCATTGGTCTGAACACCCGACTCCACAAGAATGCCACCGATCAATATTACAATCGTTTCTACGATGTTTACACCGACCTTGACGAAAACCGTTATTTGTTGACCGACATGTTCGGTATGGGTGTCGACCTCGATGCGCGTTACAACCGTCCGTATAGTGATGACGGCGAACTTAGTTACGGCTTGCGTGCTGACTATCAAATGAACAACAACGATTACAAACGTTTCTATTCCAACGATGGCGGCATCAATTACGACAGTATCGACTTGCTTCGTGCCTATCATTTCAATGGTTCCGAGACGGGTTTGAATGCGGATGTCAACTGGACGCACCGTTGGGGAGGATTCACGCTCAGCACGGGCTTGGGCGTCGGTGGCGACCGTGTCTATTATGACTATGAGAGCGCAATGCCGTTTGCCGATAAGAATACGCTGTTTTTCTGGAATATGCGTCCATCCATCCACTTGACCTATCGTACGGAAGACATGCATAATCTCAAACTTAACTACTCATTGCGCATGTCGCATCCCGATGAGGAAGAAATCAGCATCTTCCGCAGATATGGAGAGGATAGTTATTCGACAGGTAACCCTAACGGACTCAAAAACAGCTACACCCACAACATGGAGGCAGGGTGGCAAAAGTTTTTCGAGCGTTTTGGCAATATCGGTATCGAAGCCTATGGCCGCTTGAGTACCAATGAAGTCAGCTCTTTGACGGATGCCACCGACAGCGACGAATATCTGTTGGATCGTCTCGTCAATTATTCGATACCTTACAACATGGGTACTTCGTGGCGTTACGGCACTTCGCTCAACATGACTTACCGTCCGAGTGGCTTCTTCAATGTGAGGCTTTATGCCAACGTCTATGATTATGGTTACAGGATGGAATACGACCGTAATGGTGTCCATCAGATCGACCAACGCGACAAATGGTCATGGAGCGTGCGCGTCAACGCTTGGGCTAAATTGTTCGACAGGTTACAACTGACCGCTTCGGCCAACTACAATTCACCGACGATTAGCCTGATGAGCGAGCGCAAGGCACGTTATTTCCTCAACATGGGCTTGCGCAGCGACTTCTTCAAGCGCCGCTTGTCGGTGTTCGTTAATGTTCAAGACATCTTCAATTGGGGCGCACGATACAGCATCACCAACCCGTATTATCTTAGCGACAGCACCCGCAAGATGGTGAACAGCCGCTATATTTCCGCAGGCTTCACCTTGCGTTTCGGTAAGATGGAACTGGAGCAGCGGGCCAAAGAAGGCGACGGCGAGGCAGGCGATAGCTTGGATTAATACATGCAAAGACGGCAAAAGTATCGGAAAAATCGTACTTTTGTCGTCTTGAAATGCAACAATGATGCTCACTCCGAAATTCGATACCTGTTTCTTTGAGCGTTACGCCATGGTTTCGTTGGCCGCTCTTTTGGGCGAGCATTATGCGCATTTGGTCAACCGCGACAGACCTGACCTGCAAGACGAAACGCAAGGCATAGGTATTGAGGTCACACGTGCCATTCGTGAGAACAAGAATGTAAATAACGCCTTGGTGAACGAAATGGCGGGCGAGGATATCAAGGAAGTGAATGCGGAGGATTTGCGCCACATCAACCAAAGCGGTTATGCCTACGGCTTGGGCGATGGCAGCCTCGTGGGTCGTAACGAATACGAATACTGGTCCTTGGCCTTGCCTTTGAAGCGTATCCTCGAAATCAAGATGGACAAGGTGAACAACGGCTTCTATGGCGATTTCCGTGAGTTCGACCTTTTCGTCTTCACCAAGGAAGACCTTGACATCGACCAAATCAAGCAGACCATCGCCTTCATGCAAGAAAAACAGGCCTTCCAAAACCGTCTTTATTCCCGCTTGTTTGTCTCGCAAATACAAGCCCTCTTCGACTGCGACCTCTTCACGGGACAATACCGGAAATACAAGGTCAGCAGGGCTCAGCGACGTTCCTTCTATGAGGAGGCCATCATGACAATTTGATTCTTTTCCTAAGCTTTACAAAAGGCTTCTCCACAAATGCATACAAGGCATATGTGGGTACAATTATTTGATCACTTTTGTTGAAAAGGTTTGGTCTGCAGCCTTGAAAACTATTACATAAGTACCCGAACAGAGCGAGGAAAACAACTCCCCGATCTCAAAGTGATTGATGCCTTTTTCGGCAAATCCTAAGTTTTTGTTAGCCAACAACTTCCCTTCCATGGAATAAATGCTTGCCATCACAAGGCCCTTCTGGTTCAATACGATTTCGGCATAACTTGATGCCGTGATGGGATTTCCGATGATGCAGACAAGGTTCTCGTTTTGTGTTGTTTCTTGGACGCTTGTGAAACTGAACTCGTAGGCACCGAGGTCGATTTGGTTGTGATCAACACGCCCATTGCCATCCAAATCCAAGCCGTTAAGGATAATGTTTGGAGTTTCGGGCGAGCCAACATCAATGCAAGGGCTACCCATAGCGAGATGATAATCATTGTTTTCTAGGTCGCAGAAACACGGGTCTTCATCAAGGCAATTCTCGTAAACGGTGATGACATCGTGATTGGAAATGTTTTCCAATCCAAACTGTACCAAACAGTTATGAAACTCTGGTGCATATTCTTCATAAGTCCACGCCCACATCTGCACAGGCTCTTCGAGAGGGACTTCATTGGTGTTGCCGTAGACGATGCAGTTCCACAATACGGGAGAACTGTATTGGTAAAAGAATATGCCACCGCAATTGACGCCAATGGAGTGGTTGTTGGCGACGGTGAGGTTGCTGATCAGTGGTGATGAGTCGCTGATAGCCAGGCCTCCGCCGAAATGCCCGGAGGTGTTGTTGGCAAAGAGTGAATTGGAGATGCGGCAATCATTGTGGTTGCTGCGGATGAGATAGAGTCCTCCACCGTTGATACCATAATTGTATTCAAAGCGGCAGCGGTCGATAAGGACAGCGCAACTGTCAAGGCTCATGGCACCGCCGATGGCCGCCTGACCGTTGTTATAGCGAAAGTTGGTGCCAATAATCTCCACGTTGCAGTTGATAAAACGCAGTCCGCCGCCATACATGAAATAGACCGTGTCCAAACCTGTGTAAGTCAGGTTGTTGCAAACATTACAGTCGCGCATTGTCACCGACGAATACTCGGCATTCAGGGCACCACCATGTTCGCGAGAGAAATTACAAAACAGGGTGCTGTTGTTGATTTCCACATCATCGCAGTGATAGATGCGCAGGGCGCCACCATCTTGGTCGTTGTCCAAGGCCGCTTTGCCGTATTGGAAGCGGCAGTACTCGAATCTGGAAACACCGGCTTTTACCAAACGAATGCCATTCCAGCCGCCACGGCCTATGTTGAAGACATGAAACCCCGTTGTGTCTGTCACGGTGAAAACGATGGAGTCATTTCTTGTGCCAAGGACGTTCAGTGAGGCGTTTTCGCCTACGCTGATGTTGTAGAAGCCGTCAAAAACAACGGTGGTTCCGTGCATTATGTTTAGCGCATCTTCAATGACGACGTTGTCTGTAACGAAAACGGTGTCGGCATCCCATGTGCCCGACTGTATGCCAGAGACTTCAATGTTTTGTGCTTGGGTTACCAATCCACAAAGCAGAAAAAACAGTAGTATTCTTGTTTTCATCTTCGTAAATTTCAGTTATTTTATCGCAAAGATAAGTATTTTCCTTTTATGGTATCCAATTCAATGAATTTACGTAATTTTGCAACGATAAAAACGGAACGAATGAAAAGTCCTGACATCAAGAAAAAACTAACGCCTGTCGCGAAAAAGCTGATGCCTGTCGCGAAGAAGATATTGCCTAAAAGGCTGATGCCCATCCCCGTTTTTGGGGCATTGGTGAAAGCGGCTGCACAAATAAAGAACATTCCCGTTGAGATCCGTCAAAACCACACCGACCCGATTCGTGCCCAGCGACGCGAATTAAGGAAACTGTTGGTCAAGGCGCAGTTTACGGAGTTCGGAAAATACTACCATTTTAACGAGATTTTGTTGTCGAAAGACATCCTTGACGAGTTCCGTAAGCGCGTCCCGGTGTTTGACTACAACAAGATGCATGACGAGTGGTGGTATCTCAACCTTCAAGGCAAACGTAACATTGCTTGGCCAGGCAAGATTAAGTATTTTGCCCTCAGCTCGGGCACTTCTGAGGCGGCCAGCAAATACATTCCCATCACTAAAGGCCTCAACAACAAGATCACTCGTGCAAGCATCCGCCAGTTGGTTTCGGCTACGCGTTATGACTTCCCTCTTGACTTCTATAACAGAGGAGTGCTGATGATCGGCGGTAGCACCGACTTGCAATACAACGAGGAATTCGATTATTATGCTGGTGACCTTTCGGGTATTTCGGCGGGTAAGATTCCTGCTTGGTTTGAGGCATTCTACAAACCAGGACAGAAAATCTCGAAAGTGAAAGACTGGGCTGAGAAGATGGACCTTATGGTAAAAGCTGCGCCTAAATGGGACATTGGTGTTATTGTGGGCGTGCCAGCTTGGGTACAGATTCTTTTAGAGCGCATCATCAAGGAATATAACCTAAAGACCATTCACGACCTTTGGCCCAACTTGATGGTGTATGTGCATAGCGGAGTGGCTTTTGCTCCTTATGAGAAAAGCTTCGAGCGCATCTTCGGTAAAGAGGTGATTTATGTGGAAAGCTATTTGGCTTCAGAGGGTTACATCGCTTATCAAGTCGACTTGAAGAAACGTGTGATGCAGCTGTTGGTTGATAACGGCATCTATTTCGAGTTCGTTCCTTTCAATGAGGAGAATTTCGACGAGGATGGAACGATAGTCGCCCATCCCAAGACCTTGCTGCTCTCGGAGGTGGAGGAAAACACGGATTATGCCATCTTGCTTTCCACTTGTGCGGGCACGTGGCGTTACCTCATTGGCGACACCATCAAGTTCCTTAACAAGAAGAACTGTGAAATCGCCATCACGGGGCGCACGAAGCAATTCCTGAGCATTACGGGTGAGCACCTCTCGCAGGATAACATGACCCGTGCCGTCGAAATGATGGCCGAAGAGCTCGGTGTTTCCATCACCGAATTTACCGTGGCTGGCATCCGTCACGATACGATGTATGCACACCATTGGTATCTTGGTTGCGATGAGCCCATCGACAAAGAATTGGCTATTAAAAAGATAGACGAAAACCTCTGCAAACTCAACGACGACTATGCCGTGGAGCGCACGCAGGCCATCAAGGAATTGTTTATTGACGTGCTTCCCACCAAGGATTTCTATGAATTCATGGAGCAGAAGATTGGCAAATGGGGCGGCGCCACAAAATTCCCTCGTGTGTTGAAAGGCAAGCGTCTAGAGATGTGGGAGGAATATGTGAACGGTCTGAAATCAAAATAAGCCATGGAGAATACTCCTGAGATATTTGATAAGATGCCTGAATTCAGCCGTATCGGCTCGTTCAGCTTCCTCTTTTGGGCCATCTTGATCGGATTGTTTCTTTCCCTGGTTGTCAATATGGGACCGGCCTTCATCACCTTGGTGCAGACCAGCCTCCATCGTGGAGCCAGGTCGGCAGGATGGTTTGCACTCGGCGTTATCCTCAACGATGCGATGGTTGTCTCGCTCTGCATCCTGACCTCGGTGCAAATCGTGATGAAATCATCGTTTGAAGCGGCTTTGGCATGCATCGGCGCGGGAATCATCTTGCTATTGTTCGGCATTTTCACATATCGAAAAAAGGTCAAATACCAGAAGCAGCGAGATGAATATATTGAAAAACGTACCAATGAAGTGATTAAAAAACAAGATCAGAAGCCTGCTTGGTTTGTGTTTCTTGCCAAGGGATTTGTGCTCAACATACTGAACCCCTTCGTCTGGATCTTCTGGTTTTCGGCTGTGGCCATGGTGGCGGGTAACATGGGTGGCAACAAGCTGAGTACCCTTGTGTTTTTTGCCATCATTCTTGGTACTACGCTATTTTTGGAGCTGTTAAAGGCTTGGGGTGCTGCTAAACTGAAGAAATTCCTCAACCCTGACCGCACCGTGCTGATGAACAAAATAGCAGGTGTCCTGCTGATGCTCTGCGGCGCCTATTTCATCATTTTCAGGGGAATCATAAACTTGATTTAAACGCCGTCCAAGGCGAGACCTCAGGCAACGGCGCCGTCACTTCTATCTGTTCCTTTGTCACAGGATGCTCGAAGGCGATACGATAGGCATGGAGGCTGATGGAAGCGTCGGGGTTGCTGCGCGGATAGCCGTATTTCAGGTCGCCACGGATGGGGCAACCCATGTGCGCCAGCTGGCAGCGTATCTGATGATGACGCCCCGTGAATAGCTCCACCTCAAGCAAATAAAAAGTATCCGACTTTCCGATGACACGATAGCTGAGTCGCGCTAGTTTGGCTTCTTTGGTGCCTTCGGGTACGACGTATGACTTGTTCTGTTTCTCGTTCTTGACGAGGTAGTCCTCCAACACATCGGCCTGCTTGGGCGGATGGTTTTTCACCAAAGCCAGATAGGTCTTTCGGAAGTCGCGGTCTTTCACCTTGACGGTCATGCGTGAGAGTGCTTTGCTTGTCTTGGCGAAGACGACGGCGCCGCTCACGGGCCTGTCGATGCGATGCACTAGGCCGGCGAACACATTGCCTGGCTTGTCGTATTTTACCTTGATGTATTCCTTTACGTCGTCAAGCAGACATACGTCGCCCGTCTTGTCGCCCTGCACGATCTCGGAGGGGAGCTTGTTCACGACGATTAGATGATTATCTTCGTAGAGGATGCGGTCGGATATGTTAGCCATAACTCTAAACTCTAAACTCTGAACTCTCAACTATAACGCCACTGCCGATAACATAAGGCTCTACCTCATGATAGACCACCCCGAACTGCCCGGGCGCCACGCCCGAGATGGCCACCTCGGAAACGATGTCGGCACCCTGTTCGGTGAGACGAATATGACCGTAAGTGAACTCTGGCTGATGCCGTATCTTGAAGCGGATACGCTGTCCATCGACGAACTGCAACTTGGGATTCATCGGCTGCAAGTCACCCAAGGGGACGATGTTGGTGTACTGCGCCACGGGGTCGTAGCCCTGCGATACATAGACGATGTTATTCGGGATGTCTTTCTTTACCACAAACCACGGACCGCCGCCAAGGCCCAGGCCCTTGCGCTGCCCGATGGTATGGAACCAGAAGCCTTTGTGGCGACCTAGTTTTTTGCCTGTTTCCAGCTCCACGATGTCGCCAGGCATCTCGCCGAGGTACTCGCGGATATAGTCGTTGTAGTTGATCTTACCGAGGAAGCAGATGCCTTGGCTGTCATGACGCTCAGCGCTTGGCAGTTTGTATTGTGCCGCCAGTCGGCGCACCTCGGGTTTTGGGAGGTCGCCGATGGGGAAGACGACCTTGCTTAGCTGGGCGTAGGTGATGCGACCCAAGAAATAGGTCTGGTCCTTGAAGGTATCGGCTGCCGTGCCAAGCCAGAAGATGCCGTCTTCGTCCTCCCATGAACGGGCATAGTGCCCCGTAGCGATCTTGTCGAAGTTGTGGCCTTCCTTCTCTTCGAAGGCACCGAGCTTGATCCAGCGGTTGCACATCACGTCGGGGTTGGGCGTGAGGCCCTTGCGTACCATCTCCATGGTGTATTTGCCCACGGTCTCGAAGTACTCGTGTTGCAAGTCCACGATGTCGAACTTACAGCCGTATTTCTTCGCGATGTAGGTTGTGATCTCGATGTCCTCCTCCGACGGACAGCTCGACAGGTCTTCCTTGCCTTCCATACCGATTTTGATATAAAAGATATGCGGGTCGTATCCCTGCTTCTTGAGCAGCGGCACAACCACCGAGCTATCAACTCCACCCGAAACCAATGCAGCAATGTTCATCATGTATTATTTGGTTGCAAAAATATAAATTTTTCGGATGTAGGGCTGTCATATTATGGCAGCCGCATCATACGAAAAATTATTCTGTCATCGAATATGGTTTGTCCTCGGATTTCAATCCGCGTTCTAGATTCGGATCGCTGCCCATCTCGAAGACCAGTTCCCCGCCTTGCATTAACTGCTCATGTGTGAGATACAGTTTTGTGATCTCCTGACCGTTGAAAGTCACCTTCTGTACATAGCGGTTCTCATCACTGACTTCAGGTGCCTTGATTTCCAAGGTCTTGCCATTGCCTAAACGCACCTTCAAATAGGGTAGGTAAGGCGCGCCAAGCACATATTGGTCGCTACCTGGACAAACGGGGTAGAAGCCCATTACGGAGAAGATGTACCACGCCGACATTTGGCCACAGTCGTCGTTGCCGCACAGACCGTCTATGTTGTTCTTGTAGAAGCGGTTCATGATTTCACGCAGCCAGTACTGCGTCTTGTAAGGCTGTGAGGTCCAATTGTAGAGGTAAGCGATATGATGCGCGGGTTCGTTGCCGTGGTTGTAGCAGCCCATGAGGCCTTCCTCGGAGACATCCTCGGTGTTCTCGAAGAACTCAGGTGGCAGCTGCATGACGAAGAGGGTGTCGAGGTTGTGGATGAACTGCGCGTCGCCCCCCATGGCCTCGATGAGGCCTTTCACGTCTTGCGGCACATAGAACGAATACACCCAGGAGTTGCCTTCCACGAAGCCCTCACCTTCGGTGTCGAAGAGGCTGAATGGCGTCTTCCAACTACTGTCGCTCATCTTGGGATGGGCGAAACCCAGCTCGGTGTCGAAGGTGTTGCGCCAGTTGGCGGCACGTTGCTTGTAAGTATTTGCCATCTCGGTATTGCCCGCTTTCAGAGCGGCTTGGTAGATGGCCCAGTCGTCATAGGCATACTCCAAGGTAATGGAAACGCAGCCGTTGTTCTTGTCGTAAGGCACGTAACCTAAGCTTTGGTAGTCGTCGAGGTTGACATAGTATGGACAGGTCGAGCTGCGTTGCATGGCTTTCAGCATGGCGTCACTTTGGTCGGCCACGCCTTTGACATAGGCATCGGCCAACACGGGAACGGCGTGATAGCCGATCATGCACCAGTTGTCGTTGCCCATGTGCGACCACACGGGCAGAAGCCCGTGGACGCTCTGCTCGCTGTGTTTGAGCATCGACTGCACCATGTCGGCATTACGCTGGGGTTGCAGCACATTAAAGAGCGGATGCAAGGCACGGTATGTGTCCCACAAGGAGAACACGGTGTAGTTGGTAAAGCCCTCGGCTTGATGGATGTTATGGTCGAGGCCGCGGTATTGTCCGTCCACATCCATATAGATGGAAGGGTTGATCATCGTGTGATACAGCGAGGTATACAGCATGGCCTTCTGATCTTCCGTGCCTTCGGCTTGCAGGATGGAGAGTTCCTTGTTCCATTTGCCTTGGGTCTCAGCCAAGAGTTGTTCAAAGCTTCGGCCATCGGTCTCGGCGTGGAGGTTGCGCAGGGCGCCTTCGGTGCTGGTGGCCGAGAGGGCAACCTTCATCTCCAAGGTCTTCGGGTCGTTGAAGGTAAAATACGCCACAATCTTGCGCCCTGTCATTTCGGGGAAGTTATGCTTCACGTCGAACTTGCCCCAACCGCCGTTGTATTTGGGTTTCTGCAACTCGCGGTAGCCGTAGTCGGCGATGGTTTGGCTGAAGCTGATGGCAAAATAGGTGTAGTTGGTCCGTGCCCAGCCGTTGGTGATACGGTAGCCCGTCAGCAGGGTGTCATTCTCTACGCGGAGGTTTGCCCAGAGGGTTTTGCCATCGTAGTTGTAGATGCCATGCTGCAGGTCGAGGATGATGCTGCCGTCCTGGCCTTCTGGATAGGTGTAACAATGGATGCCGGCATGCTCCGTGGCAGTCAGTTGCGCCTTGATGCCATAGTCCTGCAAAAACACCTCATAATATCCCGGCACGGCAATCTCAGTCTCATGGCTGAAACGTGAGCGGTAACCGGCGTCAGGGTTGGTTTGTGTGCCTGGATTAAACTTGATTTCTCCTGTGATGGGAATCACCAGGATGTCACCCAAATCGGAGTGGCCCGTGCCGCTGAAATGGGTGTGACTGAAACCGACGATTGTGCTATCTTTGTGCTGATACCCAGCACAATACTCATACACGCGAGGTTGGTATTCGCCATCGATGTCATGCGGCACGGTGTCGGTGTCAGGGCTGAGCTGCACGATGCCGAAGGGCGCACAAGCTCCGGGAAAGGTGTGTCCCATGCCATAGGTACCGATGATGGGGTTGACGTACTGGATATAGTCAGCAGTAGGTTCTTCGGTGACGGCAGGCTGTTCGGCGCAGCCGAAGCATAGCAGACCGAGAACGAGAAAAGAGAAACGATAAATATTCATAGTGTGATGGTTTACCCCACAGAGCAGCCCGCTGCGACCACGTCGCTCGGGGTGAGCAGCACGAGACGGCCGTCCTTGTCCTCGGCGGAGAGGATCATGCCTTCGCTGACCACGCCCTTGACTCGAAGTTGGCGATGAAGCAGACCTGCTTGCCCACCAACTTCTCGGGCTCGGTGTAATACTTGGCGATGCCACTCACGATGGTGCGCTTGTTCATGCCGTCGTCAATGAGGAACTGCAAGAGTTTGTCAGCCTTCGGCACTTTCTGGCACTCGAGAATGGTACCTACGCGGATGTCGACCTTCATATAGTCGTCAAAACTAACCGTTTGCTTCACCTCGGCAGGCTTCCAAGCATTCAGCTGGTTGGCTTTTTTGATGTCGTCCAAACGTTTCAATTGGGCTTCCACCACGCTGTCCTCGACTTTCTCAAACAGCAGCTCGGGCTGACCTATGACATGACCTTCCTGCAGCAGGACTGTGTTCTCGGCATCGTTCCAGCCTTTCACTTCGAGGCCAATCATTTGTTGGAGTTTCTTCGCGCTGAACGGCAGGAAAGGCTCGCCCAAGATAGCGAGGTGAGCCACAATCTGCAGCGACACGGCCATCACGGTCTTCACGCGCTCGGGGTCGGTCTTGATTTGCTTCCAAGGCTCATTATCAGTGAGATACTTGTTGCCCAGACGGGCCAAGTTCATCAGCTCGGAGAGGGCCTCACGGAACTTGTAGTTCTCGATGAGACCGCCAATCTTTTTCGGATAGGCGTTCATCTCGGCAATGACAGCCTTGTCGGTGTCGTTGAGGTTGTCCAAAGCGGGAACAGCGCCTTCATAATACTTGTGCGTCAACACGAGCGTACGGTTGACGAAGTTACCGAAGATGGCCAGCAACTCGTTGTTGTTGCGGTCCTGGTAGTCCTTCCAGGTGAAGTTGTTGTCCTTGGTCTCGGGTGCGTTGGCGGTGAGCACATAACGCAAAACATCTTGCTTGCCAGGGAATTCCTGAAGGTATTCATGCAGCCAGATAGCCCAGTTGCGCGAAGTCGAGATCTTGTCGTTCTCAAGGTTGAGAAATTCGTTGGCGGGCACGTTCTCGGGGACAATGTAATCGCCATAGGCCTTCAGCATGCAGGGGAAGATGATGCAGTGGAACACGATGTTGTCCTTGCCGATGAAGTGCACCAGCTTAGTCTCGGGGTCTTTCCACCACTTCTCCCAGTTCTCGCCACGCTGCTCGCAGATCTCCTTGGTGTTGGAGATATAGCCAATCGGTGCGTCAAACCAGACGTACAGCACCTTACCGTCGGCACCCTCAATCGGAACGGGCACGCCCCAGTCGAGGTCGCGGGTGACAGCACGAGGCTGCAGACCGCCATCGAGCCAGCTTTTCACCTGGCCGTAGACGTTGACCTTCCACTCCTTGTGGCCTTCGAGGATCCACTCGCGGAGCCAGCCTTCATATTGATCCAGAGGCAGGTACCAATGCTTGGTCGGCTTCTTCACCAAGGCCGCGCCGCTGAGTTGCGAATGCGGGTTGATGAGTTCATCGGGACTCAAAGAAGAACCGCATTTCTCGCATTGGTCGCCATAGGCGCCATCAGCACCGCATTTCGGGCAGGTGCCGACGATATATCTGTCTGAAAGGAACTTCTGACGTTCGGGGTCGAAGTATTGCTCGGTTTCCTTTTCGATGAACTTCCCTTCGTCGTAGAGTTTTTTGAAGAACTCCTGAGCCGTGACACGGTGCATCTTCGAAGAGGTACGGGAGTAGATGTCGTAGCTGATGCCCAACTCCTCGAACGACTTCTTGATGATGGCATGGTAGCGGTCGACGATGTCTTGAGGCGTCACGCCTTCCTTCTCGGCCTTGATGGTAATCGGCACGCCGTGTTCGTCGGAACCACCGACAAACAGGACCTCGGCGCCGCACATTCGCAGGTAGCGGACATAGGTGTCGGCGGGGATGTAGACGCCGGCAAGGTGACCGATGTGGACAGGGCCGTTGGCGTATGGCAAGGCCGTGGTTACCGTGTAACGCTTGAAGTGTTTGTTCGTTGATTCCATGATGTTATGATTTTGAAAAACGGGTGCAAAAATACGGATTATTGTTGAAATGCCGTATCTTTGCCGCGCGAAATCAATAAACAATACATTATAAAATGAAATTCAAACTCATCCTCTTTTCAGCTATCCTCTTGATGGCAACACAAGCCTTTGCGCAGATTACAGGCAAGTATGGCGCCTATTATGACCAGCGCGAACTGCTCTTCGAGGCCATGCCGACTTCTGAGAACGACATCATCTTCCTGGGTAATAGCATTACCGATGGTGGTGAGTGGTTCGAGTTGTTCCAAAACGCCAACTGCAAAAACCGTGGTATTAGCGGCGATGTCACAATAGGCGTGCTCGACCGTCTTAGAACTATTACCAAAGGCAAGCCTACCATGGTGTTCCTCATGATTGGAACCAACGACATGGACTGGGGATTCAGCAACGATACCATTGCCCTTAACGTGCGCGAAATCGTGCGACGCATCAAAAAAGAGTCGCCACGTACCCGCATCGTCGTGCAAAGCATCTTGCCCACCAATGATTGTTATGGTTTCTTTCCTGGTCACACCAAACGCTATGCTGACGTGGCTGTCGTCAATGGCATGATAAAGGCCATGACGGAAGAAGAAGGCGTTGAATATCTCGATCTATATAGCCGTTTTGCCAACCAAGAAGGCAAGATGGATCCGAAATACACCAACGACGGACTACACCTCAATGCCGAAGGTTACCTGTTGTGGAAAGATATTGTGGAACACGAGATAGGTAGACTTCCACAGCCCGTTCGTAAGAGCAAGGTGCCTCTTTGGCTTAATTTGAGCTTGGGCTTGAATGAGACCAACACCTACGATAACGGCACCGTACCGTATCGCTATGCTGGCATAGGTGTCAACCTCAGCTATGGTGCCACCATCGAATGGAAACGCTGCCACATCCAGAACGAATCTAGGACGTTCCTCAGCATGTTCACCGCCTTCGAAGGCTATGCCATTGACCTTGACAGCCGCACAGAGTTCCTTTACCGTTGCTACGACAGCAAACGCAATCGCTTCCACCTTTGGGCGGGTGGTAGCGTGCAGTATTTCTACGACATCAAGTTGATTTCGTCACTGTTGAATGCTTCCACAGGCATTTCCGGTTTCTTCAATATCCGCGCCGAAGGGAAGATGCAGTATGACTTCGCCTTTATCCGCGGTGGCTCACACAACCTTTTATCCCTATACGGGAAGGTGGGTCTGCCCGCTGCAAGCTATGTCATAAGGCCTGGTTACGCATACATGGACAACTACACAGGTAGCCTCAACACGTCCAACACAATCCTTCAAGATTACGAGAGTTTCGTCAAGTTGTTTCCTGGCGTTAGCACCGACATTGGCTTATATATCAACCTGTTGAATGGCAACCGCATCGGCTTTTGCTACCGTTGGGATTACCTCACGACAGGCCATAAAGGCATTTACCGTTACGACAATGCCATCCATTCCTTCAACGTCAACTTTATGTTCAACATCAACTGATTACGGCCATGAAAAAACTGTATTTCCTTCTCCTTATATTAATAGGCGCCACCTTGATCTCTTGTGAACGCGCCTTCATGGTAGACGACGAAGACCCTCATGCCACCAATGTCTTCGATTACCTTTGGAACAAAGTCGACCAGCAATATGCCTTCTTCGATTTGAAGGGTGTCGACTGGGACTCGGTCTATGAAGTCTATCGCCCGAAAGTGTACGACGACATGGACTCCGACAGTCTATTTTCCGTTTGTGCCGCCATGCTCAATACTTTGCGCGACGGACACACCAACCTGATTTCAAAATTCGACGTGTCACACAACGATTCGGTCTATTATAAGATGTATGCCGAAAGAAACATCAACACCGAGGTCGTAGTGCTCAATTACCTGACCGTCAACTATCACACTACGGGAAGCTTGACCCACAACGCCATACGCAACGGTGACGTGGCCTATATCCGCTATAGTTCCTTTATGGACGCCATCACGGCGGATAACCTATCGTATCTCATGGAACACTACAAAAACTGCAAAGGCTGGATCCTCGACCTGCGCCAAAACGGTGGCGGCAACATCGCCAACATCAGCACGCTGCTTTCCATCTTCGACAATCATGGACAGCCGCTTTACCACACCCAAATCAAGTCGGGACCCGAACATGATGCCTTCACGGGAATGACCACCGTCTATGCCGACAGCACCAACTACAGCGATATTTTCACCGAACCGGCATTTACCAAGCCTGTGGCTGTGCTCATCGACCGTGGTTCCTATAGTGCGACTTCGTTCTTCGCTATCTGTACCCAAGGTTACGACAACATCAAGCTCTTCGGCGACTATAGCGGAGGCGGTCTTGGTCTGCCCAATGGCGGTGCTCTGCCCAACGGTTGGACTTACCGCTTCAGCATCACGCGCACCATCGCACTCGACGGTGGCAACTACGAGAATGGCGTCCCGCCCGATGTACGTGTTCTCATCGATCCCGAAAGCACTGCCCAAGGCATCGACAACGTAATTGAGGCTGCTGCAGACTGGATTATGCAATAAAACGGAATATTGTTCGTTAAGACGTCAAAAAAGTAAAACGAAATGAAATATTATTACTTTCGCCGATGGCTTGTTGTCATCGGTTTGGTTTTGGCTTGTTTGCCAGGTTTTGCACAAAAACGCACCATCAGCGGCTATGTAATGGATGCTGACAGCAAGGAGACCCTCATCGGAGCGACGATTTATGACAGAAACTCTGGAAAAGGTTGTGCAACAAATAGCTATGGTTTTTACACCTTGACGCTTGACCAAGGAGAGGTGAACCTTCAGGTCTCGTACGTGGGCTATACACAGCAGAACAAAACCATCGACCTAAAAGAGAATGTCAGCTTGAATTTTTCCTTGACCACGAACATTGAATTGGGTGAAGTTGTAGTGGAAGCCACTCGAGCCACGGTAAGCGCCCGAAGCCCCCAGATGAGCGTGGTGGAATTACCTGTGCAGCAAATCAAAAGTATTCCGACATTGTTTGGTGAAGCCGACGTGCTGAAAGCCATCCAGCTTTTGCCTGGCGTACAGAACGGCTCGGAAGGCTCGGCAGGCATGTATGTGCGCGGCGGCGGTCCCGACGAGAACCTGCTGCTACTCGACGGTGTACCTGTTTACAACGTCAACCATGCACTCGGTTTCTTCTCTGTCTTCAATCCTGATGCCTTGAAGAACGTCACTTTATATAAAGGCAGTTTTCCGGCACATTTCGGTGGCCGTCTTTCATCGGTGGTCGACATCCGCATGAAGGAAGGCGACATGCAGAAATACCACGGCAATGTGAGCATCGGCCTCATCTCGTCGAAACTCAACTTCGAAGGGCCTATCGTCAAGGACAAGCTGTCATTCAACCTCTCGTTCCGTCGCACCTATAGCGACCTGCTGCTCAAACCCGCCCTGTGGATAGCGAAAAGACAGATGGAAGAGGTCGGCAAGTTGAGTGTAGGCTATTATTTCTACGACTTCAACGCCAAGCTCAACTGGAAAATTTCAGACAAGGACAGGTTGTATTTGAGCTTCTATTCGGGCGACGATGCCATTTATTTTGGCGTGAAGACCAAGGACTATACCTTCGACGATATACAATACAGTAACTATATGGGCCTCAACTGGAAATGGGGCAACAAGGTGGCCGCCTTGCGCTGGAACCATGTCATGTCACAGCAACTCTTTATGGACGCCTCGGTCAACTATACGCAATACCGCCACAACCTCGGCATGGACTATACTCAAGGATACACCTACACCGTTAATAACACCTCTAACACGGAGGAGTTCAACATGGCCTATAAGTCGGGCATCAACGACCTGACCGCCAAAATTGACTTTGACTATACGCCCCTCCCCAACCATGAAATTCGCTTTGGTGGCAACTACACCTATCACATGTTCCGTCCCGAGGTACAATCCGTAAAAATAGACTTTGGATACGATGCCGACATCGACACGGTGATGGGAGCATCCAACGTCTTCGCCCACGAAACAGCGCTTTATGCCGAGGACAACATGATCTTCGGTGACATCTTCCGCGTGAACGCAGGCGTACATTACTCTACCTTCACCGTTGAAGGCAAGACCTATCACAGCGTGCAGCCTCGCTTGAGCACCAGCGTCATGCTGGCCTCCAACCTGTCACTCAAGGCGGGCTATGCTTACATGACGCAATATGTCCACTTGCTCTCCAACAGCAGTCTTAGCCTGCCCACGGACCTTTGGGTGCCCGTGACGGCGAAAGTCGAGCCGATGAAAGCACATCAGGTATCGCTCGGCGCTTTCTACGAGTTGCCAAGGCTGTTCGACATATCTGTCGAAGGCTACTACAAATACATGGACAACCTTTTGGAATACAAAGACGGCGCGTCGTTCTTCGGCTCTTCCGACACCTGGGAGAACAAAGTATGTATGGGCAAAGGCTGGGCCTACGGCGTGGAGTTTCTGGTGCAACGCTCGTTCGGCAAGACAACGGGATGGGTGGGTTACACCTGGGCTCACTCCAACCGCCTGTTCGACCGCGAAGGCATGGAGATCAACGAAGGCAAGGTGTTCCCCGCCAAATACGACCGACGCCACGACCTCAGCATTACCGTACAGCACAAGTTCAACGATCGTTTCGACATCAGCGGTACCTGGGTCTTCAGCAGCGGCAACTGCGGCACGCTTGGTACCCAGATATACGAAGGCTTTCCCGACGAGTGGGGTTACATCCCCTCCATCTACGCTTTAGAGCGTAACAACTTCCGCTTGGGCAACTACCACCGCCTTGACCTCAGCTTTAACTTCCACAAGCAAAAGAAACACGGCCTCAGCACGTGGAACCTCAGCGTCTACAATGCTTACAACCACAACAACCCCTGGGTGGTCTACACCAGCTACGGAATTGACCCAAATACTGGACAAGAAAAGAAAGTCCTGATGCAAGCGAGTATCTTCCCGATTATACCTTCAGCCTCTTATAGTTTTAAATTCTGATTTATCATGAAACGACTTATTATATTGGCAATCAGCGCCCTATTCTTAACATCCTGCGAGAAGGAAATCGAATTCAATGGCGAGCAATCCGACTCCAGGCTGGTCATCAACAGCATCGTGGCGACCGGCGAACCCGTCAAGGCACATCTCAGTAAGAGCTACTTTTTCTTGGACATTAATGAAGACACCCAAGCGCCCGACGACCTCGTGGTATCACTTTACGTGAATGGCAACCCTATTGGGGAGATGACACCGGGATTCGACACCATCTGGGAAATGTATTGGCCTTATGACTATCAACTTTTTCCGATTTTCTATAACGACTACCGCCCACAAGAAGGTGACATCGTCAGAATCACTGCGTCGGCCAACGGTTTCGAGGATGTGGAAGGCACGACAAGTGCACTGCCCAAAGCCGTGAATTGCCAAATGGAGATGGAAGTGACCCAATGGAGTGCGGGGTATATTTCTCACTTTAACTACGACACCCAAGAATACGAAACAGACAGCAGTATCTTTGATATTGGAGGGTATTTGAACCTGATTTTCACCATTACTGATCCCAACCCGGGGAAGACAGACTGCTTCAGGCTCTTCACAAGCAGGAACAGCAACATGACCATTGGTGAGAACCGACGTCACATCAGCTTCGACTACGATGACCCCATCTTCGAAACCGGAATGATGGAGAACGATTTCATCGACGCCAGCGACCTCGACACCCGTCCCGAAGGCGTGTTCACCGATAAGCTTTTTGACGGTGGTTCCTATTGTTTGAAAGTGAAAGTATGGTTTGATTGTGAATTGGCTGAAGACTTCGACCCTGACTTCTATCGTGTGCCTTTCATAGTGGAACACCTTTCCAAAGAATACTACAACTACCTGAACACCTGCAACCAAGGCGATGAGGCTTTGCAGATCTATGCAGAGCCTATCCACACCTATTCCAACATCATCAACGGCTACGGCATCGTGGCCGGCAGGGCGGTCGACTCATTATGGGTTGATTTGCCGTTGTCACCGGCGGAATAAGCTGGTGTTATTTGGCAATTACAATGCCTAACTCTTTGTTGATTTGCTTTCGGATGTCGTCAAGGTCTTTCTTTTGCTTGAGCAGGATGATTTGATCGTCGGCATCCGTGGCGTTTTTCAGCTCCTCTTCAATGGCCTTGCGGCGTTCTTCGACGATAAGGTCTTTGTAACGGTAAAGGGAAGACAAGACGGTAGCCCTCAGCATGTCTTCCTCGCGTTTGACGAAAATGCCGTATTTCTCCCATTGGTCGAGCTTATAAGGTGTTGAAAGCAGGTCGGCGGTGAGTTGGGCAATGTTTTCATCCTCGTGGGAAACGAAATACTGGTCGTCGGGGATGCGACCTTCGTCGATGGCTTGGTCGAAAAGATCGAAAATCTTCCTGTTGACAGCGTTGGTGAAGACGAAGCCGTCCATCTTAAGGTCGTCGACAATGAGTTGTGCCACCGAGACTTGTTCTTGAACGGGTTGTCCTTCTTCGTCGTAGCGTGTGTCGACAATCACTTCCTGGCCATACATCAGCAAGAGCTTCACCAATTCGCGTTCTTGGTAATAACCTGCCGGTAATTGCTCCTCAACGTTTTCCTCTTGTTTCGGAGTAGTAACGGTGGTGTTGGTGTCGGGAATCGCTTCTCCCTCAACACCCAACGACTTTTTGAGTTTGGCTCGCAGGATTTTGTTCAACTCGTTGGTGAGCGTCTGTTCGGGCATGTCCAAGAGGCGACTGCATTCCTTCACATAGGTGATGCGGAAGATGTTGTCGGGGATGACGGAGATGGTCTCCACGATGTCGCGAATCACCTGACCGCGCTTGATGGGGTCGTTTTCGGCATCCTTCAGCAGCAATTCCGTCTTGAAGCGAATGAAATCCTTGGCGTTTTCCTTCAGGTAGTTGCTGACATAATCCACCGAGAACTCCTTGCCGAAGGTGTCGGGGTCGTGTTCGGGTGGCAGCACCACCACGCGGACGTTCATGCCCTCGGAGAGAATCATGTCGGTGCCGCGCAAGGCTGCATGGATGCCTGCCGCATCGCCGTCGTAGAGCATGGTGATGTTCTTCGTGTAGCGTTTCACGAGGCGAATCTGCTCCATGGTGAGCGAGGTGCCGCTACTGGCCACCACGTTCTCGATACCGATTTGGTGCATGCGCAGGACATCGAAGTAGCCTTCCACGAGGATGCACTCGTCTTGTTTGGAAATGGCGTTTTTGGCGAAATAGATGCCATAAAGGGTCTGTTTCTTGTCGTAAATCTCCGACTCGGGCGAGTTCTGGTACTTCGGGCTTTTCTTGTCGTTCACCAAAATGCGTCCGCCGAAGCCGATGACACGTCCTGTGAGGCTGTGGATGGGGAACATCACGCGGCCATGGTAGCGGTCGTAGAGGCCGTTGCTGCCTTTGATGGACAGACCGATTTGCTCCAAAAGCTCGTCGCTGTAGCCATTTTTCTTGGCGTGTTCGGTGAAGGCATCCCATTTGGCGGGGTTGTAGCCGAGGTGGAACTTCTGTATGATGGGGTCGAAATAACCGCGTTCGCGGAAGTACTCGAGGCCGATGGTACGGCCTTCGTCGGTATTCCAAAGGGTATCAACGAAATACTTGTCCGCAAACTCGTTGATGTTGTACATCTTCTCGCGGAGACTCTGCTGCATGATTTCCTCGGCAGTCTGTTGCTTCTCCTCGATTTTGATGTTGTATTTCTTGGCCAAATAACGTAGTGCCTCGGGGTAGGTATAATGCTCATGTTCCATGAGGAACTTCGCCGAATCGCCAGCCTTGCCGCAACCGAAGCACTTGAAGATATTGCGTGCCGGGTTGACGCTGAATGAGGGTGTCTTTTCGTTATGGAAGGGACAATTCCCCCATAGGTTCGACCCACGTTTCTTCAGCGTGACAAACTCTCCAACAACCTCCTCAATGTGAGCGGCTTGCAGGATTTGTTCAACCGTTTCCCTTGGTATGGCCATCGTTTGAATTTTCTGCAAAATTACAAAAAAGGCTGTAATCCACTGGGACTACAACCTTTCTTTTTAATTTCCTGCTCGTTTATTCGCGCACGGGGCGGACTTTACCTTGATTACAACGCCAATTCCAATCTATGCCATAAGTGTCGCCGCCTTGGGTGAACTTCCACGCGTTTACTCCTCCAGCGTATAGATTTCTTGCCCAAATGGTGCTGTAGTGACCATCGGCATCGGCGGGAATAAAGATGCTGTTGCCGTTGGGGCCTGTATATCTGTTTCCTTTGACATTATTGACCGTCTCCCAAGACCACGAACATTCTCTTGAGAGTTCTCTTATTTGGTCTAATGAAGGTGTGCGCCATCCGTTGCCCCACTTGGCTGTGGCTGCATCGTCGCAGAGTTCCAGTTCAGTCAGGTCGTCGGTATAGCCGAGATAGCCAATCTCCGAGCTTTGGCAATACTTAGTAAGTTTCCACTTGTCATTCACGCAATACTTATAGTGTTCCCAATCAAAATTGGTCGATGCTTTGGTCTCAACTTCGCCCCAGGCAAAGCTGTAACCCCAGTCTTCAGGCTTTTGGGCGCCGACATTGCAGGTGGCCCACAGGGTGCCGCTTGGCAGGCCGAGGTCAACGAATTCGTGGCCGTTCCAGGTGTTGCCGTTGGAGCTGCCACCTCCACCGCCGCCGTTTCCGCCTCCGCCTCCGCCGTTTCCGGCATCCTGCGTCACCGAGATGGACTTCCGTGGGGTGAGTTCGAAGTCTACATAGAAGATCACATGACACGAGCGTGCTGCACCAGTGTTCTGCGTCACCATGATTTTCACCAAGCCGTCGCCCAGGTCTTCCAATGTACACCAGCCTCGGCCGTCGGAATCGACCTCAGCCGCGTAATAATCATAGTTGAAACAGTAAAACCATGCGGTCTCCGAGGAACTTTCACTTCCGAAGTGGATTGAGTCAGGGGTCACCCACGCTTTGTCTTTGCTGCAGCTGCTTATGGTAAAAGCCATCACTGGCAAAAGCAGCAAGTAAAAAAATCTTTTTTTCATTTTGTTGTTGGTTTTATTAATAATTCGTTACTTAACTTTTTATTGATGCAAAAGTAACGTAAAGCCACAACCATACCTGTGGCGACACACGAAAAACGACTGACGATTTGCAAAATGTCAGTCGAATTTGATGTTTTATCAGTCGTTTGGGTCAGGAAACGGACTGCTGTTGCGCCGCCCACTCTTTTGGGGTCATACCAGTAGCATCCTTAAAGACGCGGAAGAAGGAGCGCTCATTGGCGAAGCCCGACTCCAAGGCCACGGCGGAAATCTTCATGTCGGAATTTTCAAGCAGCAAATTTTTGGCGTGTTGAAGACGGTAGTCGTTGACCCACTGGCTGAACGTGCTGCCCTGCGCATTGATGCAGGCGGAGACGGCATTGCGATGAACACCGAGGGCTTCGGCCACATCTGTGACCTTTAGTTCGGGGTTCAAATAGAGTTGCTGTGTTTCCATCAGCTGAGTGATGTGGGACATGAGTTCGTTATTGGTTTCTTGCTGTGGCTCGGGTTTGGGTTCTGTTTCGGTTACCTTAACAGGCATCGTCTGAGTGTCTTCGTGCCGTTTGGCTCTGATTATTATTACAACCGCAACCGCCAACAAACCGCAAAGCACCCACGGCCAAACTTTACGCGGTGGTGTCTCGGTCATTGCCGCCGTTTTTCGTTCTCCCGTATGCAGCAGCCACACCGAAGCGAAAGGTGCGAAATTGTCATCAGTAATGCCTCCAGTGACAACGAGGTCGCCATTAGGAGTCAGTACGGGCGTGGCGTCACCGAAGTCGAGTAGTGGGTCGGTATAATATAAGGTGAGCGGTGCTGGTTGTTTGTCGTACTCCACAGCGACGATATATGCCCGCCCCGTAGTGTCGTTACCCACCAAGTAGGCGCGATAGGCATGGCGGTTGGCAATGGCCGTGCGGTTATACTTGATGCGTCCCCACTGTGTCATCGTTGGCACAGGTATAGTAGTAGATAGCAGTGAAAAGACCGTATCGCGAACAAGGATGAAAGCCATTTCGTCACTGATGTTCTGCGCTGCTATAATATAGGAATAGTCGCCAGTGGTCTTGTCGCCAATGAAAGCCGCTTGGGCGTTGCTGTTTTGGCCGTAGAGCATGGGCATCCACTCTTTCAGCAAAGGCACACAAAAGGGCTTGCCTTTCAATCGGTCGATGGTGTCGCAAGGCTTGAATCCTTGTTCTCGCCACACTGCGCCGAAAGCAATAGCGTCGTCGTGAGCTATAGGCAGCACATAAGGCATGGAACGCCATACGGCTACGTCCTTCACTTGGCAGAAAAACCGCTGTCCGTCGAACATTTCAAACGAATCGTTACCCTTGTGGTTGCCTGTGATGAGCACGCGCCCGCTGTCAAGTTCCACCCCTTGCGTCAAGGCTCTTTTACGGTCGAGACAGCCAAAACCTTCAAAAGAATGTGATGCGGGGTAGTACATCTCCACCTCGTAGCTTTGGCCAATACCCAAATTCTTTTCGTGACCTCCGGCAATAAGCACCCGCTGACCTTTGTTCATCACCACCGCCATGCCGTTGTCGTGCGGATATACGGTGGGCATCGTGTGCCACGAGCCTTCGCTGAAATATTCGGCAGTAGGGGTCAGGACAAATCCCGACGTGTGTCCGCCTACCACCGTCAGCTCACCATTAGCATAAAACGAGGTATGTCCGGCACGCGGCATAGTCATGTCGGGCAAACGCTCGACTTCCAACTTTTTCTGCGTCAGGTCGGTGTTCGCCACAGGCTGTCCCATCAACAGGGACATGGATGTCAGCAGAAAGAATATGACTAAACTTCTTTTCATCTTAAATTCATAATTAATGCGCTTCCAACCAGTTGTCCCCAGTATTCATTTCAACGATGACTGGCACCGACAGCGGCAAAGCATTCACCATTTTGTCTTGAACGATGGCTTTCAATGCGTCAAGTTCGTCCAAATGTGCGTCGAAAACCAATTCGTCGTGTACCTGAAGAATCATCTTCGACTGCATCTTCAGTCGTTGCAGTTCCTCGTGGATCCCAATCATGGCAATCTTGATCATGTCGGCGGAGCTGCCTTGGATGGGCGCGTTGATGGCGTTGCGCTCGGCGAAGCCACGCACCACGCTGTTCGAGCCGTTGATGTCGCGGAGGTAACGGCGACGACCCAAGATGGTCTCGGCATAGCCACGTTCGCGTGCCAAAGCGATACTGCGGTTCATGTATTCCTTGATGCCAGCATACTCCTCAAAGTATTTCTTGATGATGTCGGCGGCCTCGCTGCGCGAGAGCTCCATGCGTTCTGCCAGACCGAAAGCCGACATGCCGTAGATGATGCCGAAGTTGACAGCCTTGGCGCGGCTGCGCTGTTCTTTGGTCACCTGCTCCATCGGCACGTGGAACACTTTAGCCGCCGTGGCAGCGTGGATGTCGTGGCCGAGGTTGAAGTCGGCGACCATGGCAGGATCTTGGCTCAGATGGGCGATGATGCGCAACTCGATTTGGCTGTAGTCTGCCGCCAAAAGAGTATAGGCATCGCTTCGCGGCACAAAAGCGCGACGGATCTCGCGACCTTGAGCCGTGCGCACGGGGATGTTCTGCAAGTTCGGGTTGTTGGAACTCAAACGCCCCGTAGCGGTAACGGCTTGGTTGTAGGAGGTGTGAATCAGTCCATCTTTCGGGTTGACCAAAGCAGGCAGTGCATCCAGATAGGTTGACTTCAGCTTGGTAAATGAGCGGTAGTCCAAAATCTTCTGTACGATGGGATGTTTGTGCAGGAGTTTTTGCAGCACCTCCTCGCCCGTGGCGTATTGTCCTGTTTTGGTTTTCTTGGCTTTCTCGTCGATTCTTAGTTTCTCGAAAAGGATTTCACCTAGTTGTTTCGGCGAGGCAATGTTGAACGGCGTTCCTGCCAAATTGTAAATCTCTTCCTCGATTTTATGGATTTCTCCGCCGAACTCCTCGCTGATTTGCTTCAGGTTTTCCGTGTCAATCTTCACGCCGTTGGCCTCCATGCGGCTGAGTACGGGTACCAGCGGCATTTCGATTTCATAGAACAGCTTTTCCACGCCGTTTTCTTTCAGCAAAGGCTGCAGTTTCTCATAAAGTTGCAATGTAATATCGGCATCTTCGGCAGCATATTCCTTGACCAAGCTAATCGGCACCTCACGCATGGTTTTCTGAATCCTTCCTTTGCCGATGAGGTCTTCAATGGGGATGGTGAAATAGTTGAGATAGACCTCGGCGAGGTAGTCCATGTTGTGGCGTTGCTCGGGCTCATGGAGGTAATGTGCCAGCATGGTGTCAAACATTTTTCCTTTCACTGCAATGCCGTATTGCGCCAGCATGGAGATGTCGTATTTCAGGTTCTGCCCGATTTTGAGGATGCTTTCGTTCTCGAACAAAGGCCGCAGCAACTCCAATTTCTTTTGGCATTCCTCCTGGTCGGCAGGCATGGGCAGATACCAAGCCTCATGCGCCTTAATGGCGAAGGAGAGCCCTACCAGTTCGGCAGAATATACGTCAATGTTAGTGGTCTCGGTGTCGAAGACGAATTGTGGCTGCTTGGAAAGCAGTTCCACCAAAGCCTTGATGTCAGCTTCGCTTTCCACGAGTTTGTAGTCATGTTTCACCGTCTTTGCCGAGTCCTTGTCGGAGAAGGCCAGCAAGTCGCCAGTATCACCGCCTTGGTGGAAGAGGTCGAAAGTTTCGTCGGAAGAGAATAGTTTGGGCTGTTGACTCCCCACCAAAGCCCCTGTGGGTTGAGTCCCCCTCTGAGAGGGGGACAGGGGGGAGTCAACTCCATGTTTCCCCTTATAATCCTCTAAGAAGCGCTTGGCGAAAGTCTTGAACTCCAGTTCTTCGAAAAGGGCCATCAACGCTGGAAGGTTGGGTTCCTTGGCTTTCAGTTCTTCCTCGTTGAATTCCACAGGCACCTCCAAGTTGATGGTCGCCAAAGCCTTCGACATCAAGCCTTGTTCGGCAAACTCGATGACGTTCTCCTTTTGCTTGCCTTTCAGCTCGTCGGCGTGGGCAATGAGGTTCTCCACGCTGCCGTATTTACCAACGAGAATGGCCGCTGTCTTCTCTCCGATGCCAGGGATGCCTGGAATGTTGTCCGCAGCATCGCCCCAAAGTCCCAAAATGTCGATGAGTTGTTTGGGATCTTGGATGCCGTAACGTTCGCAGACCTCTTTTGGTCCCCATATTTGTGCCGGTTCGCCGAATTTGGCGGGTTTGTATAGCAGGACTTTGTCGGTGACGAGTTGTCCAAAGTCCTTGTCGGGCGTCATCATATAGGTAAGGAAGCCTTGTTTTTCAGCCATTTTCGACATCGTTCCAATGACATCGTCGGCCTCGTAGCCTTCCACGCCGTAGATGGGGATGTTGAAGGCCTCGATGAGTCTAATAATATAAGGAATGGCATCACGGAGGTCGTCGGGCATCTTCTCACGGTTGGCCTTGTATTCACTGTATTCCTCTTGGCGTTGCGCGGTGCCAGCCACATCGAAGGCCACGCCGATATGGGTGGGCTTCTCGTTTTTCAGGATTTCATAAAGAGAGTTAAGGAAACCCATCACCGCCGAGGTGTTAACGCCTTTCGAGTTAAGGCGCGGGTTTTTGTTCAAGGCAAAGAAAGCCCTGTATATCAATGCATAGGCATCCAAAAGGAAAAGTCTTTTCTCCGCAGTCTCCATAGTGGTTCAAATTATGGTGTAAAGATACGAAGAATAACTTGAACTGGGATAAAATTGTCTCTAAAATGCCAAAAAAACGAAAAAATATGTTGTTATAAAAAAAAGTTGTACCTTTGCCGCCGAAAACGAGTTTTATTTATTCACTTAAAATTGAAAACTATGCAAGAAATTTTGAATGAAATCGTTCCGATTATTGCTGAAAAGCTGGGTGTTGACCCTTCGGAAGTCACTATGGAAGCTAGCTTCACCAACGACCTGGGTGCCGATTCTCTCGACACCGTCGAACTGATGATGGAATTCGAAAAGAGCTTCAATCTCTCCATCCCGGACGACCAACAGGAAAGCATCGTCACCGTGGGTGACGTGGTTCGTCTTATCGAAAAGATGCGCGCTGAAAATTAATTTTCAGTATTGTTAACCAAATAAAAACTACATGGAATCGAAACGCGTAGTCATCACGGGCCTCGGAGCCATCACACCCATAGGAAACACCGTCAAGGATTTCTGGGAGGGATTGGTAAATGGAAAAAACGGTGCTGGTGAGATTACCCGTTTCGATTCTACTTTGTACAAGACGCACTTTGCCTGTGAGGTAAAGGATTACGACCCCGAAAACTATTTTGAGAAGAAGAACGTACGCAAGTACGACCACTTCGCCCAATTTGCCCTCATCGCCGCTGACGAAGCTGTTGCCGACTCTGGCATCTCTGCCGAGAATAGCGACTTGGATGAGGTGGGCGTTATTATGACTTCTGGTATCGGTGGCGTTAACCACTTGTACAACGAGGTGATGGAATATTCCCAAAGCGACGGCACGCCACGTTTTGGGCCTTTCCTCATCACTAAGATGATCGTCAACATGCCCGGTGGCGTCATCTCCATCAAATACGGCTTCCGTGGCCCTAACTTCGCCACCGTGTCGGCCTGCGCCTCTTCGACGCACGCCATCATCGAAGCTTTCAACTACATCCGTTTAGGTAAATGCCAGGCTGTCGTCGCCGGTGGCGCAGGTGCTGCTATCGGACAACTCGGCATAGGTGGTTTCAACGCCATGAAAGCCTTGTCGACACGCAACGAGGATCCAATGACGGCGTCACGTCCCTTCGACCTTAATCGTGACGGCTTCGTCATGGGTGAAGGTGCGGGCTGCCTCGTTCTTGAGGAATACGAACACGCCGTTGCACGTGGCGCTAAGATCTATGCCGAAGTCGTGGGTGGCGGTGAATCGGCCGACGCCTATCACATCACAGCTCCTCATCCCGAGGGCGAAGGCGGCGTGCTCAGCATGCAACGCGCCTTGAAGGATGCCGAGATTAGCCCTGATGTCATCGACCACATCAACGCTCACGGCACCTCGACACCTATGGGTGACTTGGCAGAAACCCTCGCCATCCAAAAGGTGTTTGGCGAGCATGCCTTCGACATCAGCATCAACTCCACGAAGTCAATGACAGGCCACCTTTTAGGAGGTGCTGGCGCAGTGGAAGCCATCGCCAGCGTGCTGGCCTTACATAACGGTATCATTCCGCCCACCATCAATCACTTCGACGACGACCCGAACATCGACAGCCGATTCGATTTCACCTTCAACAAAGCCAAAAAGCGCGATATCAACTACGCGCTCTCCAACTCATTTGGCTTTGGTGGACAAAATGCCACCTTGATTTTCAAAAAGTTCTAACATTAAGATGGCTCTCTTCCTGCAGCTTTCGCGACCCAAGGACCCCAAGGACAGGGATCTTTATGAATATATCCATAATATTTTTGGCTTCTATCCCAAAAATATCAACCTTTATCGGGTGGCCTTCACCCATAAGTCGGTGGCGGCCGAGACGGTAGGCAACTACCACGTCAGCAACGAGCGCATGGAATACCTTGGCGACACTGTTTTAAGCACTGCAGTGGCCGACTACCTGTTCCACACCTATCCCACACAGCCCGAGGGCTTCCTTACAGAGATGCGCTCCCGCATCGTGAGTCGCGTGTCGCTAAACAAGCTCTCCCAAAAACTCGGTTTTGACAACTATATCCGTCACGCCCCCGACATGGGTAATAATGCCCGCTCGATGGGTGGCAACGCCTTTGAGGCTCTCATGGGTGCCATCTATCTTGACAGAGGCTTTGACTTCGCCAAAAAAATCATCATCGAACGCATCGTCAAAGTGCACATCGATCTGGAGGAGTTGCAGAATACAGACGTCAACTTCAAGAGCAAGTTGCTTGAATGGTCGCAAAAGAACAAGAAGAAGCTGGTGTTTCAACTCCTCGATGAAAGTGGCGACGGCCATAAGAAAGAATACCATGTTCAGGTTGTCATAGACGGAACGCCCTATTCCGATGCCTACGATCGTTCCATCCGGGGTGCCGAACAGTTGGCGGCCGAGAAGACTTGCAAGACATTGTTTGGCGAAGGGTGATAAATAGTCTCCCATGTCATTCCAACGTTGGCGTGTGCGTGAGCTGGAATCTATGGGAGACGGCTTCAGAAAGCAAAGATTCCATGCCATCACACATTCCTTCGCGGGAATGACATGCTTTCTAAAGCCTATATGACCAGTATTACTGAAATAATACTATCTTTGCGGCATGAATCCCAGAGACAAGAGAATACAAATCGCTTCGTTTGACGGCACCACTGTCATTGGCATCAATTCGAGCCTGCCTGACTATAAGCTGGCGTGGAGTATCAACAACAAGCTCTCCATCGACTTGGTGCGCTACGACGACCTGGAGTTTGAAGGGACAGGATTCTCTTTCTTTTACTATACAGCTGGTGAGAACTACAATGTTTACAACTTGGTCTCACTCGTCCGCAAGGACAAGGTGCTCTATTCCTTCAATCCCCGTCTCGACTATCTCTTTCTCATCCAAAACAGCCTCACGGCAGAACGTCGTCTTAGCCTCATACAGTCCATTCGTTCCTCGGAAGGTGTTGTCCATGCGTTCTTGATGGAGAAAGATAAGGTGATGCGGCAGGTGCTGGAAACCATCGGCGACTGTGAGCAGAAGATGATCGATAAGAAAAAGAAGCTCAACAACATCAACGAAGTCCGTAATCGTTTGCGTGAGCAGGAAGCCTTACAGGCCCAACTTAGGGAAAGCAAATAACTATTTGACTATAATGTCTTTCAGGCTTTCTTCTGTCACAAAAGAAGAGATGCCATCGCCTATGCCAAGGGCAAAGTGTTTTTTGCCCATCTCGACATCGTCGCCGATAACGGTATACAAATGCCCATGGTAGGTTTTGTGGGCGGGAATGACGATGTCATCGTTGTAATAACAATAGCTGAAATCGTCACCAGGCAGGTATTGCGCTTTGATACAAAGGTCGAATTCAGGGTGATGGAAATCTACCGCCTGATCATAAGGATTATGAATGGAGAAGTCAACCGTTAGGGTGTCACCACGATGGAATACGGGCGTTTGTGTCGTTTCGGCGTTTATGATGCGGTACGACGTCACCAATCGATTTGCCGATTGGAAATGCTCAGCCAAAAACCCTTTAAACTCAACTCCGTTGATCTTGTAATCCTTTGATAGTCTATGGTATGGCGAGCAAACGAACACGGGCTCGCCGATCCACTCTTTGTCGAATTGCCATAAGTCATACTGTGTCTTACGGTCGTAGTAGCTTTTCAACGCGGCACTTTCATTACTTGTGAAATAATGGTACAACGCAGGTTCTTGAAATGAGCCTTGGAATACGACAGGATTATCTCCAGCCACCGTTTCAATAGCTGTGTAATAGTTCTTCTTGCCGTGATAGCCAAAGCGATCTGCAAGCGGCGTAAGGATGAGAATCCTAATAGCGACAATCAGAAGAAGGGAAGGAAGGATGAAGAAATAGGTGTACTTCTTTAATTTGTCGTTAGTCACCGCGTTGCGATAGAGCAACACCACCATGGGGATGACACAAACGATGGTCCAATGCGGCTCCACATGGCCTCGGAAGGCCATCAGCCAGAAGAAGACGAAGAACCCAACCAAGATAAACTTTAATCCCCGCTCAAAGACCGGCTTGCCGTGCATGTCATTCCCGCGCTGGGTTGTGGGATGGATGGAAATGCTTTGCATTCGGCGCAGCCAATCTATGTGCGGCAAGCTGGTCTTGTCTTTTTTTATTAGCACATAAACAATAGCCCCAAAAGTAAACGGATTGAATACCAGCAACTGGTTGGGCAGATACTCCAAGAAATAATTCCATCGGAAGGGCTCGTTGCGTCCTGAGAGATGGTAGCGGAAGCTCGGAAAATCGGCTTGCACCTGCCAAATGATGTGCGGCGCCAGTAAAGCCAAGGTCAAGAAACAGGCCACCCAGAATTTGCCTTCCTTCAGCAGTTTGAGGTTGGACAGCACGATCAATCCCAGTAGCAGAAAAGCGTGGTATTTGCTGTAAACCATCAAGGCCATCATGATACTCATGAGCAGGGCGTTTTTCCAAGATTTGTCGGACAGATAGCGTTGGTAGAACAATAGGAAAAAGGCCGAAAACAAGATGAGACCCGCGTCTGGCGTGGTGATGAAACCATAGATGTTGAACATCACGATGGAGCAGGCAATGATGAAGAACAATAATATGCTTTTTGGTTCTAGGTCCCTAAGCTTGTCGAAGGGCCGTTCCGAAGATGTCGGCGTTTCGACAGGCTCAACGACCTTGGGCCGACTTATGGCCGTCAACCACATAACGAACAACGACAGACAAGACGCAATAATCGTAAAGAACCTAACACCCAAAGTGCCCGAAAAGAAAATGCTGCTCAAAAAGGTCATCAGCCCCACCATGGGTGGGTGGTCGTAATAGCCCCAGGCGAGGTGTTCTCCAAAGAGGGCATAATAGGCCTCGTCCTCCTGTATTTCGGTGAAGATACCCTGCAGCAGGTTGACGAGAAACCAAATGAAAATGCCACAACAAAGGCAAAATCTCCAACTGAATATCTTGTCCTTTGTCATGGCATTTCAATGTTTTTTTCGGCTATGGCCGAAAAACCAAATTATCCTACGTGAATGTTTTCCTTCACCAATTTCAGGATCTTCTCGGTGTCGTTGCCCAGTTCCTTGCGGAGGTTGGCATCGTTGAAGCTGGTGAGGTATTTGATCATGTAGTCGACGATGGCGTCGGAGAACACGCCCTTGGCGGTGTAGATCTCACGGTCCTTGTCGAGTTCCTTGGCGGCGGCCACGCAGCTGTCGGGCAGTTGTTCCAGCGACTCCTGCAATTTCTTGTTCTTGTCGTCGTGGATGTTGACGCCGAGGCCGACGTAGGTCTTTTCGGCGATTTCGAGTGCGTTGGGCATCTCGAAGCCATGACGTGCGGCGGCGCAGAGGGCGGCCATCAGCAGGTACATGTCGGCGCAGCCGTCGGAGGCGCGCCATTCGAAGGTCTGCTTCTCGCTGAAGTCCTTGTTCGACTTCTTCTCCAGCGGGTTGGCGTTGGCCGACATGTCCTTGCCATTGTTGATCCAGCCCAGCGGCACGCGCACCAAGGCGCTGCGGTTGCTGTAGGACCAGCACAGCGAGGTCGGGGCTTCCTGATGGGGCACGAGGCGCAGGAACGACAGCGGGTTGGGGTTGCCGAAGGCAGGCAGCGAGGTGCCAGCCACCATGTAGCCGGCGATGGCTTTCTTGCCGTAGTCGCTGAGTTCGCCCTTGTTGACCATGACGCTCTTGCCGTCCTTCGTGAACTTGCAGTGGACGTGCATGCCGCTTCCAGCCTTGCCCACAGTGATCTTCGGGGCGAAGGTCAGGGTGACGCCGTATTCGTAGGCCAGCTGGCGCATGATCCACTTGGCGACCACGAGTTGGTCGGCGGCGTCTTCGATGTTGGTGGGCAGGAACTCGATTTCGTTCTGCTCGTAGATCTTGCCGTCGTAGGTGAAGTTACCCACTTCGGAGTGACCGTACTTAATCAAGCCGCCAGCCTGGGCGATGAGGCGCATGGCCTCGACGCGGTACTCGGTGAACTTGTTGAACGGGGCGCTCTCATGGTAGCCCTTCTGGTCAGGCACTTCGTAGATTTCCTCGTCGTCGGCGATGATATAGTATTCCAGCTCGCCCATGGTCTCCATCTGCAAGCCCGTGGTCTTCTTAAAGACTTCGTGAGCCTTGTGGAGGATGTGCTCAGGTGAGCTCTCGAAAGGCTCGCCGTCGCGGTTGTAGAACGAGCAGAGGATGTCGAGGGTAGGTGTCTCGGTGAAGGGGTTGCGGAAGGCCGTCTTATACTTCGGCACCACATAGAGGTCGCTCTTGCCGGCTTCGATGAAGGGGAAGAGGCTCGAGCCGTCGACACGCTCACCGGCGGTGAGGATGTTCTCGAGGTGTTCGAGGCTGTGGATCACGAAGTTCAAGGTCTTCAGCTTGCCGTCCCATCCACAATAGTGGAAGTTGACGAATTCGATTTGGTTTTCCTCGCAATAACGGATGATGTCAGCGCGAGTGAACTCTGCTGCAGGCTTCTGGAGGTACTGCACCAGACGATTGGGGTTCATGGCAATTCTTGAGTCCATTTCTAAATATTTTCGTTGTTTTTTGTTGGATTTACTAATTTTGCGCAAAGATAACAATAATAATTCAACGGCAAACAAAATAAAGAAAATATGGCACTAAGAGATTGGATGATTGCCTTCAACAACGCTAAGACCATGGAAGCCAACGGCGAGGAAGGTCAGAAATTGATAGCGGAATATGAGCGCGTGTTAGCCAAATTAGGCGAAGGGCCTTTTACTAAGGCGGAAGAAAACGTCCGTAAGGAGGTGTATCGCAATTTATACGAATTATATACCCTCAATGGAGATGAGACGAAGGCGGAGGAATATCGAATAATGTCGGAATGATTATTCCCGTTTCAGCATATTAAAATAAGCATCCAGCAATTTCTGCGCCCCGATATAGGCGCTCATCCTTTGGCCGCGCACATCGCTTTCAACTAAGGGCAAAAGGTCGGCCACCAATTGGTTTTGGTAGAAATCGTTCTTCAAGGCGGCATCCATGGTGTCGAACATCATTTGAACATCTTGCTGTGCGCGTTTCTTGTAGAGGTAACCGTTGTCACGGATGGCCTGCACGTGGTCAGCGACCATCTGCCACACCTCGTCAATCTGGAAACCCGTCAAGGCGGAGCAGGTCATCACTTTGGGTTCTTGTCCCGACTCGGGCAGGGGGAAGAGATGCAGCGCGTTGCGGCATTCGGCAGCGGCGCGGTTGGCGCGCATCACATTGTCGCCATCGGCTTTGTTTACGGCGATGCCGTCGGCCATCTCCATGATGCCGCGCTTGATACCTTGCAGCTCGTCGCCAGCACCGCTGATGAGGATCAAAAGGAAGAAATCGACCATGGAATGCACCGCCGTCTCGGATTGTCCCACGCCCACCGTCTCTACAAAGATAGTGTCGTACCCCGCTGCTTCGCAGAGAATTATCGTCTCGCGTGTCTTTCTGGCCACACCACCCAAGGTGCCCGCCGAGGCCGAGGGTCGGATGTAGGCGTTGGGATGCACGGAGAGCGTTTCCATACGTGTCTTGTCGCCTAAGATACTGCCCTTGGAGCGTTGGCTTGATGGGTCGATGGCCAAGACCGCGAGTTTCTGGCCTTTGTTGCACAGATGCACGCCCAAAGCTTCAATGAAGGTGCTCTTTCCAGCGCCAGGCACGCCTGTGATGCCTAGTCGCAAGGCCTTGCCGGAATGAGGCAAACACTCTGCGATGATTTGTTGCGCCAACTCCTGATGCTTGGGCAAGGCGCTCTCCACTAGGGTGATGGCCTTGCTGAGTGCCACGCGGTCGCCTTGCAGGATACCGTTGACATACCATTCGAGCGGCATGAGTTGCTGATGATGGCGTTTCATGCGCTCCAAGGCGTTCGGGTTGACTTGGATGGGTCCGTCGACGCCCTCGGTCACCTTGAGGTTTGACTCCCATTCATGTTCCTGATTTTCAAAGTGTTCGTATTCCATGGCGAGCGCTGTTTTCAATCGGCAAAGATAAGGTTTTTCTTAAATGCGTAATTTTGTAGTTTCAAAGCAAGACAAACAGCCCATGACAAGCAAGACAAGAGTACTATTCGTCCATCAGGAAATCGCCCCCTACTTGCCGGAAACGCCGATGAGTCTCGTCGGGCGCTACCTGCCTCAGGCCACTCAAGAAAGCGGTAAGGAAATCCGCATCTTCATGCCTCGCTATGGCATCATCAACGAGCGTCGCAACCAGCTCCACGAAGTGATTCGCCTGTCGGGTATGAATCTCATCATCAACGATACCGACCACCCCTTGATCATCAAGGTGGCTTCGATACAAAAGGCGAGGATGCAGATTTATTTCATTGACAATGACGACTTTTTCACGAAGAAGAAATACTTGATGTATGACGAAAATGGCGTGTTTTGCGAGGACAACGACAGCCGTTGCGTGTTCTTCACACGTGGCGTCATCGAGACGGTGAAGAAACTCAATTGGTCGCCCGATGTCATCCACTGCCACGGCTGGATTTCGGCTTTGATGCCTGTCTACATCAAGCGGGCCATGAACGTCAGGGACAACCCGTTGTTCAATGAGTCGAAGATCATTTATTCCATTTACGACGACGCCTTTACGGAAGATTTCAAGGCTGGCTTCGAAAAGAAAATGAAGCTTCCGGGCATGACAGCCAAGGACCTCAAATACTTTAAGGAGGCCAACTATGTCAACTTGACCAAGGCCGCCATCGACTATTCCGACGGCATCGTCATCAGCACGGAGCATCTCAACCCCGAGATTGAAGAGTATTTGCAGACGGTCAAGAAGCCTGTGCTGACCTACAAGGAACAGGTGCACTATGCCCAGGCATGCAACGAATTTTACGATGCCATCCTGCAAAAACAATAAGAACAGCCTTTTCGAGTTAATTCATCGCGAATAACATCAAACGAAAAAATTCCGAACATCAATGAAAACATATCATTCAACCGCTCGAACTTGCTTGGCATTAATGATGGGCACGTTGCTGTTGGCTTTTGCGGCTTGCAAGAAGTCGCCCGAGACCATTGGCAATAACCTCATTTCCGATAGCGACTACATCGGCGTTTACCATACCGACACGGTGGAAATCGTGTGTCATTCCTATTTTGACTCCGTCAGCACAAAAAATGTCAGCTATGCGCTATTGGGTAGTATGAAAGACCCTGTCTTTGGCACCTCCGAAGCAGGCTTCTTCTCACAGTTCCGCTTGTCGTTGGCTGGTCAGAGTTTCGGCGCCAACCCCGTGTTGGACTCCTTGGTGCTACAGCTGAGCATCGCCAATTATTATGGCGACACCACCGTCATGCAAACCGTCCATGTGTACGAGATGACTGATTCTTTGTCGAGCAGTTCTTCTTATTACAACCACTCTATGGTTGATTTCAACCCCATCGATCACGCCAACGGATATCAGTTCAGGCCTTATCCTAAAACCGCAATGCATGTGCTGAACACCGACACCGTTCGTCATGCCATCATTCGTATCCCGCTTAGTGCCGCTTTGGGAGAGTATCTGATGAATCTTGATTCAACGTCTTACACCCAACCTGACTATTTCAAAAACGCTTTCAAGGGTCTTTATGTGGCATGTGACCCCATAAGCCAACCTGGCGCCATTACTTTGGTAAGCATGACCGATAACACTTACACGTTGTTGCAACTTTATTATCATAATGCAGAAACGCCTGAGAAAGCGATGCGTTACGACTATTATGTGACCTCATCGGATGTGTTTTTCAACCATATCGACCATGACTACACGCAAGGCAGCCCCGAGTTCGTTGACCAGCTTGTCAACGGCAATGTGGCATTAGGACAACAGACAGCCTATCTGCAGACCATGGGTGGTATCAGGACACGTCTTTATCTGCCTCATTTAGAGCATTGGAGCGACTCGCTTGAGGGTAGCCACATCGTCATCAATGAGGCCAAACTCGTGCTGCCTGTTGACGAAACGTCGGTGGATTCCGTATTCCGCTTGCCATCCAACTTCATACTGCTTGGCTTCAATGCTGATAGCACCACCTATCTCTTGCCCGACTATTACGAAGGCACCAGTTATTTTGGAGGCAGTTACAACTCCACCGAGAAGGCTGTGATCTTCCGCATTTCGGAATATATGCAGAAAGTGATCTCGGAAAAGAGAGAAAACCACGGCTTGAGTTTGGGTATCAACGGGGCCGGCTATAACGCCTATCGCATGCTTATCAATGGTCCGCAGTCGACACAAGACAAGAAAATGCGACTTGAGGTAACGTATTCTCTCGTAAACGAATGATATAATCGACAACAATAAAACATTTCAAAATATGAAAAGACTGATTTTAGCCGCTTTGGTTCTGGTCGGATTGACTTGCCAAGCGCAGAAAGCAACAGAAAAGGAAACCGTCGTCGTCATCAAGACCAGCATGGGGACCATCAAAGCAAAACTTTATAACGACACTCCGCAGCACCGCGACAACTTCATCAAGTTGATCGACGAAGGCTGGTACAATGGTTCGCTTTTCCACCGCGTCATCAACCAATTCATGATTCAAGGCGGACAGAATGCCGACGGTCGTCTCGACCCGGGTTATACCGTCCCTGCTGAGATTACGGACAACCATTTTCACAAGAAAGGCGCCTTGGCTGCTGCCCGCAAGCCCGACCAGGTGAATCCCAAGAAAGCCTCTAGTGGCTCGCAGTTCTATATCGTGCAAGGCAAGGTGTACGACGAGAAGACCTTGGATATGTTTGAAAGCCGCATGGGCAAGGTGTTCAACGCCCGTCAGCGTCAGGCATACCAGACCGTGGGTGGCACTCCCCATCTCGATGGCGATTACACCGTGTTTGGCGAAGTGACCGAAGGTTTGGATGTTGTCGACAAGATTGCTGCCGTGAAGACAGGTCCTGGTGATGTCCCCGTTGAGGCTGTCACCATCCTCTCCATCACCATCGAAAAGAACTGTGGGAAAAGCTGCTGCCATTAATTGTTACTTCCATGAAAGAAAGAATCGAAGAGATATTATCCCAGGTGCGTGACTTCCAGGCCGACAGCAAGGAGGCCTTGGAAAACTTCCGCATCACCTATCTGAGCAAGAAGGGTGTCATCCCCGCTTTGTTTGCCGACTTCAAGAATGTGGCTCCCGAACTCCGCAAGGAGATGGGCATGAAGCTCAATGAGTTGAAGAACACCGTGCAAGACAAGGTGGAAGAACAACTCCAGAAATTTGAGAGCCAGCACAGCAACGATGCGGGTTTCGACATGAGCATGCCCGCCGCCGACATGAAGGGTGCCCGTCACCCGCTGTCCATCGTGCGCCGCGACATCAACGAGATTTTCTCGCACCTCGGCTTTACCATTGCCGAAGGTCCCGAAATCGAGGACGACTACCATGTGTTCTCGGCCTTGAACTTCCCGCTCGATCATCCTGCCCGCGACATGCAGGACACCTTCTTCATTAGCAAGGAGCCCAATGTCAACAAGGCATCGGATGTGCTGCTGCGCACCCATACGTCAAGTGTGCAAGTTCGCGTGATGGAAAAGAACCAACCTCCCATCCGCATCATCGCTCCCGGCCGCGTGTTCCGCAACGAGGCTATCTCGGCACGTGCCCACTGCATCTTCCACCAGATTGAGGGTTTGTACATCGACGAGAACGTGTCGTTTGCCGACCTCAAGCAGACCTTGTACCACTTCGTGCAGGAGTTCTTCGGCGAGGGCACCAAGGTGCGTTTCCGTCCTTCGTATTTCCCCTTCACTGAGACCTCAGCCGAGATGGACATCTCGTGCAACATCTGCGGTGGCAAGGGCTGCAACATTTGCAAGCACACGGGTTGGGTTGAAATTTTGGGCTGTGGCATGTGCGACCCCAACATCCTTATCGCCAGCGGCATCGACCCGGAGAAATACACCGGCTTCGCTTTCGGCATGGGCGTGGAACGCATCGCCATGCTGAAATACGGCATCAACGACCTGAGATTGTTCTTCGAGAACGACCTGAAGTTCTTGGAGCAGTTCGAATTGGCGTAAAGCAATTAAACATCAAAACATTTGTAGAGACGTGCCATGGCGCGTCTCTACATTTTTTATGTCCGATTATTTCTCAAAATGCTGGTAGTCTTTCGTGCTGTTCCAGCGGCCTCCCCATTTGAACCCATAAGAAGTGAAGACTTCCACACAGAAGTCGTTTTTGTCGATTTTGTGCTCGAAATCCTGGCTTCTATCCGCGTACTCCTCTGCTGTTGTCGGGCGAATACGTTTGCCTCTCACACAAGGGTTTTGCAACGGGTTGATGTCAACCGCCATACCCATGGCGTGGCGCGAAAGCATGTTGACGCCCGCTTTGTTGCGGTAGTTGAAGCAAGAGGTGTTGTTGGCCCGCATCGAGGCTTCGTCGTCGGCATCAAAATCGTCCACTAAGCGGATGCTATAGATGGGATATGCCTGCGAAAACAAGGTTTTGAAGATGCAAAGCAAATCATGGGCGATGGCTTTGTTGCATACCATTTCACCGATTTGTACATTGCCGTCGTAGTCGTAGTAGGGAAGTGTGAGATACCGAAGCTGATCCAAGGAGATTTTGGCGTTGTCGGGCAGGGAATGGCCTCTCATTCGTAGTTCTATTTCTTTTGGGATGGACTGGGATGCAAACACATAAGAATGAAACATCACCGTGTCTTCGGC